>CALLHY010000001.1 GCA_938009275.1 uncultured bacterium
CATTTTTAACTATTTTATTGTCCACCAATGGCTTATTCAACTGGGAAAGATTAGTCACTTATCTTTGGTTTTGAGTTATGTCTCTTCATACCGGCATTTGTAAATCAAAGATCGAGCCAATTCAGTGCTAAAGTGTTGCATATAGCTAATTCACGGTCAAATATGCAGATAAAGCTTTATTGGTGTAGCTGTTAGCTGAGTTGTTAGCTTAAGTGGCCTGGCAATTGCATAAATGAAATGCCATCCAGGAATAGGGGCGAATACATATAGAGGACAGCCTCTCAGTTACTTAAATGAAAATAACAAAATGCCCCAAAGTTTTAGCTTTGGGGCGAGGCTATGTGTAATGTGGAGTGTTACTTAATTATTATCAGTTTCTTAGTTTGGTTCAGTGAAGGTGTGTTTAGCTTATAGAAATAGATGCCAGCGCTGCAGCTATTGCCTTTGCCATCCTTACCATTCCAGTTCAGAAGGTTCTGTCCTTCGGATACATTGTAGGTTTTCACTGTTTGCCCAGCTACGTTGTAGATGGTTAATTGTCCCTTTTCTCCGGCTTTTACGAGCACTTCGATACTAAGCTGCTCGTTCGTGCGGAAGGGATTTGGATAGGCATCTCGCATGATTGTCATTTCAGTTAAGATAGGTGGTGTGTCTGCCGAAGTTGTTACGTTTACTGGGCCATGAAAGTTAGATTGTTCCATATCGATGCTTTCCAGCCAGTAATAGTAAGACACTCCACGTTCCACTTCTTCATCGGTGAAGTTATAGCTTTGGGTTGTAGTTGTATTAGTTGCAGGAATCATAATGGGGCTTACATTCACTGCGTCTATTTGGTTGCTGGTTTCACCGCGATACACCCTGTAGCCCAATAAGTTGGTTTCGCTCTGGCTAATCCAGGTTAGTTTAACGTAGTTTTGTGCTGTGGGAATGGCTGAAAAACTGCTAAGCTCTACAGGTAGAACTGGAGGAGGATTGTGGAAAGACGAGGCAATACTGCCGATATCCCAAGCCCAACCACCATTAACTGCTGCCACATAGGCAATATAGTTTATTGCAGGATTAAGCACCAGAGGTGAATCCCATTTATACACTCCCGGGGCTTCAAGATAGTCGCCTAATGGTGCAGAAGCGCCTGGAACCGCCCCCCCATTCCAGGGTGGTTCTCCACCTGTTGGTTCGGGGAAATAAATCAGGTCGGTGTCCGGCATAATGGAAAGATAGTAATACACTACAAAATCAGATGGGGTAGTAGCCCATCTTATGGTACCTGTTGTATCGCTGGTGCGGGTGAAAGTAACCCAGTCGGGCCGCGCGGCAAACTGCGCGAGGCAAATACCTGCAATCACCAATAAGGCCACTACTAACAATAACTTTTTCATCTGTTCCTCTACATGTGTTATTTCTCATAATGAGATTGATATTGCTTATTTCCGCATTATGTGTTCCAAAGTATAGAGAAAAGACTATAGGGGACACAACCATCTGTGTAGCATGTGGATGCAATATACAGGATAGTAGCTGGATTGCATATATGTGGCTGTCAACATGAGTGAGATTCCAAAAATGGAATGCAAAAATGGAATTGGATGATACCTGGCTGAACTAAATGGGAATCAAGTCCGGTATGCCAAGGCAATGCGAGCGGGCATATCGGATGCTCCTACACAGAATGTTATTGCGCCCCAGATGAATTAGCAATACTTTACTGCCGTTTTATACCCAATCTATTCTTATGGCGCGATAATGTACTCTCTGTCATCCCCAACAATTTGGCAGCATCTTTCTGAATCCAATTAGCTTCCTGCATGGCATGCAGTATCATCTGGTATTCTGTTTGATCCATGTTATCTTGAATATTGCCATGCTTAAGTTTGTTAATGGGGCTTTCATCTACTAAGCCGTCTAATTGGCTTTTGTCCCAGCTTGGCTTGGGGCTTAGAATAAAGATGCGCTCAATGATGTTCATTAGCTCTCGGATGTTTCCGGGGAAATGGTAGCCTCTTAAACGCTCAAAAAAGCTATCTTCCAGCTTGGGAACAGGCAGGGCAAATTCGGTGGCAAAGCGATTTACAAAATGCTCGCAAAGCTGCTCCAAGTCCGATAGCCTTTCCCTAAGAGGCGGCAAGTGTATTTCAACTTTATTCAGGCGATGATATAAATCAAGTCTGAATGTGTTAGCGCGAATCAAGTCTGCCATTTTTCTGTTGGTAGCCGAGATAATTCTGCAGTTCACTGCCGTTTCTTTGCTGCTGCCAACAGGAGAAATGGAGCGAGTTTCTATGGCTCGCAATAGCTTTGCTTGCAATTCCAAAGGCATCTCAGATATCTCATCTAAAAAGAGTGTAGATTTATCTGCTAACACGAACTTACCCTTATGGTCGCCAATAGCACCGGTAAACGAGCCTTTTACGTGGCCAAACAGCTCACTTTCCATCAAGTTTGGAGGTATGGCAGAGGCATTAACTGCTATCATAGACCTGTTGCTAACGCTGTTATCGTGGATCAAACGAGCAATAATCTCTTTACCGGTACCTGATTCTCCACTAATGATAACGTTCACATAGGGGTATTTTGCCGCTTGTATAGCCATATTCAGCGCTGCTTTTAGCTTAGGATGCTCTCCAATCATGCAGGTGCCCGATTTGGCATTATTGGTAGAAGCATTGCCATTGCAATTGCTTTTTATTAGCATGTATTCTTTCCTCAGGTCGCTAATGCGCTTGTTCAGCTTCTCCGATTGGCGATTAAAGCTCTGGCGAAAATGAAGCTGAGTAGTTTGATATAGCTCCTCCATGCAGTTAAAGGCATCCTGATATTTCTCCTGGGTTTCATATAACCTTGCCATACATAGCCAGGCATTCTGCAATAGAGCATAGTTATTGGTCTCCTGGAAATGATTAACAGCTTTTTCGAGCAAGTCTTTAGCTTCTTCGTGCATGTTCATTTCTATCAGAACGTCTGCCAGATTTACTCGTAGCATGCTTTCTCTATCCGGATTCTTTTGCTTAGTAGCTCTTGCAAGTGAGCTGCGGTGCATCCTGATAGCTTCAGTATATTCACCCGCAGCGCTCAAGGCAAGGCTCCAATTGTCCAAAGCTTTCTCCGCTAATAGAGATTCTGTTGCCTGGCAGTTCTCTAATATAAGATATGCTTCTTTGTGATGCCTCACCGCAGATGCAGCGTCATTTCTGCGCCGATCTAGAATGCCTCCGTTTATCAGCAAGCTCGCCTCCAGATATCGGTATCCATGTTCATCTGCCACTTCCAGTCCATGCCTCAAGCTCTCTCCGGCTGCTGGATAATTGCGCAGCATTAAAGCGTTTATCCCTATGTGATTCTGGAGTAGAGTATAGATGTAGGGATAGTCTTTTATAGTACACAGCTCTTTGAGCATTTGAATTTCTCGATTGGCAGCATCAGGCAGGTTTTGATTATGGTAAAGAAATATGTAAGCTATATGCACGCTCATTACACATTGCAGATTACCACTTTCACTGGCAATCAGCATAGCCTCGTGTAGCATATCTTCACTATGTGTTAGCTCGTTATCGCTCATTCTTGCCAAGACATCTGTGGTTATCAGTTCGCACTGAAGCAGTTTGCTATTGCTTCGTTTGCCGAATTGTATTGCTTTACTTAGTATCTCGCAGGCTGCTTTCTGGTTCTGATTGGTAGCCATAGCTATATTATACTTATGCAATAAATACTTTGCCTTTAGGAAGTCATCACACTGCTCTACCTTTTTGTCGTCAAACTTCATCAGTTGAGCCTGAGCAGAGCCAAAGTCTCCCAAGGCTATGGCGGTTTTTATCTTAAGCAAGTCTGTGGCTGTTCTATTGATTTCGGGGAGGGTAACTTTACTTGCGTTAGCCTTTAGAAAGTTAACGGGGAAGTTTAAAGCTTGTTGCTCATATTCAAAATACACAATTTCAGAGTAAGCATTTGTCATGTAGTAACCTCAAGATCATAATTATGTAGGCAAGCAGTAGTTCAAGCAGCTTTATGTCAAGCACTAAAAGCGGAATTATACTGCATGTACCTGTGAAAAAAATCCAGCCTTTAGAGCATTTACCAGAAAATCAGCTCGAAATTCATCGGATTTCGAAACGGGTATAGGTGAGAAATCCAGTCTTTGGCTTGACAAAAACCCCTGATTCGGGGAAAAGGGTAAAAAACAAGCTATTTATATCTTTTTCACCCGAAAATAACACCCATTAGAGGATAGAATGCAAGAAATAATCATCGATGGCAACAGCCTGACTTTGGAAATGGTTCGGCAAGTTGCCGTTCAAGGCGCTTCCATTAAACTCTCGGAAATAGCCCGGGAAAAAGTGATTAAGTGTCGTGAGTACGTAGATAGCATCATAGCCAAAGGTGAGATAGTGTATGGTTTAACTACCGGCTTTGGCAAATTCAGCACCGTAAACATCCCGCGGGAGAACATCGCAGAACTGCAGCTAAATCTTATTCGCAGCCATGCAACAAGTGTGGGTGAGCCCTATACAGAAATAGAAACCAGAGCCATAATGCTTCTACGCATTGCGGTGCTTGCCAAGGGGCATTCAGGCATAAGAATCCAAACTCTGGACAGCCTGATCGCCATGCTAAACGCAGGTGTACATCCAGTTATTCCCAAAAGAGGATCAGTGGGAGCCAGCGGAGACCTATCTCCATTGTCTCACTTGGCATTGGTGTTAATCGGTGAAGGTGAAGCAATTTATAAGGGACAGCGTATCGGTGGATGTGAAGCTATGCAACTTGCAGGCATTAAGCCTGTAAAACTTGAGGCCAAAGAAGGTTTGGCCTTAAATAATGGCACTCAGGTAATGGCTGCTTTGGGAGCACTAAACCTGTTGGAAGCTGAAAAGCTGTGTCGATATGCAGATGTGGTGGCTAGTATGAGCATTGATGCGCTAAAAGGTACTCCCCGTGCTTTCGATGAGTTGGTTCATAATCTCCGGCCGCATCCCGGGCAGGTTACATCTGCTGCCAATATCCGCAATTTGTTAGCTGGCAGCGAGCTTAGAGAGTCTCATCGCAATTGTGGCAACATACAGGATGCCTATAGCCTGCGTTGTAGTCCCCAGGTTCACGGTGCTGTTCGCGATGCGCTTGCTTATGTGCGTGGAGTGCTGGAGATTGAGATTAACTCCGCTACCGATAATCCCTTGATCTTTGCCGATGAACAGAAGGTGATTTCCGGTGGTAATTTTCATGGTGAGCCATTAGCTATAGCTTTAGATACCTTGGCGATTGCCGTTAGTGAACTCGCTTCCATCTCGGAACGCAGGGTTGAACAAATGCTTAATCCTGCCTTGTCACGTGGGTTGTCACCATTTCTGGCCAAGCGTCCCGGGATAGATTCCGGCTTCATGATTGCCCAGCTAACCTCAGCAGCCTTGATATCAGAAAATAAAGTCTTGGCGCATCCTGCGTCTGTGGATTCTATTCCAACCTCGGCAAATCAGGAAGATCATGTATCAATGGGTTCTGTATCTGCTATAAAACTTCTACAGGTAATCGACAACGTAACGTCCGTTTTAGGTATTGAATTGCTGATCGCATGTGCGGCATTGGATGAACGTAAGATGAAGAGTTCAGCAGTGCTGGAAAAAGTTAAAGCGATTCTTAGAGAGACCGTTGCCCCTATGCAAGAAGACCGGGTTATGTATCCTGATGTAAACAATGCCATTGCATTAATAAAATCAGATAGAATAGACCGGGTAACTGGAAATATTGATTGACAGATTTAGGCTTTAGTTCCGTGTAAAACCTATGAAGTTTGTAAGACTAATCATCATTCTACTAATGGCTGTTAACGTTGTTGCATGCAACATCAACACGATGTATAATGCACGCAATTACTACAAGTCTGCGCAGAACAGACCACTAAATGCCAATGGTAAGCCCAGTGCTCAGGCAGTTGATGATTATACGAAAGCCATTAAAAAGTGTGGGATTATTATCTCCGAGCGCAAGAAAGGTGCTCAGTTAGATGATGCTGTATTCCTGATGGCTAAGGCCTTGTACTACAAAGGTAATAGTGCTTTTCAGGCTAAAGATCAGTTTAATAATCTTGTAAATGCTTTCCCCAACAGCCCCTTTGTTCCTGAGTCTCACTTGTTTCTGGCACGTGTGTTGCGGGAACTAAATCAGCCAAAAGATGCTGAGCGCAAGCTGGAGGAATTTGTCAGCAATTCCCGCTATCGCAAGCAGCATCCAAAGGCTTTGCTGTTAATGACCGATTTTGCTATTCAGGACAAAGATTATATAAAAGCGCAGTACTGGCTGGAACGCATTATTCGCGACTATCCAAAAACAAAAGAGTACCGTCAGGCATACTTCCTGTTTGGCAAAAACTATTACGAACAGAAGAATTATGTAGCCTCGTTAGAAGCATTTGAAAAGATGGAAGGTAGCCGGGGAATCGACAAGAACATGAAGCTGGATACTCGCTACTATATTGCCTTAAATCAGCTGGAACTCGGTGATTTAGATAAGGCGTGGAGATCTACAACATCATTGCTTAGAGCAGAAAGCAGACCCGATAAACTCCCCTTGATACGCTTAACCAAGGTCAGGATACTCTTTGCAAAAGGTGAAACAGAGGATGCGGAAAAGGAAGTGGATGAACTCACCAAGGCCTATCCACGCACCGAGAGCTCCGCTGCTGCCTATTATTATCTGGCAGAACATCAGTATTATAATATAGGTAATCATGCTTTGGCTGCCGCCACATATTCACGTGTGCGCTCCGAATTCCCGTCTTCTGCCTTTGCTACAATCTCACAAAGCAAATCTACAGCAGTGAACAACGTTAGTCCGAGAGCTAATCTAAATAGCGAGACAGGATTGAAGCAGTTCCTGGATTATCACTACCAAGCGGCAGAGAGCTTTCTTAGCCAGCTGAACTTGCCCGATTCTGCTATTGCGGTTTACAACAAAGTGATTGCAGAAAGAGATTCACTTTCTTTGAAGCGCCTGGCAATACTGGCAGAAGTGGATGGGCTTAACAGCACCATTGATAGCTTGCAAATAGCCATTGCATTGGACAGAGAAGCTGTGTTGTCCGATTCTGTTGATCTTATGGATGCCAGCATTATAGACACATTGGAAGCCGCTCCAGATTCTATCGATAACTCTATCCTTGAGCAGGTTGAAGTTAATGATGTTAAGACGGTTCCCGATATCGATTCAGATTCCTTATCTACTTCTGGATATGGTCTTATGCCCCAAACCGAAGCTGTTTCTGATACCGTAGCAGTAGTTGCTGACAGTATGGCTGTGCTGGATTCCCTGGTTAATGTGGTAGATACCCTGGTGGTTGCCGATGAAGAAAAGGAGCCTCAAAGTGATGAGGAAGGAATAACTGAGATAATTCCAGAGGACGAAGAACCTCAGCTATCAGAAACCGCCCAGGCCATGCAACAAGAAATAGCCGCTATCGAAACGCAGCTTAAGAACCGGAGGAACAAGATTAAGGTATATGATGATTTGTTGCTCCAGTTCGATACAGAGATTGTTCCATTTTGCCTGTTTGCAATAGGCAGCGTTCTAAAGGATAAATACCCGGATCGAGAGGAGAATGCCGCTATTTATAGCAAACTGCATGATAATTATCCCGACAATAAGTATACCAGAGCTCTAAGGGCTTTACAACAAGGGCAGGCAGTTCGCATCATTGATCCCATTGAAGAGCGTGAAGAGGCTAAGTTAGACAGCCTGTTCGGAATCATTAATACTGATCCTGTTGCTGCATTAGCTGGGCTTGAAGAAATGAGAGTATCCAGCCTTGCCCGGTTGAAGCTTGCTGCCACTTTCAGATTAGGCTGGTATTACAGCTTTGATGCTCCTGATACCATAAAAGCAGTTCCGTATCTAAAAGAGGTGCTCGATACTACTGGTGCTACAGAATACATAGCCCTAACCCGCCGCTTCTATGATGGACGTAAGTTCCTGCTTAGAAACCCTCTCCCCGGTGTTGATAGCTTAGCTGTTACAGATTCTACCATAGTGGTAGATTCGTTACAGGCTTTTGAGGCATATCCAGCTACGGCAGACAGCATAAATTCAGTTGTTGAGCCCCCCGCAACAGAACCTGAGTTAACTCCAGAACTGGGACAGCCTGATAACCACACTCCGAGTGAATCATCTCCGGTAATAAAAGAAGAAGAAGCTCCGCTTGAATGAAATGGATACCGGCAGCCATCTCTGGTCAACATCTTTATCTGAAGCTTGCCCTATTCATTACCGGAATCGGTACCGGACTTAGCTCATCCATACGCATTATAAGCGTAAAAATAGTACTATTCCTGCTATATCTATTAATGGAACCTACCTTATACAGCTATTTGTTTAATGCGTTCAAGAGGCTGGTTCCCTTTCTAATCGGCTACTGGCTATTCTCCATTATCTTTAGTTCCGACTTCCTGATATCTATCCGGTTCAGTCTGCAATTGCTGTACTTTTTGGTGCTGATGGTTAGCGTTTTTGGAGCAGTATCCATGCAAAGAACCATTAGCGACAGCAGCCAAATCCGCCAGTGGAAATGGGTGGATTCCCTATTTGCGTTTAGCCTTGCTACTATGCTTTATATAAAGAGCTTTTCTGCCAACTTTATCAGGACACGGGACGCCGAGGGTAAGCAAGCTTTTTTAGAGCAGATAGAATCAGTACTGGCGGCAGTTAATAATGATACCGAAAACATAAAACTAAGGCTGGGCTCACTGATGAATGCTCCTGGTAACAAGGCAAACTGGATTAGTCAAGCTAATGTGACAGGACTGTTTTTTTTGGCCTTGCTTGTTATAGTGAACGGGTTGTAAGCATGGCACGATACTTAATGAAGCTCTGTTACGATGGCACGGGATATCACGGCTGGCAAAAGCAGCATAATGGCATTAGCATCCAATCTGTATTAGAAGATGCTTTGCAACGCTTTGCCCAAACTGATATTCCCATTATTGCAGCAGGCAGAACCGATGCCGGAGTGCATGCTTTAGCCCAGTATGCCCACTTTGATTATTCTGGCAGCATGCAGCCCTATCAGATGTTACTGGCTTTCCGGCGTTATCTTCCCACAGACATAAAAGTTCTGGAGATAAGCAAAGTAAGCCCACACTTAAGTGCCCGCTACCAGGCATATGAACGCAGCTATCGCTATATATTGGCAAAGCGGCGTACACCTTTTAACAGAAATTACTCCGGCTATCTTCCGGCAATAAAGCTGGAGCTTGCCCCCATGCAGGAAGCAGCGAAGCGTTTGCTTGGCTCTCATGATTTCTCATCCTTTGGCAGAGCCAATCCGGAAGTGCCAAACCGCATTTGCGAGCTGAAGTCCTTAGATATTTGCGATCAAGTTGATAGCTTCGTATTTCTTGTAACTGCCGATCGTTTTTTACACAACATGGTTCGCCGCATTGTTGGCACTCTGGCGAATATCTCGCATTTTGGGCTGCCTCCAGCTACTATAGATGCCATTCTTAGCGATGCCTGTCCCCGGCAAAATCTGGTTACCACTGCCCCTGCATCGGGCTTGTACCTTATAGACGTGAAGTATCCAGCATCCTTGCTTGACGAAAGCGGCACACTTGATAATTTGGAACAATAAGAGGTTTGCAACATGAAATATAACATTCCCCGTGGAACTTTTGACATCCTGCCCAAGGACAGCTATAAATGGCAATACCTTGCAGATAGCTTTCGCAAGATTGCTTCGCGCTTCGGCTATGAAGAGATAACCACGCCCATTTTTGAGATGGCAGAGCTGTTTGAACGTAGCTCCGGCGAAAGCTCGGACGTGGTGCAAAAAGAGATGTACCGCTTTAACGACCGCAAAGACCGCACATTCGCGCTTCGTCCCGAAGGCACAGCCCCAGTGGTGCGTAGCTATGTGGAAAACCATCTTGATGTGCTTTCCAGCCGTACAAAGCTTTTCTATATTGGCCCCATGTTTCGCTATGATCGTCCTCAGGCAGGGCGTTATCGTCAATTTTACCAATATGGCATAGAGTTTATCGGCAGCAACAATCCATATTATGACGCCGAGGTGATAGCAATTGAGATGCTGTGGCTGATAGAGCTGGGCTTAAACAATGTGCGCCTTGAGATTAACAGCGTTGGTTGTGCTTCTTGTGCGGCAGATTATGAGGCTGCGTTAAGGGATTTTTACCGGCCTAATCTGGATAAGCTTTGCCCCGATTGCCAAAAGCGTTTCGAGCTAAAGCCAAAGCGGTTGCTGGATTGTAAGGTACCATCTTGCAAGGCATTTCGCGAGGGTGCGCCATCGCAGCTAAACTACCTGGATGAAGCATGCAAAGAGCATTTTTCTTTGGTGCGTGCCAGCCTGGATGCCATGGGTATTGCCTACACCGTTAATCCCGCTATTGTGCGCGGATTGGACTATTATACCAATACCGCGTTTGAGGTAATCTATGATGGCTTGGGAGCGCAGAATTCTCTGGCGGGTGGGGGCAGATACAACGGTTTGATAGAGCAGATAGGCGGTAAGTCAATTCCTGCTATCGGTTTTGCAGGTGGCTTTGAACGGCTGCTTTTGGCCCTGGAGCAAGAGGGAGCGTCGCTTGGCTCGCGAAGTGTTCCCGATGCCTATCTCGTTTGTTTGGGCGATAAGGCAAGAAGCGGCATAATGCCATATCTGAATGCCCTGCGCAGCAAAGGGCTATTTGTGGACTATGATCCTGACAAAAGCTCGCTAAAAGCGCAGTTCAAGGCTGCTGATAACAGCGGAGCACGCTTTGCGATAATAGTTGGTGATAGCGAACTGGAAGCCGGGAAGATAAACCTGAAGAATCTGCAAAGCGGGGAGCAGCAAACTCTTCCGCTGGACGGGGGAGAGGCAGCAATGCAGGCAATAAACCGCTAAACGCCATATTATCAACCATATAATACACTTCAAAACCGGATGCGTAGCCTTCCGGTTTTCATTTTACCTCCATAAGAGCATTGCATAATCTGGAACGCCGAATTGATTCGGCTGGAATAGCCAGATTTATCTGGCTAGCAGGCGATAAGGTAATCTCAATAAGTGATTTGTTTAGCCTTTATATTGGATAAATCCGGTGATCCAACTGGCTGAATCCAGTGTTCCATTAATGTGCAATGATCTTTCCATGCGCTTCCCTTGCTTCTCGAAGCTGCGTTGAAAGAGAGTTCATCGGGGACTGAACGGGCAAAAGCCCGATGAACCTCCGATGAACCCCAGAGCGATTGTGCTTCGGCAAAGAGGGATGAAGCAGCAAAACAAAGATGGCGGAACACCTATCCACAATGAGCTGTAATATGTAACTCATTGCAGGACAGGCGTTCCGCCCAATATGTCAGTGCGTAGCGCACTCAACGTCTTACGCTTAACGTCCAACGTCTAACTTCTAACGTCTAACGCTTAACGTCTAACGTGCTCTTACAAATACTTGTTTATCTTTCCTTCCACCAAAGCTTGGATTTCTTTCATGCGGGCTTCGGAAACAGCTTCATAGCGGGTTACCAGCACCGGAGTTGTGTTGGAGGCGCGAATTAAACCCCAGCCATCGGGAAAGGTGATGCGCGCACCGTCGATGTCATTCACATTGTATCCTTCGGTTTTAAACTCGTTACAAACCTTGGCAACTAACCCGAACTTCTGATCGTCTGGACATTTGGTGTGCAGCTCGGGAGTGTTATACATCTTGGGTTGGTCGGCAAGGTAGCTACTAACGGGTGCACTGGTTTTAGACACAATCTCTACGAAACGGCAGCTTACATAAATGGCATCGTCATAGCCGAGGTAGCGGTCGCCAAGGAATACATGACCGCTCATTTCGCCGGCGAAATCAACCCCTGCTTCCTTCATATACATCTTTATGTTGGCGTGTCCAGTCTTATACATAATCGGGATGCCGCCATGCTTTTCTATGTCGTCAAACAGGTTTTTGGAGCATTTGACGTCGGCTATTACTTTCTTGCCGGGATTGGCTTTCAGATAATCACGCGCGAGGATGTTCAGTATCTGATCACCAAACAGCATCTTGCCGTTCTCGTCCACCACGCCAATGCGATCGGAATCGCCATCCAGCCCAACTCCAAGCTCATATTCGGCGGCAACCACAGCGCGGGATAGATCCACCATGTTTTTCTCTACGGTAGGGTCGGGATGATGGTTCGGGAAGTCTCCATCCGGCTCGCAATACATTTCTATCACCTCGCAACCCAGCCTGCGCAATATCTCTGGCAGATATGGGCCGCCCATGCCGTTTCCACCATCAACGATTACCTTTACGGGACGCTCAAGCTTAACGCTTTCCACAATGTAGTCCATGTATTCGCTATCCATGCTATGGTAATGGAAGTGTTCTCCTTTACCGGAGCTAAATTCACCACTTTGGATTATCTTTAGCACTTCCTGCAGTTCTTCGGCATACACACTGCCCAGGCCGATGTTCAGCTTGCAGCCGTTGTATTGGGAGGGGTTATGACTTGCGGTAATCATTGCGCCTGCATCCTTGTCCAGCCGCCAGATGGCGAAGTATAGCACAGGTGTGGCAACAATGCCAATGTCATAAATATCACATCCGGCTTCCATTGCGCCATTTGTAAAGGCTTGCATAAAGCCCTTGGTGCTGTGTCGGGCGTCGCCACCTATAACGATGCTCTTTAGTCCTTTTTTGTTCAAATATGTTCCAAAGCCTTTACCTATAAGGTAGTAAGACTCTTCATTCAGTTCTTCATTCACTATGCCGCGGATATCATACTGGCGGAAAACTTGTGCTTTAATCATGTTAACTCCTATAAATTACAAATCCATATTTACTATGCTCTTCAAGATGGGAACCATGGCTTCCATAGCTTTGGCTCGGTGAGATATCTGGTTTTTGGTGATGGAGTCCATCTCCGCATAGGAAACGCCATTTATCTCGAATATGCTGTCGTAGCCAAAGCCGCTGTTACCTCGCTCGCTATTGGTTATGTTTCCTTCGATGCAGCCTTCTACAACCGCCAGAATCCCTTCGGGGGCAGCCAATGCCATGGCAGTTTTGAAACTTGCTTTGCGATTGCTTGTTCCTTGAAGCATGGCAAGTACTTTATTGCGGTTATCGGCATAGCTGCATCCTTCTCCGGCAAAGCGAGCCGCATACACGCCTGGCTGGCCATTAAGGGCATCTATAAACAAGCCTGTATCGTCGGCAACAGCCAAAAGGCCACTATGCTTGGCAGCTTCCAATGCCTTTTTCATGGCATTACCTGCAATGCTGTCTTGATCTTCAATTGTAGGAGGCAGCAGCGGAAACTCGCTAAGGATATGCAAATTAAGCGGCAATCCGGCAAGCAAGGTTTTCAGTTCTTCCAGTTTATCGGGGTTGTTAGATGCTATTAGAACCTCGTTTATCATTTACTTACTTGCCAACCACTTCTTGATGCGTTGCAGAATGTTCTTATCCAGAAAAGCTTCTGCAGTGGCAGTTACTTTCTTCATTTGGTCTAACACTTCGCCTTCGCCGCTCCAGTTATCAGACAA
Source organism: uncultured bacterium (assembly GCA_938009275.1). GTDB lineage: Bacteria > Cloacimonadota > Cloacimonadia > Cloacimonadales > Cloacimonadaceae > Cloacimonas. The sequence goes on from CALLHY010000001.1 coordinate 13,514, forward strand.
CACCTTAGGATCGATTTGGTTTAATATCATGTTCAGCCCCATTACCACCAACACCAGATCGTCCACCTGGCCTATGATTGGGATGAAGTCAGGGATAATGTCTATGGGCATAATAACGTATGCAACCACTGCTCCGGCTAAAAGCTTCTGCTTGGACGGCACTCTCTTGTCGATTGCCAACCTGCATACCAGGATGAAGAAATCAGGCAGGAGGAACAGGTATTCACCCAACTTTCCACCAATTGAACCGCCTTTATTTTGGGTCCATCCTTTGGCTTTTTTGCGCAGGTCTTCATAAAACTTCAGCTTGTCTGCATCCACATCTACGATGCGTTCTTTCATCTGTTCCTGCTCTTCTGCGGGGATCTCGCGACCATTAAGTATATCTTCATTCATAATATACCTCCATTTACCACAATTTAACTCGATTGTGTGCAAGTCAAGTTATTTGTTGTGCACATAAATATGTACGGGTATGCAAAACGCCGGACGAATCCGGCGTTATATATGACACTATTATCGAATGATATTAGTCGTTAATTGCTGCAATAGCTGCTGCTAAACGGGCAATCGGAACGCGGTAGGGTGAGCAACTTACGTAGTTCATGCCAACACTGTGACAAAATTCCACGCTGCTGGGTTCGCCACCATGCTCGCCACATATGCCCACCTTAAGATTCGGGCGGGTGCTGCGGCCACGTTCGGTTCCCATTTTCACCAATTGACCCACGCCTTCTCTATCCAGAATCTGGAAGGGATCGTGTTTCAAGAGGTTCTTATTGATGTAGATGGGAAGGAAGGTGCCGGCGTCATCGCGTGAGTAACCAAAGGTCATCTGAGTAAGATCGTTGGTACCAAAGCTGAAGAACTCGGCACGCACGGCAATCTTATCTGCTGTAAGGGCAGCGCGGGGAATCTCGATCATGGTGCCTACCAGATAGTCCACCTTGTCGTTCTTCTCTGCGAATACCTTCTCGGCTACGGTGCGGATAATGTCTTCCTGCATCTCGAATTCGGCAACGGTTCCCACCAGCGGGATCATTATTTCCGGAAGCACATTTACACCGCGGGATTTAACTGCCAGAGCAGCTTCAATAATGGCGCGGGCTTGCATTTCGGTGATCTCGGGATAGGTGTTGCCCAAACGGCAGCCACGATGTCCCAGCATGGGGTTAAATTCGTGCAGGGAGGCTACGCGCTGTTGCACTTTAGCAAGGCTGAGTCCCAGTTCATTGGCAATTTCTTGCTGAGCATCTTCCTCATGAGGCACAAACTCGTGCAAGGGCGGGTCTAAGAGGCGGACGGTTACGGGGAAGCCGTTCATGGCAGTAAAGATGCCTTCAAAATCTGCACGCTGCATAGGCAAGAGCTTATCCAGAGCCAGTCTGCGTCCCTTTTCGTCGTCGGCAAGAATCATCTCACGCATGGCTTTGATGCGATCGCCTTCAAAGAACATGTGTTCGGTGCGGCAAAGTCCAATGCCCTGTGCGCCAAAGTTGCGAGCCACTGCTGCATCTTTGGGTGTATCGGCATTGGTGCGCACTTTCATGCGGGTATATTTATCGGCAAGCTGCATTATGGCACCAAAATCGCCACTAAGCTCGGGATCCTGAGTCTCCACTTTGCCTTCTAATATCTTACCTGTGCTTCCGTTCAAGGACACCCAATCGCCTTCTTTATAAACGGTTCCATTAACAGTCATAGTTCTAGCTTTGTAGTCTATCACCAAGGCTCCGGCACCCGACACGCAGCACTTGCCCATTCCACGGGCAACCACAGCAGCGTGGGAAGTCATTCCGCCACGAGCGGTAAGGATGCCCTGTGCAACATTCATGCCGCGCAGGTCTTCCGGGGAGGTCTCAATACGTACCAGGATTACCTTTTTGCCGGCAGCAGCCCATTCTTCGGCATCATCGGCGAAGAATACAATCTGTCCGGTGGCAGCACCTGGGGATGCGGGAAGTCCAGAGGCAATAATCTTAGCTCCGGCAAGGCCTTCTTTGGTGAAAACAGGGTGCAGAAGTTCATCGAGCTTAGCAGGTTCCAAGCGGTTCAGGCAGGTCTTTTCGTCTATCATGCCTTCACGCAGCATATCCATGGCTATCTTAACCATGGCTGCTCCGGTGCGCTTGCCATTACGGGTTTGAAGCATCCAAAGCTTGTTATCCTGAATGGTGAATTCCATGTCTTGCATATCTTTTGAGTGTTGCTCCAGCTTTTGCTGAATACTGAACAGCTCTTGATATACTACGGGCATGGCTTCTTCAAGTGATGGGAACCTGGCAGCGCGTTCTTCTTCGGACACTTTTGCCAAAACTGCCCAGCGTTGTGAGCCTATCTTGGTAATCTGCTGAGGAGTGCGGATACCGGCAACCACGTCTTCGCCCTGGGCGTTGATGAGGTATTCGCCATTAAAGAGGTTTTCACCGGTGGCGGCATCGCGGGAGAAGGCAACGCCTGTGGCACTGGTTGTGCCCATATTGCCAAACACCATTGCCTGCACGTTAACAGCGGTTCCCCATTCATCGGGGATGTTATTTAGCTGGCGATAGAATACTGCGCGGTCGTTATTCCAGCTATCGAAAACGGCAAACACTGCGCCCCAAAGCTGATCCCAGGGGTTATCGGGGAAGTCGTGACCGGTGTTGTCTTTCACTGCTTTCTTGAATAGGCTTACCAGATTCTTTAGATCTTCAGCGCTTAGGTCGAGATCGTTTTCCACGCCTTTTTCTTTCTTCATGTGGTGAATTATTACTTCAAATGGATCTTCTTCTTCTTTGCTGGTAGGCTTCAGACCTAGCACAACGTCGCCATACATCTGCACGAAACGGCGATAGCTGTCCCATGCAAAGCGTTCATTACCTGTCTTTTTTATTATGCCCTGCACAGCAGAGTCGTTCATGCCGAGATTCAGGATGGTATCCATCATACCGGGCATGGAAGCGCGTGAGCCGGAACGCACGGAAACCAAGAGGGGGTTTTCGTTCGAGCCGAACTGCATACCCATGATGTCTTCCACGTACTTAACAGCAGCTTCAACTTCGCTCGTAAGCAATGCTTTCAGTTTGTCGGCACCAAGCTGATTATACTCGGTGCAGGCTTCTGTAGTAATGGTAAATCCGGGAGGAACCGGCACACCAATAAGATTCATCTCGGCAAGGTTGGCACCTTTTCCGCCGAGCAGGTTTTTCATGTCTGCTTTTCCTTCGGCCTTTCCGTTTCCGAAAAGGTAAACACGTTTAACTTCAGTCATTTATCCTCCATGATAATGCATTAGTATTTATTTATTCACAATGTACCATCTTCTATTGATGCTCAATTTTGTCAACTGCTTTATCATTATATTGGTGCATCTCTTTTGCATCCTGCTAAGGGCAGTATCTATTTGGCAGAGCGAAGTCTGCCACACAATTGCACAAATCAATCAGATAGGATTATTAGAGCAGTGTGATTTTCCTGATGAGCTTCTTATCGCCGTTTACATTCAGTTTCAGGAAGTATATTCCCCTGCTACAGTTTTCGCCTTTGTCACTGCGTCCATCCCAAGAAAAGTTGGCCTGCTTGGAAACAAGAGCATTCCGCGCAATTGTCCTGACTGCTTGACCTCTGAGGTTGTAAACTACAAGGTCAATAGTTTGAGAGTTTACTCGCAGAGCTTGATCTTCGGGTACCCTTATGCTGATGTTTGTAACACTCCCAAAGGGATTGGGATATACTGACAGCCTGTAATCCGGAATAGGACTGACGGTATCAGAATTGGAGAGGGCTGCGCTAAAAGCCTCTGTGCAGTCGAGATAGATTAACCTGTTTCCGTCCAATACAAGCACGGTGTTACCACTGATACCCAGCCTGGTAGAGCAGCTTGGTATACTATGGCTTGCCACTAAATCTGAAAGCCCGGCAGGAACTATTCTATAAACCTCCACGATGGAATCTTTAAAGATTACAAGGTCATCATCCTGAATAATAAAATCGCTTGCTACTCCTATATTTGTGTCTGATATTAACAATGGATAAGCAGGATTTGCTACATTGTAAATCATGAAGTGTCCGTTTGCTGTAAGCAGATATAGCTTGCCATCCACTTCGTCTAACTTTGTAACAATTGAAGGTAGATATAGAGTGGCAACTATCACTATTGGTTCTGTAAAATTAATCATTCTGTAAACAAACAGGTAATTGTTGCTAGTGTTGCAATATGCCAGATAAAGGTGTGAATTACCAAAATCGGCTGCGCTCTGACCACCTACGCTAAGCGTTCTGCCAAGCCAAACTGGTTCCTGAGGAATAGCTATATCGTACAGGCTTACTATGCCATTCTCACTGAGTAGCAACATGATACTGCCACTGAAGCGGATATCTGTGACATATTTGAATGCTAATGGTTCACCCAACATTAAATAACTTAACAACGTGGGAGCAGCAGGATTGGAGATATCCCAGAGGCGTATCTTGTTTGGTAACTCATTCCAGTCTTCATCATAAGGATTTCTTTCGTAGGACGACGTAACAAGAATATTATCCTTTACGGCAATCATGCTTACTCGTTCAACATCAATTGATGCCAAGTGTGCTGCCGGCAGGGTTGGCTCAATAATCTGCACACAACTTCCCATTCCTAAATGGAGTGCATTATCTCCTACACTAAGCAAATTCATATTGCTATTCAACAGACTTTCCCCATAGACTGGTGTATCAGACACTTCAATAATCCTTATCCTGCCTGATGAACTCCAAAACATACGATTGGAGCCATCTGATAAGAAGATGTCACCAGCCCCAGCTCCAACAGGTTCCATTGTAGTTGGTTGAGTTCCGGAGATATTGAAGATTTCAAACCAATTGCTTGTGCCATGATATACCTCGACATATGCTGACATTACTATGTAGCCATCAAGGACACATACTTTGCCGATAAATGAGGGACCAGAACTATCTATCTCAAATAGTAGGTTGGGATTTTGTAAATCAGTGATATCATATACGTAAACTTCCAATGATTTGGTAAACAGACGATTGTCCCATACACCAACGATCCGCTCGGAACTGTCCAAATTTATGCTTTGTGGTTCGTCAAATGTGCCGTTACCGCTTAGATGAAACACTTTACTGGGATATGTACTAGTAATCACACTGTCTTCGCCCAGTTTATAGATACTGCAATAATCTACATATACACTGTCTGTAAGCGATATAGCCCCCGGCATATTGAGGGAGTAAGCTCTAAGATAAGAGGCTTGGTTAGTGATTAAATAGTCTCCAATTATTACTGCGTCAAACATAGTTCCCTGACAGGTCTGGCTGGAGCTCAAAATCGGTTCAGTGGGATTGCTTATATCATAGAGAAGGATAAGCTTGTCGGCTACTACAGCCAGCCTTTGCCCTGACAGTGCAAGGCCTTCATAGTAATTTAGTTGAGTTGGCATGGGCAATCTGATCATGCGTTCCGCGTGTGGCATTGATGCCCCAACCACTGAGAAGACCAGTAAGTTATAGCCATAATGGGTTCCGTCTCTGAATAGAACATAGGCGTAATCACCAGAGGATTGATATGCCAATGCAGTACCATAATTTGAGTAGAAGACGCCCAATTCGCTTATCTCAGCAGTTTGAGCACTAAGACCGACGAAAGAAACTACTCCTAACAGTATGAGTAACACAAACTTTATGCTACAGTTTCTCATCATAACCTCCCTGATTCAGTCTGCTATGTTTCTTGCATCTAGATATGGTGCCATCGACTTGCACCCTGATGTTTCTAAAGCAATTATTATTCCCTTTACAACAAAAGTTGAGTAATAACATCTCTCTTGATGGGTATGAGTACCGATGCAGTCCAGCGATCAAACACACCTTCTTGCTCCACGTCTGTAATCCATCAGGCTTGGATTAAGGATACCAAGCCAAAGTAAGTGATGCGAGATCGACTACAGACTTAGTAAGGTGCAGTGTGTTTATGCTTGTTCCTAGAGTGGTTTGTGCAATTTCTGTTGTCAATGATTTTCGGGTCTTCCCTGCTGCTTCCTTGCTGCTATCCTGTATCGCATACAGGATAGCAGCAAGGAAGCAGCAGGGAAGATGGGATTTAACACATGGTTAAAAAAACTCTTTTTGCTACTCTAATCCCGAGAGAGGGTTAGATTATGCTTAGCGGCAATGAGACAAGCCTATATTTTTCGTTTGTAACTGCTGTACACAGGTGGGTGTGACGCGCTAGAAAACACTATCTCAATAAGCCGAAAAAAAGCTTTACAGAATTGGGACTATTTGTAGCTTGTCAATTCGTGTAAAAATAGTGAAGATCAGAAAAGATAAAAACCATAAGGAAAAGCTATGAAGAAGTTTTTGCTAATGCTCTTAGCCCTAATCATAGTTGGGCTCTTGGCAGCGAAAGTCGATCTTAATACGGCTACGCTTGCCGAGCTTAAGCAACTGCCCATTACGGCAGAACAAGCAAAAGATATCTATGAATATCGGGAATTCATCAAGATGTTCAGCAACATTTTTGAGCTGCGTGAAATCCCATCCATAGATCAGAAAACTCTGCTCGCTTTGCGCCCCCTGGTAGTAGTTTCCCTGTTTCAGGAAACGGACGATGTGGCGATTAGAAGAGAAGAGATACGAGATTTATTAGAAAGGCTGGATAGCAATGAAGGAGCATCCGAAGGCATGGCAGACGTTTGGGAAGATTATTTAATGACTCCTCAAAACGTTAACCGCATGCATTTTGATGATCTGATGAGCTTACCCAATGTATCCGGTGTGGATGCTGTGGCAGTGCTAAGACGAGTAGCTCAGGGCGATACCATAGCCGATATGAGAGACCTGCGAAACTCTCCCGGACTGTCTCACTATGGTTACACCAACCTTCGCAGTTATGTGTACTATCGTGAGCCTCCGGTTAAAAACCGGCTCATGTGGGATGCTCAGTTAGAATACAAAACCCGCTATTTCGAAGAGGGTCAGTACGATATGCTGCGTGAGGATTTTACCCGTGATTATCAGACTGGAACAGTTCCTCAGCGTCAGGACTTATCATATTGGGGCTATTTTGGCCTGGATAAAATTGATCCTGATATCATGATGAAGCTGCGGGCTAGATATGGCACCAATTTTAAGCTTGGCATTATGAATAACACCGGAAAGGGTGAAGCTGGGCTTATGTCTCAAAACGCTAGCGAGATCATCAACGATTCCAAGTGGTTTGCCGGATATGAGAACACCGATATGCCGGGCTTGGATAACTCACGCTTAAAGGTTTATCTCGGTAATTACCGGGCAACCTATGGCGAGGGACTGGTGATGGAAAACACGGATTATTACAGTGCCAGAAAGACCGGCTTTGGGTTTAGCAAGCGCATATTGGGTATCACGCCCGATTTGTCGCGGACGCAAGAATTCGCTTTGAAGGGCGGAGCTCTGGAATACACCCACCCCTTGTTTGGATTTTCTGCCTTTGTTTCGCAGGATGATAAGGATGCCATTGTTTACATAAACAAGGATGGCAGCCCGGTTAAGCGTGATGAATATGGCAATGATGTATTCACCGATACCGATCCCACATCTAATAATTACAATCAGCAGTATTATGTAGCCGGTGATGGCAGCCGTGTGTATAATTATGACAATGGAACCGCAGTTAGCGCAGATAAGAACAAAGTATTCAGCTACGTTATTCCCACCATTCGCTGGGACAACGATGAACTGATGGAAGCCGAAGATTGGTTTAATAAAGAGCTGTTGTCTGCGGGGCCATATTATAATCCCTACATCAATCTTGCCACCCGCACCGATGTATTACGTGAGAAGCTGTGGGGAACCCACCTGCAAATCAATCCCATTATTGGTACCAAGCTGGGATTTACTACCTACACAGCTCTTTACGACAATGCCCATATTGTTGTACCTGAATATGATGAAATGCTAAAGACACTGCTAAGAACATCGGGCGATATCGACAAGCTACGCAAGGCAATGAACAGTGAGATTAGCTCTATGTATAGCACTCAGACTGATGCCTATTCCAGAGATTATCGCAGAGTTATCGGCTTCGACGGTCAAACCGTTATTGGCAATACTTCCATACAGGGAGAGTATGCAGAGCTTTCTGTAACCGGCGACGATATGAAACTGGGTGATGATCCCAAAGCATATCTGGTGTCTGCTAACACTCAGTACGATAACTTGTATTTCATAACCTTGTTCAGACACATGGACTTGGATTTTGACAATCCATATAGCAATAGCTTTGGCGAACATGAACGTTTCGATGGTACCATGTTTGATGGTAACGTGTATTCGCTTACCAATTCCTCTATTGCCGATTTGTACTTTAATGGCAATCAGGCACAGCCCGAACGTGGTGTTTATTTTGAAACCCGTTATAAGTTCAATAACTACTTTACGGTGGGACGCAGCTATATCGACTTGTTCGAGCGTATGGCCGATCACAGACGTACTGTTCGTTTCCAAAGCGAGCTAGAGTTTCGCCCCCTGTATCAGGTTAGCTTAAGGCTTAGGTATAAGAACCAGATAAACAGGTTCGAAGACATGGCAGATAGAGGAACCTCCAAAACCAACGAATACACCATGGCTGTCCGTACTTTCCTATCCAATAGGGACTTTTTGGAGCTGGAATACCGTTACAACACAGTGTATGCTCCTCCTTACCTGTCCATCACCAATACCGCCTCTACGGGCAACAATAATGGAACAGCAGCCCAAACCTTGATGATTGGCGATTATATCGCAGCCAATTATACACATAACTTCAGCAAATCGCTAAAGCTGCAAGGCTCTTTCCTGTATTGGTTTGGGCATGGCATATCACACTGGGATTGGGAAGATATGGAGATAGACTTCATGGGTGAGAAAGGCTCAAAGGCCTGGATTGCTATTACCAGTCGTATATCTCAAAACCTGTACATGAACATAAAGTTTAAGAACAAAACGTATCAGGATAAGGAAATACGTATCCGCAGATACAACGATCCATACGACTCGTCTCTGGCTGGACGCCCGATATATTTAGACAGAGTTGAACGTAGCGAAAACACCATTCGCTTTAGCTTAGATTACCGCTTCTAACGTGGAGGAAACATGTTATCAAATAAATCGATACTAGTATTAACACTGCTTATTGTTGCTTCAGCACTCTCTGCCTGGAGCATTACCGACAGCTATTTCGGCAACCGTCCCGGTTCGATGGATGCACGTATCTACGCCATGGGAAGCGCAGGCACTTTTAATAAGGTGGGTGTGTTTGGCATTGCCGATAATCCAGCCAATCTTACCCTCATGGAAAAGCAATATGGCTTGTCTGTTAATTCATTCATCAACCGCAACGAAGACAACCGTGCTCGTCCCTTCTGGAGCCAGTTTGACTACTATATAGACGACGCGGTGTATAGCTCGAACATAAATGCTTACAACAACTTCGCCGGTTCTGGCTTTGTGGCTCACAGATTTGGCGCATTTGGCTTGGGTGTGGGACTGTACCACAAACCAATAATGAACTTCGATGCAGACTATGCTGAAGATGTGCGCAACAACTATAATACCAACGACGATATCTATGCCAGGCAAATTGCTCTGAACTCCATTGTTGGTGAAGGATCGGTATATAAAAGCGGTTTATCTGCCTCCATGGCATACAAAATTGGCGACTATACAGACCTTAATTTAGGTGTAGACTATGGTATGGTGGACGGTGACGTAAGCAATGAAAAGAGCATCCGCTGGACAGACTTTGCCCGTAATGCCGTAAGCCCTCATCATCTACCCGATATGACTCAGAAATACGACTATAGCATTAGCGGTAACCAAATGAAGCTGGGTGCAGCCATGCAGCTAAACTCACGCTTGGGCGTTGCCGCAACCTACTCCATGAAAAGCACTCTGGATAAAGAAGGCAATTACTACTACAAACGTGATGCCTATCGTAACACTCTTGTGGATAGCACGAACGTAAACTTCAAAGAAGACTATATTTTACCCTCTGAGATACGCTTTGGCATCTCCTACACACCTCGCAACGTAATGCGCACCGTATTCAACATGGATATCGAGTATGTGAAGCAGAGCGAGATTCATGAGAGATACGACGACGTTGTGAATTTCTATGCCGGAGTGGAACATCATGTGGTTAATCGCATCCCCTTCCGTCTTGGCTTCCAGGCTGTGAACAATCAGTTCATCATCGAAGAGCAAGCCTATGATTTGAACAACAACCTGATCACAGTTTACCACGTTAATAAGGTCTTAAATCCCATGATTACCGCAGGAAGCAGCATCCAGCTTGCCAAGAAAGTGGTGCTTGACCTCGGCTTTGGCTATACATGGCGCGAGTATGATGCTGTAGATATGTTTGGTGATGCTTATTACAATGACAAAGTATACACCGGAGCCAGCAACAACAGCGCAAATATCTGGACAAACCCTCAATATGTAAACCTGGTTACCCGTGGCTGGGACAACCCCGATAAGGTGCGTGAGAACAATATCTCAATAAATGCCGGAATATCCTTTACTTGGTAACGATTATGAAACAGATAGCATTAACCCTATTTGCATTGCTTGGGCTTTTTAGCCTGAGCTATGCAAACGACCTGAGGCTGGACATCATGTTTTCGAACGATGTTCATGGCGGTATTGACCGTGCTCAGGCAACATTTATGAATCCTGAGTTTCCGCCTCAGCTTGGTGGTGGAGGCTCTGCAGCCAGTCTCATTAAGCACGTTCGTTCCCTAAAAGATAAACGCCGCGACAGCATTTTGCTGGATGCAGGTGACTTCTTTCAGGGGCGTCCTGTGGGAACGGTTACCAAGGGTGTGGCAGTAATAGAATACATGAATGCCATCGGTTATGATGCCATGACCATTGGAAACCACGAGTTTGATATACCGCAAGACGAACTGATACCCACATTGCAGCTTGCTAACTTCCCAATTCTTACCTGTAATGTGATAGAACGCAGCACCGGTAAGATACCCTGGTATGCCTTCCCATATCAGATAATATCCCGTATGGGGCTAAGGATTGGTATCGTAGGCTTTACTACCACAGATACCGAAAAGATGAGCTTCCCGGATAATATAAAAGAAGTTCAATTCTTATCGGAGAAGGAAGAAGTGGCCAAGTATGTGAAGATACTACGCGAAGAAGAGAAGGTAGATTTGGTAATAGTGCTGGGTCATGCTGGCCTGCCCTATGATGTAGAATCTACATATCTTAGCCGCTACGATGCCAAAGGTAATCCCTTGTATGACAAACGTTATGCGGTTTGGGGATATGATGCTCAGGAGATTGCCCGCGAGGTTGAGGGAATAGACCTGTTTATCGGTGGACACATGCATCGAGGTGTGCCACAACCATGGATTGACCCCGCTACCCACACCATGGTTATTCAAGGCTATGCCTATGGCTCAAACCTTGGCTGGATTACCCTTACTATAGACCCCGAAACTAAATCTGTTACAGGATATGAAAGCCCCGCGATACGCGAGGGAAGCATGATAACCCTTTTTGAAGACCAGTTTATCCCGGATGAAGAGATTGGTCAAACCATTGCTGCTCAAGTGGCTGTGGCAGAAAAAGGAATGGACGAGATTGTTGGGCATGCAGGCGTGTATCTTTCCCGAACCAATGTAGATGCCCAATCCCTTATGGGTAACACTATTGTTGATGCCATGCGTCATGAAGTGGGTGCCGATTTTGCTTTTATGAATCTGGGCGGCGTTCGTGCAGACATCAAAAGCGGGCCAGTAACCTATCGCAATATATTCGATGTTATGCCCTTTGACAACATGGTGGTTAGCTTTACCTGCACGGGTGAATTCCTGCGCAAAGTGATTGAAACCCGTGTGGAAGGCGGCCGTCATGGTATGATAGTATCCGGTGGCAACGTGATATATTCTAAGAAACGTCCTAATTTCGAACGTGTAACCAGCCTGAAGATTGGCGGACAACCCTGGGATCCTAACAAGATTTATACGGTTACCACCACTGACTTCCTGATGCAAGGTAATGCCGGCTTGAACATTCTTACTCAGGTTCCTGAAGCAAATATCACCTATCATCAGATTAATCTACGCGATGCCATCGTGAATTACTTTAAGAGTAAGAGCCCCATAAAAACAAAAATTGACGATAGATGGAAGCGCGATGATAATGCAAGACCCACTGCGGAGATGATAGTAAAATGAAGATATGCATAGTTGTTCACTCCCAAAGCGGTAAAACGCGTAAGTTTGCCGATAGTCTATTCGATCAGCTAAGTTCCGATGGGCATAATGTAAATCTTAGCCAACTTGAGACCACAGCCCCCATAAAAGGTGGCAGTGTGCGCGAAAAAATGGATATTGGTTTTAACAATCTCCCTTCGGTGCAAGATGCAGATGTAATACTATTTGGCGGGCCGGTTTGGGCATTTGGCCCATCACCCGTGATCATCGCTGCCATGCAGCAGATTGGCAATATGAAAGGTAAAACAATTCTCTCTTTCTGCACCATGGGCTTTCCCTTTAAGTGTATGGGCGGGAACGCAGCATTAGCCTATATGAACCGCGTTGCAGGCACGCTGGGAGCAAAAGTGCTTACCGGCAGTATTTGCACCACTATGTTTCGTGATTTAGATGCTCAGATTACTCTCGAAACCCAGAGGATAGCTAATCTGCTAAAACCATAACAGCTAAGTACGTTACAATATATAGGGTGAAAGCAGTGCTTTCACCCTTTTTTCTTTGGGGTAAGAGTGGACAATTGAAACACAAGCTCAGCTTCCTTGAACGAATTACGCATGAATTACGCATGAAATACGCATCCCATTAGCAGTTCATGCGTAATTCTTAGGTAATTCGTGCTGGGAAGCAGGAAACTCACGAAAGTCGTAAGCGAATCTCAAAAATATATGCAAATATCACTTGACTATAAATATAGCGTGGAAATGTTTGATTGATGATGTGCCCATATATTGGAGGCTAAGTGGAAACAATCAACATTGTGGAATACCAAGCAAGCTATGCGAAGGCTGTGGCAGACATGTGGAACCGAAGCAGTTCCGGATGGATGGGCAGAGACTTTAACAGCAGCGAAGACAAAGTGAAAGAAGACGAGGCAAAGGATTCGTTTCATAATCTCTATCTGGCAATATCTAATGAAATGGTAATCGGCTATGCCAAGCTTTCTAAGTATCCCGAAGAAAAGGACGTGGCATATATAGACCTGCTATCGGTGGATCCTATGTTTCACGGCACGGGAGTTGGGCGCGCTCTGGTGCAGAAATGTGTGCTAAGAGCGGCTGAGCTTGGATATGACCGCATAGATTTATTTACCTGGGCGGGCAATACCAAGGCTATGCCCCTGTACAAGAAGTGTGGCTTCTTTTGGGAAAAGATGGAGACTAATGCTACGCATCTGATGAACTTCTTGCCGATGCTATTGAATAACGAACTCATTAAGCCTTATTTCGAGTATTTTCATTGGTATAACGATAACAAACGCGAACTGCATATCGTGCCGGATGGCAGGCTTCTGGACGGCTTTCAGCTTTATGATTACGTTTGGGAAAAAGATGGTAAACGCCTCGAGATTAGCTTTGAGCGAAGCGGAAGAGGCATTGTTGCCATCAAGACGCCAGACTTTGCCATTAGTACCTTCACCGAAACAGCCAAGCCTGTCTTTGGTGATAAATACAAGATAAAATACCGGCTGGAAAACTTTGGCACCGGGGTACTGGAAGTAGAGCTAAAGGGCGAGGATGACGCCGAGGTAGTTTATAGCTTTGCTGCTAAGCAAACTTTGGAGAATGAAGCTGAGTTTGAAGCCGAATGCTATATAAAGCCAACGATGAGGTATCTGCATGAATGGGAGACTTGTCCGGGTATAAACACACTTCTTAGCATAAATGGCAAGCGGTTAAACCTGAAAACCGGACTGTTTATTAAGTATCCCATGTCTGCTGAGTTCAGGATGGTTAACGGTCTGGTTTTCCCCGGGCGTAAAGAGCCGATGTTCCTGAATGTGCAAAACCATTTTGATGTTCCATGCGCCTATCATCTGGAGTTCCCTGAAGATGACTGCGTTAGCCTGCTAAAGCGTGAGTATGATATACTGCTAAATGCAGGAGAGCGCAGCAGCCTTGAGATGGAACTATACACCAAGGGGGCATGCCTGTATAACCCTGTGCTAAAGGTTATTGCCCAGCCGCAAGGAAAGCAGGAGATTGAGTTTCATTTAGATAGCCATACTCAGCTCTTTTCACCCAACGGGATGGATGGCAAGGAACTGAGAAATATTGTGCAAGTAATAAATGGATACTACTACATGTATTTAGCTAAAACCGGCAGCAAAAACTGGGGTGGCTTTAGCTCTTTATATGGCAATAGCTTTAATGTCTCACCCCCTCAAATTGGGCTGCCATATAGTGAGGAATTTGATACCAGCTTGCCTGAAGAATACAAGATTGAACAAGAAGGCAACGTGATTGCACTAAAGACCCGCTTTTGCTCACAAGACATTCCGGGAGTGGAGTTTGGCTTTTGCTACAAGCTCTATCCCAATGGTTTGTTGGAGGCATTCATAAAGGTTATTAGTCTGCCGGATGACGATAGAGACCTATTTGCCAAACTGAAAGTGGGAATGGATGAGCATAATCTTTGCTATGAACACCATAGCAGGATTGTAGAGGTGAGTGAAGATCAGCCTGGGATTGATATAAATGATATGGCCAGAGACAGCCTGACTGGCAATTGGCTCTTCTCGCAGACAGATGATTCATACTCGGCTATTATCTGGAATCCAGAGTATCCCGCTAAGTTTGGTAAGTATTGGCTTACCTGGGAACTGGACATGCGCAGGATTGCCAGGCAAGAAGGTGGGGAACTGCTGTTTGCGCGTATGTTCCTGGATGTATTCCGCAATTGCTATCAGGTGCGTAATGTTGCCTCTGGTATGCGTAAACATGCAGAGGTGCTATTGCCAAGCTTAGAATTACAGGTGAACGAAGCTAATCCAATTCTTAGCCGCTCATACTCAGCAAAGCTAATTCAGAGGCTGGATAGGAAGCTGAAAGGTAAGTTCAGCTTGCAGTCTCTTAGCATTGGCGAAGATAGCAAGACAGTAACTGATGAAGACAACGCACATGAGCTAAGCTGGCAGATAGATAAGCCAATCGCAGCGCAGATGGAAGAGATAAGCTGCATGGCAGAATTTGCAAACTATTGCATAACCCGTAAGCAGCTTGGTTTCTTTGCCAGTGGGGAAGTTAAGAGCTATTATAAAGACGAGTTCTTGGTAATTGACAATGGCACTATTAGTATACACGCTGCCAGCAATCCACGCTTGCCAACCTTGCTATCACTAAAGTATAAAGGTATAGAATTGCTGGATTCTGGCTATCCCGATTTTGGGCCAAAGTCTTTTCGTAATCCGTTCATAGGCGGGATAAACATTCTTCCCGGGCAGATTAACTTTGAGGCATTGAAGTATGAAAAGCACAGCACCGATGCAGTATCGCTGCAAGATCAATTTGGCAATAAGTGGCATGGCTTGCAGATTGTTACCGAGATTAGTGAATATGAACCCTTAAAGGGCTTGTGCTATCGTCAATGCTTTGTGATGCATCCTGGAATTCCGGTATTGATAATGCTTGCCGAAATCATAAAGGGAACAGGTTGGCGCAGCTTTACATATATGCGCTTTAACAACTGGTGGAAACATGAAAGCGGCATCCGGGATGCAAGCTTGCTGTATCAAGACAATAGTGACAATTGGCAAAGCCTGATAACAGGCGGAGAGCAGCTTGGGCTGAGCGAAAACTTGAAGCAAACAGCATATAAGCATGTAGATTGTGATGTTTATGCGCAGATGTGTCATATCAGCAAGGCCAACCATAACATATATATAGATGACTTAGTAGTGCATGATGTCTTCTCTGCCTACGACCAGATTACAGAAACCGACAGGCACTGGCTACTTCCACACTTCATGGTGTTAACCCCACAATTGCTATCGCACGATAGCCTTAGCGCATTGCTAAACCTAAAGTTTAGCGAGCTAACTTAAGAGATATTTCTTATATATAGGAGCATACAATGGAACTGGTTATTAAAACTTTGAACAAGACCTACCCCAATGGGGTTCAAGCTCTAAAGGACTTTAGCGTTACTATTGGTAATGGCATGTTTGGGCTCTTGGGCCCAAATGGGGCAGGTAAATCCACCCTGATGCGCACAATCGCCACCTTGCAGGATGCAGACAGCGGCAGCATTACACTTGGCGATGTGGATGTACTGAAGCAGAAGAATGAAGTACGCAAGGTGCTTGGTTACTTGCCACAGGACTTTGGCTTAGACCCGCGAGTTCCCGCTGAGGCAATGCTGAATCACTTTGCTATTCTAAAGGGCATATCAAGTGCAACTGAACGCAAGAAGCTGGTAGAAAGCCTCTTGGTTCAAACCAATTTATGGGATCAGCGCAAGCAGAAGCTGGGTGGCTTTTCCGGTGGTATGCGTCAGCGTTTTGGCATAGCTCAGGCACTGCTTGGCAATCCCAAGCTATTAATAGTGGATGAACCCACTGCTGGTCTTGATCCTTCGGAGCGGGTTCGCTTTCACAACCTGCTCTCTGATATCAGTCAGGACGTGATAATCCTGCTTTCTACCCACATTGTGGATGACGTTAGCGATCTTTGCACCAATATGGCTATTATAAACCAGGGCGAAGTTCAATACTGCGGTGAGCCTTTATCGGCAATAGCCTCTATGCAGGGAAAGGTATGGAAGAAGATTATAGCCAAAGACGAGTTGGATGCTTACTCCGAGCGTTATCTGGTGTTATCGTCCAAGCTTTTTGTAGGCAAGCTTGCCTTGCGGGTGTATAGTGAAAATGACCCCGCAGATGGATTTGAACTTGCCGAAGCTCACCTGGAGGATGTTTACTTTCACCACATAGGTGCCCAGTCGCTTATCAAGTAAGGAGGAGCTTATGTTTTGGAAAGTATTTGCTTACGAGCTGAAGTATCGGTTGGGTCTGGTTTCCTCTTGGATATATCTTGCTTTTAGCATTGGGATTGCATACCTTGTGGCAATTGTTTCAGGCGGAGCCTTTGAAGGCATCGGCATTTCAGCGGGCAAGGGTGGTGAATTCACGTATATAAATAACCCCCTAAACATCAGCACATTTGTGGTAGCTATCTCGTATATCTGTACAATAATCTTTGCTGCCATCTTCGGCAGTAGTGCAGTGCGCGACTTTGAGAACGGCAGCTATGAGATTTACTTCACCAAGCCAGTTAGCCCGCGTACATATCTTTTAGGCAAGTTTGCCGGCTCGTTTGCTGCTGCCTTGATGCTGGTTTTGGGCGTAATAGCCGGATTAGCCATAGGCTTTATGATGCCATTTCTGGCAAGCTACAAGATTGGGCCTCACATGCCACTGGCATATCTGCATGCCCTGATTTACTTCGCCATTCCCAATCTCTTCGTGCTTGGCACGCTATTCTTTTGCGTTGGTATCCTTAGTCGCAGAGTGATAAACAGCTACATGGCAGGCATAGGAGTGTTCATTGCATATATGCTGGCGGGAACACTATCGGGTGATGTGGAAAAGATTACTTATGCTTCTCTATTAGACCCCTTTGGCATTATAACTGCAAGCACTGTAACCCGCTATTGGACATCAGTGCAAAACAATACCCAATACCTAAGTTTGAATAGTCTTATTGGCTGGAACCGCCTAATCTGGCTAAGCATGGGTATTGGCATAATCTTGTATGCAATTTACAAGTTCGATTTTGTAAGCCAATTAAGCTCCGGCAAGGCAAAAAAGACCAAGCAGGTGAAACAAGCAGCACCGCTAACCGAGCATAATTACTTTAGCAAAGTGCAGCCCAAGCCCTATAACTCTGCCCAGCAGTTCTTTTATCTATGCTGGTATGAATTCAAAAACATAGTGTTTAACCGCACCTTTCTGGTAATAATGTCCATCTTTGCCTTGTTCCTGTTCATTACAGCCACGCAGATGATTGGCAACATCTATGGCACACAGACGCATCCTTTAACCAGCCAGGTATTAGCTGCTTTGGCAGGGAACTTTTACCTGTTTGGTCTAATCATCAGCACTTTCTACGCCGGTGACCTGCTTTGGCGCAATAAAGGCCTTAAGATGAACCAGCTTATCGATGCCAGCCCCCACCACAGCTACGTAAGCTATTTCTCCAAAATGGGTGCCGTATTCATGATGCAGTGGGTGCTGCTAATCACCATTATGCTGGTAGGTATGTTTGTGCAGGTATCAAAGGGGCATTTCATGCTGGAGCCGGGCCTGTATATCAGTGAGCTGTTCTTTTCCCAATTTATTGGCTTGCTGCCAATAACGCTTATGCTCTTCTTCTTTGGCATGGTAACTAACAACAAATACACAGGCTATATCGCCATGATAATGTTCTATGCGGTGCTTATCGGGCTGGGCACTCTCCAGATTAACCATCCGCTGTTATCATTCAATTCCGGCGAGATATTCTATTCGGAGATGAACGGCTATGGCAGCGCAATTCCACGTTACCTGATTCGCAAGGCATATTGGCTGCTTTTCTGCGGAGTGCTAAGCTTTATCGGCTTCAAGTTTTGGAATAGGGGAGTGGACACAGACTTTCGCACCAAGCTAAAGCGTATAAAAGTAAACGGCTTCGATGCAGGATGGAAGTATGCCACAGCCTGCTTTGTAGCCTTTACAATGCTGGGTGGATTCCTGTATTACAACATGAATATTCTGAATGACTACACCAGCCCCAGAAAATGGAAAAAGCTGCAAGTGCAATACGAGAAAGAATACAAACAACGGCTAATGGCTTTGCCCCAACCCAGAATAAGCGATGTATCCCTCAAGATAGACATCTTTCCCCGTAAGCGCAAGATGGACGTAGCCGGTTCATACTGGCTGGTTAATCGCAACTCAGCACCCATAGACACACTGGCAATGTTTTATGACGATAAGTATGTAAAGGAAAAGCTGATATTCAGTAAACCCGTGGAACTTAAGCATGAGGATAACGACTTTGGCATATATCTGTTTGCATTAAAAGAGCCTCTTGCCCCGATGGACTCCATCAAGCTGGATTTTGCCTTTGTGCATAAGCCAACAGGCATACAGGACTCCGGCTCTGGCTCGGAAGTGATGTATAACGGCACCTTTTTCCATAACACGATGTTCCCCTCATTTGGTTACAAAGAGGGCTATGAACTATCCGACAACAACGAACGCAAGAAAAAGGGACTGGAGCCAAAGCTAAGAATGCCCGCTATTACCGATAGCTCTCAGTATAACAATTCCTATGTAAGCAGCGATTCAGATTACGTTCGCTACGGTGTGGAAATAAGCACCGATGCCGATCAGATTGCCTTTGCTCCCGGAGACCTACTGGAGAGCAGAACCGAAGGTGGACGCTATTACGCCCGTTATGGCAGCAGCGTTCCTATCTTAAACTTCCTTGCCTTCGTTAGTGGACGTTACGAAAAGGCTACTACGAGCTATAAGGACAAGCAGATAGAGATATATTACGATAAAAAGCATCATTACAACATCGAGTCTATGCTAAGCTCCGCTAAAAGCTCACTGGAGCATTTCAGCGAGAACTATATGTCCTATCCGCATAAGGCACTCAGGATAGTGGAAGTGCCTTATGTTGGCTTTGCCCAATCCTTTCCCGCGCTAATCCCCTTTTCCGAGAACGTGGGCTTTGTAGCCAAAGTGAACCCCAAAGATGAGACAGCAGTGGATTATCCATATCAGATTACCTCTCACGAGATTGGGCATCAATGGTGGGCTCACACGGTTATCGGAGCTAATGTGCAGGGTGCAACCCTATTCTCCGAGTGCTTCACGGAGTATTCATCGATGATGGTGCTAAAAGAGAAGTATGGTGCCGAAAGATTACGCCGTTATCTGCAATATGTACATGATAACTACTTAAGCGGTAGAAGCTCTGAAACAAAGGAAGAACAGGCACTATATCTTAACGAAAACCAGGGCTATCTGAACTACAGCAAGGGCACGCTGGTGATGTATGCCTTGCAAGATTACATTGGCGAAAAAGCCGTGAATGAAGCCATGGGAGCTTTCTGCCGGGACTTTGCCTATAAAAGCAATCCCTTCCCGCTATCTACCAACGTCTTGCCCTATCTTAGAAATGCAGCTCCCGACAGCCTGAAGTATCTTATCACAGACCTGTTTGAAACCATCACCATGTATGACAACAAGATACTAAGTGCCAAACAGAGCTATGATAAACAGGCTAAAGTGTATAGAACCGATATCACCTTTAGCACCGATAAAGCCAGATACGATGGACGCGGTAACAAAAGCAGCATTCCCGTGGCGGACTATCTGGATATCGCCATCTACGATGCCAAAGAAACCAAACGCCTTGCCGGCAGCACAATACGCGTGAACGGCGGGGAGCAAAGCATTAGCATTGCATCCAAAGCGAAACCCGGAAAAGTGATATTGGATCCATTCTTTAAGATGATAGACCATAACCGCAAAGATAACATCAAGGATGCTGGATAGCCATAGCCAGAACTGAAACAATGTAACATAGTGAAGAAGGTAATCGGGACTCCGCTTACCTTCTTTCGTATGTATAAACATGAGTTTTTTGCAGAAGTTACTGCGGTGATACTTGCAGCAATTAGGTTACAAATACTAATGAATTACGCATCCCATCCGTATTTCATGCGTAATTCATTAGTAATTCGTGCAAGGTAGAAGCGTCATCTTGACGCTTGATTTGCGAATATGCAGAATTTACTCGCCTGGAGTTAAGCAGCTATATCAATGCCTTCAAAAACTGCTGCCGTACCGGTTCGTCAAACTTCTCAATGGCGTAGCGGAGCATGGTGCGCGGCATCTCTTTGTAGCGCGGAGCAAGGTAGTTATATTCTGCCATATAGTCCATATTGCCAGCCTCGCGCAGCATCCAGCCAACAGCCTTGTGGATAAGGTCATGCTTGTGGTGCAGCAGGATGTCGGACAGGGTAAAGGTAGGCTCAAATATCCCTTTACGGATAAAGGCGTGGGTGGCAATTATGGCAATGCGCTGAGTCCAGAGATGCTCGCTATTTGCCATTTCCTTTAGTATGCTCCAGTCTTTGTCCAGCAGCCATTCGCCCAGGGTGTAATGTGCGCTGGTATCCACCAAATCCCAGTTATTAATGTACTTCACCGAAGCAAGATAGGTGCTGATTATCGCCTC
Source organism: uncultured bacterium (assembly GCA_938009275.1). Taxonomy (GTDB): domain Bacteria; phylum Cloacimonadota; class Cloacimonadia; order Cloacimonadales; family Cloacimonadaceae; genus Cloacimonas. Next base: position 34,764 of record CALLHY010000001.1, read on the forward strand.
TCGAGTGGCAATGTCCTTCGCTTTTTTGTATTGCATTACCATTATCATCAGCGTGGAGAGCCGCACCTCGTGCACTTCATGCTTTATCAGTTCAGCTAAATCGCTAATGTTAAGCAGTTTGTAATGCGCTTTGCAAACCTCTCGCTGCTGGGGAACGGTTAATCCCCAAAACATATCGCCTTCACCATATCCACCCTTTCCGCATTGGAAAAAGCCCATAGCACCCGCGGCTTTCACCGGATTCTGATAGGCTTTTAAGTCGGACAAAAAGGCATTCATTGCGCTTGTATTCATTGTGTCTCCAGCGTTATTATTCATTTCTTCCAGGCAATTCGGTGTGTGAAACTTGTCAAGCGTCTTGCCACTTCTCACATCCCCGCGTGATTATTCAGTGAGCTATAAATCGTTTCGTATAAAGCCATTTACCTTTATATGATAGCTTTGCATACCGTCTTTGCCCCCCGCAATCGGGTGAGGTGCATACCAGAGCAATTCGAGAAGCCGACGCAGTTATTCATGGCTTAGTATATCACAATCAGGATATACCTGATAAGTGCTGGGGCTTCCTTGTGTGCAGGTTGAGTGAATCTATGCTAATGTGATGCTATGAGCAATTAGAAGGGTTGGATTCCCGACTGCTCGGGAACGACGGGGGGGCAGATTCTCAAGAATGTTTTTGCTCTTCTTCTATCACGTGAGATAATTCTCACGCTTATAATCTAACTAATCTTTCCTACACGTAAATGCTTGAAAAATGGTGCATCGTTTTGATAGAGA
>CALLHY010000002.1 GCA_938009275.1 uncultured bacterium
GAGCAAAAATACGCTACGATAATCATCGCTTTTATTTGGCATCCAAGGGTAAATACCTTCGGGCAAAGGAATTGGCATTGGATGAATTGCCTTTGCCCACGTGTTCCGCTCCTGTGTTGGGCATTATTAGTGCCGATAGAAGCGAAGCCAGGCTGATGCGGCAAGAAAGCGATTATTACCTGCGTGAAGACCGAGATGGGCTTTATCTGCATAAGGATACCGATGCCTCTGCTTTGCTGCATTTTTCCTGTTCTGAAGAAGGCATAAAGGTAGAAAGCCTGGGGGCAGATAATGTGTTTATCAATAGGATGCCATTACACAGTACAGCAGCATTTCAGCAGAATCAAGACGTTATTAGCATACGTGGGGCAAACTATCTGGTAAATCGTCATTGGGAACTGATAGAGATACCCATTCAAATTGGCGAATTGGCAGTACGCGATATTTCACACCAGTTTAAGGGCGGCAATACCGCGCTTAGCAACATTTCATTCAAGCTGCCTTGTGGCAGTATGATGGCGATAATGGGTCCCAGTGGCAGCGGGAAAACAACCCTGCTACAGGTGCTTTTGGGAGATATCAGGGCTAGCAATAGCAAGATACTGATAGACGACATGGATTATGTGGCGAACTTCCCCTTCTATCAGAAATACATTGGTTATGTTCCGCAGGATGATTTGCTATTCGCCAATCTAACGGTTTATGAAAACCTTTATTACCGAATAAAACTTGCCTTGCCAAATCTTAAAAACAACACCGAGATACGTGCCAGAATAGAGAATCTGCTGCACAGTGTGGGGCTATTTGACCAGCGAAACATGATTGTTGGCGACGTGATGAACAAGAAGCTAAGCGGTGGGCAACGGCGCAGATTGAATATAGCTCTGGAACTGGTGTTGAATCCTGTGATTATTATTCTGGACGAACCAACCAGTGGGCTGTCTTCAAAGGATTCTGAGAACATTGCTGAATTCTTAAGCGATCTAAAGGAACAGAATAAGATAGTAATCTGCACCATTCATCAGCCCAATGCCACTGTGTTTGGAGCATTTGACCGGGTATTGTTACTGGATAAGGGCGGGCATCAGGTTTATTTTGGCAGCAGTAAAGATGTATTCACCTATTTTGATGCAGAGCTTGCGGACATTGGAACACGTACGAACTATCTAACAACCAAGCGTGATCTGAAGATGCCCGACTACTTTTATGATCTGATAGAGACGGTGGACTATGATGGGAGAAGGCGTTTTCCACCGGAGTATTGGGAGCAGAAGTATCGTAAGCACAGCTTCCGTAAAACCTTGGAAGGCAGTTCGGTAATGGAGAATGCCAATGGGAGCCAAGCTAAAACTACCTGGAAGAGCCGGATACCTGTGTTGCGTAATATGAGGCTTCTAACTGCCCGCACTATGCTAAATAAAAGCAGGAGCAAAACCAATCTTGCCATGACGCTGTTTGCCGCACCTATTCTTGCCTTGTTAACCGCCTTCGTTTTGAGAGGTGTTCAGGAGGGAAAGACTTATAGCTTTTGGGACAATTCCAATAGCCTGATATTTGGTTTTATCTCGGTTATCATCTTTATCTTTATCGGGTTGGCAAATAGTATAGACGACATTCTGGGCGAAAAGCGGAGCATCTTGCGTGAAATGAAGCTGAATGTATCTGCTTTTTGCCAATTGCTGTCGAAACATCTGGTATTGCTAATCATGACCACTATTCAGGTTTTGCTGTTCTACATCATTTCTGCTACTGTATTGGGTATGCGTGGCTATCTTTTGCCGCAGTTTGTATTTCTGATGTTAAGCGGGATGCTGGGATATAGTCTGGGCTTGCTTTCTTCGGCATTTATAAAGGACAGAAGCGCGATTGTTAATCTCCTGCCGCTAATTATTATTCCCCAGATAATGTTCAGTGGTGCGGTAATCAAGTTTGGTGACATGAATAGTTCGCTTAGAATTAATCCAAATCATGAGATACCTGAGTTTTGCCAGATTATTCCATCCAGATGGCTGTTTGAGGGTTGGGTTACGGCATCAGGGAAGTGGAACTATTTGGAGCGGGTTAACAGGAAGTTTGTGGAACAAGCGAAAGACAGCTCACGTAGTTATCAGCAATATATGCAGGATGTGAACTCATACAACGAATTTCTACAACGCCATCCCGAAACCAGGTATGCAAACAGATACATTTCAGACTCCATAAAGTATGCGCATGGAGACTATCTGCGCCAAAACAGGAATGTGTTTCTGTCGCCCAAAACCGGTATATATGGTAAAGAACATAGCACCATTGCGGTTGATGTTGTAGTGGTATTGGCAATGATTTTTGGCCTTGGGCTTATCTGCTATATACGTCTGAAATGGGGGTTTAGATAATGGGTAGAGCTTTATGAATATCTATATCCGCACACAAGAGCTTGATCTTTTTAAGTATCTTGATGATGATCAGACCTTAGCTCTGATGCGGCACGGGCAAAGATTGGAACTGCCAGCCCGTGAATATGCTTTGCAGCCTGGGCAAGTGCTGAACAGCTTTGTAATTCTGGAGCATGGCGAACTGGAGATTATAAATGCCAGCGGCATGAGTAGCGGGAGCATCTATTCGGGAGAGATAGCCGGAGAAACCTGCTTTCCCGAGCCTTCAATTCCAAAGTATTCGCTGCGCTGCATTCGGGATTGTAGCCTTATTCTGCTGTCCTTCAGTGCTGTAAAGCAGGAAATGGACTTAAATGCAGAGATTGCCGCCAGAATTAATGCCGCAATTAACGACTCGCTTTGCCTGAAGATTATCAGGATTACCCACAATGGAGATAGCAATGACTAAGCATCCGCTATATCGCTATCTAAGCGCAGAAGAAGCTTCCATGCTGCAAGCCATAGCCAAAAGGCAGAGTTACAAAGCCAACGATACACTTATTAGCATTGGCAACCGAAGCCGGGATATTATCTGTATAGAGCGGGGTAGCGTTTCTGTGCGCATTAGCGATAGCGAAGGAAAGCCTTTGGAAGTGGCAAGTTTGAAACATGGCAATTTGATAGGCGAGATGAACTTCATAATCCCTACCCGCAGAACAGCAAACGTTGTAGCTCTTAGCGATGTAGATGCAGAGATACTGCCCTATAACGAGCTTTGTTCGGTGTTGCGTTCTGAACCACTGCTGGCATCTAAGGTGTTTGCTGCGCTCAATCATCAGCTTAGCGAAAAGTATGAGGGGATGTTAAATAATTAGTGATCCTTACATTGTTACCTGGCTTATCTGGCACACCGCAGTTTACATTCTTAGCCATAATATACGGGGCAAAGCGGTAAAAGAGCAGCAAAAGCTTGACAAAAATGCGTAGCTGAAAAGTATAATACCAGCCTGTACTAGAGTTAAATTATGAGCTATAAGATAAAGCACGCCAAACAAATAGTCTTAGCCTTTGTTGGCATCCCGTTAATAGTGTTGTTGGTAGCCTTGGTGTTAATTGCCCTTCGGCAGAATCTTTTGGAAAAGAAGTATACCTACCGAAGCACCGTTGCCAATGCCTTAGGGATTTCCACTCAAACCCCCGTATTGTATCGAGGCTTTGAAGTGGGGAGGGTGCGCAATTTTCGCTTGGAAGAAGACGGCAACATCGGTTTGGAATTCTACGTGCTTAAACGTTATAATAACATAGTAGTTACAGGCTCAGCTTTAGTCCGTAGCACCAATCCCGTAACCGGAAAAACTACGATTGAGTTTATTCGCAATCCCTTGTCTAAAACTCCCATACCGGTGGATGGCATGGTTCCTTCATCTGATTTTGAGGAAGGTAGGATGCTGCTTGTTCGTATCGCGCCTCAGCAATCCGATCCCATTGCCGCTATTATTAGTAACCTTGCTCAGCTTACTAATGCCCTGAATCAGGATCATAACGCCGACAGGGGTGCTATTCCGCGCTTGCTGGTAAACTTGGCGGATGCCTCAGAGAAGGCTAATACCGGACTTAGCGAAGCACAAAAGATTATGCAAGAGCTGTTGATTCTTACTGCTAACCTTAATAAGGACAATAACTCTCAATCTGGTGTGCTCATGCGTATGCTGAACAATCTTGCAGACCTTAGCCAGGGTCTAAATAACAGATTGGATGATGTAGATGCCCTGATGAAGAGCGTGCAGACCGGAGTGGATAACTATAAGAGCCCGGATTCGTTGCTGATAAAGATGATAGATCCCAGCCTGGAACTACTTATAAACCCACTTTCAGGTACATTGATGAGTTTATCTGGTGCAAGCAGCGAACTGGAGGGAATCTTAACCCAGGTGAACAATCCCGAGCTACGCTTGATGTTGCACAATTTGAATCTAAGTTTGGACAAAGCCCGCAAAACCCTGGAAGCCCTGAACAATAATCCCTTATTGCGAAAAGGCATAAGCCCTTCATCAAAGATGAGTTCACCGGCACCTCTCAGGATGCATGAGGATAGAGATGCGCATTAGTCTTGCCATATTTGTGCTATGTTGTTTGGCTGCATGCTCAACCTTGAAGCAGCCAACGCATCCACAAGCTAAGTTTGATGCCGATAGTTTTCTTGCGATGGCTCAGGAGCAGGAAGCCGGGGGAGACCTAAGCGCCGCAACTCAGAGCTATAATCATGCGTCAGAACTATACTCCAGCTTTGGTAGTGTAGAGGGAAAGCTAAGCTGTATGACGGGATTGGCGAGACTTGCGCTGCAAGAGGGGAATGCAACCGAATATAGCAAGGCTGTTACCGGGATGAGCAGGCTTGTAGCCGACATAGACCAAACACTTGATTATCACCTGTTGCTACTTAAGCTGTATGAGCAGCAAACCAGGAAAGATTACGCAGGTATGTCTGCAACCGCGGAGCTAAGGGAATATTTCCCGCTTTATGCCAAGCTTCAGATTAGCACCATAAAGCTACAGGCAGACAGCTATCTTGGGCTTAGTAGCTCAGATATGGCCAGGGAGTTGCTAAAGTACGGCAATGAATACCGTAAGCAAATGAAGAAGCTTAGCTGGCATAATGCCGCTCTGGTTTCGTCTGCCTGGCATGCTGTGGCATATCACTACTATCTAAACAAAGATTATTTGAAAGCAGACAGATACATTAGAGATGCCTGTGAATGGGATTACCGTTACGCAAACTACCCTGGATTGGGGCATGGATATTGGCTAATGGGGCAGATTCAGGCCAAAGGTAACAACTCCACTACGGCATTATCCAATCTTCGCAAGGCGGAGATCATCTTCGAAGCACTACAGGACGACACTGCTCGCAGAGCAGTTACAAGCGAAATTGCTCGCTTAAAAGGAGAAACGCCATGAATTTAACAGGGAAGAAAGCCCTGATTCTGGGCTTGGCAAACAAACACAGCATTGCCTATGGAATAGCCAAGGCACTGGTGGATAACAAAGTAGAACTAATTCTCTCTTACGCTTCTTCCAGCCTGGCAAAACGCGTGCTGCCCATTGCAGATGAACTGGGGGTTCAAGACTGCATTCAATGCGATTTATCCAAAGATTATGACATCCAAAATCTTTTCCGCTTGGTTTCGGGAAAGTGGAAGCAACTGGACTATTTGGTGCATTCAGTAGCCTTTGCACCTTCCAGCGAGCTAAACATTCCCTTTCATCATACCTCACGCCACGGATTTTTAACTGCAATGGACATCAGCGTGTACACATTGATAGCAGCCTTGAAGGAGGCAGAGCCCCTACTGCAGCCCGGTAGCAGCGCACTTACCATTAGTTATTACGGTGCCCAAAAGGTGGTTCCCAATTATGGCGTGATGGGCGTGGCAAAAGCTGCTTTAGAAGGAAGTGTACGCTATTTAGCGCATAGCATGGGCGAACAGGGTGTACGCGTAAATGCCATATCCGCAGGACCTCTGCGTACATTGTCTTCATCGGCTATTGGGGGAATAGCCCAGATGCAACGCAGAATAGAGAAGTCTGCTCCTCTGGGACGTAATATAGAGCCCGATGATGTGGCCAAAACAGCTTTGTATCTGCTTTCCGACTTAGCTTCCGGCGTTACCGGCGAGACGCTGTTCGTGGATGCCGGTATGAATATAATGGCATACTAAAATGAAGCTACTGATAAACGTTTCGCTACCCACCTCATCCACAGCACTCAAGCGGGTGAACGTGCTGTTTGACAATAAGATAGTAAAAGTATCGGCAGACGAGATAACCTATGATGACGAACTGGAGACAATAGACGCTAAAGGCCTGATACTATTGCCCGGTGGCATTGATCCCCATCTGCATATCTGTAGCAAAGATGCAACCGCAGCCAGGGACATTGCCAACATCACCAAAGCAGCCCTTGAGGGCGGCTGGACAACTGTGGGTGAGCTGAGTTACTTCACTGAAAGCCCAATCTTTAACCTGTCGCAACTAAGAGCAAAAGCAGAGCTTATGGATGCCAATGCCTACACTTCAACGGCATTGTGGGGACATGTGGATATCACCGACTATCCCTATCATGCCGAAGCGGCGCAAGAGCTTTGGGCTAAGGGCGTGGTTGGCATTGCTTTAGCAGCTCCCAGCCCCAATCCTGCCATTAGTGAAATCAGCTTCACTGAGATTATGGATTTGTTTCTGGACATCTACGAAAGCGATACTGCCTTTGCCTTCCAGGGCTTTGATCACGAGAATCATGATTGCTACAGCTTTGTGGCACAGATGGATGCTATAAAGAAGATGTTGCGCAGGATGCAGGAGAACCCCATTCACATCCCAAGAGTATCATCTTATCCCACCATTGAGTTCATAAACAGCATCTCAAAACGCAGCGACATCTCTTTTGCCACTTGCGTGAACGACCTGATGCCGATATTCGACAAACAAACCCATAAACCGGATCATGAATGCGACTTTGCCGACTTTTATGACCTGCTATTTGAGCTTATTCGCACCAATAAGATATATCTTGTATCAAACTGCACTGCTCCTGAACGCGTTAGTGATGATTGCGCTGAGGTGTTTTATGGAAGCGACAAGAGCTCCCTGGCATACTCATACCTTTGGGTGTTATCCGAACTCTGGAAGAAACATAAGGTGCCACTTGCCACCTGCATAAAAATGACCAGTGAAAACGCAGCAAAAAGAATGGGCATATACCCCAATAAAGGCAGTCTTGACCCAGGTTCAGATGCCGATTTCGTGCTATACAATCCCGAAGTAAACAGCAAGTTCAAAACTGCTAATGGTAATGCCTTCGAACTCACCGGGAGCTTCGAAGCCATATACTTAAATGGTGATTTAGTAGCCGGAAAAAAGATTAAAACCAAGCGCACAGGTGGCTATCTGGCACGCAGCACCAATCCCAAACGCCGGCATAACAGCACAACTTGGATATAAACAAATAAGGATATAGAAATGTACGAACAACTCGAATACCTGAAAACCGCTTTGGACAAGCATAGCGAGCTAAAATTCAACATTGTTCAAAGCTATTGGCAAACGGATTTCTTCCGCTTTTACCAAAGCCAGACAAATTACAATATCAGCAAGGAAAACGTTAGCTTAACTGCCGATTTGTACAAAGGCAAGAAGTCATTCAGCTTTGGCATAGATGACCCTACACCGGCAAAGATCGACGAAGCCTTGGATAATGCTCTATGTATAATAGACAATCTTCCCGAAGACCCGGACTTTGTGGACGTGGAAGATAATCTTAGCCTTGCTGAGCCAAGGGAGATTATTAACAACATCGATGCCATTCCTCTTTCGATGAAAACAGAGATTCTCTCATCATTAAGTGAAAGCGCAACCCAACACGATTTCAGCCTTTATGGCACCTTTATTTGCAACTTCAGCAGGTATCGGATGATAAACAGCAACAAGCTGGATAAGAGCAGCAGTACTTCGCCAATCTATCTGGAGATTAAAGCTGTGCACAACCAGTCTCAGCTTACTGTGATGGAAACCTTTGGTGGGGATAACTTCAAGTATTTTGATCTGGAAGACTTTCGCAGCCGTCTGATGCAAAAGATAGAGTTTTGTGCCAATGACGTAGTAAACGTAGATGAGGGTAAATACGATGTTATTCTCGCTCCGCGTTGCGTTGCAGAATTTGTGCAGTACCTTAGCTATGGCATGAGCGCAAGGGCTTTAGACCAGCATAGCAGCTATTTTGAGGGCAAGATAGACCAAATGGTTTTTCCCGAAACCATCAGCATCACCGATGATCCCGGCGATCCTGAAATGATCCGCATGGAGTATGGCTCAGACGGTCATATCTACAATCCCTTGAAGCTGATAGATAAAGGGTATTTCCGTAACTTCACCTGCAACCAATACTTTCACCACAAAACTGGTTTACCAAAAAATGGAAACACGGCCTCTTGTCTGAAGATAGCCACGGGTGATAGCAGTTTGGATGCCATGATAGGCAAGGTGAAACACGGCTTATACATATCCAGCCTCCATTACATGAACTTTATAAACCCAAAAGATACCTCTCTTACTGGCTTAACCAGAGATGGAACATTTCTGATAGAAGACGGTAAGATTAGCAAAGTGGTAATGAACCTCCGCTTCACAGAACGCATCGAACGCATCCTGAAGAACATTGTTGTCCTCGAGAATCGGGCTTACTCCATTCCCTTTTCCGACAATTATGAAAGCTTCGACATAGCTACGGTGAAAGCTCCACACGCCTTGGTTAAGGGCTTTAACATCACTTCTTCCACAAACACAATTTAGGACTGAAAACATGGAACAAAAGATAAAAAGCATCATCTCGCGTCTGAACACAGCGGATATCCAATTTGCCGATGTGCGAATCACAATTACAGATAATGAAAGCATCAGCTTTATAAACGGTCATCTTCGTAATTATGGCAGCTCAAAAGGCTCTCCTGCCCTGGGCATTAGAGTGTTAATAAACGGATGCTGGGGATTTGCCGGCTCGAAGGACTTGTCCAATGCATCGATAGACCGCCTGATAAATAAAGCTATATCCAATGCGGTTCAAGGCTCTAAGTTTCTGAACACCAAGGTAAGCTTTCCGGCAATAGCGCCATCTTTTGCCGAATATCACCATCAACCCAGGATTAATCCCTTTTCCATGGCAAAAGAAGAGAAGATGAGCTATTTGGGTAATCTGGCAGAAGCCATCAAGCCCAGTGGTAAGATTGTCCATTCTTATGTGGCAGGTGAATTTGTCCGTCAGGAAAAGTATTATGCCAACACCGAAGGCAGCTATAGTCATACATCTTACTATAACACCCTTCCCGTAATGATGGTGGTAGCAGCGGATTCCGGACAGGTGCAGTCTCGAACCTGGCCGGGTCATATGAGTGCCGGAAGAGCAGGATTCGAGCTGTTTTACGAACAGGAATTTGCCGAAAACACCGATAGAATAATGAAAGAAGCTATCGACTTGTTAAAAGCTCCAACCATAAAAGAAGAGAAGGCAGACATCATTATCGGCAATGGCCATCTTGCCCTGCAACTGCATGAATCGGTGGGGCACGCCACAGAAGCTGACCGAATCTTTGGTATGGAGATATCATACGCTGGTAAAACCTTCGTAAAACCCGAAATGCTTGGCAAGTATCAATATGGCTCGCCTATTGTAAACATCTACTCGGACAGCACCGATCCCAAGGGCTTGGGCTATCACCCCATGGATGACGAGGGAGTACCCGGCAAGAAGATAGACATCATCCGCAATGGCGTATTGGTAGATCAACAAACTTCGCGCCATATAGCCCACATGCTTGGTCTGGAGCCTTCTTCAAACATGAAAGGCTCTTATGCCGACGACTTCCCCTTGGTACGCATGACCAATCTCTGCATTGCTCCAGGAAAAGGAAGCCTGGATGAGCTGATCAAATCCACAGAAAAGGGTTATCTGCTGGACTTCACCAAAACATGGAGTATAGACGACAACCGTAATAACTTCCAGTTCACCACAGAAATCGGATACAAAATAGAAGATGGACGCATAGTCGGCATTGTGAAAGAACCTACCTATTACGGCATAACCAAAGATTTCTGGAATGCCTGTGATGCCATTTGCGGAGATGAAGAATGGGGATATCACAGCACTTTCCACTGCGGCAAAGGTGAACCAGGGCAAGTGATGCAGCTCTCTCATGGAATAGCCCCTGCCCGGTTTAAAAACATTAACGTAAGCGTAAAAGATTAAAGTTCTACATACATATAGCGGGTTATAGCTTCTTTACTATAGCCCGTTTCTTTGCTCCTTGAACGAATTACTAATGCAATACGCATGAAATACGGATGGGATGCGTAATTCATGCGTAATTGTACGGCAATTCATGCAAGGAAGAAAAGGAAAACCGGCACTGATTCAGAGCGAGCAGTGCCGGTTTTCTATAGGAATAAATACCTGGCTTACTTCTCGGCGGTTACGAAGTAAAACTTCTTGGAGGCACCAACTTCCAGGGTAGTGGCACAAATGGGATGGTCGAGGTGATCCACAAGATACCACTCTGATTCGGGAGCATTGGGTCTATCTGCCACGTAAACGTTGTAGTAAGTGGCATTAGCCACCGGATCCCACTCCAGATAAACATATTCTTCGGGAGGTAGGTTATAGCTGATTCTAATGTTTAGCGGGGGATTTATCTCCAGATTATTAGCTCCGGTGGAGGCAACGCAGTATTGCCCCATTATGTTATAGCCGGATACTTCTAAGCGCAGAGGATTGGTGCTTACAACAGTCGCGTTAGTATCGTACCAGATGGAACCAAATCCATTGGTTCGCCTTAGTAACCTGATATTTTCGGGGCTGCTGATTCCGGGAATAGAACTTAGGTCGAAGATGGCCGAAGCAGTGCAGTCGTTGTAGGTTGTTCCCAGTTCCCAATATGCCTGGCTATAGGTTTTATCGATGTTCGCAGGGAATGTGCCCGTGGGTCCCTCCCAGAATTTCGCCACCATGCAGTCATGGGAAGGGGAGTTTATATTTGGGTAATAGAAGTTTCCGCTTTGCACACTCAAGATAACATCATTTTGGGCTGAAGCGTCCAACTGGTAGGGTGATAATACGCTGTTGGCATACACAACATCTCTTTTTATGGACGCTGGAGAAATAACGGTATTTGAGCTGTATAAACCAAAGGCGTATTGCACTACTGCAGAAGGGCTGTTAAAGAAAAATTCTACCTGTCCGGTGGAATTGGTTAGCTCCGCAATCCAGGCAGGATCACCTTCGGATGGGTCAATAGTCCCCCAGCCATATCCCGAGATATCTTCGCCAGTACCAATGCCAAAGGGATATGGGGTTAAAGAATAGAATCCGCAGTTAATTAGTTTCAGCTTGGTTTGCGGGAGATAATAGTATGGGCTTTCGCTAAGGTTCTTTTCGATGTAGGCAGTTGCACCCGAGTAAATCCGGCAATCTCCCGCTTCACCCAAAGTTGCCCAGGGATTATTAGCGTTAACGGTGTTGATATGGCTGAATGCGCAAAGCTGATACCTATCGGGGCTTGCTACATCACCAATTACAAAATTGTAAGAAGTGTCGGGTAGAGCTACACCGCTGAGAGGAGCGAAAGAATCGTATGCAACTAACGAGCTTTGGGTTAATGGATTCCAAAAAGTGGCGGCTCCCCAGTTATAGGGGCGGATAACCCGGGCATAACAAAGATCGTTGAACACCACTATCCTTGAATGGGTTTCGTCATATTGCCTATAGAAAGGGTCATCATGACCACCTGCATTAAACATCCAGGTATTCGCATAATGCATAAGCTGGTCGGAATTGTAGAAGGTTAAAGATGTGGCGGATGCTAAGGTAGCAAAAACTAAAAACCAAAGCAGAACAGTAACTTTCATAATGTCTCCTCTAACATTAATCTCCAGGCAAGTTGGTCGCCTATTGTAACTACACATATACACATACACAAAGATATTAGCTTGATTTGCTATATATGCAAGCCCAAATTTCCGATCATATTCGATTGTGGCTGTCGTAATTGTAATGAAACAGGTTAGATGCGGCTTCTGTTATTGTGGTCGGAAGAGATAGATTAGGAAGGGGATATAGAACAATGCTATAAATATAGATATCGACACGCATGTGGCGGCAAATTCTCTGTCCATATTTTCCAGATTGGCAAAGATGAGGGTGTTAAACCCAATTGGCAAAGCGGAATTTACTATCACTACAGTGCGGGTAATGCCTTGCAAACCCAGAGCATAGGCAAAAACAAGGCCAATGCCCAAGCCAACAACCATGCGGATAAATACTGCCAGAAAAGCTAATCCAAGCTTGTTTAGTTTGGGTTCAAAATACAAACCTAAGGCTATCATAACCAATGGCACGGTGGGCTGGCCAATCAGGTTCAGAAAGTTAAATGCCAAAGGAGGCAGACCGATGCCGCCGAGTTTCCAGCCAAAGGCTATCAGCATTGCCCATAGCGGGGGAAGGCGCAGAAACTTCTTCCAGTCGATTTTGTCGGTATGTGAGTTTTCGCCGTATTTTATAGCATTATAATAGGTGAAGGTGAAGATCATGAAAGTGTTGCCTATATCAAACAGGGTAGCCCGTGCCAGACCCTCATCGCCAAAAGCAGCGGCAAAAAAGGGCAGGGAATAGGCTGTATTCATTATCATTGTCCCCACCAGAAAGCTACCAAACATGGGGCGGGGCATTTTTATCCTTTTGCCAACCAGGCGGGAAATAATGAACATCAGGAAAACTACTGCGATGGCAATAAAAGGTATGTAGATCATATCTGCCACTAACTGCACATTGGAAATGGCAATAATGGTTAGTGCGGGTAATGTAACTGTTAAAACCAGGCGCAGGAGGACTGGCGCATCGTCTTTGCTAAGCAGGCGTAGCTGCTTAAATGCAATACCGGCAAAAAAAGCCAGGATAAGCGGGATTATCTTTTCAACAAATGGGTTCACTTAGCGATTCCCGCCTTGTAGAAGCTGCTGTATAGGGTATCCATCAAGTTACGCAGATTATGGTTGTAAGCTTCTGCCTTTTTTGTTCTTGCCAGTGCCTTGGGTTGCCAACAGGCGTGTCTCTCCAATGCTTGTGCCAATTGCCATTTGTGGCGGAATTGCTTGCCTTCCAGAGTTGCTATGCTTTGTAGCTGTTCGGAGCTAAACTTGGCTTTGTGATGAAGCAGCTTGGAACTATCCACAGTCATGGGATATAGCTCGGTAGTGGCCAGGATATCCAGTAGCTGATCTTTGCTAAACTTACTATATGCTTTCAGTTCTTTATAAAGAGCCAGTTCGTTCTCAAAGCTACGTCCATTCACTGTAGAGAGATACTTGCTGTCATAGCCAAGCTTTTCTATAGCTTCTATGGTAGTACGGTCGAACACATAACGACTTTCTACGTTAACAGTTTGTTCAAATACATTCTGCACGATAAACAAGGCAACAAAGGAAAAGAAGAAAGCAATGAGCGGAGCTGTTATCCATGCGATGGATATCTTACCCAGCATGGTATATCGGATGTTCTTTCCGCCTTTAGCAAGTCCTATACCGAGCACTGAGCCCACAATAATCTGTGAGGCAGAGACAGGCACCAGTGGGATGGGGGGGATGTGCAGACTAACCAGGAGATCGTGCAAGCCTTTGGACGAAAACAGGAATAAAACAATGGATTCTGATAGCACAGCAATCAGGGCGGTTATTGGAGAAAGATTAAAGAGGTCTTTACCAACTGTTTTCATCACCTTGAAGGAATAGGTATAGATGCCTACTACAATTGACAGTGAGCCAAGCAGAAAGAGCTGCGTTACTCCGCTAACCATGCCTAACACTGGGATATTTACGTCTTTGAAGGGGTTTACCGGCACAAAGATACCTACTATGTTGGCGATATTGTTTGCTCCCAGAGCATAAGCTCCGAAAGCTCCAATAATCACCAGCCAGAACCTGGTCCAAAAGTCCTGCTCCAACATATGTATCTGAACCTTACTGAGATAATAACGGAAGATGTAAAACAGAACTGCGGCAAAGATAGCACCCAATACGGGTGCTAATATCCAGCTGCTGCCGATTGCTGCCAGGCTGCTAAAATCTGTAAGTTTACCGGCAAAGTAGTTCCAGCCGATAATCGCTCCGGCAAGGGTCTGCGAGGTTGCCACTGGTATGCCCAACCGCACCATAATGGTAATAGTTGCCGCTGCCGCCAGAGCAACTGTGAACGCACCACCAAGGGCATTAACCGAGCCAAGCTTGCTAAGGGTTTGGGATGGGCCGCTTCCATCCAGCACGGCTCCAAGGGTTACGAACAAGGCTGCTATATGGGCAGCTCGCTTGAAGCTTATCATCTTTGTCTCTACGGCTGCCCCGAATATATTGGCAGTATCTTTGGCACCGAAAGACCAGCCCAGAAAAAGTCCGCTTAGCAGGTAAATAAAAACCATGGATTACAACTGACGCTTGATAGTGTAAATTGACAGGCGGTCACATACAGCCTGAGCGTAATCTGATATCTTTTCGATGTGAATAGCAAAGAAACGAAGCTGGCTCTTGCGGGAAAGCTCTATGTCCATAGCAAATATCTGTCTGCGCAGTTTTTCACCAATGTGATCTGCTTCACGCTCGAAGAAATAAACCTTATGAATGTAATTATTCACAGCCGAGAGATCGCGGAAAAATGATCGAACCGCAAAAACTAATTGCTCCACTGCTGCTACCGATGCTTTGGTGGTCTGCATCCACAGATCATCCAGCTCCTCGGGAATAACTGGCATCTCTATTGAGAACTGCAGCAGTGAATCCTTCATGTTATCTATCACTTCATCAGTGTTTTCTAATATGGCAAGCACATCGCCCCTGTTTTCTGGAATAAGGGTTCTTTCATAGAGGAAACGCTCAATTCCCACTCTAAGGTCATCGGCACGGTGTTCATTATCCCTGATTTGGCTAAGCCGCTCCTCAAACTGCTGGATGCGGTCGTTCAGATAGTCATCTACAGCAAGCTGGAACATCATTGCCGAATCACTAACAATATCCAGAAAGGTATCAATTTGTGCTTCAATGAAGCGTGTGGTTTTCAGGATTAGTGGCATGTTATCTCCCTATCAGTACACGAAACTGGAATTATCCTATACAAGTTATTGTCTTAAGCCTTTCTGTCAAGCGGGTTTTTCTTTAGAGCGTAAAAAAAGCCACGGGAGGGATTGCCCGTGGCTGTGTCTGTGTGTTGCTGAGGAGGGTATTATTTATTGCTTTTGGGGGGCATATTTGGTGCAGGAGGAGTAACCTGCGGGCTTGGCATGGCGTTTATGGAGTCATTGTCATTGTGGTCTTCACAATCACCGCAGTGATTCATGTTTTTGCCCATACCCATACCGGGTTTCATTCCCATGCCAGGATGCATACCCATTCCGGGGTGCATGCCTTTCATCATCATACCTTTATGCATCTTCATGCCTTCCAGATGTTTCTTCAAAATCTCTTTCTGATCTGCATCCAGCTCTTTCATTCTGGCGGAAATGAAGTCTATTCTGGCATCGGCTAATTGGTTCTTCTTAGCATATATCTGTTTGTTAAGTTCTTTGGCGCGGGCGTAGTTATCTGCCTTAAGGGCAGCCTTCATATCCAGCTTCAGGTTCTCGATTTCGGCTTTTATGGTGTTCTTGGTCTTTTCAAATCCGACCTTCAAGTCGTCAAATTTCTTTTGTTGGGCTTTGTTCAGGTTCAGTTCGTCCATGCAGTTCATTCCCTTGTGCATCATGGGACCATTATTCATCATTTGATGTTGCATCATTCCTTTTCCTGGTGCTGCTACCCCGGGTTTTTGGGCAAACAGCATGCCGGCAAATGCTAATAGTGCTATGCTGATGATTACTAATTTCTTCATTGTTTTCTCCTATACTTCAATTTGTTCATTCGTTGGGAACGTTTGTCCATGTTCTCCAGCCGTCTTTGGAAGTGTTCCCTGGCTTCCTCGGCACTAAGTGTTTTCCTGAAGGCCAAAATCTTTTCGCCCAAGCGTCGTTCCAGTTGGTTTTGAGTTACTAGCGACGAATCGATGATACTTGCAACCTTGGCTTCATCTACTGGGTCTTTGGCCAGCTCTTTCATCAGGCTAACCTTGGTGGCACCGAACGTTTTTCTAAGTTGTTCGATTTCTACGTCTTTATGCAGGAAAAATGGTTCTGGAGGCCTGCCATCGTGCATATGCTCTTTGAACATGGGACGAGGAGCGGGACAGGGCAGGTAAAACCTGATATAGAAGAACGAACCCAGTACTGCCAAGTTAAAACTAAGGGAGATTAGAAGCAGAACAAACAACCATTTTCTACTCATCGTAGGCCTCTTCGGTTTCATAATCGTACATCAAAGAGCTTTCGCCAAAGTTTACAGAACTTATGCTGAGGTTACTTGTTTCGGTTGCTTCAGTTTCGATTTTGAAAGTTTGAATTCCCACGTGCGCGCCAGCTAAGAGGCTAACGAAAACCGCAAGAGTGGCTGTTGCAGTGGCGAGTTTGAATCTGCGGTTGAAGCTGGGTTTAGCAGCATCCATCTTATTCACTTTGTCCATAATCTGTGCATGCACCCAAGCAGGGACTGTGCTGCTTATCGAAGCAGAGAGCATGGAGTTTAGCTTTGCTGCTTCAGATAGCCATGCATTGCAAGCAGGGCATTTGTTCAGATGCTGGTTTAGTGCGCGGCTACGGCTGGCATTTAGTTCGCCGTCGAGCTTCAGGTCTATCAAGTGCTTAGCTTTGCTGCATCTCATGTTTCTGCTCCTTATATTATTGAAATCCCCCGGGGGACTCCATACATCATACTCACTTATACTTCTTTTCCTGCATCATTTTTTTGCGCAGGATACGTTTTGCTCTTACCAACAGGGATTCAACTGCCTTCACGCTAATCCCCAACTGAGAAGATATATCTTTGTAAGATAGTTTTTCATAATACTGAAGCTGGATAACTGCTGCAAGTTTGGGAGGAAGGGCTGATACGGCAGACTTTAAGTCGGAATAATCCGGGTCATTAGTATTTACCCCAGTATCAGGGATGTGAGAGAAAGCTATTGGATCTACAGGGATGTAGCGTGACTTGGTTTTCAGGAAGTTTATGCACTTGTTGTGTGCAATTTTGTAGGTGTAAGCGAGAGCGGTGGCATCTTCTATCCTGTCCAGATTTTGATATACTGCAATAAAAACGTTTTGCAAGACGTCCAAGGCGTCCTGTTCATTGGAGCACAACCCGAGTAGATACCTGTATATCCTGTTCTCGTTTTGGCTCAGAAAGGCTTCAAAATGCTCTTTCTTCATACACCTTGCCACCACATGATTAGTATTGCAGCATTAAGACGACAGTCCTGTAATAACTGATGGTGACTATGATGCCCTTTGTTTCTCAAAAAGAGCTTAGCTTAAAAATCCAGCCAAATGTTCTTGCAACCGCTACGGGTACACACGCGTACCTTGCCCCCGTCAGCGAGTTTAAACAGGGCTACCGGAGCCCCGCACATATCACATTTCTTGTTACTGGTTTGAGGTGCAGAACAGTGAGGACAGGCAAATTCTACTATATCGCCTTTCTTAAACTGAGCTTCGCTTTCCAGGTTATTGCTACCGAACACAGAAGACAGCCAAACAAAGAAGCTTTTGCCCCCTGAGCTTGCTTTTAGCTTAATACCCGGATTTCCATCCACGGGATGTGACTCATCTGATAGCGATTCTCCGCAATAACGGCACTTTAATTCTACGGTTATGTGGCGTGGCATCTCTGTTCCTCCTTGAGGTTATACACATTATAATCTATCCGTGTTTATTCTGTTTGCAAGAATCAATCCATAGATGGAAAAGGCAAGGACGCTGCAAGCAGCGCCCCTGCTAATTCTGCTAATATTTATTCCCTTGGCACAAAGCGGAATTCTACCCTGCGGCTAAGCTGCTTATCCAGGGTATTCTTGTTTGCCGTGTCGAATTCTCCTTTGCCAGCTATTATTATCTTTTCAGGAGGGAATTTCAAGGTCTCCAGCATATAGCGAACCACAGCCGAACTGCGGGCAAGCGAAAGTTCCCAATTGGAGGCATAGGTCTTTTTTAGCTTAGAGCCAATGGGTGTGTCATCACAAAAACCGGTTATCAGAATGTCATAATCGTCAGTTTGGGGAACGCTTCGGGCAAATTCACCCAAAATGCGAATAGCCTCCTGGTCCAAAACCACGCTTCCAGAAGCGAAATAGATTCTATCCTGATAGGTTTTGCCAAAGGGTAATTGCTTCATTTCGTCGAAGCGTTTCTGCAAATCATCCTTTTCCATAATCTTCTGCTGAAGCAGTTCACGGAAGGCATTTATGTAAGCAAGCAACTGAGTATATTGCATTTGTGCAGCCTGTGCGGAAGCAAAGTCCTCGTTACGAGCTTGGATGCCCTTTGCCACTTCGCTCAGCTTGGCGCTGTTCGAGCCAAGATATTTCATATAGTCTTCAGCAGCCCTTTGGAAGCCTGCAAAGGCATCTGAGTCCATTCCATTGGCAACGATTGCTGCTGCCATAGTCTTATAATTACGTATTAATGCTTCCAAAATGCTTGCCGGTAATTCAGGATTTGCGTCATTCTGAACTTGGCCAAGCAAAAGCTCAGCGGAGCGGTTTATCCTATTGTAATACTCCGCGATTTTGCCTTCTATCAGCCCAATCCGCTCTTCCATTTGTTCCAGATTCATGGAAGCTTTAGCGAGTTCCCTACGGTTATAGTCTAATTGCTCCTGCAATTTGGCTATTAGCATGTCATCACTTCTGCCTTCGTAGATTTTCAGTTTACGAAGCATGTCTATCTGATTACTTAGCTCGCGGTTGCTTTCCATACTGCTCAGCCGCTGCATATCCATTATCATGCTCATAATTTCCACTTGAAGTTTGTAGATATCTACGGTAAGCAGTAGCTCTTCTTTCATACTAATGTACACTTGCTCTCGGGTGGGGGCTTCGGCTTTGTTAGTAGCAAGGGTTTGTGCAGCAATAATATGCGGTAATGCCGCAATGGTAAGGATAATAACCAAAATGTAATACGCTTTCACTTTCGCTCCTCTGGTGTTTGATGATTTCTAATGAATAATTTATTCTGGATTTAGCTAAGGGCAAGCAATAATCAGTATGGCTGTGGATGATAGTCCTCTCCAGGCTCTGCATTTGGATGTCGGTTATGACTACTATTGGCCATCCCTCATAGATTCATCAGAAAACCCAATCAATACTCCAACCGGATTTCCAGAATTATTTCTTCAGCTATTAAATGGCAATTTACCTGAAGTTTTTTCGGAAGTTTTCCTGAAGTTTCCTGAAGATTTCCTGAAGATTATCTGAAAATACTTCTTTCTCCCCCTTCTCTCTTACTCATGAGTGTCTATCACATCTCGATCCCCCCTTAATCAAGCGTTAACTATTAACGCTTGATTAAGGGAGGATTAACGCTTGATGGACACTGAGGAGCAAGGAAGATACTATGCGAGAAGGTTTTATGTGATTTATGTGATTTATGTGTGATTTATGTGTGATTTATGGATTTATGTCAGAAGTCACGTCAGAAGCCACATTAGACGCCATAATCTCTTCAAATGGCTGGGTCAGTTCCATCTTCTCTCATCAATACTATCTGGCTGCCTGATCCCACCATCTGCTCCAGCGTTGCCTAGCCTTTGCGATTCTTGTTTTGCTTGGTCATCTTGATCTCCTTCTCGGTTGCCCGACTGTTGTTTTATGGGTGCTACAAAGCACCCCTCGCACAGGTGGTCAAGTCCTTTCCGCTCAATATGATAAGAAAGATGAGAGATTCTTTAATTGACATAATTTGATGCGAAATCAATATGCATTGTAGGTACAAAGAGTTGTTCCCTTTGGAGATATAGAAGGATTAAGCATGATAATCAGAGTTGAGAATATTACAATAAGTGCGATAAATTCAGGCGGTAACTATGGAGATTACTAATGGATAGAAATGATCTGTATTGCGAGTTGAAGGAATTAGTGTCCTCTCCTTCTTACATATATGCTTTATGCATGATGATAGTGAATGATTCAAACACAAATTTACTCAAGTTAGAAGAATCAGATCCTAATAAACGGTTGCTATCTTCAGAGATTAGCCGAATAGTAAGTCTATATGCCTCTGGTAGTAAGGATGAATCGTATCCCAATGATGCTATACAAATAAAAAACCAGGTTGATCAAACGAGGCATTTGATGCATAGCATCCAATCAACCTACCAGAATCATGGCTTTCCTACACAAAGGGGACAGGATCAGTACGATCAAACTGAGATTGAAGAGATATTTCTAACTGAACGGGCAAGATTAAATCAAGAGGTTATGAACTATAGCGGTGAGGGCATATTTGACTTTCAATACATTGAATTCTTAGAAATAAGGTATGCGGCAGATTATGATTACCTGCGACAAAAATACTCCTATAATGTGCATGAGATAAAGCTGGGACTAGAAGCTATCGGGACTCTAATGAAAGATAGGATGAGTTCAGTTAACTTAAACTTCTATAGAGATATGGAAAAGAGTCCGGAGTTATTGAATGAGTTATCCGAGCACGACTCTTATCATACAGAGATGATGGAATTTGCTTTATTCCTTTTTCAATTTCTAAACCAAGATATCAGCGAATACGATCCAGAGACATCACTTACAACTGTTTGTTGCAATGCCATAAATGCACTTACTATAACACCTGACGATTTGATGGAGTTGCCTCATGGTAGAGAGATCATTGAAATGTTCACTTATCAAAGAGATGAATCTGGTAAGGAAACAGGGGTAGAAGAACTATACCTAAATTATAAAGCTAATCCAGTAATCAAGCTCAATAATGGGAGCTATTTCGTACCTGTTCTGATAGATTTGTATCAAGCAGCATACAATCGACCTTTTCACTTGATGATGAACGATAAAGAGTATGCGAACGTTGCTGCGAAAAATAGGGGATTAACCGCCGAGAACATAGTCTACTCTCTGTTAACGAAAGTGTTTGGAGTCAGTAACACGTATAGATCAGTGAACTTGCTTTGTGGCAGAAACACTGTATCAGAAATCGATGTTTTGTGTGTTTGTGGTAACTACGCATTAATAGTACAGGTTAAATCAAAACAACTGACCATGACTGCGAAAACAGGCGACAATGAAAGATTTGCAAAAGATTTTAAACTCGCTTTTCAAGATGCTTATGATCAAGGATTAAAGTGTAGAAGTGCACTGTTAAACAAAGACGTGAATTTAATACACAGCATTAATGGTCGGGCTATCAATATCGAGCATCTTAAAGAAGCCTACATTCTTTGTGTATCGACAGATAACATTGCAGCAATATCATTCTTGGTCGGCGCTAACATCTCTAAAACGCCTTCAGACCAGTATCCAGTCGCATTGTCGGTTTTCGAACTTGATATCTTCACACACTATTTGCATAAGCCGGAGTTGTTTCTGTACTATATGAGGCAACGCACTAGCATTGGTAACCGACTAATTGCAATAAACGAGATTAGTTGTTTAGCGCACCATCTAATAAAGAAATTATGGATACCTAATAAACATGCTTTCATTGATATAGATCAGACTTGCGCTTCATATGTAGATAAAGACTATTACTCCTTCAAATACTCAATTCCACTTGAGAACGCAGCAGATGCTTTCAACACTCGTTGGCAAAACAAGGATTTCGATGCTATTTGCAATGCTGTTGGCTCTTTCAATGCTCCCCAACGAATGGATATACTTTTCTCGTTATTAGACTTCAACAGCAGATCAATCGAATCTATGTTAGAGATGTTTTCAACCTGCAGAAAAAAAACATTGTCTGATAATCAGATTCACACGGTTTCAGTGTGTCCTGGTAAAGAAGATGATAAAGAAGTAGGCATCTCATACATTGCTTCATCTGTTGATGAATACGATCGAGCATTCGATAGGCTTCAAATCATGTGTATGAAAAACCATTACAAGTACAAAACTGCTAAATGGATTGGCTTAGGATGCGTTGTTCAAAGTGGAAAATCAGTAGATTATGCTGTTCTAAATGAAACACCATGGTCCTATGATCCGGATATAGAACAAGCGCTTCAAGCAGAAAAAAACTACAGTTCTGCTTGTAAGACAAAAACTGGCAGGAACGAGCCTTGCCCCTGTGGAAGTAATAGGAAGTTTAAAAAATGCTGTGGGAAATGTAGTTAATCTGCCCTTTGTCAAATCAATATAGTCTTGAGGTATATAGATGATGAGCTGAGCTTATTCTGATCTTTGACGAAACTTCACAGATATGATTTGAAGTCATGTTGTCATCTTCATTAAGCCTACAGACCCTTGATAGAATGCCCTCCGATACGTGGGAACGCCGCCTGGTGATTCACACGTTTTTATTGAGCTATGCGAAACTCATTTGAAGTTTCTGTGATAGAAGTTTGAAGAAATGGTGATGATGATTTGAAGAAAGTATGATAAAAGCTTGAAGTTTTCAGTGATCAGATTTGAAGAAACGGTGATGGTATTTGAAGAAATGGTGATAAAAACAACCAGCCCCAAATACTCATGTTATCACCGGATTTCCCCGATTTGAAGTTTTGGTGATTGGATTTGAAGTTTTCAGTGAGGGTTTATATCAGGCTGGTTTTAAAAAATGGGGGAATGCCTGGAAAATTTGGGCTTGACAAAACCAGTACCGTTGCATAAATTGAACATAAGTTCATTTGAGCAGGATGTCAGTGCTTTACAGATTAGGAGTAAAGATGCCCAGATTAAAGTCACCCAGAACCCTACAAGAGCTGCCCATAGTAAAGGGATTTCGTCCTCTGTGGATGCGTCCCAATTACAAAAGTGCCATAACCTTGCATCTGGAAGAATATGAGGCTATCAGATTGATGGATTATGAAGCCTTAACTCACGAGCAGGCAGCCGAAATGATGAATGTTTCGCGCCCCACCGTAACCCGTATATACGAAAGCGCACGCAAGAAACTGGCAACGGCATTAGTGGAAGGGCGTAGCTTCCTGATAGAGGGCGGGGATATCCAGCTTGCGGGAAAGCATTATTTCTGCGAAGATTGTCAGGCTAAGTTCGTGCTTACCTACGAGTCTTCTCCCCTTGGAAACTGTCCTGACTGCGGTTCGAAAAGGTTAGTATGCCTAAGCGAATGCTTCATTCGAGGTTGCCGCCGCTGTTCCCGCTGCCGGTAACTAACAATAGTAACGAACACAAAAAAAGATAGAGGATTAAAAATGAAAATCGCACTCCCACTAAGCAACAACGAGCTTAGCTCACACTTCGGTCACTGCGAAGCCTTTGCCGTTTTCACGATTGAAGACGGTAAAATTGTAAAAGAAGAAACCATAGATCCGCCGGTGCACGAGCCAGGTTCGCACCCCAAGTTTTTGCATGATCTCGGTTGCACGGTTGTAATCGCCGGAGGCATGGGCATCAAAGCCCAAGACCTATTCTGTGCCAACAGCATCCAAGTAGTTATTGGAGTTCCCAATCTACCCCTTAAAGAACTGGTTGAAAGCTATCTGCAAGGCAAGCTGGAGTCTGGCGTTAATCGCTGCGATCACTAAAATGAGAATTGCCATAGCCAGCGGAAAGGGCGGCACCGGTAAAACCACGCTAGCGGTTAATCTTGCCTTGTATGCCGCAGAATCATTCCAGGTGATGCTAATGGATCTGGATGTGGAAGAGCCCAATAGCAGCGCATTCATAAAAGGGGAACAAATCACCGAACAGAGGATGTTCCGAACCGTACCGCAATGGGATAGCCATTCCTGCACTCATTGCGGTAAATGCGTAACGGTATGCCAGTATAACGCCATCATAAAACTTGGCGAAAGAATTCTGGTATTACCAGAGCTGTGTCATTCCTGCTACGCGTGTAGCGAGCTTTGCCCCTCCCAATCACTCCCTATGGGTGAAGTGCCTTTGGGCAACATGCGCAGCTTTGTATCCGGTGAACTAAACTTCATAGAAAGCAAGCTGGATATCGGTGTGGAAATGGCTGCTCCGCTTATCTCCCAAAGCATACAGCATGCAGACATGAACTACTCATTTTGTGAGTATCAGTTTCTGGATTGTCCTCCCGGTACTTCATGCTCCATGATAACAGCCACCAAGACTGCTGATTTTGTGATCCTGATTACCGAGCCAACTCCCTTTGGACTGCACGATCTAAGCCTGGCAGTGGATACCATGAGGCATCTTAATAAACCCTTTGGCGTGGTTGTGAACCGCATGGGAATAGGCAATAACGATGTTTATGCCTATTGTGAAGCATTAAACATCCCGGTGCTTGCCTCCATTCCAAGTAAACGGCGCATAGCGGAGCTATATTCCCAAGGTAAGGTGCTGATAGATGAAGTGCCGGAGGTGAAGACCGCTATGGATGCCATTTTTTGCTACTTAAGGGGCATACAATGAAAGAAATAGTGGTTATTTCTGGAAAAGGTGGAACGGGCAAAACCTCTGTCACCTGTGCTCTGGCTTTCATAGACCCAGTTAATCTGGTGCTTGCCGATTGTGATGTTGATGCCGCTGATGTTCATCTGATTATGAAGCCTACAGCTAAGACCAGTGATGACTTCTACAGTGGGATTAAAGCGGTGATAGATAGCAAAAAGTGCATTTCCTGTGGTGCGTGTGCCAGGGTGTGCCGTTTCGATGCTATTAGCATCACTGGCTCAAGCTACGCAGTTAATCCCCTGGATTGTGAGGGCTGCGGTTATTGCTATCAAGTGTGCCCGGAACAAGCCATCGAACTCCCAATCCAAAAAGTGGGCAACTGCTACACTTCAGTAACCAGAATCGGCAGCCAGATGGTGCATGCCAAGCTAGGCATCGGGGCAGATAACTCCGGCAAGCTGGTAGCAAAGGTGAAAAAAGATGCCAAGGCCATCGCTGAGCAAACCAACAAAAGCTTCATTCTGGTAGATGGCTCACCCGGCATAGGCTGCCCGGTTATCTCTTCCCTGTCGGGAGCAGATTATGCTCTGCTGGTTACCGAGCCTACTATATCAGGCTTAAGCGACTTACAAAGAGTGTTTCAGCTCACCGCCAAGTTTAGAATCCCCACCGGTTGCATTATCAATAAGGCAGACCTGAACCCGGATGTAGCAAGGCAGATTATAGAATATTTGAATGTTTCCGGCATAAAACACATTGCCAATATCCCTTACGACGAAGACTTCAGTAAAGCCATCACACTGGGCAAAAGCCTGGTGGAATATAACCCCAACAAATGGCTGCCCCTGTTCCAAAACATCTGGCAGCTACTAAGCAAGGAGACACTATGATTATTGCTTTCACTGCTACAGGCACCACATGGGATGCCGCTATAGACCCTCGTTTCGGGCGTACCGATTACATCCTTATCTTCGATGAAGAAAAGAATGAAATGAACGTAATAGACAATCGAGAGATTACCAATGTAGCCCACGGAGCCGGGCCACAAACAGCACAAAAGATATATGAATACGCTCCTCAGGTGCTTATCACCGGCAATGGCCCCGGTGGCAATGCTGCTGCTATCTTAGCAGAGATGAACCTGAAGATTTATGTGGGTGCGGGGGGTAAAACCGTCCGCGAAGCATACGACGCCTACAAAAACAACGAACTAAATACAGGAGTTTAACATGCCAAATCATGATGGAACCGGCCCCTTTGGGCATGGACGTCCCGGCAGAGGGCTTGGCCCTTGCGGACGGGGTGGTCGTGGCTGCTTTGGTGGTGGCCGTGGAATTAGACGTGGCTTTGCGCTTGGTCGCAGAGGATATTTTCGTAATAACGCTCAGGACTATAACCAGGCTCCTGACAATGATATTTATCCGTATAACAAAACAGAACTTGAAGCCCAGAAGCAGGAACTGGAAAAGCAACTGAACTGGCTAAACGAGCAATTGAATAAGGACGAATAATGGAAGACAATAAAGACGCCATCATAAAGGCGAATCTGGATAAAATTAATCATCGCATAATGGTTATGAGCGGTAAGGGCGGAGTTGGCAAAAGCTTCATTGCCACAAATTTAGCTTATGGTCTTGCCATGCAGGGCAAGCGGGTGGGTATTTTGGATGCAGACATCCACGGCCCATCTATTGCCAAGCTTACCGGCATCGAAGGCGTGCCGCTTGCCTTTAACCAGGAAAGCGGAATGCCCGCACCCATAATGGTGCTTAGCAATCTCTTTGTGCTTTCGGTGGCATCTATGCTAAGCTCAGAGAGCAGTGCGTTAATCTGGCGTGGCCCCATGAAAATGGCATTGATAAAGCAGTTCTTTAGTGATTTCGACTGGCCGGAGCTGGACTACCTGATTATTGATTGCCCTCCTGGAACCGGTGATGAACCCCTTAGCATTGTGCAAACACTGGTTAAGCTCGATGGAGCGGTGATTGTTACAACCCCACAAGACATTGCCATTTTGGACGTTAAGAAATCCGTTGATTTTGCCGGAAAGCTGAATTTACCCATTCTGGGCATTGTGGAAAACATGAAGTATTTCCGCTGCCCCAAATGCAACGAAGTAACTCCTATCTTCGTTGGCAATCAGCTTGAACAGATGATCTTCGAACACTCCCTGGACATAATTGCCGAACTGGAGATTGAGCCCAAGATAGCCGTTTCGGCAGACGAAGGTAAGCCTTTCATCTATTTCTATAACAAGCTTCCTGCTGCGCAAACCTTAATGGACGCGGTGCAAAAGGTTTTGGCCAAAACAGAAGCATAAGGTATCTTGGTTAGCATAAAAGCCTGTCGGATAAACTGACAGGCTTTTTTTACTGAGTTCAGGCAGATAAGCTACCTGTTGGGATGAGAAATTACTCGCTGTGGTAACGGATTATCTGCATCCCATATCTGCCTGTTTCCAGGATTAGGAGCTACACTTATCTGCATAGACAATTCGATACCACATAGCACACCACACCACACAGGATACATTACCCGCGATGAGGTTATATAGTGAGTAGCGTCTTATCAAGTTACTCAGGTTCAAAAAGAAGTAAGGCAGCTCATTTATCATGATTTAAGGAATGTTTATTGCATTAAATTGGCCTAGAGAAAAAATTCGAATAGGAGTAAGTATGACAAACTCGCGTACCCGCTTTGTAATATTGCTATTAGCAATATTACTTATAAGCACGTTCAGCTTTGCCGCCACTGCGCGCAAGGTTAATTTCTCTAATCTGGGTAACAAGGTTAGCCTTGTTAACAACAATGATTTTGGTTTTGAACTTCAATTCAAGCTACAGGACTTCAGCCTGGAAGAACTGGATACCAAGGCCGGTAAGTTCGATCAGCTTAGCATCGAAGGCTTTGGTTATTCTGGCCGTATTGGCGAGCCTAAGCTGCCGGTATTCAGCAAGCTTATCGCGGTGCCACTTGGTGCCGATGTGCAGGTTGAGTATCTTAACAAGAACCAGCTTGATATCAGCAAGGTTGACACTCAGCTCAGGAACAGGATTATGCCTGCCCAACCATCAGTTTCCAAGTCTGCAAATCCCGACATGATTCCCTTTGAATTGGATAGCAGTGCTTACGCGAAAGATGGCTACACCAATAGTGATATCTTTAAAGTGGAAGAAGTTGGCATCCTGCGCGGTGTTCGCGTGTTCAGGTTCGACTTTGAGCCCATTCAATACAATCCCCAAACCGGTGACCTGCGCGTTTGCAGTAATGCCGATATCAGGGTAAAATTTGTAAATCCAGACCTTGCCAGAACAGCTAACCTGATGGCAAAAACCGGATCGGTGGAGTTTGACGCTCTGTATGGCAAGCTGCTTTACAACTGGCGCGATGGCGAACGTCTGAACGTTAATCGCTATCCCACTAAGATGCTTATACTGTGTCCTCCAGCATACACCAGCACGTTACAGCCTTTTGTAGATTGGAAAATCCAACAGGGTTATAATGTAGTGGTTACTACCGTTGGAACAGGAGGGACAGTAGCCAATACCACTGCTGCCATAAATACCTATATGGCTGGTGTGTGGAGTGCCGCTACTGCGCAAGACCCTGCACCTACCTATCTGTTGATTGTAGGTGATACTTCCACCAGCGGAAACAACATCATAGCCAATACCGGTTCGGCAGGCTCTCACGTTACCGATCTTAACTACGTGCGCTTGCAAGGTACAGACTATCTTCCAGAAATGTATTATGGTAGGTTTTCGGTTTCCTCAACCACCGAACTGACCAATATCGTAAACAAATCTGTCACCTTCCAAAAAACAGCCATGCCCGATCTAAGCTATTTGGGCAAGGCAGTAATGATTGCCGGTGTGGATGCTTCTTATGCGCCTACCTATGGCAATGGAGCTATAAACTATGGAACCACCCACTATTTCAATACTGGTAATGGGATAACTTCCGACACATACCTGTATCCTGCTTCAGGCAGTAGCGATGCACAGATTATCGCCAATGCCAATGAAGGAAGAGGATATATGAACTACACAGCTCACGGCAGCGAGACTTCCTGGGCTGATCCCACTTTCACCGTTAGCGATGTAAACGCCATGACCAACACTGCCAAGTATGGCGTGATGGTTGGTAACTGCTGCGTAACCAATGCCTTTGGAACATCAGTTTGCTTTGGTGAATCGATTATCCGCAAAGCCAATGCAGGTGGTGTAAACTATATTGGCGGTACAAACAATACCTATTGGGACGAAGACTACTGGTGGGGAATAGGATATAAAACCCCCATTCAAGCTACTGCACATGCCTACAGTGCTTCCACACTGGGAGCTTATGACGCCATGTTCCACAGCCACGGTGAAGCCTTTAGCAATTGGGCTACAACTGTGGGCGAGATAAACATTATGGGTAATAGCGCGGTTGAGCAGAGCACAAGTAGCAGAAAACCCTATTATTGGGAAATCTATTCCATCATGGGTGATCCCTCAACCATGCCCTATCTTGGAGTTCCCACGGTTAATACTGCCACTTTCCCCTCAACAATTCTTATAGGTGCCACCTCCATCACAGTAACCGCAGCACCCTATTCCAGAGTAGCTCTTAGTATGGGCGGTGTGTTATATGGAACCGATCTGGTACCGTCAGGTGGCTCATTAACTCTTCCTATAACCCCATTCAGCAACGTGGGAACAGCTCAATTGGTGATTACGGCAAATCAGAAGATTACCAGAATTGAGAATATCACCATTGCTCCAAACAGTGGCCCTTATATGACTGTTGATGCCAATACCTACAACGATGCCAATAACAGCGTTGCAGAATATAACGAGCAAGGTAGATTCAGTACTACTTTCAAGAATGTTGGCTCACAGGCTGTGTCAAACGTTACGGCAACCCTCACCTGCAGCACTCCCGGCATAAGCATTGTGGATGGAACAGAAACCATAGCCTCTCTGGCAGCCGGTGCTTCAGTAGCAAGAAGCAATGCCTTTAGCTTCAATGTTGCCAACAACATCGTAAATCAGCTTTCTGCCAGCTTCACCATCACCATGGTAAGCGGAGCAAATACCTGGGAACACAGCTTTACTCAATTGTTCAATGCCCCTGCATTGGCTTTTGGTAATATGATGGTAAGTGACCCTACTGGAAACAACAATAACCGTCTTGATCCCGGCGAAACTGTTACCATCACCCTGCCGCTAAACAACACGGGTGCAGCCGCATCGCCTTCTGGATCGGCAACTCTTAGCAGCCCAACCAGCGGTATCACCATCAATACCGGCACAGCAAACTATAGCTCAATTGCAGCAGGTGGAACCACCAATCTAAGCTTCAGCATTACTGCCTCTGCCGGAATGAGCATTGGCCAGGTAGCTAACCTTGCTTTTGCCACCACAGCCGGAGCATATACTGCCAGCAAAAACGAAACCACCACGGTTGGCATTATAATTGAGGACTTTGAAACAGGTAACTTCAATGCCTTCCCATGGGTGCAGAGCACCATCCCCTGGACAATAGACAATTCAGGTGCTTACGCAGGTACTTATGCTGCCAGGAGCGGAGTGATTACCGCAAGTGGCAACACATCCATGCAAACTACCAGAGTTCTTACAACCAGTGGAACACTTAGCTTCTACTATAAAGTATCTTCGGAATCTGGCTATGACTTCCTGAAGTTCTCCATCGATGGAGTTCAGCAGAACCAATGGTCAGGAACAGTTGACTGGACACAGGCTACTTATACACTGGCTGCCGGAACCAGAGTGCTGAAGTGGGAATACACCAAGGATACCAGCGTTGATAGCGGTAGTGACTGTGCCTGGGTGGACAACATCGTCTTCCCAGCCTCCACAGTTCCCAGCAGCTTCAATCCTCCCACAAACTTTACCGTTACAGCCAGTCATGCAGTGGCAAATCTTAGCTGGAGTGCCCCAACATCTGGCACCCCCACCGGCTATAAGATTTACAAAAACAGCAGTCTGCTTACCACCATCACTGGTCTGTCTTACTCAGACACAGCAGTTAGCAATGGCACCAGCTATTCCTATTATGTAAAGGCTGCCTATTCCGGTGGTGATTCCGATGCTACCAACACTATCTCCGTAACGCCCAATGCTGTAGCACCTACAAATCTCACGGCAACCCCGGGTAATGGATTGGTAGTATTGTCTTGGACAGCCGCTACCGGCAGAGGCATAGATGAAGCCATAGATAGCAAAGATAATCGCGCTATTAGCGGATATCGAGTATATCGCAATGGCTCGTCCATTGCCAACGTAAGCGTAGCGAACTACACCGATACAGGACTAAGCAACGGAACCAGCTATTCTTATTATGTAACTACAGTTTATGCAAATCCTGCCGGTGAATCCGCTGCATCAAACACCGTTTCTGCTACTCCTGATGTAGTGATGGAAGCCATTATTGGTAATGGCACAGCAGTTACAGGCACCCAGGCTGGGTCTCCCGTGAACGTGTATTATAAGAGCTTGCATGGTCAATCTATCTATACAATGGCAGATTTGAACAATGCAGGAGTATTTGGCCCCATTTACATCACTCAATTAGGCTTCAATATCACTGGCTTACCCACAAGAGCAATGCCCAACTTCATCGTTAGAATGAAGCATACTGCGCAAGCAGACGTTGCCAGTGCCTGGGTAACTGTTGATGAGACCAATGTGGTGTATTCAAATGCATCATATCTGCCCACTGTGACCGGATATAACATGTACACTCTTAACAGCCCATTCTTATGGAATGGAACAGATAACATCGTTATCGACACTGCCTTTGGCGTATTTTCAGAGGCTTATGCATCAACCGGGCAAGTTGAATATACCACTGTTACCGGTGGTTACAGGTTTGGCAGAAGCGACACAGTGGATCAAACTAATCTATTCACTGGCACCAACACTGCCACTACACGTCCCAATGTGAAGCTTATCCTGGCTCCCGCAACCACCAATCCTCAGATTAGCGTTAGCCCAACCACACTCAGCTACGGGTCTGTTGCCGTTGGAACCAGCAGTACACAGAACATCAGCATCACCAACGTAGGTGGCGGCACCTTAAGCGGAACCATTACCACCCCCACTGGTTATAACGTTGTGGCAAGAAGCAGCAACGACAAAGCCACCTTGAACTTTAGTTTGGGCGAAGGGGAGTCTAGAGCTTACAACATTAGCTTTGCTCCCACAGCAGCCACAAGTTATAATGCTAACGTGGTTATCTCAAGCAACAGCGAAACTTTGGGTACCATCAATGTAGCAGTTACCGGCACAGGATATGTTCCTCCTACCATGGTGGTAGATGCCGAAACTATTGCTGCTGCTCTTATGCAGGGTGAAGAAGGTTCAGATAGCTTCTCCATTAGCAATACTGGAAGCCAGAGTTTGAACTACAGCATTGGCCTTTCGGAAGTACGTAACAGAGCTGAGCTAACATCCAAGACCGCCCATAAGGTAAACTTGGGTAAAAACATCACTGGCTCTACACTTGTTCTGGATACAGAACTATTCATTCCCGGAGCATCCCAGGATTGGACATTTACTGCTACCAATGCCAGCCCGGATTCTGACTGGATGAAGTATGTAATAATAGAATTCCCTGCCGGGGTAATTGTAAACAGCGCAACAAATTTTGTTGGCGGAGACGGCGGGGAAATGGCTCCCGACGTTACATCAGGCACAGGTGTTACCATCACTTGGTTTGGTGAAACCTCCAGCAACTGGGGCGTAATCTACGGCAATGGAGACACTGCTGTTGCAACGGTGAATGTTAGCGTTCCCGCCGGTTATGGCTCCACCATGAACATTCCTTACACCCTTACTGGTGATGGCTATGGAGAAGACCCCCATACTTTAGAAGGCAGCATAGCTCTCGAAGCAGACGCTCCTCCTGTCTCTTGGGTTAGTGTCTCTCCTCTGTCCGGCACAATCACCGGCGGTGGCGTGGCTACTATTACCGCAGACTTCTCTGCTGTTGGCATGGAAGCTGGATTGTATGAAGCACTGCTGAGCATCACTTCCAATGATCCCGTAAATCCCTTACAGACAGTTCAGGTACTTATGGAAGTATTTGCCGGAAACCGTCCTCCTCAGATCACACTACCAGAAAGCTTCACTTTCGAGAAAAATGGCAGCCTTACTCAAAGTTTCGCTTCATACATTAGCGATCCAGATGCTGATCCATTAACCCTGTCCTACACCTGCAGCAGCAACATAACTGTTGATATCAGCGGAAGCAGCGTAACCATTGGTGCAGCCGAGAACTATGTCGGCACAGAAACTGTTACCTTCACAGTTAGTGATGGTGAGTTCTTTATCCACGACAATGTGGATGTAATAGTTACTCCCACAGAGATGCCAACCTGGGAACCTGTGGTTTATCCCACCAATCCTGCTACTGTGTATGCAGTAGTTACCATCGATGGCATCCCTGCGCAGCTTAATGACATGGTTGCAGCCTTCGTGGGTGACGAATGCCGCGCAACTGGCGAGATTGTGATGATAGACCGCGCCGTGGCACACACCACTCTGGTAGTTAATCTTGCCGCTTCGGGCGAAACAGTTAGCTTCAAGATCTATTCTTACTCAACCGATACCATCTACCCTGTGCAGGAAGAGATGGCTATGAACACGGGTGTAGTGTATGGTGAAACTGAGCCTGTTCCTTTGAATGGAACCATGGACCTGTTTATCGCCAGCCCAGCAGTAGCTATCCAAAGCACCGAAGGCGGAGCAAGACTTAGCTGGAATGCTGTAACGCATGCCAACAGCTATAGAATCTATACTTGCAACGAGCCTTATGGCGAATACACATATATCGGATCTACCGATAGCCTTATCTGGGATATCACGCCCACAGCGGACAAGATGTTCTTCAAGGTTATAGCAGAAAAGATCATCCCCACAAAGGCATCAAAATGAAAAGAATAGCAATAATACTCCTGTTGGCAGCCCTATCTTTAGGGCTGTCGGCTAGGGGATTTACTCAATACTATTTTCAGTTCGAAGTGAAAGACAAAGCTGAGCTGAGAAACATAAGCAATATGATCTCCATAGATAACGTTAAGGGCAACTGGGTATTTGCCTATGCCAACGACGATGAATGGAAAGCCTTTCAAGAGCTGGGTTACAAAACCCGGCTCTTGCCGGCTCCCTCCAGCCTGATCGAACCTGTTATGAGTCGCTCTGTTGGTCAGGCCAAGCTATGGGATAGCTATCCAACTTACGAAACCTATGTCTCTATGATGTACGCATTCGCTTCCAGCTATCCAAACTTATGCCAGATAGTTGATGCCGGAACCACGGTTAATGGACGTCAGATTCTTTTTGCCAAAATATCCGATAATGTATCAACCCACGAAGCAGAACCGGAAGTGCTTTATACCAGCACTATGCATGGTGACGAGACGGTTAGCTACATATTAATGCTCCGCCTGATAGACACATTGCTCAGTAGCTATGGAAGCAATCCCAGAATTACCAATATTGTTAACAGCATGGAACTGTGGATTAGCCCCAATACTAATCCCGATGGCACTTATTACGGTGGTAATTCCTCGGTAAGTGGTGCCCGACGCGCTAATGCCAACGGCTATGACCTGAACCGTAACTATCCTGATCCCAGTGGTAATCAATACTCAGGCGCTCCTCGCCAAATTGAAACCACACACATGATAAACCTTGCCAACAGCAAGCACTTTGTGTTTGGGGCAAACTTCCATGGTGGGGCAGAGGTGGTGAACTATCCTTGGGATTTAACCTACACTCTGCACCCAGACGATGCCTGGTATCAAACCAGCAGTTTCGCCTATGCCAATAGCGCGAAAGCCAACGGCCCCAGCGGCTATTTTACTGGAATCGACGCCAGTGGTATCACCAATGGTGCTGTGTGGTATCTGGTGGATGGCGGAAGACAAGATTGGATGAACTATACTGTAGGTTGCCGGGAAGTAACTATCGAAGTTAGTAACACAAAACTACCCGCAGCCTCAACCCTCCCAAACTACTGGAACTACAATTATGATGCCATGCTTAGCCATCTGGAGCAATCGCTATACGGCGTTCACGGCATTGTAACTGATTACAACGGTAACCCCCTGAGTGCTACTATTAGTGTTGCCCAGATTACCGGAGATTACACCAATATTACCACAGACCCAGCTCACGGCGATTTCTATCGCTATCTGAATCCCGGCACTTACACCTTCACCATTTCCGCTTCAGGATTTCCCGATAAGGTGATAAACAACGTGGTAGTTAATGCCAATAGCAAAACTACGCTAAATGTAGTGATGGGTGAAGCCCCCCATTCGCAAAGCATCAGCCTGCAACCTGGCTGGAACCTGATGAGCTTCAATATTGATCTGGGCGCGAATACGTTTAACAGCGTTTTTGATGCCAATTTACGACAGATTAAGGACAATCGACAAACTTACTCTCCGCAAATGGCATCCCACTTCAATACCCTGCCTGCTCTAAGCACGGCAAAGGGCTATTGGGTAAATAACAACAGCTCTTCCACCCTGAATATAACAGGTCAATTGCTAAATAGTGGCAGCAATCCACAGTCACTGAATGCCGGATGGAACCTGGTGGCTTATCTACCCGATACTGCCATGTCTGTCAGCTCTGCCTTTAGCAGCATCTCTTCGCAACTGCAGGAAGTGAGAGACATCAATTCATCCTGGATAGCCGGTAGCGGCGGAAGCCTAAGCCAGCTTAGCCCCGGCAAAGCGTATTGGGTAAAAGTATCTACCCCTTGCACTTTGTTATATCCATAAGTAATAATACCACTTACATACTACAAAGGGCGGGATAATCCCGCCCTTAATCATAGCCGGGCAACAGACTAAGTAGCTCCTGCAAAAGTGAAGCAGAGAAGTTTACAGCTATGTTGAAGCAAATCGATGATATGGAGACTCAGTAAAACAAGCAAAGTGTTAATACCTTGCTTATTCTTTGCTACTTCAGCCGCTTAAAGTCCCGGTGGCTAATAATGGCAGCCCAGGCTAGGAAGCCTGCTGCCACGATGAACACTGCGGTTATGTTGAACACCTTTAGCAGTGTATAGCCGAGTATGGGTGCAATAAGGCCACGGATACCAGTCATGGTAACGTGCACGCTTTGATACATGCTGGCATCCTCTTTGCCCGCGAAGTAAATAGAGCTCATATTCCAGCTTACATTTACTGCGGTCATGGCTATGCCGAAGATGAAGTATGCCACAAAGACGATAACAACAGGTATTATGCCTGTTCCTGCCCAAAGTGATGACACCACAAACATCAGCGGAAACACCATTAGCAGCGCAAAACTGCGGCTGATGAACTTGAAAGGATGGGTTTTATCGTGCATTTTGCCAATTACCGGCGAAAGCAGCAACAGCCCTATCTGCGAGATTACGCCTTTGGCAAGGAAGTTATTAGTATAGCTTAGGTTTAGCTTGTCCACCAGGTATATCGGGATAATAGGCTGCATCATGATAAAGCCCATGCCATAGATGGAAAAACTGCGCTCAAAAGCGGCAAAAGGCTTGTTGTCTTTCAGCAATTGCAGGGTGCGCCGAATGGGCTCACTAACCTGCTTAAAGAAAGGAACTGGTGGCTCTTTGCATGTAACCAGCGGATATTGAATGCGAATGAATGACAGCACCGCACAGCTTATAAAGCCACATAAGCCGGTGCCAACCAGTATCCAGCGGAAGCTATTTTCATTTATATCCAGCAGTCTGCCCGCCATAAAGGTAACGGCAATGGACACAATCATCCCCAAACTGATGGTGTAGCCAAATACCTTTGCCCTGCGACTGGAATCTATATTCTTTTGGTAAATGCTGTTCTGTGCGGGAATAAGCAGTGAATTGGCAGAGAACACCAAGCCCAATAGCACCATATATTCATTCATGCTAACCAGCCAGATGGCATATACCATGCTAAGCCGACCCACCACACCGGCTATTAGGAACCAGCGCGATTTGTGACATGATTTTTCGAATATCCTGCCCCACCAGATGGAGAGAAAATTTGAGATTGGCCAAATCATGGTCATTGCCATTAGCTGCCAATCCTGGGCGTGAAGAGCCTTACGCGCGATTATGTCTTGCGTTTGATTCAGGCTTTGCACCACACCATTGAACATTGCTGCGATTAATAGCAGATAGGTGCTGTGCTTTTCACTGGGGCTAAGATTTTTAAGACGCACTGTTACTCTCCATAATTTTGCCAAGCTTCCAGCAGGCTATTTCCTGTCAATAGGCAAATGCTGTGGCTCGGTTAACGTGACTCGTGTAACCTTTAACCTTTAATGCCTTAATGCCTTAATGCCTTAACGCCTTAACGTTTTAACTTCTAACGTTTAACGTGTTTTCTTCCTTACTCCACAGCGTTAATCATGCGTTTATCCCCCCTTAATCAAGCGTTAATAGTTAACGCTTGATTAAGGGGGGATTAAGATGTGATATACATTCACAAGCATGGGAGAATAAGGGGAATTGTGGCATTATTCAGGGCATGACTGGGCATGGCAGGGGGCGTTTGGGACGTTATTACAACGCAATTGCAAAACAACCTAACAGCTACCGAAAGCATTTACATTAGGCCTTAGATTAATGCTTCAGTTATTTGTGAAGAAACTGGTTGTAACAGGTCTTTCAATGGTCTAGCCCCCATAGGGCGTAATAATATAGCGACGGGTTCGAAGCGTAGCGCAGACCCTCGAAACGTGCACCACATAAATAAGCCCCATAGGGCGACACAATTGTACATTGCTCTCATATATTCTATCATGCGGTTTTGGTCTTGTTATTGTTTATGGTGCATCATATTATTAAGAGTAGGTTTGTGCGTATGTCGCCCTTAGGGGCTCTTCTGTATTCTGTTACGATACGAGGGTCTCCGCATTGCTTTTCGCAATGCTGCGAACCCGTCGCTATGCTATTTCGCCCTTCCGGGCTTGGAAGTAACAAAGTGATATAGTGATATAGTGATGAAGTAATGTAGTAATGAAGTAATGAAGTAATGAAGTAATGAAGTAATGAAGTAATGAAGTAATGAAGTAATGAAGTGACGGCGTAAGAGACGAGTAGGTACCAGTTTGCAGAAGATCTGGCTGTGGTGAACACGTCATCCTGACGTGTATGGTAGAAGCTTCATCCTGAAGCTTTATTTATTCAAACGACAAGATGTCGTTTGGACTTTGAAACGTCTGTAAGACGTTTCCAACCTCCAGACTCAGCTTCACGAAACCTCACGACCTCACGACCTCTCGACCTCTCGACTTCCAGCCCAGCCTGTGTTCCACTCATCCACTCATCCACTCTTCCATGTTTTCGTAGCTATGGAAAGCTGCGTAACGCCAGCACCCCCAAACATGTGGTTAATCAAACCCATCGTTCCAGGTTATCCCATACATTTGCCTTGACTCCCCTTGCCAGTCCGTAACTGTGGTGCTCAGTATGGAAAGAAAGATAACTATTATTGGCGGAGGATTGGCAGGGTGCGAGGCTGCTTTGTATCTGGCAAAGGTTGGGTGGGAAGTGCGCTTATATGAAATGAGACCCCAGAAAAACACACCTGCTCACGAAACGCCTTATCTGGCAGAATTGGTGTGCAGCAATTCGTTAAAGTCCACCCGCACCGACACCGCATCGGGCTTGCTGAAAGCCGAGATTAACGCTTTGGGCGGTAACCTGCTACACATAGCAGAAAGCTGTAGCGTGGCAGCAGGGCATGCATTGGCGGTTGACCGCGAGTTATTTGCCAGGAAAGTGGAAGCTGCCATAGCGGACTATGATAACATAAAAGTAATCCGCCAGGAGCTATCTGACATACCGGATGGGCTGGTGATACTGGCAACCGGGCCTTTAACCTCAGATGCCATGATGAGTAGCCTTAGCAACAGCCTGGGCGAAGAGCACCTGTATTTCTTCGATGCCATTGCCCCCATTGTTAGCACCGACAGCATAGACTTTGGCAAGATATACAAGAAAGACCGTTATGACAAGGGTGATGCGGATTATCTGAACTGCGCTTTTAACAAAGACGAATACTACCATTTTGTGGATGCGCTGTTGCAAGGCGAAAAGCATGAGGCACATGAATTTGAAAATGAGTTCTTTAGCGGGCTGAAATTCAGCTTTTATGAAAACTGCATGCCGATTGAAGAGATTGCCCGACGGGGAAGGGACTCGCTGCGGCATGGAGTTATGAAACCTATGGGGCTGGAAACACCGGATGGCAAGAAGCCTTTTGCCGTGCTACAGCTACGGGCAGAGAATGCGGACTGCACCGCTTATAACCTGGTGGGCTGCCAAACTATGCTGCGCTACGGAGCGCAAAAGGATATCTTCAGGCTTTTGCCCGGTTTGGAGCAGGCAGAATTCTTGCGCTATGGCTCAATTCACAGAAATGCATATTTGAATGCTCCTGCGGTGCTGAATGCCGATTTTAGCCTGAAAGCCATGCCCAATGCCTATCTGGCGGGTCAGTTATCCGGAGTGGAAGGTTATGTGGAATGCATTGGCAGCGGGCTGTTAGTGGCTAAGTGCCTTACAGAAGGCTTAGAGCTGTTGCCCCCTGAGACCATTTTGGGACAGCTTTGGCGGCACCTATGCTTTGCGAAAGACCATAAGTTTCAGCCTATGAACGCAAACTTTGGCATATTGCCACGCCTGGAAGACGAGCCACGCGACAAGAAACTAAAGAAACTGATGTATTCGGAAAGAGCCTTGCAGGTGCTGTCTGAATTCATAGATAAAAGTAAATAGAGGTTGTTATGAGTAAGCTGTTATCTGCCTGTGGGCTGGATTGCCCAAATTGTGAGTGCTATGAAGCACATCAAACCAACGATGAGAAAAGAAAGGAAGATATCGCCATCCGGTGGAGCAAAAACTATAATGCCGAGCTAAGTGCTGCCGATATCGCCTGTGATGGCTGTATGAGCGATGGCGATCACTTTAGCTGGTGTAACAATTGCCCCATTCGTGCCTGTGTGGTGGGTAAAGGATATATGAGCTGTGCGGAGTGCGACAGCTTCCCCTGTGAAACAAATGCCTTTTTGTATAAAGCGGTTCCGGCAGCCAAAGAGACTATAGAGAAGCTGCGTAGTTAAAAAAAGTTTAACCACCGCTGATGAGGTGAATCACCTTCAAATCGGCATTCTGAGGAATGGGAGTGCTGTCGTAATTGTCTTTTTTAATTAATTCGCCATTTAGCTTTATCACCAGCATCTTAAAGGTGTAGTTCATCATGGTTAGCGCATCGCGGACAACCATGCCTTCACGCCAGGGGAGCTTAGTTTCATTTACATAAAAAACAGGTGTATTCACGATAAACCTCTTGTAGCTAAAAGTTCCAGGGCAAGATCGGCTTGCATATTTGCCACTATTGCCACCCTGGGTGCTATTGGGCTTACTCCCTCTTGCAGGCTGCTTTGCATATCTCCCACAATGTACAGATTGTCGTAAGAGTGTATGCCAATAATGTCGCTATTGCCAAAGCCAGCAATGCCTGAGGCAGCAATGACAGGCTTATGGGGTTGTAGCTGTAGCCAGGTGGCAATCAGCATTTCCTTTTGGGATGCTTCGTCAAATGCCTCAATCATGATGTGGCAATCGCCGAAAACGCTATTTACATTCTCCGGACATATCTTTAGCTCGTGCATTTGCAGGGTAATGAAGGGATTGAAGCTGATTATGTTAGCTTGCAAGGCTATCACCTTGGCTTGTCCAACTTGCTGCAGGCTATACTGCTGACGATTTAGATTCTCCAGGCTAACAGTGTCAAAATCGGCTATCACCAGTTTGCCTATGCCTGCTCTGGCAAGGGCAATGGCGATGTTTGAGCCAAGCCCGCCTGCTCCGGCAATGCCCACAGTGGCTTGCTGCCAGATGGGAAAGGCGATGGGGTGGCGCTTTGTGAAGTATTCTTCTTTGGTCATATCAGCGCTTTACTTTTATCTCTATCTCGCCAGCGGGATCTATGTTTTTCAGGTTATCTACCAGAGATAGCACCACATCCCCGATAATCTTTTGCACAAAAGGCACGATAACTACTTCTCGCCCGTTTACCTTTAGCTGCATTTGTGGATTGGCGTCCAGCACGCAGTCACTCCGCTTTGCCCTGCCCTGAACGATATTGGCAGCCATTTCATAACAGCCCATACCGCATTCTGAGCAACACTCCGGGTCGCTTAGCGGTAAGATGGGAAAGCTATTGTCTATAACGCTCTGAATAAGCTCGAGAGTGCTTTTCTGTAAGCAATATACAGGCAAACCGGCGTAGGACTCTATAGAGCCTGCAATGAGGCCAGATATGCCAAAGCAGGTTTCGTCTATCAATTCGTCCAGTTGCCCTGTAGTTTCTGCGCATACCAGCTTGGGCACTGGCGCGTCTTTCATACCTTCTATAATCAGGTAATCTGCCTTTATGTAATGAAGCATATCCTTTAAGCTAAGGCTGTGGGGGAATATCAGCGCGGAATCGTGCAGCCCTTTGGCAAATACCGCACTTGCCCCTGCATCCATGTGCAGAGCAGTGTTTTTGCCCGGGGTGTCGGCACGGTATTTCTCGCTGTGGATGTCTTTTATCGATACCACACTATGCCCACGGGCTTTTAGCTCACGGATGATAGTGGTAACCAGAGTGGTTTTACCTGTGTGATGATAACCTATTACTGCTATTGCCTTCATAGATAATCGTCCTGTAATAGCAGATGGCAGCGAACACTAATGCCTTTTAGTTCACCGCTAATGCCAAGGCCTTCTTCGGTGGTAGCTTTTATGGAGATAGCATCCACAGGGCAAGCCAAATCGGCAGCTATGTTACCGCGCATTTTGTCTATATATGGTCTTAATTTTGGTGCTTCAGCGCAAATGGTGGCATCGAGATTAACCAGTGTGTAGCCACGCTGCTGAATCATGGCATATACCAAAAGTAGCAGTTCGCGTGAATTAGCACCCTTGTAAGCAGCGTCAGTATCGGGGAAATGCATGCCAATATCGCCCAGGGCAAGCGCGCCTAATAGGGCATCCATAATGGCATGGATAAGCACATCAGCATCAGAATGGCCAAGCAGTCCAAGGCCAAAGGGTATCTTTACCCCGCCAAGGATTAGGTCTCTGCCTTCCACCAGCCGGTGAACATCATATCCGCTGCCTATGCGTAACATTGCTTTAGTCCACAGTTATGGATTTGGAAACATTTTTGGGGACATCTGGATGCACACCGTGGTCTTGAACTCCCAGTTTGTCCAGCTTGTTCAGTTTGCGGATGCTCATGCGTAGAGCCAGCAATTGAAGCACTATGGTGGCAGAGAAGCAGGTCATAAGGCTATCACCTGTTTTGGGTAGAATGATGTATGCCCAGCCATAATAGCCACCCTCATTGGGGTTTAAGGATGCATTCTTCATCAGCTTATCATTCTCTTCGGCTATCACATAGGTATTGGCACCCCGGATTTTATGGGTATTAATCTGCGAGATGGTAAGATTTACGTCTCTATCTTCCGGGCCGGTTACATAGATAAGAGGATAGTTTCGGTAGAGAGGCTCAAAGAAATCCTGGTCTTTTACCATTTCATTAAATAGCTGAGTGCCTTCTTTGGAAAGGTTAAAAGGAAGATTGTGGGTAAACATATAGTCACCCAAAGCCTTATAGATTTCTTTTGTTTCGCTTCTGCTTATGCCACGGGCACTACTGAAATCCTCAACCCTGTCTATCATCTCGCTAAACGAGCGCACAAAACTGCGTACATGCTTAACTCCGAACACAGTGTTCTTGCCGAGAATTGTATTGGGGCCATGCTTGAATTCGGATGCTTCCCTGCCTTCTGCATGATTCAGCACGGTTTCTCTTATCTTTAAGGCACCTTCCATAGCCACACCGCTAATCTTGGTGGCAAGAATGTGCAATGATGGCTCCATATAAATCTTTGCAGCCATAGAGTCAATCTGATCATCGGTGTTTTCCACAGTTTCTTTTAGTAGCGAGGGAATGTTTGCCAGAGATTGGTAACGCTTGGCAATCTCATCCGCTTGGGCTTTTCTTTGCTCTGCACTGAGATGTGTATCTATCTCATTCAGCTTCATTTCGGCGGTTCTGATGGCAAGGTAATAGAACAGCGTGATCTGATTCATGAAGCTCTTGGTGGCAGGAACGGCAATTTCGGGGCCACACAGAATTGGGATAGCCACATCGCTCTTTTCCTGACCCAAAGTGGAATTCATATTGTTTACCAGAACCACTTTGCGCACATTCAGGTCTTTGGAATCGATATCGTTAAAGATATCTATCAAGTCCTTGGTTTCGCCGGATTGTGATACTCCGATAATGAGATCGTTATCTTTTATGCAGTTAGAATACTCTCCGCGGAAGTCACCGGGGAGGATGGGTATTATCTCCAAGCTGGCAATATGATTG
The DNA here is from genome assembly GCA_938009275.1 of uncultured bacterium. Lineage (GTDB taxonomy): Bacteria > Cloacimonadota > Cloacimonadia > Cloacimonadales > Cloacimonadaceae > Cloacimonas. The sequence goes on from CALLHY010000002.1 coordinate 42,788, forward strand.
AAGAACAGCGCGGCAATTTTGGTGGCATGGAACGACGTTCCACAGGCAATGGAATAGGCATTGCGGTTGTTGATAATGGTATTCTTTACCAGGGTTAAGAAGCTTTGCACACTTTTCTCAAATTCTGCTACGCTAATCTCTTCGGAAAGCGCATCCAGAGCCTTGGACAAGCTAAGTTTCTTAAGGTCAAAATCTCCATTCATGAGCTCGATAAAGATGTTCTTCTCGTTCGAGAAGAAATATTTCTTATCAAAATCCTCTTTCACTGCCACATCAAAGATGGCGGTATATGCACTTTGCGCACTGGCGAATAGCCTCTCCATTATGGGAGAATTATATAGTTCCTCATAAATCTTATGTCTTGCGTCTATGTCATGTGCAGACAGAATAGCCTGCATATTGCTGAGCATCTCTTCTTTAACGCCTTCGCTGGTCATAAGTTCCAGCATGCGTCTGCCGGAGTTTGATCCACCACGGAACAGCTTTACCAGCTTGCCAGTAGATTCGCTCTGGGCGTAGATTTCCTGCTCCATAAAATACTCGAATTCAGGAAGTAATTCCACGTCCTCAGCACGCAGCTTGGAATACACCGGCTTGGTGGGTATCTTGTCACCACTGAGCCATGTTTCATCCTCTTGGTTCAAACGCTTGAACCTCAAATCCTTTTGGGCATAAACCTGATAATAGTCTGCCGTATATTCTACAAATTCACCTTCACGAAGATTAACCAATTGCTTGGTGAATCTAAGCACTGCGGTAAGATCGGAAGAGGCAAGTCCGAAAGACAAGCCTTCAATTTCACCAATACCAAAATACAGGCTGCTACCGGCTTTAATAGCCCATGATACCTGGGTAACTGGATCAACGATCACTGCCGCATAGCTGCCAATAATCTTGTCTGCGGTCTCAATAATTGCCCTGCGCATGCATTCCTTGCGGGCGTCAAAATCGGCAGGATTACCAGCTTTATCCATCTGTATGTCGAAATAGTGCTCCACCATGTGCACCAGCATTTCTCCATCGTTATCGCTTTGGGGAAAGTGACCCTCTTTTATCAAAAAGGATTTCAACTCACGGGTATTGGTAATATTGCCATTATGTGCACCATAGATATGCCGTTTGCATGCCACTTCGTGAGGCTGAGCATTCACCTTGTTCACATAGCCAAAGGTAGCCCAACGCACCTGACCGCAGAATATCTTTCCGGCTTGCTTCTCTATGCCAAGGGTCTTTACCAAAGTGCTGGGAGCTCCAACGTCCTTTAGCAGGGTAATGCTTTGTGTGTCGCCCTGAAAAGCTGCTCCGGTGCTGTCGTAGCCGCGATATTCCAAAGCCCGTAATAGCTTTGAGGCATATTGGCCTAAGTTTACCGAAACTTTCGGCAAAGCCATGCCCAAAACTCCACAGCCAATGCCCGGAATGGGCAACCTGAGTTCCAGATTGGGAAGCTTGCTGGCAAGGGAAATCAAAGTTTTGCTAAGGGGTGTGGTTAAAAAGCGATTTCTTCCGTTAGTCATAGTGTAATCCTTATTTATATCATATTCTTATCAATCAGTTGTGTGGCAAAAAATAAATCTATATCGTTGGTAATCTTCAGGTTCAATTCGCTGCTTATCAGGTATGGAACCTTAAACCCAAGCCGTTCCAGTAATGAGGAATCATCGGTGCCCAAAAAGCCATCTGAGTATGCCTGCAAATAGGCATCCATAATCAGCTTATAGGCAAACACCTGGGGCGTGAATACCTGCACCAGTTCATTGCGGGGGAGGGTGCTTTGCACATAGTTACCGTCTATGCTCTTAATTGTGTGCTTCAGCGCTGCTGCTGGAATTGCTGCTCCTTCCTGCTGGGCTGTTTCCAACAATTCTTCAAGCAACTCCTGGCTTATAAAAGGGCGAACCCCATCATGGATAAACACAAAATCAGTATTCCCGGGGCAGTTTTGCAGGGCTCCGAATACACTGTCCTGTCTCTCGCCACCGCCGGCAATCACCAGGTAGGGCTTATCTATATCGAGAAAATAGATCTTTATTAGGGCCTGGCAATAGTCCAAATCATCTTCTGGCACAGTTACTATAACATTACTAATCAGAGGCGAACTCATAAAAGGCTCTAGGCTGCGAATAAGGATGGGAATGCCTCCCAAATTGCGGTACTGCTTCTTGATGTCTCCCGGTAGTCTAAGCCCGCTTCCGGCAGCGGTAACAATGCCTGTGCTGTTTACTTCTGAATCCATGTATAAAATACTCCGCGTTCTTCCCGAGTGGCTGTTACCTTGTTCTCTAATAGCAATTGCCGCAGCACCTTGCCTATCTCGTTAATGTGGATATCCAGCATTGCCGAGAGGTCTTCGGCTGTGGAGGGTCTTCGCATAATGGTATTCTGCAAAAGCTGAGTAATCTCTTCATCCATCTGGTTGGCACTGGCATTATACTTAACCTTGGCTATCACTTCTACAGGCATGGAAAGTCTTTGGCAAAAGTATTTTCTAATCTTGCTAAGTTCCTCAGCGCTCATTGCCGTAACCCAGTCTTCAGCACCGGGACGATCGAGACTATTTAGCTGCACCAAATCAGGCTTTATCTCCTCTATCGCATTGGCTAAGGCATATAGCTCGATTTCGTTATCGTTAACCCCCGGAATAAAGAACACTTCCAGCCATATCTTGCCGGTATACTCTTTTCTGAATTGAACCAGTCCGGATATCAGCTCGGTAATCTGCAAGCCCGTGCATGGCCTGTTTACCCTTTCATAGCCTTCCTGTGTAGCAGAGTCCAATGAAGGTAACACGATGTCGCAAGCAAGAACCTCGCTACGAACTTGTGCGTCTCCTAATAGCACACCATTGGTCAAAAGAGCCAGTTTATAGTTGGGATAGTTGTGCTTGATATGCCGCACAATCTTGCCCAAACCACAGTTCAAAGTAGGCTCACCAGCGCCCGAAAAGGTTATGTAGTCCAGATGAGGGGATTTGGCAAGAAAGATGTCTAATTCGGCAATAATCTCTTCGGTTCTAAAGAACTCCTCACGCTTACAGCTAAGGTGTGTTGTGCTTTGCACCTCGCAATACACGCAGTTTAACGGGCAGTATTTGTAAGGCACTACATCCACGCCGAGGGATACCCCCAGGCGGCGAGACATAACCGGGCCGAATAGATGCTTGAACTTCATTAGAAGGTAATACCGAACTGGAGATGTGGCTCCCAACCGCCTTCATTCAAGTTATACGCATAATCGAAGCCAATAAGGCCAAAGGGGCTGCGGATTCGTATACCGGCTCCCACGCCTTTGTGGAAGTTTATAAAATTAAAGTCTCTTAGCTTGTTATAGCTATTACCGGCATCGAAAAAGCCAACGCCAATAATCTGATCACTGCCAATAGGATAGCCAAGTTCGGTAGAGAAGATAACCGCTCTGGTTCCACCTCCGGCTGGGCCAACCGACCTGTCGGCAAAGCCACGGATTCCATCGGCACCAGTGCCACCTAAATAGAACTTCTCATCTGGCGGAGCATCGGTAGATTTGCCATAAGGGGTTACATAGCAGAACCGCCATTTGGAGCGCAACACCAGCTTCTTCCAGGTGTCGGTGTACCAGTTTACCTGAGCAATCTGTTTAAAATAGTCAAAATCACCGCCCAAAACGCCGCCTGCAACTTCTGAGAACAGAGTGAACTGACTACCAGTAGTGGGGAAGAATACATTGTCACGCGTATCCCGGCTAAGGGTTAAACTGGTGGCACTGGTATAGCGCCATTCCAGCGCGTCAAGCTCTATTAGTGTAGCATTGGCAGAGGCATTTTGATCTATGGCCGCCCTATCGGTAATTCTGTACTTCTTGGAATACAGCGAATAACCAAGCACAGCCCTGGTTCTATCTACCCAGGGAACGGTTTGACCAAGCCTAAGCCCGGCACCGCGGGTAAATATCTCGTAGTAAAATGAATCCCAGTTCTTTTTGGTATAATACAGGTTTGTGCCCATCAGGATGTCGGTATCGTATAAATTTGGATTGGTGAAACTGAATTCAAAATTCTGTGTACTACCGCCAAACTCCCATTTCAACCCGCTTGACCAATTGTTGCCAAAGAGGTTGTTCTGCGAGAATGATAGCTGTCCCACAAACTTATCTTGCGAGTTATAGCCAACACCGCCATTAGCAACACCGCTGGATTTGTCTATCACATCAATCTGCAAATCTATGTCGCCATCAGCATTAATGGGATCATAATTCAGCTTTATATCCTGCTCAAAAAAGCCCAGGTTATAGATATTCTGCTGGCTGCGTACTACATTTGTTTGGCGGAAATAATCCCCGGGAGATACTTCCAATTGCCTGCGCAATACCTTTTCTTTGGTGCGTCGGTTGCCAGTTAAATGGATTTGCCTCACTCGAGCTCTGGTGTTTTCATTAATGCTCAAATTCACGTTTACCAGGTTATCATCTTTCTGATAGTCTGGTTTCACCTCTGTATAGATAAAGCCTTCATTAAAGTATTTGTTATACAGCTTGCCTGTTTCGGCATCAAACTTCTCCTGATCAAATGCCTCGCCGGACTTTAATGTATAGATGCTCTTTACTTCCTCATCGGGGAAGAAATCGTTACCCTGAATAATTACCGAGCCAAAGTTATACTTAGTCCCCTCTTCAATCTGCAACACAAGCTCCATAGATTTCTCGTTCAGTGCTTGCAATTCATAGGGGCCAATAACCACGTCGATATAGCCATTTTTGCGGTAGAAGGCAGCCAGGCTTTGTAGGTCGGCATCAAACTTATCCTGCTCAAATCTTCCTGAGCGGATGAAGTTTGCCGGCTTGGTTTTCATGCGTTTTATCAGGGCTTTGTCTTCAAAGCTCTCATTACCAACAAAGGTGATTTGCTTTATGGATACCCGCTTGCCTTCTTCAGACTGAATCTTTATGCCAATCCGGTTTTTGTCTGATCTGGCCTCAAATATCTCTATGCTGGCATTGGCAAAGCCTTTGGAAGAATACTCCGCCCGTAGCTTTCTAAGTACTTGATTTTTAATGCCATCGCTCCAATAGCTGCCAATTCGCAGATTAGCTAATTCATCCAGCTTATCACGCTTTATAGCTTTAAAACCGATGTACTCAATGCTGGAAACAATGGGGTTTTCCTGCACCATAACCGTAACTATTATGCCTGTGCGATAGGGCTCTGAGTGAAACTGAACATCGGAAAATACACCCATCTTATATAGGTTTCGGATAGATTTCGCCACATCCTCGGGATCGAGGGCATCGCCAACTCGCAGGCTGATGGCTGAGGTAACCAATGCAGCATCGATATTAGTCGCGCCAACTACCTTTATTTCATATATGGTTTCTCCCGCGGCATACAGGGAGCTAACTAAGCTCATCAGCAACAGTAACAGCACACTGATAGTAAAAAATCTTCGCATTTTTCCTCCACCTAAGAGTGAAGCACATAATTGAAAACAGCCCATTTTAGTAAAGTCTTTTTTTATTCCGCTTAGTTCATGCCACAGGCTGCTTCGAACAAGCATAAAATCACGCAATGTATATAATGCTTGACAAGATGTATGGTTGAATATACATGGTGTTATATGCACTATACATGCCTGATTGGTTATATATCTTACCAGGCAAAGGAGATTTATAATGCCTATTCAACAAAAAGAAGCAAGCCTCAGCCTTGTGTGCAGCGTTCTGTTTACCTTATTGCTGCTGCTGGTGTGCCCGCAATTTCCTGCTATTAAAAGTGAACTTATCCTCTGCTTATTTGTGTTGTTCATAGTAAGCTTGTGGATTGTTCGTAAACTAAGCGGACTTCGATTTAAGCAACTGGACGAAATGGACAAAACTATTCGCTTGCAATCAGCCATCATCGCTATCCACGGCTTCTGTGCCGTAGTGGTTGTCTATGCCCTCGCACTATACCTTGCCTATCGCAGTTCCGGCACAATTCCTATCCACCAGGTGTTGCAGCTTGCATTCTTTAGTTGGCTTTCGCTATACATTTTCTGGACGGCTTCCATCCTGTTCCTTTACCGTAGAGGAGCCTTGTATGTTTAAACAAGAAGCCAAACTTACTAACTGCATTCGCAAACTGCGTTTCGAAGCCGGGGAAATGACTCAGGAACAGCTTGCCCAAAAGGTGAGTGTTACCCGCCAAACCATCATCGCTCTGGAAGCAGGGAAATACCTGCCCTCATTATACCTCGCCATAAAAATCGCCAAGGTTTTTGGCAAGCAGGTGGAGGACGTGTTTGTGCTTAGTGAAGTATCTTCTTAACAGGTATATGGGCTTGTCATTCCGGTTATGACATTTCTCAACTCCGGTTCAGCCACTCCGTCATTCCGGCACTGCCATTCCTCATCTGGATGACGTGTTCACTCCAAAGGTCTGGATACTTGAACGAATTACGCATAAATTACTAATGAAACACGCATCCCATCCGTAATTCATGCGTATCTCATGCGTAATTCGTTCAAGGACGTTAATGGAAAGAACCAACTTTTCAGAAGTAATACTGTCCCTGATTAGCGTATTCTTGAAGTTGGTTTCTTCAGCCAAAGTTAATTGTAACTAAATTCCAGTTCAAATTCTGAGACCGGGCTGAAGTTTTCGAACATCCATTCATTCTCTTTTCCACAGCTTTGTTGCGGGGGGAAGGGGGCTTTGGTGATGCTAATTCCATCGCCTACTTCTAGCACATAGCTGGCATAGGCAAGGGGCTTGCCCCAGCTATTGGCGGTGCTTATGATGTATTTTGCCGTGTTACCGAGCAGGGTCTGGCGGTAGGCAATGCGCAGGGTGCAGAAATGCCGGGCAGGCATAGTTAAAGCAAAGCTGAACCCACCCTTCCCTTGCGTCAGGAAGCGGCAAGTGGCAAGGCTATCATCAAGCATCTCCAGCAGCAATAATTCCGGGTGTAAGGAAAGGCTGTCCTCCGGTATGGGGAAATAGATGGAGGTGCTGCTCGGGTATTCGGCATAATTGGCAAAGTGAAACAAGCCGTCCATCTCCCAAAAGCCCCGTTGGAGACTAAAGCAAAGCTCTTCGGCTTCGAAGCTGATGCCAAAGCACGCTCCGCATATAGCGCAGCAGAGCAGGATATATACAAGCTTCACTTAAGTATTATCAGCTTGCTGCTGCCGAGGTTTATGCCTCCACTGGTCAAGCGCAGGAAATAAACTCCGCTATTTAGCCCAGGTAGTTGCAATAGCATCTCATTGCCATGCTGCTCTTTGCTTAGCAGCAGCCTGCCTTTCAGGTCATAGAGTTTCACCTGCGCACTGCTGTCTATTTTACCGTTGTAAACCAAGTGGACAGTTGCATTATCTGCAGAACGCAGAACGCTGGGATAGGTGACAAGGCTTCCGCCTGTAGGCGGGCACACGGGGTCGATATTTGAGCTTGCAGTTATCTGAAAATCTATGTTGTAAGTTTGGTCTGGCTCGGCAAAGAAGGTGGTGTCGCATTCTGTAATCCAGGAATTGGGATAGAGCAGGATGATTCTAAGCTTGGAGCAGTAGTATTCAAAGCTGGCATTACCCTGTGCGTCTGTGTAGATATCTGGCGGATACATATATTGCAAATTGACGGGGTAGTTTGGAACCGGATTTCCAAACTGGTTGCGAACATGAATGTTTACATTGCTTCGGGCGGTGGTGTTAAACTCTGTGCCACAGGTGGGATTGTAGTCCTTTGCAAAGAGGTAATACGAGCTTTCCGGATGGTAGATAAGCAGTTGAGTGGCGGTTTGTGTTCCTTCCAATGGGCAAAAGTCCTTATCCAGGGCAGTACCCCAGCTAATCTCTTCTGTGGGTAAATCTCCTACGGACACGGCTAAATACCCAGCTTCCCGGTTGAAGAAGCCTGAAGGGATGGTAACTATAGGTGGCTCTTGCTGTGAAAAGTTCACTATCTCGATGCGCACATTAGTGCCGTTGCTAATAGTAACCACTCTGTCATCCAGCCCACAAAGCATCTGGCGGAACTGGAGCTTCAATTCATCTTGCTCGGAAAACCATAGCTTGCCGATGAGCTTATATTCGATGGGGTTAGCCATGGCCAGCCCAAGGCTTAGTAATAGTAACAAAGCTATAATAACTCGTTTCATCCTTCCTCCTTTAGCGCATACTGGCTTGGTATGTACGCATGCGGTATTAATAAGCAAGTATTGTTCCGATATTCAGCTATCTTTATGAGTTTAGCAAGCTTACTTCAGTTCGGATTTGATGTGTTCTGCTATAATCCGGCTAAACACTTGTGCTCCACTGTGATTAAGATGGCTGAAGTCAAAAAACAGGCTCAGATTATTCATTTCTGGGTACTGGCCCGGCATAATGCTGTAAAGCGGGATGTTATAATGCTGCAATTGAGCACGTAGTTCTTCAGATATCAGGGGCGTGGATGCGATCTGGCTGTTCAGCGGAGCTTTGGGGCAGTGAAAGGCGATAAGCCGAATATTGTTATCTCGGCAAAGCTGGATAAAAGCATGGAAGTATTTACGGATAAGCGCGTCTTTGGCGGCTTCGTCTTTGCTGCGGTGCTTAATGAAGCTTTGCTCTTCGCTGAACTGCCTTAGATATTGGCTTCTCATCTTCAGGTTAATGCTTCCCTCTATGGGGTGATAGCCCTTGTCTCCGGCAGCTTGGGCATTTGGTTTTGAAACGTAGGAACTTACAATGCTGAGTATTTTGCCATTATAGGGGTATATCTTGCTGCATAGCCAGAGCTTGTTTAGGGGGTCGAGGTCGTATAGCAGTTCTTTTATATCCGGATCATGGTAGTATGGTGTAATCATTCCGGTTTTGCCCGCATCGGGTCGATAGAAGTAATCCGCATCGGTTAAGTCCCAGATAATTAGCTTGGGTGTGCGATGCTTCAGCACCAGTTTTAGGGTGGCGTAGTTATGAAAGATATTGGTTCCTGCTTCTCCGGTGTTCAGCACCTCCATACCCAGTTCCCGGCTAATCACACTTGGGATATAGCCCCTTTGCGCGCCAGAGGCACCCATAATGTAGGCATCGTAGGGCTGTGATACAGCATGATTAAGCACATAACCGGGAGCTCCGCTGGTATTGGCAAAATACATATACTCCAGTGCCTTGCCGATGCCAAAGTCCAGCACCAGTGAAATAGTTAGAAGCAAAACAGCGTTTGTTACAAATCGTTTCATGTTAATACTGGTAGTAGATGAAGTTCTCGCTGCTGAGTGAGCCAATTAGCGGTAAGGCTATTATCAGGCAGATGTACAGAGCCCAGCGCAGGGCTTTAGGCTGCTTTCCGATATACTCGTCTATTGGTATATCACCCTTAAATGTGTCGATGCCGAACACAAGTAGCATACCGCTAATGGCAAAGACAAGTAATTGCTTGGAGCCAAGGTATAGGGGGCTGCTGCCCGCTATGCGGCTGATGATGGCAATTGCTTCGCCGATGGAGGCAGAACGAAGCAGGATGGCACTGGCAGCTATGAACAGGAATACAATCAGGTTGGAAAGCACATTGCCAATTCGCTTAGGCAAGGATTGCCAGAGCTTGGCGCGAAGCTCTTTACTATGGCTTTCCCAGGTGCTGGCGATGCCATGTAACACACCAAAAATCACTAATGTCCAGTTTGCCCCATGCCAAACTCCTATCACCAAAAAGGTTATCATGGTAGCTGTGGTTAAGCCTGCTTTTCCCCATGCCCTGGTTTGGTATTGCAGGGGCAGAAAGAGGTAGTCCCGCACCCAGGAAGATAAGGAGATATGCCATCTGCGCCAAAAGTCAGTAACACTCTTTGCGCTTAGTGGCACCCGAAAGTTCTCCATCAGCCGGTATCCAAACAGCCGGGCAGAACCGATGGCAATGTCGCTGTAGGCAGAGAAGTCCATATATATCTGAATGAAGTACGCAATGGCTGCCAAGGCGATGGTTATCCCCTGGTGATCATTATAGTTCTGGAATACTACATCGGTGTAGGGAGAAAGATTGGAGGCGATCACCACTTTTTTGAATAAACCCCAAAGTATTCTGCGCGAGCCGGATACCATATCGGCATAATTGAAACAAGAAGCCTTGCTTACCTGAGGAATAAAGCTTTTACCGCGTGCTATGGGGCCGGCAAGCAACTGGGGAAAGAAAGACATGAACAGAGAATATTGAGCCATGGAAGCTACTTGCCGTTTCCCGCTCCAATGCAGGTCTAACATATAGCCCATTGCCTGGAAGCTGAAGAACGACAGACCAATGGGTATGGCAATTTGTTGTAACAAGCTTCCATCAGGCAAACTGGTAAAGCCAAAGATGGCTGGAAGGTATTTGAAAAAACTAAGTAACGCTAAATTAAACAAGATGGATACTGCTACCCATGCTCTATTGCCATGCTTAGCCCAGCCACGGCATAATAGGTAATTTATCGATATTGACAGCAGCAAAACAAATAGGTAATAGCCCTGGTTTATGGCATAGAAAGCCCAGGAGCTTAGCAGCAGCAGATATGGCCGTGCTTTTTGCGGCAAGGCGTAATACACCAATAGCACCATGCCCAGGAAGATTAGATACAATACCGAAACTAAGGACATGCTCGCCTAATGTTTATTGCTTGCTGGATATTGTATCGAGCAGGCTGCCGATATCGGACATTGAAATCATTTCCATGAAGCTGAATTTCATGTTGAAATGGGCTTCGATGGCTACCATTACCGTCATGTGGCTAAGAGAATCCCAGCCCGGGATATCTGAGGCGGTTGTTTGTTCAAAGATGCAGACATCCGGCTGTTTCAAGGTATGCCGGATTATATCTTCCACCTGGCTTAGCATCTGCTGTCTGTTCATTTGTTAATCCTTATCAGAAGTTCTTTTGTTAGCTGTTGCAAATCGGTTTTGTCACTATCTGTTTTTGGCAAGTGAGAAAGATTGATAATCTGCCTGGGTACCATGTAAGCAGGGAGTTTGGAGCTGAGATGCTGAAGGATATCTGCCTCTGTACCGGTGTAGTTTTCTATAAAAAGGTAAAGGCTCAGCACTCCATCCAGTTCATTCACCATGGCAACTGCATCGCAATCGGTAAACGCCTGTGCATGATGCTCTATCTCTGCCAGTTCGATGCGGTTTCCCTGAATCTTCACTTGTCTATCCCTTCTCCCGCAATACATGTAATTGCCAAATTCGTTTACGTAAACCAGGTCTCCGGTTGCATAAAAGCGTTGGGCTTGTCCTTCCCAGTTGTATAGAATAAAGTCTATGCTATTGCGCTCGGGAGCATTAATATAGCCCTGGCATAGCTGCTCGCCGCCTACATAAAGCTCACCAATCTCACCCTGGGCACAAATAGCCAGATTGTTATCTACCACTAAATGCATCACACCCGGCATAGGCTTGCCAATGGGTATGATACCGTTGTGCAGTTCATTAGTAACATTGCTGTCCATCTGGTATGCCATCACACATACAGTGGCTTCAGTTGGGCCATAGAGGTTCCAAACACTGGCATTGGGGATGCAGGGCAGGATGCTTTGTAAACGGCTGTATGAAACCGCCTCGGCACCCACTATAAAGGTGCGAACATCCGGCAGCAAAATTGAAGGCAGATAGGGCTTTAGAAGCCCAATAACCGATGGAACCACAAAAACAAAGCTAAGCTTGTGGCTATGCATCAAACGGGCAATCTCGAGATACTTTATTCTATCTGGATTAACGGTATAGATGGCGGCTCCGGCACAGAGCGACATGAATAGCATTAGCACCGAGCCATCGAAGCTAAGGTCAAACATCTGCAGCACTCTATCATCTTGCGTTACTTGTAAGGGCAGCTTTGCCAGTGAATGCAGCAATGCTTCCAGATTTGCTTTGCTAATGCACACTCCTTTTGGCTTCCCGGTGGTGCCGGAAGTGAACAGGACGTAGGCTATGGAGCTACTATCAGGATGTGTGTAGCAAACTTCATGGGGCGGGGAAGGAAGCGATGGTAAAGCTATAAACTGCAAGTATGCTGGTAGAAGCGATGCATCGGCTATACAGCAGCCTAGCACCACGCTTATGCCGGATTCGGAAGTTATCTGCTCGTTCCGCTCTGGGGGATTGGCGGGATTGATGATAACGTATCCACAATCACTAAGGACAGTGGCAATCAACATGGCATAGGTTTGTATGTTGTTTCGGGCAATGATGCCCACCAGGGCGAGCTTAGGATGTTGCATCAAGAAATAATAACACCTATCCACATGCAGTTTCAGCTCCAGGTAAGAGTAAGATTCGTCGTTTATAACGAAAGCAGTTCTATCTGAGCTTGATAGGTGTTTTTCTATCTGTTGCAGCATCAAACATCCTTATATGCGTCATTCAGCTCTCTTCGTGGCAAATGTGCCAGAAGTATATCTATTGGCCTTTACAATGCGGCAGCGGACTTCTTGTCAATGAATTTCTGCCCACCCAAACTGAAATTGGGAGTTTGAATAAACATTACTAGTGCTAATTTTGCCTTACCACCCCTGTACATCAATCAACGCTTGACAAAAAATGAAGGGGAAAAAAAGTGGAACGCACAGTGGGTGATTAGCTCAGTTGGTTAGAGCGCTACGTTGACATCGTAGAGGTCACTGGTTCGAATCCAGTATCTCCCACCATTCTTTTAAGCCACGAAAGTGGGTGATTAGCTCAGCTGGTTAGAGCGCTACGTTCACATCGTAGAGGTCACTGGTTCGAATCCAGTATCACCCACCATTTTTTTGCCCAAAAATAAAGAACCCGGTTTACTAATAACCGGGTTCTTTGTTTTTTTACTTATGAGGGTTTATTAGAATCTGTAGCCAATACCGATGTTTCCGGAGATGGAATTGGTATTGTATTTACCAGCCATGTTGTTGGCAGTTTGTTCGGAGGGTTTAATCTCGCGTTCGCCGAAATGGATGTACTGAGCATTAACGTCGAAATAGAACATACCGAGATTGCGTCCATAACCGATGTTGCCACTAAGCTTGGTGCTGATATCGGAAAGGGTGGGGGTTTGAGTTTCGGCAGGAATGGGGCTTTGGTCCATAAAGAACCCGGCTCTAAAGGAATTGCAGCCCATCAGGTATTCGGTACCAAGACTGATGCGATGAGTATCTTCCCATTTGAAGGGGATGACAGATTCGGCAACAACATTACCGGGGGTTAAGGTAATTGGGCTCTTCATCTTCACTTTCACTTCTTCGAGACTGCTCCACATGGTGTAGGCGTAATCTAAGTTAACTGCCCAATTTGGCTTCACTTTATATGAAACACCCAGTCCAATGTCTGCCGGGAGATTAAGATCGGTTTCGATATCAGACTTTCCACCAAGTTTCATGGCAGGAGCAGTGCTTGTCTGCGGAGTCCACAGTAACACTTCGGCTTCACCATCAAGAGCCACTTTTGAAGGCAGCTTGGCGGATAAACCCAAGGACAGGCATTGAGTAGGCTTGAATAACAATCCCATATTTGCTCCAATGCCAATACCATCTCCCGTCATAATTGAGCTTATGGGGGCATAGGGATTGGTTGGATCGGGCAGATATGCTTTGCCGAGTTCAATACTTGTTTGCTGAACGCTTATACCCAATCCGGCAGATAACTGCGGTGTGATCTGATAGGCAACAGTGGGATGCACATCGATAACAGCGATAGAGCTTTTGGTTTCTTGTTCAGGAAAACCCGTTTGATACACAGCCGGAAAGCTTCCACCGGGAGTTACCAAGGTTGTTGGCAAGCTATAAATGTCCCATGTGGTGCCAAGACCGTAGGGCACATAAACGCCTAAACCATATTTAAGTTTGGGGTGTTTGGCCAAAGTTACAAATAGGTTCGGGAATGCTCTCAGGCTTTTTTCTGCTTCATATTCTTTATCCTGATAGCCGGGTTTGGTTGCATAAGTGGTTCCCTTGGAATCCCAAGTGCCGGAAGGCATAATAAATGTTCCGCCCAAATCTAATAAGTTATTGTCTATAAACCCTAATCCAGCGGGGTTCCAATACATGGCTGTGGCATCATCTGCCAAACCGCGGAAGGCTCCTCCCATAGAAGTAGCACGGGACCCCACCCCGGTTAGGGCAAATCCACCCGCAAACAGCATGGTGCCGATGCAGAGGAAGCTAAGGATTAGTGTTGTAATCTGAATTTTCTTCATAGTGTTAACTCCTTGTCAATAAAGCATTATGTTACAAATTATGAATGAAGCATGCTATTGTAGTGCTGTGACATCGGTCAAGGATTATTTTACAAAAAAGACCATTGCACATAAATGGAACACTGGCTTCAGCCAGTTGGACCACCGGATTTATCCGGTAATAGGGCAAAACACTCCAGTTAATGGGATACTATCTTCACTTGCTAACCAGATAAATCTGGTTAATCCAGCCGTATCAATTCGGCGTTACAGATTATTCAATGATCTAAAAAAACTAAATAGTTTGTTGATGTTTGGTTACAGCTTCCATGCCCGTCACAGGGGAACCGAAGCGGAGTTCATCGGGGGATCATCGGGCTTTTGCCCGTTCAAGCCCCGATGAAACCCCCTGCGAAGCCGCTTCAGTCAGCAAGCACGGTAGCAGGGGGAAGTAAGCACCCCCGAACGATATAAAAAACGATCCACACGCCAATAGATGAAGCATAACAGAATAAATGCAGATAACTTGGGCAATCATTCCGGTATAATAGCCCAGTGGTGAGTATTTTGGGACAGCAGAAATTAGCCTGGGGTAAGCAAAGAGTGGAAAAGTGGAAGAGTGTAAAAGTGAAACCAGGACTAAGCATAGAGTGTTTGGAACCTAATGCACAGGCATAACTATAATTCGTGTAGATTAGTGAAATTCGTGGACAATAAATGAAATAACTTGTATAAGGGCTAACTGGTGTACGGGACTGCGTTACTTGCCTATGCAGAAGTTGCTGAAGATGTTATCCAGCATTTCGTCGGTGCTAACCGTGCCCACAATCTCTTCTATAGCATTGGCAGCGGAGATTAGCTCAAAGGCAATAAACTCATAACCGGCATTATCATCCAGTGCGGCTTTGGCATTTGTGAGTGCAAGCTTGCTTTTGGCAAGTGCGGCGAGGTGACGGCTATTGGTGGCAAGAGGTTCATTAAGGATGTCGTCACTTAGCATCAATCGCTTCAAGATTGCAGAGCTAAGCGCATCCAGTCCCTTGGGCTGAATAACGCTGCAATAGATGTCGGAGCAGTCGAGAGGCTTGGAAGAGGACAGCAAATCGGCTTTGCTATATACTATAATGGTTTTGTGCAGGTAGTCAGGATCGATTTCCGTAGCGTCGCAAGAGGCACGCTGAGATGCATCGATAAGATAGATAATGATGTCGGCAGATTGCATCAATTCATAGCTTTTGGCAATGCCCGCGGATTCCACTTCGTCATTGGAGCTGCGTAAACCCGCGGTGTCATATATCACCAATGGGAATCCATTTAAGGAGATGCTTTCTTCCAGATAGTCACGGGTGGTGCCCGGGTGGGGGGTAACAATGGCGCGGTTTTGTTGCAAGAGCGCATTGAACAGCGAAGATTTCCCCGCATTCGGCGCACCGGCAAGGCAAATCTTTATTCCCTCACGGATGCAGCGTCCCTGCTCTCCCTTAGCAGTAAGGGCAGAGATGTCGTTTATCAATCCTACAATTCTGTTGTTTAGATCATCAAGGTCTATCTGTGGCAGGTCTTGATCGGCAAAATCAATTGCCAGTTCGCAGCGCAGCCTTGCCTCGCCAATGCGGCTCAGAATGCCTTGCAAATGGCTGCCCAGAATTCCCTGAAGCTGCATAAGGGCGGCACTTTCGGCCTTGGAAGCCTTGGCGGTGATAAGGTCGTTAACCGCTTCTGCCTGGCTGAGATCAAGCTTGCCATTCAGGTAAGCCCGAAGCGTGAATTCTCCCGGCTTTGCCATGCGCGCGTGCAGCAATAAACTTTCCATTATTCTTCCTGCCAGATTCGGGTTGCCGTGGCAGGATATTTCCACGCTGTTTTCGCCAGTGTAGCTATGGGGGGCACGGAACACGCTAAGAAGCACTTCGTCTATGGGCTTGCCCTGAGCATTGTGAAACATGCCGTGGATAAGGCGATGGGACGGGGATGACAGCAGCTTATCTGCTGGTATAAAAAACTTTGCCACAATGCCAATGGCATCGCTTCCGCTAATGCGCAGAACGCTTATCGCGGCATTACCCGCGGCACTAATCTGTGCGCAGATGCTGTCTTGCAATGTCAATTGGGCAAGTCCTTTAGTATAACTTGAGATAGCTTTTCGGGGGTGAGGCCTATTTCGTCTAAAAGCAGCTTTGTGTTACCATGGGTTATAAACTTGTCGGGATAGCCGAAGTTGGTGGTTTTTATACCGCTCTGGGCTAATATCTGGCAGATATGCGAGCCAGCTCCACCGATAATGCTGCCGTGCTCAAAGGTGTAAACTTGCTTACAGCCGGAAGCAATGGCGATAATGGCATTGGCGTCCAGTGGCTTAATGCATTTTAGCTTTATCAGCTTTGCTTTTATGCCTTGATTTTTCAGGATGTTCCACACTTCATGGCAGAGGCTGAAAGCGTCACCTGTGGCGATCAGGGCTATGCTGCCGCTATTGTGCTCTATCCCCAATGCAAATGGTGAATATGGCTGCGCAATCCTCTGCTCCGGCAGGCAAAGAGCTGTGCCGCGGGGGTAGCGGATGGCAACCGGGCCGTCCATATAGCTTGCCGCCCAGTTCATCATGGCTTCCAATTCGGCGGTGGTATGTGGAGACAGGATTACCAGATTGGGTATGTAATTCATAAATGAGATATCGAAAGCTCCGTGATGGGTGGCTCCGTCTTCGCCCACCAAGCCTGCGCGGTCGATGCAGAATACTACCGGCAAGCGAGGCATGGCAACGTCGTGTATAACCTGGTCTAAAGCTCGCTGCATAAAGGTGGAGTATATCGCTACAAATGGCTTTATGCCTTTGGTTGCCATTCCGGCTGCCAGGGTAACCGCATGCTGCTCTGCTATGCCGACATCAAAGAAACGCTCGGGAAAGCTTTGTTCAAAAGCACTAAGCCCTGTTCCGGTAGCCATAGCTGCAGTAATGGCTGTAACAGAGGGATTGTTTGAGGCTATTTCTACCAAATGGTTTCCCATTGCCTCACTCCAGCTAACCTTACTTCCGCATTTTGGTTTTCCGCTTTTGGCTTCGAAGGGACCAATGCCATGGAACAGGGAGGCATTTTTCTCTGCGGGGGCATAGCCCTTTCCTTTTTGGGTAACCACATGGATTAGCACCGGGCCAACCATGTAGTTTTTTACGCGTTCCAAAATGGAATGCAGATGGTCGATGTCGTGTCCATCGATGGGGCCAACGTATTTGAATCCGAGGTCTTCGAAGATGATATTGGGCACCAGGATGTTTATCATCGATTCTTCCAGCTTTTGTGCGCCGTAAATGAAGCGGCGGCGGACACTGGAAGGCAGGCTGGAGCTAAGGTCCCAAATCTGTTTTTTCAGGGTATTATAGGAGCGGCTTGCCATCATGCGCGCCATGTATTTCTGCAGTCCTCCAACGTTTTTGGAGATGGACATGGCGTTATCGTTTAAAATCACGATGAATTTATTCTTCTGTAAGTGTCCAGCGTGGTTAAGAGCTTCGAAGCTGATACCTCCGGTTAATGCTCCATCGCCGATTACAGCTATGCAGTGACCTGATTGAGCAGTTAAATCTCTCCCACAAGCAATGCCCAGGGCGGCGGAGATGGAGGTGCTGCTATGTCCTGTGGAAAATGCATCATAGGGGCTTTCATCACGATTGGTAAAGCCGCTAATCCCGCCATAAGTTCTTAGGCTGGCAAATTCCGCATTACGCCCAGTTAATATCTTCCAGGCGTAGCTTTGATGCCCCACGTCCCACACTATTCTGTCTGACAGCGGGTTAAAGAGGCGCAACAGGGCAATGGTGAAATCTACTGTCCCTAAACTTGGAGCGATATGGCCGCCATTTTGTGAGCCGACTTCTACAATACGGGCACGAACTTCTTTGGCCAGCAGTTTAAGTTCATTGGGCTTTAGCTCTTGTATCTGTTTCGGATCGGTGATAGTTTCTAATATCATGATAGTCCCTTTGTTAGATGTTTAGGCTTTGGCGCGGGATTCCTCTATCTTAACTATTATCAGTTCTAAGATAACCAAAGCAAAGGCAATAGCCAATAAGCTCTTCCACAGGTCGTGTCCCAGGCGGGAGAGGAAAAGCTTGCTTTCCCAGTCCTTACCCAGGCTTTTTATGCCTGCGGGGATGTTCTTACGGTTCTGGGAGTCTTTATAATCGGTATTTATAGCAACCGCACTTTCCTTTGGGCTATTCGGCTCCAAGATATAGATGCCAGGCTCTATCGCAGTGTGTCTGCGGCTGGTAAGCATTTCTCCATTGGGCATGCGCAGGCTATTGAAGCTCAGAACATCACCCAAGCTGCCGGAACTTTCCACTATTTCGGTATTGGAGATATAGTCAAGGGTTCTGAATGCCAGCACTGGAAAGGCGGGATCCATAAAGAAGGTGTTTTCCATAGAGGCAATATTCCACATCCACAAGGCTTGCTTGCCGTTTTGTATGGCGAGGGGAGTGTTGTTTGAGCTTATCAGGCTATTGGCATTTGTAGCTGTGGCCAGCCAGTAGTTAGCAATTCTACCATTCTTTAGTGGTTTGTCGGATATCAGCGAGCTGATGTAATGATGCTTGCTAAGCTGGTTTATGGTTATGGCTTTAATGCTGCGTTCTTTTATATCCACATCAAAAGAGGACTTCAGGTATGCTTTGAAGCTCGAATCCAGATTGTTGCCCAGACATACTAAAATTCCTTGATTCCGGGTTTTGACGGTCGCCAATACTTCCTGTAATCGGGGGGAGATGATACCGGGTTCGTATAGAATAATCATCTGATAGCTTTCTAAGGCAGATATGCTAAGGGCATCGGGATTAATGATGTTTGGAGTGGCATTGGTGTAAACACTTAGCATCGAGCTGAGGATAGTTGGCAATGCGGTTGATCTGCTAATAACGGCTACGGAGGGTTTACTGTAGAATGGGAAGGCAAAATAACAGCGGTTGTCATAGGTTTGCCGTTCGTCCATAACCTCTATGTATCCGCTTTGCCAGCCATCGCTTTGCACCTCGCAGATAATGGTTTCGCTTATGCTTTGCCGGGCGGGAACGGAAATGAATTTCTCTGCTACTTTTACGTCTTTTATTACGGCTTTTACCAGCACATCATTGCGGTCGGCAGAACCATGGTTTTCTATGTTGAAGCGAATGGTTTGCTGCTTTTTCTTGTCCACCAGCATGGGTAACACTATGGCAGAAGTGCAGGCAATGTTTTCGTAGCTTTGGCTTTCGGGCAGGGGGATGGATGCGATGGGAACGGAAGCTTTCAGCTTTATTTCGTCCATGCGCATATCGCTTATCAGGTATATTTCTTGATTTGGCATCTGGCTTTCCTGCAGTTTTCTTTCTGCGAGGGCAAGCATCTCACTTACTGGCAGCGGGCTGTAGGTGATACCTATTTGTTCTATTACCGATTGGGGCAGTTTTCCGGCATAGATCTGGGAATTAAGTTGGTTCCAGTTTTCATTGGAGCTAATAAGTATCAGTCTGTCTGCCTCTGTGGTTCTGGCATTTATTTTGGCGATGGCCTCTTTTGCGTATTGTAGATAGCTTTTGCCGGATTCTGCATACTCCATGCTGTAAGACGTGTCTAACAAGATGGCAAGGGCAGTAGGCGGGTGCTTTTTGGATGGCTTAAGCCTGGCGGAGCGAAACATAGGTCTTGCAACTGCCAGGGCAACCAGCAGGATGATAAGCATCCTTATTATTAAGAGCAGGATGTTCTTAAGCTTGCTACGGCTCTTTTCTTGCTCTTTGCTTAGTTTTATGAATCTGAGAGTTGGGAATATTACCTTTAGCGGTTTCTTCTTTGCCAGCAGCCAGATCAACAGCGGGAGGATGGAAGCCGCTGTAAAAAGTAGCAATGAAGCATTAAGAAACGAAAGCTGAAACATCAGATGCCCAGGCTGAGGGCAAACAGGTATTCACTATCTGCCATTTTCATTCCTTTGTTGTTCAGTGAAAAGTCGAAGCGAACGTTCTTGTAGTAATACCCACCGCCGAAAGTGTAGTTTATGTTGTCGGTGCCATAAAAATCACTGCTGTAAAGTCCCATGCGCAAATCCATGGTTTGTCTGGATGAATTTTGCTTGGAAGGTGTGCTTTTGCTAAAGTCCCATGTGTAGCCATAGCCCAAATGATATGTTGTTTCTGGTGTGCTGGATATTTTACTTTGAACACCGGCATTAAAGTTACTTGCTCCACTGTCATAGCCCATACCAAGGCTAATTCTGCGTTGTAGTGATACCGAATCGTAATTTTCCCACCAGAGACGGGAGAGCAGATCGTAAGCACAACCGGCGTAAGTGTAGTTACCTTGTTTGAAAGTAAAGCCCAGATCGGAGGAAAGCCCTTTTACTTTGTCGTCGATAAACGCATCGCGCACCAATAGGTTGCCCAGCTTGTATTCAGACAAATACACCAGGCGTCCACTTAAGAACTTCAAGCTAAGGCCTGCCCCGAGTTTGTTATACTTGGTGTCTTTGCCAGCTATGGAAATCTGAACCTTATCCAATTGGTAGTCATAATACTTACTGCGGTTACCATTGTCGGTAAATTCACTAATGTGAATCCCCGCTACGGGCTGATAACTGAATGAAGCCTGTTTGGTATTAAGAACAAAGTATTTAAACTGCTTGTCCTTTAGTGAATTGCTGATGCTGGCGGCCTCCCAGAAGGAGATGTCTTTGGAGTTGCTAAGCCGGAAGGAGGTGGAGAAGGAACTGAGCTCATTATCTGCCAATAAGGCTGGATTGGCATAGGCAGCAAAGGGGTCGTCACTATTGCTGATGTTTATTGCTCCTGTCCCCAGAGCAATAGGGGATACGTTATTTTCTGGAATAGCATAGTCGTAGCTGGTTATGGGAAGAGCGTTTTGTGCATAGACAGAATAACACATAAATCCCAGGATTACTAATGACAGGTAAGCTTTATACATTAAGTCTCCATTATTAGTGAAAGCCCTTTTGGCTAAGTTTGTGCCTTACAAAATTGGCAAGGTAATATGCTCCAACGCCGGTCATTACTCCCATTATGGCATCGATTGCCCAATGATAGTGACAGTAAACGGTGGCAATGGACAAAAAGAAAGCTATGATGGCAAACACATAGCCC
This sequence comes from uncultured bacterium, assembly GCA_938009275.1. Lineage (GTDB taxonomy): Bacteria > Cloacimonadota > Cloacimonadia > Cloacimonadales > Cloacimonadaceae > Cloacimonas. Next base: position 64,022 of record CALLHY010000002.1, read on the forward strand.
AATCGCCGCACAAAGCGCAAGGCAGCAACAGTCAACACAAGAGTTATGGCTATGTGGCTACTGGGGAAAGCTCCCCCCAGATGATTGGATGTTCGGTAGATAAACACCATGATATGCGTGAATAATCCTGCGCGATAGGTTTGTGTTAACTGCATTGCTTCAGGGATATATCTCCCCCCGATAACGGGCAGAACGGAATAGATAGTATAGCACAGGTAAAACACGAAAGTAAGATTGAATATCAGTTCTTTGAAAGCCTTGGGTTGCTTGAAGTACAGGTATGTGGGCAGCCCTAGGATCATGGGATAATAGCAGAAATAGGCGAAGTGAAACAGCTCTTGTAACAGCCAGTGATGGTAAGCTGTCCCCCATATCAGGGATGGGTAATAGCCAAAGATGCTCTTATCAATTTGCATGAACCAGGGATCAAGCCAGTCACTAAAAATGATCCTGTTAAAAGCATGACCAGAGGTGAAGAAATATCCAAACAACAACACAGGGTAGATGCCATGAACAAAGCTAATTGCCTTGTTTAGCTTGCTGTTGTTGATAACCCATGTTTGCTTATGGCTCCATGCCAGCAGCAGCACACCTATCGCAATGCCCATATACATTGGTAGATGTAGCCAGGCTTCATGTGCCCGGTTAAACCCGAGACTCATATACGTCATAATCCACCCGCAGAATAGCAAGGTGATTACGTCTATGGCAGAAAGAAAGCTATTGGGTGATTGCCTTGTCATACAACCTATAAGTTTTGTAGATTACTGCATCCAGCTTTTCTGCCACATGGCGCATGGCCATATTGTTTTCCAATACCCAGGAGAACTCGCCCTTAAAGTAACCTTTGGGCAGGCCATTTTTGTAAGAATGGTAATGAAAGATGCTGTCGATACCCCTACCCTGGAATTCTTTAATAATGCCCATGGTGATAACTCGGGCAGTGGATATACGCTTTTGTGCCCTATAAGCCTTTAGCAAGGTAATGGGATTTATTCTGCCATTCATCACCTTCAATACTTCGTTGTAATTGGGTAAGGCAAGGCTGAATCCTGCTTGTTTGCCGTCAATTTCGGCAATGAACACCAAATCTGGATCGGCAATGGGCAACAGCTCTTTTACAATATGGTCAAACTCCGCTTTTGTCATGGGAACAAATCCCCAGTTATACTCCCAAGCCTTGGTGTATATCTCAAACACGGTTTCAATATCTTTCTTGCGTTGTTTCTTGTCTCTGGATAGGCTACGGATTTGCACATGACTGCGTTTGGTAAGCAAATCTACCATTCTCTCAATGCGCTCAGGCATTTGAGTGCGCTCACTGAGATAAGCGTATAAGTCCATTGTTTTGGTTAAGCCCCAATTCTCGTAAAGTGCTTGATAATAACGATGATCATGGCGCATCATTACCATGGGAGGGGTGTCGAATCCATCCACCAGCAATCCGCATTCTTCGTTAACCGAGAAGTTCAATGGCCCGCGCATAGAGGTGAAGCCATGCTGTTTGTTCCATTCATAGGCGGTGTTAAACAAGGCATTTGCTACTTCTTGATCGTTTACACACTCAAAGAAGCCAAAGAAACCAATGTTTTCGTTATGCTCCTTGTTATGCTGGGTGTTGGAATGGGCAGATATCCTTCCCAACACTTGCTTGTCTTCCATCGCCAAGAACAACTGAACCTCAGAATGCTGGTAATATGGGTTCTTAGTGGGATTAAAAAACTTCTTTTGCTCGCCGATAAGCGGCGGAACCCAGTTCGGTTCATCTTTGTACAAAGTGAATGGCAGCAAAACAAACTGAAGCAACTGCTTCGGTGTTTGCACGGGAACTATTTGTGGCATATGTTCTCCCTGAGGCTTAAATCTCGCCAAGCTTTTTGGAAACAATGATGTTCAACACACCCATAAGTAACGCAATTCCTAGTAGGATTGGCACAAAATAGGTGGGGAGTTCATTGCGATATGAAGGTATTAGAGAGTAGAAAATCTGAAAGATAATTACCGGCAATATAACTATCAGGTATTGCGCAAAGCGTATCTGTTTGAACTTAGCTACCAGTATCCATGCAATTATGGCGGTTATTAGCATGGGGTAGAACGCGAAATAGGCAATGTAGCCCATGTAAGTAAATATCCCTCTGCCTCCGCGAAAATGGTTGGTGAAAGGTAAACAGTGTCCGATCAACATGCCTAATCCATAAAGCAGCATGATGTTGTGCTGGTAAAGCAGTGCGATTCCAGTTATTGATCCGCTCCTGTTCCAGAGACTAAGCAGCATTTCCACTACTAGTAGAAACACATAGGCTTTGGCAGCGTCCAGAGCTCCTACCAGCACACCGAGGGGCTTACTGATATTGCTATATATGTTCTCTGTATCGGCTAATCCGGAACCTACTTTGTATATGTTTAGCGATCTGGAGCTTTTACTTATTATTCTTGCTGTGGAAAGGCAGCCGTATAGATAGGACAGGCACAGGATCAAAAAGAAGATTAGCCAACTCATCTTGTCTCCCCATAACTGCGCTGTCCGAAGATAGCTGAGCCAATTCGCAGCATATTTGCTCCTTCTTCCAGGGCAATGTGGTAGTCATGACTCATTCCCATAGACAGATAGTCCATGTGCACATTGGGGATGTTCAAGGTTGCTACATCATCGTATAGCTTCTTCATCCTGGCAAAAAGCGGTCTGCTAACTTCTGGCGCGTCCAGCTTGCCAATGGTCATTAAACCCCTAATGCAAAGCGTGCTAAAGCGAGAGATGTCTTCTATGCACTTAATGGCATTATTAAAGCTTACTCCGCTTTTACTCTCTTCTTCGCTAATGTTCACCTGGATCAAAATGTCTTGATAACGATTGCTGCGCCCCAAAGCCAGATGTAACTTCTGGGCAATATAAACCGAGTCCACTGAGTGAATTAGCAATGGTTTCAGGCTTAGTAACTGGTTTATCTTATTGCTTTGCAAATGGCCAATAAAGTGAAATCCATCGTAAGGCACCGAGATTAGAGGCAGTTTGCGCATTGCTTCCTGCACCTTGTTTTCGCCGAAATTGAGAATGCCAGCCCTAAGTGCTTCTTCGATGGCTTCAACAGGATAGGTTTTAGTAACTGCTACCAAGGTGATATCTTCACCTTCGCGACCAAGTGCTTTTAATATCGTATCAATCTTATTGTGAATGTTTTCTATGTTCTTTGCTATCATCATTTCAGCAACAGCATCCTTTTTTGCAGTATTCTGCTATCTATACTCAATCTATATAAGTAAACTCCACTGGCAACTCCTCTTCCCGTATCGTCTTTGCCGTCCCACACAACGCTGAATGTTCCTGCCTGTTTATTGCCCTGAGGCAGGCTTCGCACTTTTTGCCCCTTAACGTTATAGATATCCAAACCAACAGGTGCGGCTTTAGCAATGCTATACCTGATTGTGGTTTCAGGATTGAAGGGATTGGGATAGTTTTGGAACAGCTCGGTACTAACAGGGCTAACATAGCTGTCACTGGTGCTTACTGAACCTGTGGATGCAAAAGAGCCCTGCCGAAGCAGACCACCCCTATAGGTTGTCCAGGGGGCAAGCTGGGAGGAGGAGGCACGGAGATTGTAAACCACAACACCATTGGAAAAGCCCAACACCAGTTTGGCTACTCCATTTTCATCAAAATCTATCAAGGTACCCGGATTAGAGCCGTTCAATGTGCTCACGAACGGGTATCCCTGTTTGAGGCTACTATCGCTGTTATAGATATATAGGGTGTTATCGTAGCTATGTAGAATTATCTCAAGCTGGGGGTTATCATCCAGATTTGCCAGCAAGGGCGGACAACTGAAACTTACACCGGTAGAAACAGGGTAGCCTGGCAAATCCACACCGTTCGAACTAAAGACATAAACTGTTCCGCTAAGACTAACTCCAGCAGCATCAATGCCTATTCCGTCTCCAGTAATATCACCAATGGCAAAGCCTCCAGCAATAGCAGAATCAGTGCTGCGGGTGCTAATAATCTCACCTGTGGGGCTAACAATGTATATCTGGGTGCTCGTAGAGCATATAATACGGTTATCATGGGTAATAGTAGGCGAACCTGTGATGCTGGAGCCGAGATTCACAGGGAAGCCCGGGAGTATTGTTCCAGAGCTGTTTACCACAAAGAGATTCCCTGATGATGTTCCGGCAATAATATCCAGGTTCCCATCCCCATTCATATCTGCTGCGGCAATCTCGCTCTGGAATAGCCCACCGAGACTTACCGGAAAGCCCTGCAATAATGCACCTGTGCTGCTAAGAGCGTAAAGCTTGCCATCCATGCCTCCGCATAAAATCTCCAGATTGCCGTTGCCATTGATGTCTGCCAATACGGGAGTAATTAAAAATGACGTATCAGGGCGATAACCGGAAAACAGCATGTCACCTTCAATATTCATGGCATATATATCACCGGTTCTACTTGCGATAACTATATCATCTGCTCCTATGCCGTCTATGTTTCCAACCGAATAGCTGCGATTAATCAGCAGATCTAGCTCTGAGCTGAAGCTTTGGCTAAGCTCGCCGTCGTTGCCGATTACTGATGCATTACCGAGCGCATCTAAATACAGGATATCCAAACCAGGTTGATCGTCAAAATTACCTACAACAGGCGCAGATTTACTACCAGTTGAGCTTTCCCAAGGGAAGCGATTGTCTTCCAAAGTAAGCTGTATCTCTACTGTGAAAGTTCTAATGCCTGTACTTAGCGACGTTATCGGATGTAGGGATTCTATCTCCACCTTTATGTTGTAAATGCCAAAACCCAAGGTTTCCGGAAGCTGAATTCGCGAAAACAGATTTGCATCACTCAAAGCTCCCGGGGCTAACTGAGCTATGCTTACACATGGCCCAAGAGCTTCCACTCCCGGAGGAACAGATACAATCCTTACCATCACATCATTGGCTGTTCCCCAGCCTGTGGAGTTTCGCACTACGGGATGGAAGCGGATTATCTCTCCAGGATTAATCGTACCATCGTTATCACCATCTTCATCGCTAAAACTATAGCTGTTAAGGCTCAGCATTGGCATATTGGCATCCGCCGGTTTTACTGCGATACTGGGATCGCCAAACAGCACCATCTCATAATAGCACCAACGCATTACGTCACTGGACATGGCTGCGTTTAGATTCTGCGTGCGCGAAAAGCTGAGTGCCTTGCCTAATTCAGGCAGGTCTTGGTCAAACAGGCCATTAAAGAACTGGCGGTCATAAAACTGTGATGCACCTTCGATGCTCCCCGGCATATACCAGCCGTAGCGTGTGTTACCAATAAAGGCAAACAAAGCCCCGCTGGCTGTTACAAAGTGTTCACCCACCGATTCTCCATCACCGGAGGTGCGTTGGTCAAATGCTGCAGGATAGCAGCCTTGACTATACAGAAAGCCATATTCGCTGTTCTGAAGGTTATTTACACCTGTGGATGATTGCCCAATTAACGAAGTTTCATTGGCATGTCCCATGTGGTTCATCACTCCCGCGCCGTTATTGATGGCGTTCCAAACTGCTCCCGCGTTATATGTACCTTCTCTTTGGTAAAGAGTATATAAGTTATATTCATCGGGCAGGTATTGGGCTACATCGTCTTTATAATCTCCGCCCCAGGTTACGGGATTCATGTTCAAATTTTCACCGATAAACAGGGCAAGATTGTTACTAAAGGTATTGGCTTCCACATAGTATTTGCTCTTGCGGAATATGTTCTGAAATTCAGACAAAGTCTCTGCTGGAAAACGGCCAACATGCACTTCTGGAATAAGGTCTACATTATCGCTAACTTCACCGTATAGATTATTGTTATTTGCGTTCCATGTTCCGTCCAATGCCCCATAATAAAGATCGGTGGGCATTCTGTTGTCCACTGTATCTCCTACACGGCCGAAGGTGCCACGCTCGGGAACAATCTCATCATCTCCGCCCAATATAACGTATTCAAGCGGGCTTTCGCTATCTGACCATGTTTGGTAGGCATGAGCAATAAAATTACGAAGTTTGGCAGCACTATCACTTCCGGTGTAGCTGGATAATATGTCTTCCATGGTAAATATCCCTGTGGATACTCCCATGCTGCTACGCCACTGAGCGTATTCGGTAAACCAGTTTTCCCGCTCAGCATTGGTAACTATTATCATCTGTCTGGGCGTGCTGAAGTCAATCAGGCGAGTTGAAGGGCTAATACTACGATAGCTGGCAGACTCACGATATCCGGCTATTACATCCGGATTAGCAAGCATTTTGCCAAGGGTGTTTATCGTATCAGTGTTGCGCGTTACAAAAGCGGCTTGATACTCAGCTTCGGTGCTGCTAAAACTGCTTTGAATGCTTATGAGTGCATTGCTGCTAACCATAATTTCGCGACTGATGGGATTGTAATGATATGGATAGAGGTTAAAAATTGCTATTTGATATCCGCGGTAATACTGGGTGCCTAGATAATCATAATCACGGTCAGGGTAAAATCGGTTTTGTAACTCCGGTAATGCAGGGGTTTTCGCGTCTTCTTGTGTTCTGGGGCTAATGGGTAATTGATGCTGCGCTACTGGGAAGCTGGCGCGATTTCCCGCATTTACCTGCTCACTGAGGCTAACAGAAACACTTTCCACCTTCTCCCCAAAGGGGATAAGCACACTTACAGGGATATAAGGCAACATCGGACTACCCGGCTCTATCATGATGGAGCTATTATTTGTGCTTCTATCATTTTGCCAGCCGTATGGGTCTATCTCAACGGATATTTCAATCGCGGTTAAGCAGGCTATTAAGCTTAACCAAAGTGTGATAAGGACTATCTTATTCATTATTGTAACCGCTTTCAAGTTTATTGCTTACTGCATAGAGCAAGACTCGTTCCTCTATCACGGATTTGTGATATCCGTCAAGATATTTCAGTGTATGGGCACATTTAGAATAGTGATTATACACTTCGATTAATCAAATATAGCCTGAAAGAGGGGAGATTAGTACTAAAACCCAGTAGAACTAAGCCACCGGGAAATACAACTCTGCATCAGTACCAAGGTTGGGCACAGAACTTATTTTAAAATACCCCTTGTATCTGGTGATCAAAGCCAGCACCATGGGTATTCCTAAGCCGGTTCCCTTATCCTTGGTGGTAAAATACGGAAGAAATACCTTGTTCAAAGTGTCCGCGTCCATACCTGGACCGTTGTCGATTATGTTTACCTTCACGTATTTCCCGGGAGTTAGAGGCATTTCTGTATTATTGGCTATGTCAATTGTTCTTGCCCGAACCAGTAGTTTTCCTCCATTGGTCATGGCTTGGGCTGCATTGATAACCAGATTGGCTATTATCTGGTTCACTATCCCATCCGCAAGCTTCACTGGCGGTAAGTCTTCCTGCAAGTCATAGTCTTCTTCTATGCCGGATTTGTATAAAGCCATATGTGTCACTTGTTTCAGGGTTGTTTGTAGCATAGAATTCCCTTCTACACGATCCGCATTTTTATCCAGCATATACAGCTGTTCGGCAATTGCCTTTCCCTGCATGATGTATTTCTCGGTGTCGCTTAATCTCTTGCTGGCTTTGGGGTTATCTGCAACCGAAAGTTTTGCCAGGCCGATACTGCTCATCACGGTGCTCAGGAGATTATTAAAGTCATGCGCCATACCAGCAGCAAGATAACCCAGGGCTTCTTGTCGCTCCATCTTCATTCTTTCCGATTCTATCTGCAGTCGTTCGCTAATATCCCTAAAAACAATTACATTCCCTCTATCGTTACGGTTATTGTCGTAAAGCTTGGATACGCATATCTCAATGGGAACTATGCTGTTCTGTTTGGTTTTTATATAGAGGGTGTTCTTTTTGCAGTTGTGCTGCAGGTTATCTAAAACAGAGCCACAGCAAATGCTGTCTCCACTTACTGTAACCAAATGAAGTACTTCGTTTAACGGCAAGCCAGCCATCTCAGTATTAGTGATTCCCAGAATGGACGAGGCAACAGGATTGGCAATTTCAATCCTTTCGTCTTTGCCTACGGTTAGTACCGCGTCTCCAATGCTATTTAGAGTTAAGCTAAGCTTCTCAGTTGTCTCATCCAGTTTAATTCCTTTTTTTATCTTTAATGTGGATGTCCCAATCAATGCCGACAGGTTCCTTATTTTCAGCATACGGCTCTCATTTAGGCTCATCTGTCCTGAGTCAAACAGAAACATCTGAAATCCACAAAGCTGGTCTTTGTCCATAAAAGGAATACCAATGATATACATATCAGCGCTTTGAACCAGGTTCTCTAATATGTTGCCATCTACTATCTTGGGATATTTCTGGATATGAGTTGCATGCAAATCATTTGTTGTAAATGTTCTAACCTCTTCAGGTGTTAGAACGAAAACATCCTTTTTACAAAAAATCTCAAACAGACTTGGGCATCGGTCTTTAGCTATTATGTCAGGAATTTCGGCAATCATTTTTGCCCTATCTTTGGACTTCCACTGGTTGATCAATACAAAATCACCAGAGTCGGGTTCCAATTCATATTGAGCAATCGAGGAAGCGTTAGTAAATTTGCCAATCAGATTGCAAGCATTGGCATGCAAAATAGCAAAGTCAGTCGTTTCCATCGTTATGTACATCGAAGATAGCTCTGCAGTTAGCTTCTCGTAAGCCATTTGGTGCTGAATCTCGCTTAAAGACATGGATAACTTCTCTGTTACAGAATTGAAGGCATCACCAAGGTTGCCAAGTTCATTGCTGTTTTCTGAGTTAAGCCGTATATCCCAATCTCCATTTTTTATCTTGTCTGCTGCGTTAACTAGCTCATTCAAAGGGAAGCTGATATTGTTGTAGATAGCCCTCACGCTAATAATCCCAATTAGTATTGCACTTCCCAAAGCAATCAGCATTAGAGCTATGTTCTTCCACAAATTCTTGAGTAGCGACGTAAGGGGATACTCTATCACCAAAAACCATTGTGCCGCTTTTACCACTCTGAAACTTGAGATCATTATCTTTTTATCTATTCCCCGATAGTATTTTGGAGATGAGTTGTTTAGAAAATAGAAATAGTCTTTGCTCATGTGGGTTTGTGGCTGGATAGTGGCTGAAGCAAAGTTTGAAGCCAATATGCTGTTCTTTTCGTCTATCACATAGGCATAGCCATATTGCTCAAGAGAGATAGACTTTATGTTCACCGCCATGTAGCTTAGATCGATAACTGCATAAGCAACACGTACCACTTCGCCATTTACATCAATCACGGGGATATAGATATTCAGCATAGGCACATCATTGTAATAAAAAACCTTTCCGATATAGTCTGCCTTGCTATTAACCGTTTTTGTAAAAACACTGCTCTCCAGGATGGGGTCTAATCCACCAGCGCTATCTCTTGATACACTAAATGCCTCGCTTTGGTCATTATGAAACAAACTTATGCTGTGGATGGCGAAGTATTTGCTCATTAGCAAGCCATATACTTCTTCCATCATCTCGTCGGTGGCATCTTGCCCCCAGCCAAGCTTGGAAGCATTTCGCAGGGCATCCAAATGATTACTCATCCAGAACGTTAATTCATTGGCATGCAAGTTCATTTTTGATAGCTGGTTATCCATCAAGAGGCTGGTGTAGCTACTCCAGAACAGCATTCCCAGGAAGTAGCTTGTTAAGATCACGCATAATAGCGAAATGGCTATCACACCGTATTGAAGCTGTTTCGATAATGGCAGTCTGCGCATTATACTGAATCTTGGATAGCTGCTATTTGTCTTCAATCGCGTCACCCTTTAATCCTGCTACTTCCCGATACACTTCATCGAAGATCTCTTTTTGAGCTTTGGTAATAGCTCCACGCAAAGGGGCTAACTCGGTGGCCTTGTCTGCCATGCCAAAGCGCTGCAATCCACCTTGCCATTGCCCTTTTAGCATTTGCTCGATAGCATGCCCGAAGATAACGTCATAATTCACAATAACAGAGGTTAACACCCATCCTGGAGCCTTGGAATATTGATCTTCAATGCTCCTGATGGTCATCATTTTGTGTGCCTTTCCCCATCTATATACATCATTTCCTGCCGCCCCACAGTTCACAAACATCACATCTATGTCAAATTTCTTCATTGATGAAGCTGCGTCTAATGCAAGCTTTCGCTCGTCAGATTTAATGATGGAGGTGTGGCAATAGACACGTGAATTCACCCGCTTAGCTCCATCAATAAAGGAATTCACTTCTTCCATCTTTTGGGGGGATAAGTAATCAACAATAATTCCGATCTTACCCGTTTTGGTCTTCAAGCCGGCTATTACACCCGCAAGATAATGATGGCTGGTTTGGAAGTTCAGAGCTCCCAGATTGTCAAAACTGCCCGGGAAGTGACCAATATAAGCAGATTTAATCTCTGGATTTGCCGTGGAAATGTCTATAAGCGTGGGGAGGGTTTGAGAGTCTATGCCCAAAACAAAGTTGTATTTGCTTCCGGATTCTGTAATAACTGACCTGGTTGATCCTGATTTCACATTTTCTACATAATCAATCTGGATTTTTAACCTTCTGGATAGTCGCTGCAATGATTCAAAACATCGCTGGTTCATGCTTGCATCTTCGTAGCTACCGGGTGCTAAAACCAAAAATCTAAAAGGCAAGTAAGCTGATTTATCCGGCTGCTCTTCCTTCTGGCATCCCGCCATGACAATAAGCAAGAAAACTACTGCTATTCGAAAATACTGCTTATTTCCTCCACTCACCAGATCCTAAGGCAAGCAGTCCACTCATGTTTTTATACCTTTGGCAAGCTAATTCTACTGTATAGATAGTGTCAAGATAAATCTCCTTGTCTCATCCCCCCGTTTATCAGACATTGATTATCATACATCATTCATAATAAGACCCTTCTCTAAAAGAACTTTCGCACTAACCCATAAACCCTTCTCCCTTCTCTTATAGACTTCTCTTGTTTTATCCAGGTGGTCTTTCCTGATCGAATTCTGTTGCCAATGTGCACAAGAAATTCTGCGGCATATAATTGTAACGCGGATTGAGATGCTCCCATTTTTCCGCTTTGATTCAATAGAAACCTGAATATCTTATAAACAAAAAGCGTTACCAACAATATAAAAAAAAGGTTGACTCACCTTTCGGAGATGAAAAATGTGTCCTCAAGAGCATCTTTACTCAGGCTCGGATCCCCGTGGCGCAGATACCCCCTTTAAGGGAGGGTTTGCTCGGTTACTGCCACTTGTGCTAATAATTGTTTTTACCCTTGCAATCGGTTCTGTCCTCGCCCAAAACATGAGTGAGGAATACCTGTTTGCCAAGAATTGGAACGCCCCTGATGAAGCTGTTTTATACCGTGAGCTGAAGCAGGAAGATGGTATTTATCTTTTCAAGGGTAAAGCCTTTAGCGGAATAGCCATCGAGCAGTTTAGCCCCACCCAGCTTTCGCGGGCAGTTACTTTGCATCAGGGAAAGCAAAGCGGACTGATGCTAATGTGGTATCCCGATGGAAGCCCCCAGATGAGTGCCACGTATCGGGATGGTATATTGCACGGTAGATTTTTGGGCTGGTATCATAGCGGAGGCGTGATCTACGATATGGTAATAAACCAAGGCACCTACGCTGGTGATAACATGGCTCAAAGTGATGATGGCAGAGACGATGGCGACAGAGAAGATTTGGAGAGAGAAGGACCAGATAATGACCAAAGCAAAGAATAGTGCGCTTACCAGTGCTGCTTTCATTCAGATGAAGCAAAGCGGCATCAGGATAAGCATGATAACTGCCTATGATTATTCTATGGCAAAATGCGTAGCAAACAGCAATGCCGATGTTATTCTCGTTGGCGATAGCCTGGGAATGGTGGTTTTGGGCTATAACACCACATTGCAAGTTAGCATGGATGACATGATTTATCACAGTGCTGCTGTGAGGCGTGGTGCTCCTGATTCGTTTATTATAACAGATTTGCCATATCTAAGCTACCACCTGAGCGATAAAGATACCAAGCAAAATGCTGCACGCTTGCTGCTTGAAGGCAAAGCTGATGCGGTAAAGCTGGAGGGCGGAACTGCTTCACGGCTGTCTGCCATCCGTGCCATCGTGGACATCGAGATACCGGTGTGTGCGCATTTGGGTTTAACTCCGCAGTCAGTACACCGCTTTGGTGGCTATAAGGTTCAGGGCAAAAGCCCGGAAGAACACGAGGAGATATTAATCCAAGCCAAGGCCGTAGAGCAGGCGGGGGCGTTTATGCTGGTGCTGGAAGGTATCCCCGAAGAGCTGGGCAAGATAATAAGCGAAAGTGTATCAATTCCCACAATCGGGATTGGCGCAGGAAGATTTACCGATGGGCAAGTACTGGTGTATCACGACCTGCTGGGGTATTCAGACATGAAACCTAAGTTCGTAAAACACTATGCCAGTTTAAATAGCACCATCACCGATGCTATCAACAGCTACTGTGCGGAAGTGGTTGACGGCAGCTTTCCCTCCGAACAGCACATTTATTACCCGATAAAGCAATAAATTGAAAGGATATTTTTAACATGAAGAATAGCAAGTATGCCGAAAACATGAGTCCCGATGAGAAATTTAGCGCAGTAGCCAACCTGAAAGATCAACTGGAAGACAACTTTATCAGCTTGGGTCAGTTGCTGTCTGAGATAAAGCGCTCCAAGCTTTTCCTGTTTAAGGGCTATGAGAAGTTTAAAGACTTTGTGGAAGCTGAGTATCAGCTATCCTCCAGCCTTGCCGGCAAGCTGGTCACTACCTTCGACTTATTTATAGAAGAGATGGACATTGCCGAAAACGAGGTAAAGGAAATTGGCTTCGATAGACTACAGATGATAAAGCCATTTATGCAAAAAGCAGACTGGAAAGAGCGCGACGAATGGGTGCACAAGGCAGAAGAGATGCCCACCAAAGACCTGCGTGACCACATTAAAGAGCTAAAAAAACAAGAAAAAGAAGCCGATCTGGACATCAAAGAAGTCTATATCGAGCAATATATGGAGAAGATGATTTCATGGTTCAATTGTTCCCGCAAAGAGCTTAACTTCAAGCTCGCCCTGTATTTTCAGGATGCAGACCTGGACGAGATTAAAAAGGTCGTCAAAGAGCGTCAACGCATATTTGAACAATCAACCCAAAACGACAAGGAGTAATGCTCATGAAGCAAATGCGTATTCTGTGGGTGGATGATGAAATTGATCTGCTGAAGCCCTTTATCCTCTTCCTTGAGGAGCGAAACTACAATGTTGACACCTGCAACAATGGTGCAGATGCCATAGAAAAAGTTCTGGAATCCAAGTTTGATTTGGTTATTCTGGACGAGATGATGCCTGGCCTTGATGGCTTGGCAACCCTGCAAGAGATTAAACGAATAAATAGCGCAATCCCCATCGTGATGGTAACTAAAAGCGAGGAAGAAGGCTTGATGGACAAGGCAATTGCCTCCCAAATATCAGATTACCTCATAAAGCCTATCAACCCCAGCCAGATCATCATGGCGATAAAAAAGATATTCCAAGCCGACGAAATCCGCGCCAATCAGATAGGGCAGCAGTATACCAGATATATGGCGCAGCTAAACCAAAAGCTTTTCGCCACTCCCGACTGGAAAGAATGGGGCGAGATTTACCGCGAAATGGCACTATGGGAGCTGCAAATAGACGAAGTGAACGATGATGGCTTGCGCCAAACCCACTTCCTGGAGAAGCGTAACTGCAACACTGAGTTTACGAATTATGTGGAACGCAACTACAAGAAATGGCTACAGAGCGATGATCGTCCCAACCTCAGCTTCGACCTCATCAGCCAATACATTGCTCCTCACTTCGAAGAGAATGTGCCTATTTATTTCATAATAATAGACTGTATGCGGCTTGATCAATACCTCGCCATTCAGCCCTACATACAAGAGCTGTTCGATGAAGAGCTTGACCTGTACTATTCCATATTGCCAACTGCCACGCCATTCAGCCGAAACTCAATCTTTAGCGGGCTTTTGCCGATTGATATCGCCAAGCGTTTCCCGGAATACTGGGTTACTTCCTCGGAAATGGATAATAGCCGCAACCGCAACGAACACCAGCTTCTGGACGAACACATCACCGAGCTTGGTTATCAGCTTGAGCCCAGTAGCAAGTATGTAAAGATATTCAATATGGAAGAAGGCAACTTTGTGCTACGCAAAATTGAAACATGGAACAAGGATAATCTTGTGGTGCTGGTGTATAACTTCCTGGATCTTTTGGCACACCACCGTAGCCGCGATCAGATACTGCAAGAAACTATCCCGCATGAAGAAGGCTTGCGTGCATTTACCAAGCATTGGTTCCTTCATTCCTCGCTGTACGAAGCACTAAAGCTGATCAGCAAGCAAGATGCCATAGTGGTTATCTCCACCGATCATGGCTCAATCAAGGTGAACCGCGCTACTCAGGTAATAGGAGATAGAGACACCTCAGTAACCGTACGCTATAAAGAAGGCAAGAATCTTTCGGTTAACGACCGTCATGCCCTATTTGTAAAAAAGCCATCCGAATACGGCTTACCCACCAAGAGCATAGTAGATAACTTCATCTTTGCCAAAGATGATTATTATTTCGTGTATCCAAATTCCTACCATCAATATCAACGTCAGTTCAATGGCACCTTCCAGCATGGAGGAGTTTCCATGGAGGAAATGATCCTCCCCATAGCCACCTGCAGGAGTAAAAGACTAAAATAATGCCATTCAGGCTGATAAACATAATCAGGGGTGGTGTTTGCCACCCCTTTTTTGAGTCCCAGCAGCCGTATAAGTGCTGCAAACCCAATATCTCCTTGCACGGAGCTAAAGCTTGGCTTAGATTATTACAAGGACTGACTAACAAACAGCTAATTGTCCCAAGAGTAGCTCGATGCCCCCACGAGGATATTGAACAGCTTTTGGGACTTTTATCTTGACTGGAGTTAGGCTACTAACATACATACAAACTTAGAGGATACGATGAAATACATAGAATTGCTAACTGAGCAAGATACAATTGATCTTGCTGCATACATTACACCCCTGCTTAAGCCCGGTGATGTGATACTACTCGGTGGTGACCTCGGTAGCGGGAAGACCTTCTTTGCCAAGCATGTAGCCAAGTCACTCGGGATAGATGAGGAAGTAGACAGCCCTTCTTTTGTTATCATGAAGGAGTATCACTGCGGTAAATATCCTTTGTTCCATCTTGATCTATACCGCTTGAAAGAAGAGGACGAGCTTCTTGACCTCGGCTTGTTTGACATGCTAGAAAGCGGAATAACGATGATTGAATGGCCAAAACTGGCAGAAAGCATCTTGCCTTATTACACACTAAGGCTCGATTTCTGCTTCGACGGTCTCTCACGCGGGGTTACAATCTACCCCGATAAAGATCACGAACAGTATTTTAAGGACTAATACAGGAGTTCACTATGCCTATAATGCTTTGGATTGTGCTCGGGATAGCAGTGCTATGCGGAGTTGATTGGATTGTTTCGAGTAAAGACAAAAACGCTTCCCGTTCTTGGGGAGTGGTGGGTATTTCGTTTATTATTGGCCTCAGCATATTGGGCATTTTTTTGGTGCTGAGCCGACAGAGCGAAACCAGTCTGCGAGTGGTTGGCTATGCCAGCAAGCTATTTGAATCGGACTTGGTTAAATGGAACTTAACCGTTCAACGCAATGCCTCTCCAGATGCATTGAAGGATGGCTATAACCGCATGAGTGCCGACATTAACGCCTTCAAAACATACCTGATGGAAAAAGGCATAGCGGAAAAAGACATTAATATCCAACCCATCACCAGCTATCCAATGAACGACAACTATGGCACACTAACTTCCTACAATCTAAACCAAAGTGTGTTTGTGCTATCTTCCGACATCAATAAAATCGAGGAATTGGCCTTGAATCCAGAGTTTTTCGCCAATAGGGGGATGCTGCTGCAAAATTCTAACCTCGCCTATCTTTATTCGAAGCTGCCAGAACTAAAAAAGCAGCTACTTTCTGAAGCTACCACAGACGCTGTAGATCGCGCCAGGGAGATATCCGGAAGTGCTAAAACCAAACTGGGCAAAATGCGTGAAGCAAGAGCAGGAGTTTTTCAGATAACCGAGCCTTATTCTCAGGAAGTATCGGACTATGGCTTTTACAACACAAGCACGCGCAGCAAAAGCATTTCGGTTACCTTAACGGCGGTTTTTAAGCTAAAGTAGCATTTTTTCCACAGCCTACGTCTTGTTACTCAGCTCTATCACCTTGACACAATACCTTATCTGCTTAGCCTAACAATAAGACTAACGAATGGGGAGATAGTGATGAAGCGAATTGTATCTTGGTTTCTTTTATTAATCGTCGCAGTGATGCTAATCTCAACCGGTTGCGTAAAAAAGGAGAAACCGATTCTACGCGTTGGCACCAATCCTGAGTATCCACCATTTTCTTACAAAATTGGCAATCAGCTTGCCGGAGTGGACATAGACATTGCCAAAAGGATTGGTGAAAAAATGAAGATGGAAGTGCAGATTCAAGAGTTTCCTTTTGATGGTCTATTTACCTCTTTAGCACTGGATAAAATTGACATGGCTATTTCCTCCATTACTATAACCAAAGAGCGCCAAAACAGGTTTGATTTCACTATCCCTTACAGCGTTACCGATCAAGTGCTGATATCGAAGTTCGATTCTAAACTGGAGCTGACGAGCCTGGAGGACATTGGCAAATATCGGGTTGGCTCATTGCGCGGCACCACTGGTCATCAATACATCGACGAGCAGTTAATAGAAAAAGACCTGATGCCCAAAGAGAAGATGAAGCTTTTCTCCACCAATCTGGAAGCCATTGGCGAGTTGCTGAATGGAAAGCTGGATTTCGTGATTATCGACGAAGGTGCGGGGCACGCCTATGCCAAACAAGAGCCGGTTAAGATTGCCTTCGTTATTCCTACCCGCGAAGAATATGGCATTGCCATGCAAAAAGGCAAAGCTCTGAATGACAAGATCAATAAAGCAATGAACGAACTGATTGCCAATGGAGAAGTTGCTACCATTATCCAAAACCACTCACGCTAAGCAAATGTTATATTAATCTACTAATGACATGTGGAATAATACTTTGCAGTTATTAACAAAGCAGTCACCTCAATCCTGGCTATCCCAACCTTGGTACAAGTAATTACGGTATCATTACGCATGAAATACGCATCCCATCCGTATTTCATGCGTAGTTCATTAGTAATTCGTTCAAGGAATACTGAGTAGCTAAACACAAACCCCGAGCCGAAGCCCGGGGTTAGATTCTTCTTTATCTATATATTGTTATCAGCCTTACATCACTTATCCTGCTTCATCTTAAGTGCACCGGCAAAGCAAAGCTGCACACAGAGGGAGCAGCCTACGCATTTGTCTGTGTCTATTTGCGGATAGCCATCGCTGTTCAGGCTAATTGCCAGATAGGGACAGCGGGTGCAGTTGCCGCATTTTACACAGAGTTCTTGAATCAACGAAGAACTTTTGCTCTTCTTGGGCAAGTCCATAAAGTCGGTTACTGGCTTGGGTTGAGCGTAGCCGATAAGTTCGCTGACACTCCCGATGCCACGTGCTTCCATTAAGTAAGAAAGGCCATTTTTAAGCTCGTCAATGATGCCATAACCATATTTCTCCACAATTGTGCAGAACTGCACGTTTCCTGCACCCAAGGCAAGGAAGTTTGCTGCGTCCATATAGCTCATTGCGCCGCCATTTCCGGATACGAATACGCCCATATTGCCTGCACGCGCCAAACTGAGATAGCTGATAGGCAACGCGCCTTCACCGCTCATTCCCACTATTATGCCTTCGTCCCAGCCGGTTTCACGGGGTCTGAAGCCTAGTGTGGGGAAGGTGTTTGCCAGAGTAACTCCCGCTTTCTTATCGGGATAGCGGTCGAACACAGCTTTCACGGCGGAGATGATTGGATATATAGCTGTTACTGCACCGGTTAACTTGAATAGCTTGGGTATTTCGGGATTGCTAATCTGCATCACCCAGTCAATAATCTTGGCAGTTAGAGCGGCATCCTGGGCAACAATATCGCCGTGAGTTCCATCACCACCCTGAGGGCAGGAAAGGCTATATTCTATTGCCATGGCACCGGCTTGCTCCAGCTTTCTGGTGTTAGCCTGCCATCCGGCTTTGTCGCTTTCGTCATCGCCTGTTACGGGTCCACCTGTGGATGCCATGGTAAGCTTGTTTGGATACTCGGCTATCAAGCGGCCAATCTCTTCGCAAACCCTGTCCAGCGGGTGGTCGGAAACGTTGTCACAATTGGCGAAGGTTTTGTTTTTATCACCCCATGTGAACATATACTCGCCGGGAATGTGGATGTCCAGATTGTCGAAGGCGGTTTTCATTATCCCGCCTGCCCATCCGGCTTCGTATGCCTTTTTCATCTGCTCATGGCCATCAGTTGGAGGTGCGGCAGACAGGATGAATGGAGAATCTATAGTGCGGCCAAAGAAATCTGTGGTTAATGACACAGGATGCTTTTTCCAGCCCAGAACGGGTGAGCAGCTTTTGGTTGGCTTGGCAGGCATGTCACTGTGAAGCTGTTGCATGTCGGCATTTAGCTGGATGGCAATATTCTTACCCGAAGCCACGGCTTCCACAACGGTGGTAGGGCCATTGGACATATCACCACAATGATAAATATGGGTGTCTTGGGGTTGCCCTTCATTGGGGGCGAAAGGAGGACGGTTGCCAACGGCAATAATAACAAGATCGAATGGTCGGAAAAGCTCTGTGCTGCCTGCCTCGTCCTTGATCTTTGATGGGTGGAAGCTCTCGCCTTGAGCCAGGGTAACAGGCTTGGTTTTTATGCCAATTGTCTGGTGACCTTCGTTCACTATTTCGCAAATGCGGGTGCGATGGGTGAAGGCAACTCCTGCTTCAATCAGAGTGTTCTTTTCATGTGAGGATAGAGGCATCTCGTTAAATGCTTCCAGAGTTATCATTTCCACGTGGGCAGCTTTGGCCCGGGCTGCAATAAGTGCCTGATCGGCAGCAATTGCGCCACCTACAAGTGCTATCCGCTTGCCTTCGAACAAGAAGCAACCTGGATTCTTTAAGATTTCGAAGCCATAAATGGCGTTCTCGTCGCCGGGGATGTTCAAGCGGATGGGCTGATTTAGTCCTCCGGCTACTACAACCGCGCTGTAACCTTCTGCAAAGAGAGATTTGGGATCGTTTACCACACGGGTTATCTGGGGAATGTTAAACGTTTCGGTTAAGTACATCAAATCACTTAATAGCACCCCAGCTTCCATGCGTTCATCAGGAATCAGGTTCACCTGACCACCCATTGGCTCTGGATCGAACAAATGGGCTTCATAACCGAGCTGATACAGGCTTACTGCGGCACCAATACCGGCAGGACCTGCACCGATTATTGCTACTTTCTTGCCATTGGCAAGTGGCTTGGTGAATTCTGGAACTTGGTTCAGCTCTCTGGCTTTACGAACTATTGCTGCTTGTACAGCCTGAATCTGGATGGGCGTGTCGAACTTCTCGCGAGAGCAGGCCTGAACGCAATGATAGTCTGGGCAAACGTTACCGCAAATTCCACCAAGTGGGTTGCTGGCAAGGATCATGCCTGCGGCACGTTTAAAATCTGATGCTAACCCGCCAGAAGCAGCCATCATGAAGTCTGCTGGTGAGCAATCACAAGGACAGGCGGTTTTGCAGGGTTTGTTTTCGCAGTATTCACAACGGCGAATTTCACTGAACAACTGGGCATCTGTTAAAATCATGCTTATCTCCCTTGTCTTGGGCTAAAGGTTACAAAGGGGGCGGTTATTATCCCACCCCCTAATGACTTAAGTTACTTATATTTATTCAATCTACAATATGGCCTTTACCTACTCCGCGCACCTTGCAACCAAGAGCTTTGTAGGTGCCAATCGTGGCATCAGACAGGAAGTTTGAACAATCCACAATTAGCGGTTTTGTTTTGCAAATCTCTATTAGCTGCTTTGGTTCAAGAGCCTTATAATGAGAGTGACCAACGGCAAATATTACCACATCGGCTTCGGGCAACACGTTAGCAAGCTCGCTCTGCACCTGAATCTCTTCCAGTTCTGGCCAGGCCTCAACGTATGGGTCGTGTGCCTTGACTATGGCAAGGTCTTTGCGGAGGAACTCAACCAGTGTCTTTGATGGAGAGTGGCGGGTGTCGCCCACATCTTCCAGATACGAAACGCCAAGCACGGCTACTTTCAAGTTCTGTAAATTAGGGAATTCCTTGCGAATGATATCGATGGTGTGAAGCGGCATAGTGTCATTCACATTCACCGATCTAATGGCAAAGTCTAAGGTTCCCTGTGCTCCAAATAGAGCACCCATAGCCCAGTTTGCCAGCACCGGGTCTTTGGTCAGACAATATCCGCCTACGCCTAAGGATGGGCGCAATAAGTTATCATGGGTACCTTTGCGTTTGCGAATGGCGTCACGGACTTTGAATATATCCACTCCTATCTGTTCAGCAAACTTCGCCCATTCAAGAGTTAAAGCTATATTTACCGCTCTGTAAGTATTCTCCATGGTTTTGGATAGCTCGCTGGCGTTGGTGCTGTCTAGCTGAGTAAGCGGGAATTCTTTAACATTCAATACATTACTAAGGAATTCGCGGCAAAGTTCTATGCTTTTTTGATTTACACCGGAGAATACTCTCCAGAAATCTCTAATGGATTCCACATATCTTGCCCCAGGCATCACACGTTCGTAGGAATGGGCAACCAAGGGTGGATTGGCAATTATGTCGATTCCACGCTTGACGAATTCTTCTTCCAGAATGGGCTTTACAACTTTCTCGCAGGTTCCAGGAGGAACAGTTGTTTCTACTAATACCATGCAGTGCGGCTGGATGTATTGTCCTAAAGTGCGGATACCTTCGCGGAAAGCGGTGATATCGCAATAACCTTTTTCTGCCTCCCCGAAAGCGGGTTTGGTGGCATCAAGCTGAATATCTACCACTACCACATCAACCAAGCTATATACGCTATCTTCGCATGTGGCACGGAAGTTTTGCTTTTCTACGACCGTTCGCCTGAAGATCAGAGGAACCTCAGGATCGGATGAACTCACCGGCGGGACACCGGAATTGATAACCGGAACCTTCCAATACGAACGTTTGGAAGCTCTTTGATGACCATGAACAAAATAAATTGGTTTCCCGTTTTCGTCAGTGGCATCTGCCACAACGGATGCCATCACGCATCCCACGAAACCAAGACCCTGCACGGCAACTATCTTGCGCCCAAGGGCACGTTGCTCTGCAGTGATTTGCTTAAGAACTTGCTTTTCTTTTTCAGCTTCCTCTTCGGATGGCATGGGGTATTCGGTGCCATCGGGAGCTATTGATACTTTCGACATAGACTTTAGACTCCTTAAAAGTATAATTTTGAATGGTAATTAAGCTTTTCTGAATAGCTATGCTGTCAAGTTATTTCTGTAGATTAAATCGATACTGAGGGTTAATGCTTCTTGATCACCCTGTCATCAAAAACAATTTGAATTGACAAAAAAACCCACCTCCATCAAGCGTACCACAAGGTATTTTGATGGCATGATGTTATCAACACTCCTTCTAGCGATATGTGAATAACACAATATAAAACCACCGTGGAGGTAATATGTCTTTATTGGAAACCATCAAAGACAAAAGTGTCAAAATTGGAGTTATCGGGCTTGGCTATGTAGGCTTACCCATGGCAGTAACAGTTGCAAAAAAGGGATTCACAGTTCTTGGTTTTGAAGTTAGCCAATATGCTATCGACCATGTGAACGCCGCTGACAACTATATTGGCGATGTTCAGGATGAAGACCTCAAGCTGGTTGTTAGTTCTGGAAAGCTTTCTGCAACCTCGGACTACAGCAGAATGAACGAGGTTAATGTTGTTCTTATAGCTGTTCCCACCCCCCTTGATTTATATCATCAACCCGACACCAGCTACATTGAAGCAAGCACACGTTCCATGGCACCATATCTGAACAAAGGTACTTTGGTGGTATTAGAAAGCACTACCTATCCCGGCACAACCCGTGAGATCATTGTCCCCGAGCTGGAAAAAGTAGGGCTTACAGTCGGTAAAGACGTTTATATTGGCTTCTCCCCCGAACGTGTTGATCCGGGTAACGAAACCTATAAAACCCACAACACCCCCAAAGTTGTTGGCGGCATGACAGAAAAGTGTAACGAAGTGGCAAAGCTTTTCTACGAAAGCGTTTTGGACGCACCTGTGCATTTGGTTTCCTCGCCTGAAGTGGCAGAAATGGAAAAGATTTATGAAAACACATTCCGCAACATCAACATCGCCCTTGCCAATGAAATGACAGTTCTTTGCGACCGCATGGGAATTAGCATTTGGGAAGTGGTTGACGCCGCTAAGACCAAGCCCTACGGATTCATGGCTTTCTATCCCGGCCCCGGCGTTGGTGGACATTGCATCCCCATCGATCCCTTCTACCTTACCTGGAAAGCACGTGAGTATGATTTCCACACCCGGCTGATCGAACTGGCTGGCGAGATAAATATCGCCATGCCTGAATTCGTTATCCAACGCGCCATTCGCATCTTAAACAAGCAGGGCGTTGCCATTTCCCGCGCAAAAATCCTGCTGCTTGGTGCCGCATACAAAAAGGATATCCGCGACATGCGTGAATCACCAATCGAAGGTGTAATTACCCAACTTGAGCACTATGATGCTGATTTTGAGATTCATGATCCTTATGTGAACGAATTCCACCACGAAAAGAACGGTAAAGAGTATAAAACAGTTTCTTTAGGTAATTTGAAGAAGTATGACCTTGTGATAGTAATCACCGATCACAGCAATGTAGATTACCAAAAGATAGCCGATAGTGGTGTTGCTGTGCTCGACACCAGAAACGCATTCAAGAATATCAAAGCCAAAAACGTGGAACTGATGTAATATTTATTCCGCTTTTATAAAGCCTGATCTCCATACCAAATCAGTGAGGTCAGGCTTTTTTATAGCCGTAATTCTCGTGATGCAATCTTAATAGTGATGGTAGACTCCCTTGCTTCTTCCTTGAACGAATTACCTGCCTAAAGGATGCCCCTTGTGGTAGGCTTTTATTATGTCGTCAAGGCTTACATGGGTGTAAAGCTCGGTGGTAGAAAGCAGGGAGTGCCCCAATAGTTCCTGAATAGCCCTCAGGTCTGCTCCCCGGCTTAGCATGTGAGTAGCAAAACTGTGCCTCAAAGTATGCGGTGAATATCCCCTGGTTCTGGCAATAAGCAGGAAATACCTTTTCAGGATGGTGTCGAGTTGATCTGTGTCAAAAGCTTTTCCACTTTTAGTAAGGAACAGGCGATCCGGGCTGCTTTCCACCCGCAATTGCTCCCGAACAGGAAGATAGTCGTTAATGGCAGCAATGGCATAAGAACCCATCGGGATGATTCGCTCCTTGTTTCCCTTGCCTTTCACGCGTAACAAGCCATTTTTGATGTCCATGTCGCTCATGCGAATGCCTGCCAGTTCCATTAGTCGCAACCCGCAAGAATAGATAAGCTCCAAAATGGCCTTGTTTCTTATGCCAAAGCGGCTGGAAGTGTCGGGAATGGACAGCAGAGTTCGCACTTCTTCTTCGGTAAAACACTTCGGCAGGGGACGCTCGTATTTGGGACGTTTTACCTTATCCATGGGATTTGAATTTATATAACCCTTCAGCTTACAGAACTTAAAGAAGCCATTTAGTGACGCACTTTTACGGGCTAAGGAACGGTTGCAATCCGGCTTTTCATTCAGATAGCGCAGGAAATCGCGGATGTTTAGCACAGTTATTGCTCCAATATCTATTTCTTCAGTTTCAAAGAACCGCCGAACAAATGCGTAAAACTGCTCCAGATCAAGCCTGTATGCCTCTATGGTTTTGGCAGATTTACCTTCCAATGCCAGGTTGTTACAGTATTGATTGATGCAGTTAATCATCATCTTACCTATCCTTAATTATGGTAGGTGCATTTTTTTGCTTGCCTTAAACCTTGTCGAGTAAAAAGTTGGTCTATCAGTTCGTGGAGGTATCATGAATAAGCATATAGACAGCAGTGTGAAGCTGGGAACGAATGTTACAATAGGTTATAACTCAGTTATCATGGAGAATGTAGAAATAGGCAACGACTGCCTTATCGGCCATAATGTGGTTATCCATGCGGGTTCAAAAATCGGTAATGCAGTGCGGATAGATGATAATGTAATTATCGGAAAAAAGCCGCTGTCTTCTCCACGCAGCATTTTTAAAGTACCCACCGACCTGAAGCCTGCAATAATTGGCGATTTCTGCCAGATTGGAGCTAATGTGGTTATCTATTGCCAGTGTGAAATAGGAGAACGTAACCTGATAGCCGATCTCGCCACCATAAGAGAAAATGTATCTTTGGGCGATTTGAACATCGTTGGCAGAAACGTAAGTATAGAAAACTTTGTAAAAATCGGCAGCTGCAATAAGTTCGAAACAAATAGCTATATTACTGCTTATTCGGAGATTGGAGACTACTGCTTTGTTGCTCCCTGCACTGCCACCAGTAACGATAACTTTATGGCACGTGACAAAGAACGATTCAACCACTTCAAAGGAATAACCATGGAAAGCGGCTCACGCATAGGCGTGAACGCCACTATCCTGCCGGGGAAGGTGTTACATAGCGATGCCGTGGTAGCCGCTGGTGCTGTGGTTACCAGAGACGTCCCTGCCAAAACCATTGTAGTAGGCAACCCTGCCAAAGCCTTCCGCGAAGTACCGGAAACACAACTAATGGAAAACAATCTGGATAAATAACAATGAAAACCTTGGTGATTATACCAACCTACAACGAAATTGAGAACATTGAACGCATGGTGGAGATCGTTCTGTCTAAAAGCGAAGACATCGATGTCTTGGTTATGGACGACAACTCCCCCGATGGAACCGGTATGCGGGTGCGCTTTATGCAAAGTAGCAAGCCGCGTTTACACTTGATAGAGCGTCCCGGTAAGATGGGGCTTGGCTCAGCCTATGTAACAGGCTTTAAGTATGCGTTGGAACGCGATTATGAATATATAATGGAAATGGATGCGGATTTCTCTCATAATCCCGATGACGTTCCCCGCCTTATTGAAGCAGCGAAAAACAAGGACTTGGTAATAGGTAGCCGCTATAGCGATGGAGTGAATATCATAAACTGGCCGTTTCGCCGCTTGCTAATCAGCTACTTTGCCAGCAAATATGTGCGCGTGATAACCGGTATGCCTATCAAAGACCCTACCGCAGGCTTCAAGTGCTTTCACAGAAGAGTATTGGAAAGCATTAATCTAAACAAAATACTATCTGATGGATATGCATTTCAAATTGAAATGAATTTTAGAGCCTGGGTGAAAGGATTCAGGATAAAAGAACTGCCCATCGTGTTTACCGAACGCATTAACGGCGTATCCAAAATGAGCCGGCATATTGTTTGGGAAGCAGCCTGGATGGTATGGCGTTTACACATAATGAAGCTATTAAGGATACTGTAACAGAGCTATGCTGGAACGGATTAATAACCCTGTAGTTCAAGGTGAAGACAAGGACCTTGACCGCGCGTTGCGCCCCAAAAGTTTATATGAATTCATCGGGCAGAATCATATCAAAGAGATGCTGGACATCAGCATCCAAGCAGCTAAGATGCGGGGAGAATCCCTCGATCACGTGCTGTTGTATGGTCCTCCCGGGCTGGGTAAGACCACATTGGCAGGTATCATTGCCAGAGAGATGGGCGTAAACATCACCATCTCCAGCGGGCCTGTGATAGAGAAACCCTCAGACTTAGCCGGAATACTTACCAACCTTCAAAGACATGAAGCCCTGTTTATTGACGAAATCCATAGACTGTCGCATGTGATAGAAGAATATATTTATCCCGCTATGGAAGACTATGAAATGGAGATAATTCTGGATAGTGGGCCAAGCTCTCGTACCCTGAAAATCCCTCTGGAAAACTTTACCCTGATCGGCGCTACTACCCGTGCCGGATTGCTAACACCACCACTGAGAGATAGATTTGGAATTGTGCTGCGCCTGGATTACTATGACCTGGAGGCTATATCTCTAATAATCAAACGTAGTGCCAAGCTGCTTGATATCCCAGCAGAGGATGATGGTGTTTCCGAGCTTGCCCGACGCAGCAGAGGCACACCCCGCATTGCCAACAGGCTTTTACGGCGAGTGCGGGATTATGCTCAGATAAAGGGATCAGGAGTTATTACTCTGGACATTGCCCTGGCTGCTTTGCAAATGCTTCAGGTGGATCACGCCGGTTTGGATGAGATGGACAAACGCATTTTAAGCACTATTATCGATAACTACCGCGGTGGCCCGGTTGGCATCAAAACTATAGCCACGGCAATAGGTGAAGATGCCGGCACCATTGAAGAGATTTTTGAGCCCTATCTGGTGCAACAAGGATTCCTGGAGCGCGGACCTCAGGGACGTAAGGTAACCGGTAAGGCATATCGTCATTTGGGGCTTAGCCCCATTGCCGAACAGACTGATCTGTTTCAGTAAATAAAATGAATAGCGCCACCGTGCTGCACGGTATTCGTTGGAACCTGATAACCAACGTTATCCGCCGCATTCTTAGCTTTGTGTTGCTGTTGTTTCTGGCATCCTGGCTTTCTCAAAGCGACTTTGGCACCTTCCGCACCTATAGTCTCATACTGGCAATTGTAAGCATCTTTGCCGTTATTGGCTTGGATTCGAACTATATCACCGATCCACGGCGCAGGCAGCTAAATCTGTTTTCCTTTGCGCAAATTGGTCTTGGCTTGGGGCTGTTATTCAGTATGGCTATTGCGCTTGCCTCATCCTGGCTTGGTTCGCTGTATCGCAGTCCCGAACTAGGCATCATTCTGCGCTTCACTTCGCTGTTTATCTTTGTGGAAGTGCTGCGCAATCTGCTGCATAACATAGCCCAAATGCAGATGCAGTTCAAGCTACTAGCCCTGGCAGAAACATGGAACGTGGTGTTTTACACTATCTTCGGTTTGGCGATAATCTCGCAGTTTCGTTATGTTTGGCTATATGTGTTACTGTTTTTCCTAGGCAATCTGGTAGAGGCACTATACTTGTTAATCCACTTGCGTTTACCGCCATCATTGCATTTAGGCAGGCTGATGTCACTAAAATGGCTTTCTATCAGCTTTGCTAACTTGAAGCGTAATGCGGGGTTCTTATTAAATGTTAGCATTATCAGGCTGGTTAATAGTTTTGCCGGCAATGCCCCCATCTTGCTGCTGGGGACCATAACCAATCCTGCTATGATGGGTTTATACTTCTTTGCCACGCAGTTGATAGGGGTTCCGGTGAATATGTTCACCTTGTCTGTTGGGCAAGTATTCTATCCCGTGTTTGCGCTTAGTGAAAAGTCCAAGACCCTGCAAAGCATCCAGAGCTATACCAGCCTAACCCTTAGCATGGGCATTCCGCTGCTTATTCTTTACGCCTTCGGATTGGATAAGCTTATTCCGCTCGTGTTTCGAGGGAAGTGGGACGAGGCATTGCCTATTATATACTCGCTTATCCCCTATTTTGGCAGTAGCATGCTTAATGATCCCATCAGCGGTATTCCCTTTATCTGTCGAAAGCCGCATTGGGAACTTATCTGGAACATAATATCTTTGGGATTGCGAATACTGGCATTGTTATTTGGCATCGGGTATAGCTTTTCTTTTGCCATTCTGTTGTTCAGCATCAGCAGTGCAATAATGAACCTGTGTTTCTACTTCATGTCTTTGTATCTGCTTAAGGCAAGGTTGATAATAGCTGCCAGGAACTTGCTAGGTTGGGGATTAATAATCGCAGCTCTTAGCTTGGGACTTAGAGCAATTAGTGGCAATTCTCTCAGTCTGCTATATGCTCCACTGCTTTTTGGTATGTATTTTGTCGCTGTTTACCTGTCGTGTAAGCCAATGGCACAAGACCTAAGAAGGATACTAAGATGAATAAAGCTATGATAAAACGTTTGATATATAGGTTGCCAAACACCTTTACACCTCCACATAACATGACCGAATACACCAGCATTATAGCTACGGCTAAGCAACAAGGCTATCGGTTTTATACTCTTGGCAGCTTTCGCGCTTTGAGTATTCTGCCTGCTGAGCCCTTCATAATACTAAGACATGATATGGATACCAATCCCTCTGCTGCATGCGTTTTCGCCGAAGTGGAGGAGCGTTTTGGAGCTAAAGCAAGTTATTTCTTCCGCCGCTGTACATGGAATCCCCAGATCATGAACATGCTAAACCGGCGTGGGCACGAAGTTGGTTATCACTACGAAGAGATTACAGACTTTGCCAAAGCAAAGCATATAAAGAGCTTGAACCAGATAATGAACAACATCAACAGAATCAAAGAGCAGTTTGCTTACAACCTTTCTAATCTGCGCTTGACGGTTGATTTTGATATTACTGCTGTGGCCTCGCATGGAGACTTCGCCTGGAAGCGACTAACCATTGGCAACGATGAACTATTAAGGGATCATGAGTTACGAGCCAGAATGGGTGTGGAGTATGAAGTGTATGATGAGGCTTTAATGCAGAAATATGGGTTGCACATCAGTGACTGGCCTGCCCCGGAAGGATATTACCCAAAATCACCTAAGGAAGCTATACAAGCCTCCGAAAGCTTCCTGTTCCTCAGCCATCCCCGCTGGTGGATTCCAGATGCATTAGGTAATCTGAACTACGATCTAAAGGTGAACTACCAGAAACTACTTTGGTAATCAGCAGTGATTACGCAGCTTCAGTTCTATCGGGTGAGGCTTCAGATAGTGCTGCTCCGTCAGGTATTCTTTGCCATACTTATGCACATAGTGATTAAGCATGGTTATCGGCACTATCAAGGGCACTAATCCAGCCTTGTAATTATCTATCAGCTCAATCAGTTCGCTCTTCTCAAAAGCACTTAGCTCTTTCTTGAAATAGCCCAGGATATGCAGCAGCACATTTTGATGCTTGCTGGGAGTTGCGGCTTTTCTGGCAGCAGTCATCAGTTCGGTAAAATAGCTGTCTAACACATCAGCAAAGGGCTTTATTGCAGCCTCGGCTACCAGTTTCCCCATGCTTTTGTAATGCACAGGGCTATGAGCCATCAACATAAGCTTATGTCGCGTGTGAAACTCAACCAGTTTCCCCATGTTAGGCTTGTTCGCCAGTAGACCATGCCAGCGGTGCATAATGAAGATACGCTCTATGAAGTTCTCTCGCAATGCGGGATCATGAAGCCGTCCCTCCTCCTCACATGGTAACAAGGGATTTGCCTTTAGAAAACCCGCTGCAAAGATGCCCACTCCATTCCTGGAAGCCACCCCACCTTTCTCAGGATACACTTTTACGCGCTCCATCCCGCTGGAAGGCGATTTGCTTTTGAACACATAGCCGCACAGGCCTTCCGATTTCAAGCTTTCTACTTTAGCTTCGGTGAAGCTCTTCATGCGTGCCGTGTGATCAATTAATGTTTTCTGTGTCAACAGCTTAGGATTTTCCTGGTCGCCAACCAAGCGCATTGCTTCACGGGGTACTGGTAAGCCGCAGCCTACTTCCGGGCATACTGGCACATAGTCTACCCAGGCACCCAGTGTCTCCACCAGCCAACTGTCATACTTATGCCCACCATCGTAGCGGACATTATGTCCTAATAGGCAAGACGAAATGCCAAGCTTAATCTTCTCCTGCTTATCCACAATACGCTCCCAATACTATCTGTTATGTTCAAAACATAGCACTAAGCAGTTCTTCCAGTTCCAGATCACCAAAGAAACTACGGTAATCCATACGTTCGAACACTTCGGCTATCACTTTACGCTTATGTTCCAGTCCAATCAATGCCTCTTCGAGTTCGCTGGTTTCCCGTGAGCTGAAGTAATCGCCAAAGATTTTTACCTCTTCTATTACGCCCTTGTTCACCATCAGATAAAGCTCGATAATGCCAACTTTGCTGCGTAGTTCGTGAGACAGGTTATAGCGTGGAGAGTGACCAAAGTTCCATTCCCATGTATCATACTTGGTTTTTACTAATTCGGCGATAGCACATTGGTCTATCTCACGGAAAGTGTACTCGGTTATCTCTGGATACTGGCTATGCACTTTATTGCGGATTAGCTCTATAAATGCTTCCAACTCAATAGGTTCTTTTAGATGATCGGAAACATTAGTAACTCGGGCACGCACCGACTTTACTGCCTTGTCGCTAAACTTGAAAGGCTTAACCTTCAGGGCTGAACTAAGATCACCAATTTTACTACTGAAAAGGATGGTACCATGTTGCAGCGTTTTACCAAATACATGCGTTTTGGCATTGCCAGAAAACTTCATTCCGTCTATAGTAAGGTCGTTTCGTCCCTCAAGTTTGGCATCAACTCCCAAGTCATTCAAAACATCCAGCACAGGGCGGGTATAACGCTCGAAGCTTCTGGTTATCTCCTCTGTTTCGTTTATCAGAAATGAGAAGTTTAAGTTGCCGGGATCATGAAAAACACTTCCGCCACCGGTAAGCCGACGCACCACAGGTATCTGATTGGCAATCACATAGTCTTGATTAATCTCCGCCAGAGTATTCTGATGCTTTCCCACAATGATGCTGGGATTGTTTATATACAGCATAAACACGTCTTGCTTGAAGTTCTTTAAAATGTACTCTTCAGCAGCAATATTAAACGGTGCATATCGCGAGGGGCTGATGATCGAAAGCATTAGATTTCCTCAATCGCTGCTAATTCTGCCTTCACAAAGTCCACGAGTTCTCTCAGCTTGGCTTCAGAGAAATCCAGATCAATACCGGCAGTTTGGTAAATCTCTCGCACCGGACGAGTGTAGCCCAGGTCTAAGAAGGCTTGATAACTTGCCAAAGCCTTCTGCTTATCCTTACGATAGTTCATATATATAGACAATGCGCCAAGCTGCGCCATGCCATACTCAATGTAGTAAAACGGCACTTCATAAATGTGAAGCTGCTGCATCCAGCCAACCCGCCGCTGGCTTTCCAGTCCGCTCCAGTCTACACCACCGGAAAAGCGTTTATGCAAGTCAACATATGCCTGGCTCCGCTCTTCTGCATTATGCTCGGGATGCAGATACACCCAGTGCTGCAGAGCATCCACAATCATACACCAGGGCAGAAAGGTTAGCGTTCCCTGCAATTGCTCTCGTTTGGCTTTCTTCAGGTCTTCAGGATTGCTATAATACTCATCCCAATAATCCATGGTTAGCAATTCCATGGTCATCGATGCCAGTTCCGCTACCTCGGAGGGTGTGTCTAAATACTGAGATATCTTTATATTGCCCATGGCAGCACTGTGCATTGCGTGCCCGGATTCGTGAAGCAAGGTTATCACGTCCTTATGCTGTTTAACATGGTTCATAAAGATGAATGAACTTGCCAGGTTATTAATAGTTGTATTATATCCACCGGGTGCCTTTCCCTTTCTGTTTTCCAGATCAAGCAGTCCAGTATTGTGCATCATTTCTAGTTGCTCAGCATATCTGGGGCTAACTTTGGCAAGCACCTTAAGGCTTTTGGTAATGAATTCATCTGTAGTCTCAAAGGGCTTCAGATTCCGCCCATCCAGATCAACCTGAGTATCCCAGGGACGTAGCTCACTTAAAGACAAAGCCTCCTTCCTTTGGGCATCAAGCTCTTTTACAAAGGGTATAACCACTTTCTCCACGGCATCATGAAACTTATGGATGTCCTCAGGAGTGTATGAAAAGCGTCCCATCTCAACATGCTTGTAATCTCCATAATTGCTATATCCTGCATTTGCGGCAAGCTGGGCGCGAACTTCTCTTAAACTATCATACAAGTCATCCAGCTCTTTTTGCTTGGCTAAAAATAAGTCCATGCGGAGCTTCCATGCCTCTTCGCGCTTAATCCTGTCTGCGTCCTTCAGGTACACAGCCAGTTGAGTAGGGGTTTGTTCCTTGCCCTCAAATACAGCACTCATCTGCCCAACTATGCTGCCATACTTGTTTGCCAGCTCAGATTCTTTTATTAACAAAGGTGTGTTCTCGTGGCGAAACAGCTTTATGTCTTTCTCAATAATCTGATTTAACAAACCATATCTCTGTGAATCCAGGTGCTGGTTGGCTGGGCTGTGGTAAAAGTGTTGCTTGATGGTTACCTGATAAGGTTCGCTGGGTGCGTACGCTTCGGCAAAATAGTCGTTGTAAGCATCAGCCTTAGTCTGATCATCCACAGCAGTGGTCATATTTATATACCGCCATGATAGTTCATCGTTCATTGCTTTTAACAACTCAGAAAACTTCTCGATAAGCTCTTCCAAGGCCTCAGGTGTAGATGTGTCCAGTGTGCTTAGGGCTTCTAAATATGCAGAAACCTCTTCCCAAGAGCTTACGTTAAAGCTTTCAGGCAAGTATATATATGGTATTTGCTGGAGCTGCTTGTCTGTATATAACATTCTATTATTTTCCTTTATTTTTGCGCTTAAACAGCCGCATCAGCACAAAGCTGAGCACTGTGATTAGAGCGATTAGTTCTTTAATACTGATTACCGGATGGAACTTTATAACATCGTCTTTAATGCTGTAAATACCAATGGGATAGGTTTGCATTCCACCCCCGCCGCCACCTCCAAATTCGGCCTGAGCAGCCTTGCCTTCGCTAGTGCCCTCATGTTGACCTTCTTCCACAGGACTGCCTGCTTCGGCTGTTTTTATCTTTATTTTGGCTGGCGAACTCCCCCCACCACCGCCAAAGCCAAAGGCAACTTTTGCCACTGGTACGATGTGAATATCGTTAACTTTTGTCGGCTGGCCAAATGCCATTTCCACGCCTGCAGCATTGGAAACAAGCGATTTGATTTGAGCTAAGAGCTGATTCAGGTTCATGGTAGGCTCCTTATCTGTTTTATCCTGCCAGTTTCCTTAGAGATTATTATCTTGTCAAGCATCGTATGCATTAGCTGGAAAGCGTGGTAACTCTAAAGTGCGAAAGCAGGGGCAAATTGAAAGTCAAAACGCTGCATGGTTTTGACCCCTAAACGACACATCGTAAATGCAACTCTTTCTGCAAACAATGCAGCTATCTCTACCCAAGCCAGACCACTATGAAGCTTACTATTGTCGTTTCGGGGTTAAAACGAAGATAGCAGGTAACACAACGAGCTCAGTTTTACTACTTCATTT
>CALLHY010000003.1 GCA_938009275.1 uncultured bacterium
TTTACTTTATGCGCATGCACCTGGATGGCAAGCTGATTGCTACCCGCAAGATGGTGATGGTGAAGTAAGTGCTGGAGTGCTGGGGTGCGGACGTGCTGGAGTGCTGGGGTGCGGACGTGCTGGTGTGCTGGTGTGCTGGTGTGCGGGTGTGCTGGGGTGCTGGTGTGATGGCGTGATAGCGTTAATTAGACTATGTCGTTCCCGCGGAGGCGGGAATCCAACACCTTAAGAATCCCGAAAGGGATGACACCTGTTATGTTTCTATCAATAACATGCTGCCTGGTGATAGTTGCCAGGTCTATAGCGTATATCCACTGCATGCTCCACATCATCTTCACCCACAAGTTGTTCCACACCGGTAGCGGAGCCTCCCTATGTGCGGGCAGCCGGTTGTAAAGCTTCAGATATGCCTTAAAATCACTAATCATAGCTGCTTCAAACTGCGGGACACGCTGCTGAACTTGCTATTGCCATTGTGAATTTTGTGCTTCGGCTTTGAGCGCACGATATAACGGTTCAAACTTGGGTTAAAGTAAATCACGCTATCATCTGCCATACCGGTGTAACCGCCGATTAGATTCTTAAAACGTACTTTCATGGTTTCTCCTTTGGTTTTAATGCTGCGGGGAGAATATGCTCCCTCATAATACTGGGGGGAGACAAAAACCGTATTTATGGACAAAACTGGCGATTATTTTTACTTCCTTGCATTTTCCTTGCTTTTCGCAAGCGCATCGAACTGAGGTTCATCGGGCATTAAACGGGGAAAAGCCCGATTATCCCCCGATGAAGCCCGGTGCGGAGCAGCTTTGGCTTGCAAGGAGCGTTAGAAGGGGTGGCAAGCAAGAGCATATAGAGCTTTGCATGATCAATTAACTCAAATGTGCTATTTACGTGGGATAAATCCCACACCTATTATCCAACATCGGTTAGAACAGGCTAAAAAAAGATTGCACCTGTTAGGGGCTAAATTGCAATAGTTACTGTGTTCTAGGGAGCTTAAGCAGATTGCCCTGTTTGCTAATCAGGTGTCGCTGTAGTCTATCAGGATCATTGCACAATCTCCGTTTATTAAGATGTATCATATGACCATACAATCGTACCTATTGGGCTCGTCTCATTTAATATTTCAGCATTAAGTCTATAGTAAACAAGCATGATTTATCTGCCAACCTCAATATCGGTCGCATCCATATTCGTCCTTGTTTGTGCAAATTCGTGGTAGTGGCTTAATTGCTCCGGCGTTACAGCATTAGCTTAATACCATGTATTTAACTAATTTGTTGACAGATTTACCTATATTGTCACATTATGCAATCTCGTTATGTAAATCGTTATAACTGCTGGATGGAGGCTAAGATGAGCGATGCACTACACTCTGACATTTACCAGTTGGAAAAGCTATCTGAAGGTAATCCTGAGCTGTTTCTAAAGGAATACGCAGAACTTGCCAAGCTTCACGAGAGTGGTGTTTTTAAGATGATGCTGGAGTTTTATAAGTGTAAAGCTTTTATCATCATGCACCGTCATGCCGAAGCTGAAGAGACCGCTCTGGCATTCATGGAAGAAGCAGTTGAAAATAACGACTATGCTATGATAGCCCGTGGCAACATAATCTTAAGCAGGTGTTACAGTGCCATGAAGAACGGCAAAGAGGTAAAAATCCATCTGGATTTTGCTTTGGACAATGCAAAAAAAACCAAAGACAGCAGCCTTATTACTCAGGTGCTATGCCAGATAGGCACCTACCATCAGAAGCGCAATG
This sequence comes from uncultured bacterium, assembly GCA_938009275.1. Classification (GTDB taxonomy): domain Bacteria; phylum Cloacimonadota; class Cloacimonadia; order Cloacimonadales; family Cloacimonadaceae; genus Cloacimonas. The sequence continues at coordinate 1,766 of CALLHY010000003.1, forward strand.
AGCGCATCGAAGCGCTTAATGCCTTCGAAAAGGCAGAGAAGCAGATATCGGGTTCGGAGGATGCCAAAACTCAGCTATCCACTCTGCTCGATCACAGCTCGGCATATTACTATTTTGGAGAATATAACAAAGCTCTGCCACTGTTAACCGGTGCTTTAAAGCTTAGCCACAGAGTAGACGATGTAGAGCTAAGCCTGTTAATTGTAAACAATCTTGCCACGCTATACATGATGATGAGCAAGTTCGACGATGCCGAGCAGATGATGCTTACCAATCTTGAGCAGTGCGATAAGCATGGTAATCCCATGCGCAAGCTAAATGTGCTGTTCAATCTGGGTGTATTGCATCTTAGACAGGATGGCTTTACTGAAGCATTGCAATACTTTGAGAAATGCAAGCATCTTGCAAGTTCCATTGGGATGACAGACCCACGCTTTGTGATGGATTTAAACAGCAATTTTGCTGGTTGTTACCGCTTTTTAGGTAAGCCCGAGGAGGCTTTGCGCCACCTGGATATAGCTCATGAACAAGCCACGATTATTGGTGATCAGAATTCCATTATGGAAGTGCAGGTTAACAGGGCAAATATGCTAATCGGATTGGGCGAATTTACAGAAAGCCGCAAGCATCTGAGAAGCATTATTAAGTATGCCACCAAAGAAAAGCACTATCACCTGTTAACTGTGGCTTACAAAAACTATGCCCGCACCTATGAAGTGCAGGGGAACTATCCGAAAGCCATAGAAAATCTGCTGAAGCTAACTACAATCCAAAACGACTTTCATGCCCAGTTAATGGCAGAACAAAGCAAGGAATATGACGTTCAGATCCAAAACATGATGAACGACTATAGTGCGGTTCAACAGCAATACAGCATATTGGCAGAAGGACTGAAGTCCGAATTTGCCAGGGAGTTTGTTGGCAGCAGCGATGCCCACAAAAGAGTGCTGGAGTCTGCATTGCTTGCGGCTCAGCATCCCAATTCCAGTGTGCTGATTCTGGGCGAGTCTGGAACGGGAAAAGACGTGCTTGCCCGCATTATTCACCTCAGTAGCAGCAGAAGAAATCAGCCTTTTATAGCGGTTAATATGGCTGCTATCTCGCCAAGTTTGCTGGAGAGCGAATTCTTTGGGCATAAACGCGGCTCGTTTACCGGTGCTACCACCGATACCAAGGGTTTCTTTCTGGAGGCTAACAAGGGCACTTTGTTCCTGGACGAAATATCGGAAATGCCCGTTGCTCTTCAGGCAAAGCTGCTAAGGGTGCTGGAATCACGCCGTTTAACCCCGGTGGGAAGCAGCTCCGAAATTGGCTTCGACACTCGAATTATCAGCTCCACCAATCGCAATGTGCTGGATATGATATCAAAAGATACATTCAGGCTAGACCTGTATCACCGCCTGAATACCATAGAAATCTATATCCCTCCGCTAAGGGAAAGACCCGCCGATATAGCAGCGCTTTTGGTGTATTATACAGATAAGATTGCTAAAGATATGAAGCTGCCAATACCCAGAATAGATAATTCCTTCATCGAAAAACTGCAGGGCTACCGCTTTCCCGGTAACGTGCGCGAACTGAAGAACATTGTTGAACGACTGCTTATTATGTTCAAATCCCGCGATTGGAATGCGGATACCTTAAATTCCCTACCATCTCTAAAGATGGAACTTGGCGGCAGCATGGGCTCGGACATGCAGAACAAAAAAATGAATGTGGAGCGTAGCGAGATAATAGACGCGCTTGAACGTAGCAACGGCAAGCAAAAGGAAGCAGCCAAGCTACTCGGCATATCAGAAAGCACACTTACGCGCAAGATTAAAAACCTGAATCTGGAAATATACACTCGCAAGGGTAAATAAAAAAAGGTGATCCCGGTTGGGACCACCCTTGTGGTGTTTTGTAATCGGGAGGATTGCTTAGGGTATAGGGGTTACCATAAGCATCATCACCTTGGTTTTGGAGGCTGGATGTGGAGTGGGTTCGTTTCTATCTTTTGGGGTTATGGTTATGTGTTTCATAAAATCCGCTTTATGCCTTGTCTCGGCGGATGCCGCCGAACATTAGCAATTGATATTGGTTATAGAGTTGCTCAACCCTGTCTTTCACTTCTATCCGGTTCTGCTGATTGTAGTATTCGTGATAGTTCTTAAACTTATCATGATCCAGATATACAGTGAAACCAATATAGCCCTCTCCTCCGGGCTTATATGTCCGTTCAAAGATATCGCTTAGTTGAATCTGTTTACTCTTCATACCTAACTCACGTTTCAAATAACTTATATTCTGATACTGATAATCTTATACGCAGATGTTGTGCCAAAAGAATGTTAAACACACGCTCTTGTTATCTGTATGTATTACAGCAAGATACAAGAGGGGTTGCTTTATGATTTCATCTTATCCAGGCATAAGTGCTGTGAAATTGCATTTTGCGAAATTGCGTAAATGAAATTAGCCTTAAAATTTGATAAGCTTTTCTAAGCACATACAAGGGGATTAAGCCATCAAGTTTCTATTGACACCCAGTGGCTGCATCATAAAAGTAGATAAACCCAATAAGCATAAAAGAGAGAAGCCCCATGAAAAGCATCCTGATGCTTGCCATAAATAGCAGTTGGAGTCAAACCAATCTTGCCTTGTACTATCTTCGCGAAGTAATTCGCGAACTGCCACATCGCGTTATTATGAATAGCTTTACTCTAAGCGACCACCTGGGCGATGTATTATATGAAGTATATCAGGCTAAGCCGGAGGTAATCTGCTTTTCTGCCTACATTTGGAACAGTGAGTACCTGCAAAAGCTTATTCCGGAGCTAAAGAAGCTGTTGCCCGACGCCATAATGGTTATTGGTGGCCCCCAGGCTGCTCATGCCCATTTCGGTTTAGCAGACAGAGACTTTATCATAACGGGTAGTGGTGAAGCCAGCTTCCGCGCCCTGGCCAAGAACGATTTTGAGGGAATACAAGGTGAGTACAGCCTTGCCCTGTGTGATGTGCCATTTCCTTACCGGGCTTCAGACAGCGAACAGCTTGCCGGAAAACTGGTGTATTATGAGTGTTACCGTGGTTGCCCCTATTCCTGTGTTTACTGCCTTTCCGCTTTGGACAAGCGTAATGAACCGCGTTTTGATGCCGGCAATCCAGACGATCTTAGCAAGTTAGATGCGGAATTGGAAGCCCTGATTGCCCTGAAGCCCAAAACTTTGAAGTTCATCGACCGCAGTTTTAATGTGTTTCCCAAGTTAGCGCAGCATATCTGGAGCTTTTTTATCCATCACCCTCACGCCTGTGAAGTGCATTTTGAAATCTATCCAGATTTGCTTTGCGAAGCGGACTTCGCTATTTTGGAGCAGGCACCGGAGGGGCTTATTCGCTTTGAGGTAGGAATTCAGACTACAAATGATGCCATTGCCGAGCAAAGCGCGAGAAAGAGTAACTGGGACAAAGCCAGCAAAGCACTAAAAGACCTTAAGCAGCGTACCAAAATCCGCGTACATGCCGACCTCCTGGCAGGTCTTCCCGGTGAAAACTTAGCTTCCGTTCACCGCTCTATAAATCAGCTTTGCGCCATCCTGCCCGATGCCGTTCAATTGGGCTCACTAAAGATATTGCCTGCCACCCCCATGCAGGATATCGCCGCCTCCAAAGGCTATGTATATCTGTCCAGCCCTCCCTACCAATGCTTAAGTTCCGATGCCCTAAGCTACCCGGAAATGAACTCCCTGGAGGCTTTTGCCAAGCTGCTGAACCTATACTGGAACAAAGAGGAACACTGCGGGCAATGGCAGATGATGCTGCAAAGCCGCAGTGCCACAGAGCTATTGTCCATGCTGCTGGAGCTTCACAAACAGCACGGCTATGAGCTTCATTCTCTGGCGAAGGCTAAGCGCGACGCTATTATGCAAGAGCTATTGCAGCTAATCAGCGGCTAAGATCACTTGTCCTTTTCTTTCTTGCGAGCCGCTTTTGTTTCTCTGTCGCGTCTGTGCCATATCAGGTGCATTTCAAAACCCACAAAGGCAAGAAACAAGCCGAACAGGCCTCGTAATTCCAGATAAGGATACAGGATATACAGGGCTATTGCCATTACTATCCATTCTATTATTGCCAAAACGTATTGATTCAATTTATCTCTCCTAATGTGTTTAATTGTTTATTACCCGGGCACTACGCACGATGCGAAAGCCCAGGTCTTTCGAACTGTCAGCCGCAGCATTACCGCCCCGGTAGGTGGAATTGCAGAGGTCTGGTTCGCTTTGCCAGCTTCCACCACGGATCACACGGTAAGCTCCGCTTTTCGCCCCTTTGGGGTGGATAACTGCTTCCTTGCTATATGGTCCCCAATAGTCCCAACACCACTCGAATACATTGCCGCTCATGTCATATAGCCCAAAGGCATTGGCTTTCTTTTGCCCACAGGCCTGAACCCGGTCACCGCTGTTAGCCAGATACCATGCTACTTCGTTAATCCTGTTGCTACCGGAGAATTTTAGCTTGTTATAGTTATCTCCGCACTTTGCTGCATATTCCCACTCTGCTTCGGTTGGCAGTCGATAGCCTGATGCATCCCAATTGCAGGAAACGCTGTAGCGAAGCGAATCGAAGTCGCTGACATTATTGGCGTCAGGAAAGCCCTTGTTAATAGAGTAGCATGGGCTTAGTCCGTCTCTTTGGCTAAGCAGGTTACAAAATTCCAATACCTGATACCAGGATACATTGGTAACGGGCTGCCTGGAATCGGTACGCACAGAAGGATTGAAGCCCATCACTTCTTGCCACAATGCCTGGCTAACCTCCGTTTTGCCAATTAGCAGCTGAGCCAGGCTAACCTGATGGCGTGGACGCTCATACTCGCTGCGGTCTAAAAATTGCGTTCCCATAACATACGTAGCCCCAGGGATATATACCAGGCCATGGGGGTTGTTTAGCATATCCATCTCGGAGACAGTTATCTGCATGCGGCCTTTGTGAACTATGCTGATTTCCCGGCGGTAACACAGGTCTCCGGCAAAGAATTCCAGGCTATAATCTCCTGCGGGAATCTGGCTTAGCTTCTTTGTATTATTCGCTTTAACGCTGCCAACATATATGCCTCCCAGATATACATCGCCGGCATAAGAGCTTTTTATCTCCAGCTTTCCCGTGCCCGAGCTTACCTCATTAACTATAGGCTTCAGGCTTTGCTTGGGTTCAAACTGGGGAAGCGGCATCTCTTGGGCTTGGGGCTTGGGGTTTGCTTTGGGCGGGTTGTCAAAATCCAGTAGGGTTTCCTGATTCATAGTTACAATTATATTGTGGCTAAAAACGCCTTTAGGATTGCGTAATTCCACATTGTGCTCACCCACGGAAATGTTTTTCCACACTACGTTACTTTTGGCAAAGAGGCTCTGGTAAAACTCACCGTCCAGATAAGCATCGCCGCCAAACCTGGTGATAATGCGGATACTGCTGGTGGAAGATGCTGCTACCTCATGCTGTGCGCATAGAGCAGAAACAACGAAAATAATAGCCAGGCAGAGTAATAAATGTTTCATAGCCAAACCCTTAGTGTTATTTAATGATGTCGATAGGGATGTGTCCCTTGTCCTCAATCTCAGCCTTTAGTTTTAGCAGTTCCTCGTTATGTAGCCTGATGCAGCCTTCGGAGGCGTTGGTGCCTATTGAAGATGGATCGTGAGTGCCGTGAATACCAATTCCGCGCCAGGTTTTGCCGGAGAATGAGCCTTTTGCACCGGTGTAAAGGGCTATAAAGAAGGGGCCGTATGCACCCTTTATGCTGCCCTTGCCGTCCTTGAAATCATGCTCCCAGCCTTTGGAATCCTTTATGAAGTTTACCTCGTAATGCCCTTCGGGAGTGGCATTGTCACCTTCTTTGGCTTTGTCTTCGGGATTTTTGCCCAGAGCAACCGTGTAGCTTGCCAGCAGATTACCGTCACGATAATGATGTAGTAGATGCTTAGCTTTTTGCACCAGCAGATAGTCACCTTTGATTATCATTCTTGCCTGGGCAAGCTCAGCGGCAGCGGGTGCATCTGGCTTGGCGGGCTGTTCTGGTGGCTTTGGTGCTTCTTGGGCGGGCTTTAGCGGGGCTTTGGTGCTATCTACCAGGGCGGGGGCAGGCTTGTTCATGGCAGACATAATGGTATCGGCATGCAGCTTCCAAAAAACTGCCAGGAGGGCAATCAGCACGAAAAAGAGCAAAACAATAAGACAGGAAGTCCCTTTATTTTTGCGATAACGCAGGTTGCGGATGCCTATCCTGTTCATGGCTGTTTGCTCACGTCTCTGCTTATTTTTGGGAATCTATAAGCTTCAATATTCATTATCAGATGCATGTTTATCTCCATATAAAAGGCTTTGTTCCTGCTTAGGGCTTACAGTAGATTTGTCAAACAATATTTGTAGCTGTAATTACACACCTGAGAGAGATAATTAGCTGAGCTTATGTTATAATCTCTTGAATTGGCAAGAGAAATATCTTAATAAGACCTCTTGTTTCCAAGTTTAAACCTGAGTTTTGTAGCTCGTCCAGGGCAAATCTCACATCATCTTTTTCTGCGATACCCATTATGATGTTACCATATCCCTGCTTTATATCAGGGGAATCTTTGAACGAGACAAACAGCGGGATATCATAGAGCATTTTTTGTCCCAGGGTTTCCCCAGATAGCACAATAGTATCTTCTATGCCAGCTTCAGACAATGCTAAGATAACGTCATCAAGATATTTATCGTTATAGAGGTGGAGTATCATATACATAAGCTCTCCTTGTTCAATCTTTCTGCCTTAATTCGCCCGCTTTTCCCAGACCATATTTTACTAAAATCGGCCCAATCAACATAATAAGAAAAGTGGAGGCAGTCATCAAGCTTATCACTTGAGATGCCTGAGCATCCATGTTCATATCACTTAGTATCTTGGCAGCCCCCAGGCTTAGCCCAATGGCCACACCGGCCTGAGATAACAGGGTGAATCCAAGATATTTACGAACAATCTGATTCGATCCGGCAAGCTTGGCACCGTAATAAGCTCCCCCAAACTTACCTAATGATCTGAATATTATGTAAACAATTATCAAAAGAGTGTATGAAGCCATAATAGCTATATCCAGTTTGGTTCCCAATAAGGCAAAAAACATGAGGTATATAGGCGGAGACCACTGGGTTAAAGCTTGGGAAAACTTCTTGGTGATAATGCCATTTTGGTTGGTCATAACTATCGCAGCACTCATGGTTAACAATATGGGAGAGATATCATACACCATTGCTAATGAACACATTACAAATAATGACCCCAATGAGTAAATCAGGAAAAGCGATTGCTCATGGATATATCTACCACCCCTTACCAGCAGATGACCGATAGCAGCTCCGAATACAATTTCCAAGGCAATATCTTTTATTGCATCCAGTATCGCCAATGAAACGCTAACATTGTGCGCTCCAAGCATAATGCCTGCTATTGGAATGGCAAGAGAATACAAAATCAAGGCATAAATATCGTCCAGACCCATAACAGCAAACAGGGTGGACGTCAGCTCTCCCTTAGCCGCATATTGGTTTATCACGTCTATGGTTCCTGCGGGAGCGGTGGCACATGCTAGGGCTCCGTATATAATTCCCATGGGAACGCTTTTGGTAACCAAAGCAGTTGCCACGGCAGTAATAACAAACGCCACGCTAGCCTCGAAGATAACTATTATAACTATCCGCCTGCCCAGCTTTCGAAGCTCTCTGAATCTAAGCTCAGAACCAATATTGAAGCCGATTAGTGAAAGGGTTATTACATTTATAAAGCTCAATGTTTCGATGCTTTGGGTGCCAATAAATCCTAATATGGCCGGCCCTAAAATAGCTCCCGTTATTATGTAAGAAATAATCACCGGGACTTTTGCAGATCGAGCTAATCGCCCGGTAAGCAATGAAACAAGCAGGCAAAGCCCCAAAAAGGAGAGAAGATGAATCTGTAACATCATTTACTTTCTATAAGATGACGAAATATCTCCTCAGATGTTCTGCACTGGCGCAGGCTTTGAACGAGTTCTGTATTCTTCATTCTCAGCATCAATCGGGAAAGCAGCTTAATGTATTTCTTGTCCTGATTCTCGTTCGCCACAATCATAAACACAATATCGACGGGTTTCTTATCTATGGCGTCATAGTCCAGCCCTGATTTTATTAAGGCAAAAGCGACCACAAAATCACTTACGGCTTTGGTTCTACAATGGGGAATGGCTATTCCATCGCCTATGCCTGTGCTAATGCTATTTTCTCTAATCCACAAAGCTTTGGATAGCTCGACAGGATCTATTACTGCACTGTCTTCGCATACATACTTTAGCATTGTGTTAATAAGCTGTTTTTTGTCGGTGCTCTCTAAGTATAATACCCGTTCAGGTTTAAGGTACGAGCAAATCTCCAAGTTTTCCATTGAGTGTCTCTTTTTTTTCATTTTTCTTCCAGTACTATTGTTCAGTGGATTATGTCAAGCACAAAGCTGAATTTTTACCTCTCCTTCCCTGCTGCTTCCTTGCTGCTATCCTGTATGAGATACAGGATAGCAGCAAGGAAGCAGCAGGGAAGTCCCCAGATTTATCAGTGGATACTTAAATACCGTAAGCTGCAATAAAGAGAGTGAACCTAAAGCAAGGCTTGATAAGTGAAACATTGGCTCATCATTGAGTGCTGGGGTACTGGTGGGCGGGTGTGCGGGGGTGCTGGAGTAGTGCTGGAGTACTGGAGTACGGAGTACGGGGAAGTCCTTGAAGACTACTCTTCCTCCCTAATAAGATATCGTTGCGAGACAGTTGCGATTCCCTGTGATTTGCTGGGAAGTGCAACTACATAGCAATGGGAACATAATAAGTAAGGTTTAGGGTTTGACAGTGGTATGAAAGTCGAGAAGTCGTTGGAGATTCCAGAGGAATTAGAGTGGAATTAGGGATTTTGAACAAGAGATGTTTAGTTAAAATATGTATATGTATAAGCGCATGCTTTAGCTCCACAATGAATCCCAACACCAGTACCAATAAGTGAAACAGCTCTATGCATACTATCAAGCTAATCCCTGATAGAAATACGAGGGAGGGATGAGTGTGGTTTACATAACATGACACACAAGCAATCACCCTCAGAGTACAGACAAATCAAATCCGATGTTTTCACTTGACAATATAGCACTTACCAGAACTTAACACTGTTAAGCTATGATTAGTTTTTGCGCTGTTCCTCGCATTTAGCTCTTTAAATGCGGATGGATAGCCAGGGAGATTAAAATGAAAAGAACACTAATTCTGTTGGCTATGCTGCTGCTTGGCGTGGCATTGCTGGCTCAAACCTTTGGTGAGATTGGCACCGGAAGCACTTCTACCAATCTGCCCAGCTACGCGCTGTGGAACTATGCCTGGTCTTCCGCCATCTATCCCGCTGCGGGTTTTGGCGGAGCAAGAAACATTACTCAGCTTGCCTTTAACCGCATCAATACCGGCAGCATAACTCTGCCCAACCAAAAGATATACTTGAAGGAAACCCCGCTTGTATCTTTTGCCGATAACAACTACGAAAACCCCACTTCCAGCGGCTATACTCTGGTTTTTGACGGCAGCATAACTGCGGTAAACGGCTGGACTATTATTGATATTAGTGACTTTAGCTACAGTGGCAGTAATAATCTTATTATTCACTGGGAAAACCGTAGCGGGCAGTCCAACTACTCCACAAACTGGAATGCTACAGATTGCTCAGCCGGCTTGGTTAAATGCAACGGCAACGACACCTCGTTTCCCTCTTCCGGCGGCTGGGCACCATATCCTGTGGCACTTCCGAACATTAGGTACTACTACTCCTCGGACAGTCCCGCTACGCCCGTGAATCCGCAACCGACAATGAACGAAACATCAGTTTCGCTTAATGCTTCTCTTAGCTTTAGCCTCGGCACCAACACCACGGGTTATCAGGTTCAGGCAGGCACCTCAGCAGATAATCTTGTTACAATAGCAAGCGCGCAGATAAGCAGCCCCGGAGTTTACTCTTACGCCCCGCAAGAGCCCTGGCAGCATAGCACAAGCTATTTTTGGCGCGTAATCGCCAGCAATGGCACAAGCATAACGACAGGCCCCACCTGGAGCTTTAGCACCGAAAGTGTAGTATCTGTTTTTCCATATTCTGAAGGCTTTGAGGGCGCATCTTTCCCGCCTTTTGGCTGGTATCGCAGTTCTGATGTCTGGTCGCGAGCAAGCTATCCCAATAGCGGCAATTACTGCGCAAAGGCGAGCTATTACCACAGCAGCCCGGAAATCTTACGCACTCCCCGGCTTATTCTACCTGCAAATCCGGTTCGGGTTAGCTTCTACTGGTGTGATGGCGATGAAACTTCGCGTATTGTTGGCCACGACAGCACCTATTTTGAGATTTCGAACGACTTAGGACAGAGCTGGACTACGCTTGCTGTGCTTTCTGCATCCTCGTATGAAAGCACTTACCATCCAGTTAGCGTAGATTTGAATAGCTATGTAAATCAAGAAGTGTATCTGCGCTGGCGTGACGTGTCGGATGGAAGTTTATACGCCTATGGAGCTTTGGTGGATGATCTAAATATCGAGCTAATCTCCGCCAACGCGGTTATCAGCATTCAGCCAGCCAGCATAATTTTCCCCGAAACTGGAGTAGGCGTTCCCTTGCAGCAAAACATTAGCATCAGCAATCTGGGCAGCACCAACCTTAGCTTTTCGGGTGTGCTGGCAAATGGCCCCTTTAGTTGTAGCGTTCCTGCTGCCATATTGCCTTCGCAAACCATCAGCCTGCCCATCACCTATCTGCCAACCAGCAATGGGAATCACACAGGCAGCATTACTTTTGAGATAAACGGAACCTTTAGCGGCAATAATGTAATAAACCTTAGCGGTTCTGCCTATGCGCCGTTTGGTTCTTTCTTCGAAAACTTCGATGCCTCTACCAGTCTTCCTTTGCGCTGGAAAGCCTACGAAGACGGAACCAGCGCATTAACCGGGGTTCAGGTGCGAAATTCATCCTTCGATGCTTATTCTGGCACCAACAGTGTACGGATGTATAACGCGGGAGATGACATCGAAAACGTTAATATCATGCTTATTAGCCCTGCTTTGGAGCAGCTGTCGAACAACGTGCTGTCTTTCTATGCCAAAAGTAGCTGGGGCTCTGCCACAGATACGGTAATTTTGGGCTACATCAGCAATCCCGACGATCCTGCAAGCTTTGTGGCAGTGCAAAGCATTAACTTAAATGCAGACTACACTCACTATACACATAGCTTTGCTGCTTCCATCACTGCTCGCTACATAGCCTTTAAGCATGGATTGGGAGACCAGCAAAACTATGGCATATATCTGGATGATATTGGCTGGGAGCCAGCGGGTAATTTGCCCAATCCTGCCACAGCGGTATATCCTGTGAACCAGGCAACAAGCATCAGGCTGGACTATATTGGCAAGAAGCTTGGGTCAAAGCTGCAATGGTCCAGCGGTGGCGGTGCACCAACAGGCTACAGGATTTACTTTGGCACCTCTGCTACTTCCTTTGACGTAATGAACGGCACAGACTTAGGCTTGGTGGATACCTTGTCTGTAACCCAGGCATTGAACTATAATACCACATATTACTGGAAGCTGGTGCCCTACAACGCCGATGGCGATGCTCAGAACTGCCCGGTGTGGAGCTTTGTAACCATGCCCGATCCCACCTTTACGGTTAGTGCCTCGTCTCCCTATCAGCAGGGCTTTGAGGGCATAGACATTGGTAGTATTCCCATGGGCTGGGAGCTGGATAATCTGGACAACGATCACGCCATCTGGACGACTATTGGCAACAGCACCTCGTCGCAAAACTCACATAGCGGAGAACGCGCTATGCACATATCTTTCAGCTTTATGACTCCTCATAACGATTGGTTGTATTCTGTTCCGCTATACTTAAATGCCGGAACCCAGTACAATGTATCTTTCTGGTACAAATCCATAGACTTTCCCGGCGATCCATGCATAGAAAAGCTGGAAGTTAAATGGGGCAGCCTGCCCAGTCCGGAAAGCATGCAACATACGCTTTTCTATAATGACAACATTGTGTCGCCCATATCCTACACTCCGTTTTTGGGCAGCATAACTCCACCGGTGGATGGTGTTTACTTCCTGGGCTTTCATTGTTTCAGTGATCCCATGCAGTTTGTCTTGCTTATCGACGATGTAAGCGTTAGCGCAGGTACATCTGCCAGTGATGATTACCAAACTCCGATTGTAACGAAGCTGCAAGGAGCTTATCCCAATCCTTTTAGCGGCAAAACCACGCTTAAATACACACTTGACAAGGCACAGCCTGTGGTAATGAATGTTTACAATGTAAAAGGTCAGAAGGTGCGAAGCCTGCAAAAAGCAAACTTGAAAGCAGGTGAACACAGCTTGGAATGGGATGGTAAAAGCGATGCCGGCAGCCAGGTTGCCAGTGGGGTTTACTTTGTTAAGCTGGAAAGCGAAAGCGGCTTACATGTTCAGAAACTAATGCTGCTCCGCTGAAGCGAGCAGTGATAAATGGGGGCTGGATAGATAATATTCAGCCCCTGATTGATGAGGAATTATGATAGATAGCAGCCTTAACCTGAAGGATAAAATTGTTAGCGCTGCCAGAACTTTATTTGCCACCAAAGGCGTTGAGCATGTTTCTATGCGCAAGGTTGCAGAATGTATAGGCTATTCACCCACTACGATTTACTTGTATTTCAGGGATAAGAATGAATTGCTGAACTATCTGGTGCAGGAGTATTATAATCTGCTGATCACAAAAAGCATGCCTATCCTGAAGCGAGTGCCGGACAATCCACTAAAGGCATTGCGGGACTATCTGGTGCTTTTCGTGGAGCTGGGGCTAAAGAACCAGGACTATTACCAGCTGATGGTTAGCCTCTTTAATAAACCCAGCCGCAACGAAGATGCAAAAAAACAGGGATTGAAGGTCTATAGCGACCTTATGGGCATGGTTTCTGCCTGCATGGATAGAGGAGATATCCCGCGCACAAGTCCCGAGCAAGTAGTGCAAAGCCTGTGGGCGGTGCTGTTTGGCTTAACCTCACTGCTAACTTCACATCCGAAGTTTGATTGGCAAGACAAAGCTAAACTACTGGAGTTTACCATAGACACCCATCTTGCCGGTTTACGCCTGTTAGAATGCTAACTATATCAGACAAAGAAGTTGTTAAACTCCAGGCTTAGCAATTCTTGCATCTTACCAGGCTGCTTGTTTTTTAGATAAGCAAGGGCAAACACGGGATTGGACTTGTAATCGAGGGTAACTAAGTCTAAGATATCACTGTTTTCTTCCAAAACCTTGCGAAACTTGCAGTAATCGGGCTGCAGCTTTGTAAGGTCTGCATCCTTGCCATTGTAACCCAAAATCCAGCCATAGTGCTCGTCTTTGCGGCTTTCCCATATTTGCTCCCAATTAACTGGATGATTATCAAAATAGGCACTAATAGGCTGGAAACCAAAGCTGTGGAAGGTAAGATCAGCCAGGCCAAAGCCCCCGTAGCGCATGGGGTTTAGCTCAATAGGCACCATTACTCCTCCTTGCAGCTTAAATTCTGCATGAATGGGGAAGCAGGAGAGATTGAGCACGCCATTCAGCTTCTCAAAGAAATCCGTGAAACATGACAGATAGCGGCTGAATATCTCCATATTGGTGTAATACATCAGGTGAAAATACTCTTCAATGGCAGGCAGCGGGTGATAATAGATATTCATGATGGCGGGTTTGCCCTCATTGTCGTAAAACATATCTACGGCAAATTCCTCGCCCTCGATATACTCCTCTACGATATACTCCTCGTTATCCAGAATTGAAGCGGGAAAAAACCTGGCATTGGCAGCAACTTCGGCATTCATTTCCTGCGCCAGTTCATGCAGGTTTGTGTTGCCATCAGCTATCCTTACTCCGGTGCCAAAAAAGCCTTTAATCGGCTTTATGGCTACTTTTTTGCCGCCAAGTTCCAGCTTGGCTATTTCCTCACGGCTCACTTTGGCAAAATAGAAATCGGGATAGATGCTGCTAAGTGCTTCGCGGCACAAATACTTGTTTTTTAGCTTTTCTATGCCTGCTACATAGCTCTGGTCACGCATTCGCTGCATGGCTATACTAAGCGAGGTCTCAGACGGGATATACACCTTGTCCTGAGGTGCAAAATATATGTCGCTGTGTTCCAGTTCCTCTCCGCTAAGGGCGGTTACGTCGTCTCTTCTGGCAATATCGGAGATGAACTTGCTGTTGTATGTATTTCCAGTAATTATGTAATTCATGCTTCATGCTCCCTGTTTACTAATGCAATCCATAAATCGCGCACCCAGCCCCAATGGCTTATCGCACAGGCAATACCCATCTTAAGCTGATGGTGATGAATTGCAATTAATTCTGTTTGATGGCCTTGGTAGTAGCCCGCTTGCCTTCGCTTTCCACGCATATAATGTACATGCCGGCGGGAGTGTGCTTGCCGCTATCATCCAAACCGCTCCATTGCAGCTTATTCTCGCCTGCGGGCAGGGCTGAAATAGACGAGTAAATTTTCTGACCTTTCAGATTATAAACCGTGGTGCTAACCGGAGCACTGTATTTGGTCTGCACGGAGATTGATAGAGAAGACTTAAAGGGATTGGGATACACGGAAGTGATATTCAGTTCCGGAATACTTAGCACAATATTGTCTTCGTTAGCGGTGCCACCCCAGATACGGGCAACAAACTCGGGATGGTCAATATAGGGATTGCGGTTTCCCTGATAGTTAAAAACTGCTGTGTTCCTTGCTCTTTCTGCATTATCGGGTGGATCGGCATTGTGCCACAGTAGCAGCACAGGCAGCATGTCCACACCATCTCTAACCAGGCTCTGGCCGCTGTAGCGAGTGTTAAAATACAGCAGTGCCCGGGCGATATTGCCCTTGAACTGATCGGCAGGCTCAAACACCTGAACGTTATTTGAGCTATAACCACGATAGCTTTGGCGGGGAGTGTTTGTAAAATACACATCGGTGTTGCCTGAGCTGTGGTTTGCCACATTGGTTAAGGGCAGGTTGCCACGTGAGCTGTTCACCGTCATGGTGGTAATAAACAGGTGGTGAATATCCGCTTTCTTTATGCTTTCGGAAGAGGAAGTGAACCAGCTTTGGGCATAGGTGTGCTCGGTGTTGGGATCGGAACCGCCATTGTAAGAAGAATTAATGGAATATATCTTCCCCGTATAAACGCAGGTAACGGTGCCATTACCGTTGTTGTCCACATTCTGAAATAGCTGGGTTTTGGCTCCAGTGTAACTGGAATTGGTATTGGTATCTATCAGGTTTCTCAGCCCGGTATAGAGGTTTTGTCCGGTTAGATTGATAACGCTGTCATAGTAATCTGCATTTAGGCCGATAACGGCAAAAAGCATAAGGATGATCATGCCGTAAGTGATGTAGTGTCTGTTCATGTGTATAATGTCCTTTTGTTTAACTAATAGGGTGGGGGCAGGATTTTAGATGCTCGTCTGATGTCAAGAAAAGCTCTTGCTCCACAAGCTGGATGATGATGTGGATTAGCATGCCATGAATTTCCTGAATTCTGGCAGTGTCCGGTGAGGGTACAATAATCTGAAAGTCGCACATATCCCGTAGCTTTCCGCCGTTGCCGCCCAGCAACACGCAGGTGAAGCACTCCCGCTGTTGTGCAGCTTCTATGGCCTTTATAACGTTTGCGGAATTACCACTGGTAGAGATGCCGATAACCATGTCTCCGGCCTGGGCATAAGCCTCCACAGCGCGTGAGAATACATGCTCGTAGCCATAATCGTTTGCCACGCAGCTAAGGTGCCCCGGATCACTGATGGCTATTGCCGGCAAGGCTTCGCGGTCTTTGTGAAATCTACCGGTTAGCTCTTCGGCAAAGTGCATGGCATCGCACATGCTGCCACCATTGCCAAACACAATCAGCTTGCCTTTGCGGCGATACACTTCCGCCAATTGTCGGGCAATAAGCTCGGTTTGACGCGAAGTTACGCCATCTTCCACCACGAAGGTTAGCAGCCGGTGGGCATCTAATAAAGATTCTTGCACCATGGTTCTAAGTACATTCGCCATATTACAGGTTTTCTTTCACCTTTACTTTAGTTTTCAGTTCGGCTTCTTCGATCTCCTCAAACTCCTTTAAAGTCTGATTTATAAGGCGAACCCGTTCCTTATAGGGAACGAAAGCACTTTTGAAGCCATTTAGGATAACATATTTCACGGTGGGGTAATCCAGACCCAATTCATTTATGGCAAGCATGTATTCATCGGTAATGGTGGTGTCGCTCACAGTGCGGTTGTCGGTGTTTATGGTTACGCGTAAGCCATAGTCTATGTAAAAGTCAATTGGGTGGCTGCGGATATCGGCAACTGCCTTGGTGTGGAAGTTACTTTTTATGCATATCTCCAATGGGATGCGATGGTCATTAACGTAATTTAGCAAATCGCCATCTTCCACCAGCCTGGTGCCGTGGCCAATGCGGTGGGTGCCGCAATAGTGCAGGGCTTGGTGGATGCTTTCGGGGCCATAGGCTTCTCCGGCATGGATAGTGATATTCAAATTGTTCTTTAATGCCAGGTCGAAGGCATCTTTGTGGTCTTTGGCAGGGTGATTATATTCGCCACCGGCAAGGTCAAAGCCGATAACGCCTTTATTTTTGAATGCGATGGCAAGCTCAGCAAGCTTTAGTGAGGTGGTGGGGTCCATATTGCGGATACCGCAGATTATCACGCCGGTTTTAATGCCGAAATCACGCTCTCCCAGCTTAAGTCCATCTATCACAGCCTGGGAGATTTCGGTTAATTTCAGCCCTTGATTGGTGTGTAAAATAGGGGAATAACGCACTTCCATATAGCGCACGTTTTCTTTTGAGGCATCTTCAGCAAGCTCATAAGCAGCGCGCTTTAGCCCTTCCTTGTCCTGCAAAACGAGATTTACTATGTGAAAGCCACGCAGATAATCTTCCAGACTTTCGGTTTTATCGTTGCAAACTATCAGATTACGCAATTCTGCCGCGTCCATGGTCGGCAGCTTAATGTTGTTCTTCTTTGCTAAATCGATAATGGTGTCGATGCGTACACTGCCATCCAGATGTACGTGCAGATCAGTTTTAGGCAGTTTCTGAATAAAGGCCTTCGTCATTTTGATCTTCATTATTCTTTCCTTCTCTTATATTGCGTAACAAGATACACAGCATTGGCTTTATGTCAAACTATTTCTATTCGCGCGCATCTCACATTTGTCGAGATATGCTTCGGACGTGGAAAAGTGGAAGAGCGTAATGTAGCTTTCCATTATCGACAAAAATAGCTACAAGAGGATAAAAGAGTATATAGACTATGCCCGCAATGCATCAGATGCAGAAATCGTCTGGGGCGGCAAGTGTGATGATAGTGTTGGTTACTTTATTCAGCCCACCATTATCAAAACCACCAATCCCCATTTCCGCACCATGCAGGAAGAGATATTCGGGCCGGTGCTAACCGTTTATGCCTATCCGGAAAATAACTTTATAGATACTCTGGAACTCTGCGACAAAACCTCTCCCTATGCGCTGACCGGTTCCATATTTGCCCAGGATAGAACAGCTATCTGCGCTGCCTACGAAATGCTAAGACATAGCGCGGGTAACTTCTACATAAACGACAAGCCCACTGGTGCTGTAGTTGGCCAGCAACCCTTTGGCGGAGGCAGGTCTTCCGGTACCAATGATAAAGCAGGATCGGCAATAAATCTGCACCGATGGATTTCAGCAAGATCGATAAAAGAAACCTTTGTTCCTGCTACAAACTACCCATACCCCTTCATGGGATAAACAAAAAAAACACTTCCTCAAAGGGCGGGATGAGCATATCGTCCCGCTCTTATTTTGTGTTTATCTGGCTACAAAGGTCGCAGAGGGCACAAAGAGCCCTGAATTGGATTTCGTTTCTATATTGCTTAATTCGTAACAGGTTACAAGTTCTTCCCTGCTGCTTCCTTGCTGCTATCCTGTATTCGATACAGGATAGCAGCAAGGAAGCAGCAGGGATGTCCCCTATTGGTCTATAGAAATCTGTTCGATTTAAGGCCGCAAAGCTGACTGTCTTAAAGCGAGATATGGCAAACCTGATTTGCCACACTACACCAGTACACAATGAGAGATTTGGGCAAAAAAAAGGGAACAGGCATAACCCGTTCCCTTATAAATGGCATAACGCCAGTTTAGAGCTATTGTTTCACTTCGGGCAGCATAATCACCTTTAGCAGGTTTTTGTCGAAATTCAGGTAGGTTTTTGCTGCCTTGGTGATGGTTTTTTTGTTCATTTTGGCATACACTTTGGGATTGTCTACAAATGAGTCTATCGGTATGCCCAGCCATAGGTTGCGTTCCATGCTGGAAAGCCAGTAGCTATTGGTTTTTATGCTTTCCTCGAAGCGTTTTTCCATGGTGGTAATAGCGGAGCTTACGTAGCTATCGTCATACAATCCCTGCCTTAAGCTATCGAGCGTGGCAAAGGTGGCAGCATTCAGCATATCCACTTTTTCGGGATCGCAAGACATCCAGGTATTAACGGTGTAGAAAGGCTTGGGGTAACGCTCAAGCGTATTCCAATTCTGAATTGAATACACTCCGCTGAGGTTTTCGCGCACGTTTTCACGCAGCTTCTCAAAAGCCACCATCATCAATGTATTCATGGCAACGTTATTGAACTGGTTAATCTTAAATTTTCCGGTGCTAACGTTGCTTGCCATGGTCAGCTCGCTTTCGCCTTTATTGAAGCGTACTTCCTGCTTTCCGCTAAAGGGAACGGCATTTATATTGCGAATCTTGTCTTTACGCTTCATGGTTGGCAGATTTGCCAGGTAGGTGGCACAGTAGGTGCGAAGCTGGGCTTCGTCGTAGGCGCCAACTATGAAGAAGCTAAAGTCGGAAAAGTCGCCAAAGCGGTCGCGATACACTTTCTCCAGATTAGCAAGGCTCATGCCGTCCAAATCTTGCGGGCGTACGCTGCGTTTGTAGGGATGGTTCTTGTAGATTAGTGTTTCCAGGGTGTCGAAGAACACGTTTTGCGGATTCAGCATCGAATTCTGAAGATAGGATCTTAGCTGCGCAATTGAGGTGCTGAATGTGTCTTCAGTAAAGCGGGTTGCGGTTGCTTTTTGATATAATATCTGGAACATCAGCTCCAAATCTTTTGGTGAGCATGAGCCGCTAAAGCCTTCGCTGTATAGCTCCATGCTGGGATAAGCAGAGGCAACCTTTCCTGCCAGGGCTTTCTGCAGGGCGGGGCCGTCGAAGTTACCAAATCCGGCATTGTGGCTATACTGGCCTATCACTTCCGACAGCTTGGCTTCGTTGGCGTTCAGCAGAGCTCCACCACCGGGACTGGAAGCAGAAAGTCTTACTTCATCGGCCTTGAAATCTGTCTGTTTTGCATATACGGTAACGCCGTTGGACAACACCCACTTCTTGATACCGGATTTGGGATATAGCTTTTCTTTTACAATCTTACCGGGGGTGGGGATGTTTTCCATAATGGGCTCATCAACTGTTGTGTCCTCATAGTCTTCCAGTTCGGTAGTTCTAAGTTCGTTGAACATCGCCAGCAAACGTTCATTAGTAGGGTAGCTAACGCCTTCTTTCTCGGTTCCGCTGATGCTAAGGGTAAGATTTTCGGTAGAGATAAGGTCGTCCACGATGTCATTAACCTCATCCAGGCCTATCTCGTGGATAATATTGGTGATAAACTCGGCTTCCTGTTCTGCGCTCATAATGGCAGAGCCGTCCAAAATCGGGCTTAGCAATTGCCAGGTAGCTTCGTCAGATTCGCGGGTCGCCTTTTCGCTAACTGCTTTTTCGGCACCGCGGATAAGGTCTAATTTGGCGCGTTCAAACTCACCAGGCTTAAAGCCATGTTGTCTAATGCGCACAGCTTCGGTTATAACTGCCTGCATGGCCTGTTCGCTTTTACCCTCTGCGCTCAGTGCCATCAGCATCGACGCGGCAAAACCGCGCAGCATAGAAACCTCGTAGCCGAATGCATAGGTAAAAGGAGAATTGGGCATCATGCCAATTTCTTGCATTCGGTTGTTGAACATGGTGTAGAACAGGTCTTTCTTCAGGTCATTGTAGTATGATCCCAAATCCACCAGGGGAACCGGCTCTTTCTTCCAGGTAGCCTGCACGGTGGTGTAGGGAAGCTCTTTATCCAGAACAACTGTAGCGCGGGGTTCGGCATTATCGGGCACGGTGTAGCTCTGTTTTGGGCGGGGATTCTCTCTGGGTGGGATTACGCCAAAGTATTCCTGCACCAGTGCCTGTAGCTGTTCGGGCGGATAATCACCAATAATAATAACGCTTTGAAGGTCGGGACGATACCAGTCTTTGTAATAACGGATTAAGCTTTGATGCTTGAAGGTGCGGATGTTCTCAATGGTGCCAATAGGATTGCGCAAGGCATAGCGTGAACCGGCAAAACGGACGCTGTTAACCTTGTCCTGAACCCTTTGCTGGGCTTCCTGACCCATTCGCCATTCTTCCTGAATAATGCCTCTTTCACGCTCTATTTCTGAGGGATCGAAGCTAAGCTGCCAGGCTATGTCCGATAGTATCGAGATTCCTTTGCGCAAGGTTGCTTCATTGTCGGTGGGCAGTTTGAATTGGTAAACGGTAAAGTCGTAGCTGGTACCACCATTCAGACCGTTGTGAAAGCCCATGCCAATGGAGGTTAAGAATTCCACCATCTGGGTGCGGGCAAAGTTTTTGCTGCCATTAAAAGCCATGTGTTCCACAAAGTGTGCCAGACCAAGCTGATCGTCATCTTCGTCTATGCTGCCGGCTTTTACTAATAGCCTGAGTTCAATGCGCTTCTCTGGTTTGGCATTGGGCAGAATGTAATAGGTTAGCCCATTATCCAAAACTCCGGTAAGCAGTTCGGGGTCTGTTGGTAAAGGCATGGGTGCGTATTGAGGGGGGATTATTGCGCTAAGTGTTACAGCGCATATTAGCATTAGTATGCTAAGCCATTTCCCTTTCATTGGGTCTCCTTTGGGGCATTATTATTTGGTTACTACTTCAGTAAAGAATTGCTGGTCTTTATACAGTATGGTGCCTGCGTTTCCGTATATCAGGGGTTCGCTACTACCCTCAAGAAATACATGTACCTGATAAGAAAATGGGTTTGATGGGGTGTAGTAGTCCACACGCTTAAACTTGCTGTCTCCCGGCTCTATTTCGCCAATGGTGGTGAAAAGGCTGGGGATAATGCCGTCATTTTTGTAAATCCACACTTCCCTTATCTTTGTATCGGTGCTGTTTAGCACTTTAATGCTGG
This sequence comes from uncultured bacterium, assembly GCA_938009275.1. Lineage (GTDB taxonomy): Bacteria > Cloacimonadota > Cloacimonadia > Cloacimonadales > Cloacimonadaceae > Cloacimonas. The sequence goes on from CALLHY010000003.1 coordinate 23,136, forward strand.
CTCTATTGGGATTCAGGTAGGCATGCAGTTCTTCTCCAGCTTCAACAGTGATACTGGTGTTGTCTGTCCATAGATTGTTTATCTCATCTTCCAGGCTATAAGTCTCGCCGATAACCTTAACCGGAACAGTACGCTTAACTGTACCGGTAAAGATACTCTGGGTGTCTGTATCTATATCGAAGCTGCGTGTAGCATTGGAGTTAATGGTTACTTGTTCGCCGGAATCAACGTTTATATACACGGGATAGGCACACGTGTTATGAACGGTGAATTTAGCCCCTGATTCGCAAGCTGATAGCAAGATAAGTATCGCGGCTAAAAGAGTGTAGCTAAGGTATGTTTTCATAATGGTACCTCTTGTTTCCACCAAACATCTTTGCACTATGCAGATGTCAAGCACAAATTGCTGATGCAGATATAATGTTATGGGTAAATGATATTGGGACGGCCGGAATTGGGGTTTATAACGGTATCCAGCTTCACTCCGAATAGACTGTGCAGTACTTCAGTTTGCATAAGGCTTTCCGGCTTGCCTTCTGCCAATAGCTTGCCATCCTTTAGAAAGATGAGACAATCTGCATAGTTGGCAGCCAGATTAAGGTTATGCGACACAATCAGCACAGTTTTGCCATGGCTGTTGTGGATATTGCGCAAAAGCGACATAATCTCCAGTTGATGGTTTATATCCAGTTGCGATAGGCTTTCATCCAGCAAGATATAGGGAGTGTTCTGAACCAATGCCCGGGCAATGTACACCCGTTGCTTTTCGCCACCACTTAGCTCCGACAACCATCGCTGCTTCAAGCTTTGCAGGTTTAGCATGGCGATAACCTCTTCTGCTGCCTGCTTATCTTCGGCGCTATGCGCCTGCATCAGACCAAGATAGGGGTATCTGCCCATCAGCACTGTTTCGAATACCTGGTGGTCAAATTCCCGCGTGCTCTCCTGGGGAACAAAGGCAATCTGCCGCGCCAGGAAGCTACCCTTAGCCTTGGCGATATCCTTGCCGAAAACATGAATGCTTCCTGCAGATGGCTTCAAATAGCCCATAAGTGAATATAACAGAGTAGATTTACCTGCCCCATTGGGGCCTAATAAGGCACAAAAACTGCCGGGCGCAACCTGCAGGGAAATGCCTTTTAGTATCGGCTCTTCCGTATATCCGCAGTATAAGTTCTTTGCCTCTATCATTGTGTCTGTCTTCACCCTGTGCATTATTTACTAAGTACAGCCTTTCTGCATCCACATATTCTGTCAATAGCTTGCTTGCATCCAGGCAGCGGGTTGCAGAAAAGTATTGACAGAATAGCATATCAAATTAGTATGTATTCAGAGACCATGAATGAGGAGCCGATTATGGCAGTTAACACCCGAACAGAATATGCGCTTAGAGCTCTGCTGGAGATTACCGACAGCCAGCAGGATGCGGTTAGTGCGCAAAAGATATGCGAACATCAGGAACTACCCAAGAAATATATAGAGCGCTTGCTTGGAAACTTAAAGACCGCAGGCTTAATAATCAGCAGCGCAGGTGCCAAAGGCGGCTACGTGCTTGCCAAACCGGCAGAGGACATAACCTTGCAACAGGTGCTGTCTGCCGTGGATGACGATTCTTTAGACCCCACCTGCAATGCCTCTGCACAGCGTTTTTGCCCCAGTGGCGGTTGCTCGCTTAGTGCTTTTTTCACCGAGCTTGGCGGCAGAATGCAACAAATGCTGTCCGAATACACTCTGGCAAGTATCTATAATACATGGAAGAGAGGTAAGAAATGAAGCCAGGAAGAATCTATCTCGATAATTGCGTAACCTCACGTCCCGCACCGGAAGTATTACAGGCTATGCAGCCATATTTTGAAGAAAAGTTTTGGTTTCCCGGCAGCTTTGTGACCACCGGAGAAACGATAAACGAGGATATAGACCAGTTCCGGCACACAATAGCCCAGACCATTGGTGCCAGCGCGGGCGAATTGCAGTTTTGCAGCGGCGGCACGCTTGCCAATAACATCGCAATAAAAGGGCTTGGCTTTGCCTATTCGTCACAGGGACGCCACGCCATTGTATCGGTAGTGGACTATCCCGATTTATTAACCAATGCTGCATACTTAGAAAAGCATGGCTTCGACGTTACTTATCTGAATGCCGATGCCGAAGGCAAGGTTAATCCGGTGGAATTACGCCGCGCTATAAGGCCGGACACCATAATCTTCATGACCACTGCCGTGAACCATGTGATAGGCACCATTCAGCCCTTGGCGGAGTTCAACCAGGTATTGCAGGCAGCCGACCACAAGATTCACTTCCATGTGGACGCTGGACAAGCCTATGGCAAGATACCCTTGAACGTGGAAGAACTGGGCATAGACACCATGAGCATCTCCGCTCACAAGATACATGGCCCCCAGGGCATTGGCGCGCTATATGTGCGTCATGGAGTTAAGCTTGGGCAGCTAATTCACGGCGTTAAACGCTTTGACGCTATGCAAACAGGTGGCTTAAGCATTGCCCTTATTGCCGGTTTTGCCAAAGCCGCAGAGCTGGTATTTGCCGATTTTGATGCCACGCAAGCACACTTAAGAGAGCTTTCTAACTATCTGCTACAGCAGCTTGAAAAAAACATTCCTGAGATAGAGCTTAATGGCCCCCGTGGAGAGGGCAGAGCCCCGCACAACATAAATGTATCCATTGCCTACATAGAAGGCGAAGCCATTACCATGATGCTGGACATGAAAGGGATAACCGTTGCCACCGGCAGTGCCTGCGCTTCGCAAGGATTAAAGGCAAACTATGTGCTGATGGCTATTGGCAAAAATCATGTGCAGTCCCACGGCTCAATGAAGTTCACCCTTAGCCGCTTCACCACCAAAGATGAGCTCGACGAAACCGTGGCTGCCTTAGCCGAAATAAGCGGTGAACTAAGGAAACGCAGCCCGCTTTACAGCGCAACCCATAAGGAGAAATAGATGCAATACTCACAGAAAGTTTTAGACCACTTTATGCACCCCCGCAACGTTGGCAAAATGGACAATCCCGATGCCACCGCCACCGAAGGCAGCCCCGCCTGTGGCGATCAGGTAACCGTGTATCTAAAGGTTAACGAACAAGATAAAATCATCGAGGACATCAGCTTCCTTTCCTATGGCTGCGCCTCGAATATTGCCACTGCATCAATAGTAACCGACCTGGCAAAAGGCAAAACTCTGGATGAAGCCAAACAGATAACCTGGCGTGATGCCATGGAGGCTTTGGACGGCCTTCCTCCCGTTAAAGTGCATTGCAGCGTGTTAGCCGCCGATACTCTGCAAACTGCTATTTCGAATTATGAGATTGCCCACGGGCTAAAAGAAGTGCCCAACTTTAGCAAAGAGACCATAGTAGAAGAGCTTAAAAAGATAATATATCCTAAGGTTGGCGAAGATATCGTTAGCCTCAAGATGGTGAAATACGTGGGCTTAAATGACGGCGAAGTGCTAATCGACCTGAATATAATGAGCTTCGACCAATGGCGTGATAACATCGCCGAAGAGATTAGAGAACACCTGGAGAAATACCCGGAAGTAAAGGACATCCAGATAAACTTCCCGTGATGTAGTGGTACAATGTGTACCCCTAAGAAATATTAGCCATCCCTGCTGCTTCCTTGCTGCTATCCTGTGTCGAACAGGGGAGAGCAGCAAGGAAGCAGCAGGGAAGCAGCAGGGAAGCAGCAGGGATGGCAATGGAAATCTTGATATGTCAGGAGTTTAATTTATCTTACTTTTAGTATCCTTCTGGTAGATACCAAGCCGGTTTCATCAATGTATTTACACAAATATATTCCCGAGGGCACTGGTCGATTTGCTCCGTCTGTGCCATCCCAAACAACATCACTTATCTGATTGGAGATATGTAAGCTACGTACTTGTTGTCCTTTGATGTTGAAAATTAGCAAGTCTCCGCTTAAACGCTTGGAATTGCTTGACAACACAAACTGGGTTGATGAGGAAAATGGATTGGGGTAGTTTGATATTGTAACAAATTGAGGGGGAGGCACGATGACGGGGTCATCCACCTCAACCGGGTTATCGTGGAAGTTGCCCAGCCCATCGCCAAATCGGATTTCTACACTTGGTACATTAAAGCGCAATAAAATCCAATCTAACAATCCGTCATTATCGAAATCGCAGTAGAACATCCCTGCTGAATAATAGTTTGGTGCTTGCACGGTCTCAACAAAGCTGTAGTTTCCACGATTTGTATACAGGCTCTGCTGGGGAGCAACCTGTCAGGGATAACCGGAAACAAAATGAGTAAGGGCACGTTCTTGCGACCGTGCCCACGTTCTCATTTTGGTAATGCCTAAGAAAACCCATATTTTACAAGGTCTTAAGACATCCTATAGTCATATGATACTATTTTAACAGGACTAACTTATTAGTAGACACCCGTGAATTCGTACGTAATTTATAGAAATAGACTCCACTGGCGCAATGCTGACCCTGATCGTTTTTCCCATCCCAAATCAGGCTTGGTATTTCTCCTCTTATATCAAAGTTCTTTACTACTTGTCCACGAAGATTGTATATTGTTAAGGTTCCCTGTTCGTTCTTTTTCATATTTGTTTTAAATGTTATGGAGCTTCCATAGTGAGAAGGATTAGGATATGCCTCAATATTCAACATCGGAGGATTCAATTCATCAGAAGTGTTTACCGAAGATAAAACTAATTTTGCTATAAATACATCTTCCCATTGAGGTTCTGGGATTGTAAGCGTTATTGTGTCAAAAATGGTTGTTCGATAGATTTCACCGTTAATATAACAATTCCCCAGAATATCAGCTTTTACCATCCTGATAATTGGAGCTAACGTTATTTTTTCCCATAACATGTCCCCTTGATTGTTATATTTCGATACATATGAACCAAATTGAAAACTATCTCCATTGACAACAGCTTTTCCTCCGCATATATAACAGTTACCATTATTATCTGAATCCATACCAGCGGGCAGTTGTGAATCATAATTCCTAATCCAGTTCCAGGATGAATCCGTTGACATTTGAACAATAAACGTACCCCATAAACCATTATTACTAATTGAATCACCTCCATATGAAAAATCAGTCTCATAATTTCCCAATATATAGAGCAAGTTATTCTCTATTGCGATATCACAAACATCATCCCGTCCTGTACCACCTGCCCTCTTGACCCAAGTGTTTACCATGTTATCATCATATTTCGCTACGAAGATATCTGAAATCCCATTACATGTTATGATTGTCGTTCCGATAACATCAGTCCCTGTAAATTCCCCTGCAATATAGACATTCCCATTTGTATCAATTTGTATGGCTTGCCCAATTAGAGATGAACCTCCAAGACAGTTTGCACTAAGTAAACTTCCATTAGACGAGATTTTGGCTATTAAACCTCCCCTATTTAAAGTATAACTTCCAAAACTACATGACGAGACAATCCACCCTACTAACAACAAATTGTTATTGGTATCAACTGTGATATCGTTTACTAGGTTCTGAAAACCGCTCCCTATCTTTTGAGCCCAAAGCCATTCGCCATTTTGGTTAAGCTTAGCAACAAATATTTCTCCATAAGAATTGTTAGTACCCACAATTGTAAAATTACCAAAAGTTGCTACCCCTCTGAATGAACCCGCAATATATATGTCTCCATTACTATCTGAACAAACCCGAAACCGCCCAAAAGAATGTGACGTATAAGCATTCGCAACCCATAACCAGTTACCATCTGTATCTAACTTTGCAACAAAAGTATCTCCATCAGTAAAAGTTACATTCCCAAAAGTTGCGGGTGGACTATAAAATCCTATAGATACTATGTCACCTAAATTATCTATAATCAGATCCCGGGACTCTGCACCCGTCTGATAATTACCGCACTGATTCGCCCAAACAAAGCTGTAGCTTTCTGCACATAATGAAATCGTGCATATAATGATTAACAACATAATACTTACTCTGCTATAATAAATCATAATTCCTCCTAATTCAACATTGTAAAAATCACTCCTCAGATTGTTCAACTAACATGGCTCTGTACTCGGTTGCCTTCTCGGGTTGGTCGAGTTTTTCATAGGTAGCAATGAGACTTTGGATGGTTTTTTGGGTACCTGGGTGCTCTAAACCTAGAACCTTTTCACGAACGGTGAGCACTCGTAGAAAAAGTGTTAATGCTATATCATACTTTCCTTGAGCCTTATATAACTTCACAAGATTGTTAAGCGTTAGCGCAGTTGAGGGATGCTCCTTACCCAGCACTTTTTCATAGATTGACAGAGATCTAATAAAATGGGGCTCTGCATCAGTATACTTGCCCTGAATCCAGTATGTGGATGCCAAATTGTTCAGCGTTGTTGCTGTGCCAGGATGCTCCTTACCCAGCACCTTTTCACATATTGCCAATGCTCTGAGATACATTGTCTCTGCCTCGACATACTTACCTTGAGCATAATATAAGCCTGCCAGATTTCCAAGAGATTTCGCTGTATCAAGATGCTCCTTACCCAGCACTTTTTTACATATTGCCAATGCTCTGAGATACAATGGTTCAGCTTCGGCATACTTACCTTGATCCTGAAACAAGCCTGCCAGATTGCTCAAGGTAAGTGCTGTATCCGGATGCTCAGTACCCAACACCCTTTCCCTGATAGCCAGGGCTCTTAGATGCAAGGGCTCAGCTTCTGAATACTTGCTTTGGGCTTTATGCAAGTATGCCAGATTGTTCAGCGATGTTGCTGTGTCCGGATGCTCTACACCCAAAACCTTTTCCCTGATAGCCAGGGCAACTTTTAGTAATGTTTCACTATTTTCCCATTCATGCTGATCAATACACCAGCACCCTGCCTTATTATAATACTCCGCTGCCTTTTCTTCCTTTCCTGCATTCTCGAAGTGCTTTGCTATCTCTTCCGCATGTTCATTCATGGCATGCTCACCGTCCTGGTATAGTTTCTCTAAGGTCTCCGCTGCCAAGAGGTGAAGTTTCTGCAGTTTATCGCTCATCATACGGCTATAGGCAGTATCCTTAATCAGCACATGGGTAAAGATATAGCGCAGTTCATCTATATCTGCCCAAACCCGTGCCTGCTTGCCTTCGCCGAGGTCATCATCCAGCTTGCGGGAGAGCATCTCGCTTAGCACCCGGGTATTAAATTCCAGTCCCAAAATGCAGGCATGTTGCAGGGTATTGCGGACACTTTCGGTTAAGCTATCTATACGGCTGCCGATAATATCGGCAATACCAAAAGAGCTAAGGTAATCCAGATTGCCTTTCAGCTTGTATTCGCTGTCAAAACAGTCATTTTCTTTTAGATACGCCACCACTTGCTCGATGAAGAGCGGGCTACCATCCGCTTTCTTTACAATCCAATCCTGGGTTTCACCGGGCAAGGCATTCAGCTTCAGGAGACTGCGAATCATAGTAACCGCAGCTTCTTCAGATAAGCTACTTAAGTCTATATGCCCGGCTTCCCAATTTGGTATTTCCAAGTTTACTGCCTTGCCGTCTGTTAGATACCTGCAAGCAGCTATTATTACAATCCCATCCAGCTTGGCTGTGCCTAATTCTCTTAAGTAATCTGCATCACTATCACCCAGCCATTGGGGATCGTCCAGATGGATGATTATACGCTCAATCTCTGTTAGCCTTGTCAGCATAGTGGCAAAGGCTTTTCTTTGCTGTTCAGGCTTTTCTTCCGGAGGCAGTACGCTCCAGATAGAGCCTTCCCACTCGAAGCCCAGTAGGTTGCCGATTATAGACTCAATACGCTGCAGTTCTTTGTTCTCTCCTGCCAGTTCATTCCATTTGGCACGGAAGCTCATTTGGTTCTGCTCTCTGCTAAGCTGCGGATCAGAAGCAAAATACTGGCGGAGGAACTGCTTGATAGGCTCCAAGTGCTTGTGACCCGAAGGGTCGCAGAATAGGAAGTAACGTTTAGGGTATGGTTTCAAAGCTTCTATAATTAATCTGGATTTGCCAACGCCGGGTTCACCTGAGATATACATGATGCGGCTTCCGCTTTGTTGCACGGCTTGCCGTATTTGCTCCACTTCCGTTTCTCTGCCCACCAGTTCTGCCAAGAAGCTTTTGGGTGGCACGGGAAGTCTGTCTATTAGCCTGTTGCAATTTACGGGTGCGGCAAAGCCTTTTAAGCTAAGCGTTTTAGCAGGTTCAAAGAGGTATTTGTAGTGCATTTCTTGTTCTAAGTAGCTGTCAGTTAATATCTCGCCCTTCTTAGCCTCTTGCATTAGCCTGGAAGCAAGATTTACCGCAGCACCGAGGGCTGTATATTCCCGAGTGCTTTCGCTGCCCACAAAGCCTGCATAGGCATTGCCACAGGACAAACCAATGGAAAGATTCGGCTGCTCGGCTATGGTTTCCAGAGCAAATCGGCAAGCTCTTTCCAGGGTATTGCCCATCACGCGGGGAAGCCCAAATAGCACAAAGGCTACCAAGCCCTTGTCTCCAGCATCCAGCTTGTTCAGATATCCACCATAATCATCCAGTTTTTCGTGGATTAGAGAAAGGGTTGGCATTATCTGGGCTTTCTTTAGCCGGGACAAATCTATAAAGCAATATCCGGCATCCCGAATCTCGTTATCGGGATTTATGCCATGCAGCTTGTGATTAAGAAACTGCCTGGCGATAGCCTCATCATGCTGATAGTTAAGCTGTTTGGGGATTGGCTTTCCCGGAGCAATTCCGGCAAAAGCAGACCGAATGTAGGGAGATAGTGCAATGTCCAGCTTGTTTTCAGCTAGCTTGTTAATCTCCTTTATGGGCTCGCCTGAAAATACATATTCCGCTTGCTTCTCCTGACGATACACATGCCAATGCACCTTGCCCGTGCTGATAGCAAACCTGACTTTTAGCGGATACTCACCTATCACCGTTTGGCAGGTGGGGTGTATTGCAAAGTAACTCATCAGCTCTTCCACAATGTATTTTAGCTGTGAAGCAGCAGCATCCGGGAAAAGGGCATAAAAGGCATCGCCTGCGAAGTGGCTAATAAATCCACCATGCTTCTCTACCAACTCAATAGGATATGATAGAACATAAGTAAGGTATTGGTTTAGTGCTTCGGCACCATTTTTCCCCTCTTTGCGCATTACATTGGTCAAGCCGGTAAAATCGGCGATGTCAGCATAAAACACATAGCCGGTGAATGAACCCGAATCCGCATGGGAAGCGGAACTATCAAGAATGAAAGATGGAACATAACGTAGCATACATACTCCTACTTTAGTCTTATGGTTAATGTATCGACATGCCAGATTCTGTCAATCATTTAGTTTACCAATATATCTATTTGTGGTTAATTGGGTGGTGTATCTCAAATACTGCCTTATAAGAAGCATAAGATAATGAATACTATTCAGATACAGGCGGCACATTAATGGGTTATTCCCTGTACGGATATTGATGCAATACAGCAGAATAGTAGCACCATGGCCAACATCAGCTTTTTGTACATGATAGTCTCCTTTATCTTACTTTTAGTATCCTTCTAGTAGATACCAAGCCGGTTTCATCAATGTATTTACACAAATATATTCCCGAGGGCACTGGTCGATTTGCTCCGTCTGTGCCATCCCAAACAACATCACTTATCTGATTGGAGATATGTAAGCTACGTACTTGTTGTCCTTTGATGTTGAAAATTAGCAAGTCTCCGCTTAAACGCTTGGAATTGCTTGACAACACAAACTGGGTTGATGAGGAAAATGGATTAGGGTAGTTTGATATCGTAACAAATTGAGGGGGAGTCACGTTGACGGGGTCGTCCACCTCAACCGGGTTATCATGGAAGTTGCCCAGCCCATCGCCAAAGAGTATTCTTAAGCATGGGCCGTTGTTGTTCATTAAAATCCAATCCAGATATCCATCGTTGTCTATATCGCATAAAAACAGATCAGATGCCGAGTAACTGAATGTTAGTAATGTTTCGGTGAAGCTGTAGTTCCCCAGATTTGTATATAGTCGCGGGCCTATTTGATAGTCAGCCAGGTTATCGTTGTTGAAATCGTAAACCTTTAGTTGGCCAGGATTGCTCGTAACTTGAGAATACATCAATCCTATCTGATTGTTCACAAGTTTGTATATCCTGAAGTAAAAGTCATTACCCGCAGGGGGGATTTCAAATGTAAATATCTCATTAACTCCATCATTGTCTGCATCGCCTAATGCTATTTCACTGTGAAATGTCATGTTACCTAAGATGATCTGTTGCCACCCGTTATTACTATAATCGAAAATAGTTAGTGGCTGACTTGCAAAAATCACTTCGTCTCTTCCATCGTTATCCACATCTCCCAAAATCATATCTTGGGGCGGGAAATCCAGAGGAAACTGGTAAAGAGGCTGGAATTGATTTGGTGCTGTGCTCACAAGTGCCCACATATAATCCCACGCGTAGGAAAAGAAGATGATGTCGGCTAGTCCATCGCCATTCACATCCCCGGTTCTGATTTCGTTGAAGAAGCAATCACCTGTAAAGGGATAGTCAACGTAATCATTAAAAGAACCCTGCTGATTATAGAACACTCTGGCACATTGGTTTTCTGTGAAGTTCACAGCCTGGATGGCAACTATATCCGGATAGTTATCACCGTTGAGGTCGGCAATCTGAATGCTATTTTGCGACACACCAAACACAAATGATGAATCTGCACTAGCAAAAGCTCCATTGGAATAGTTATACAGCACAGTAAAAGAGGGTGAGCTTAGGTCTTCGTGAATAAGATGCCCCACTACAATGTCTTTTAGTCCATTCCGGTCAAGATCGCCTATCGCCATGGAATAACCATATCTGTTCATAGGTATGATTATTGACCACCCACTACCGAGCATTAGAAGCAGTAACAATGTGCTTAGTGCTATCCTCATCTGTATCCTCTTGAATTATTGATTCTAACAATCGCATTCTTTCTACATACATAATATATGTCAAGCTTTGTATTGTTAATCCGCCTGAGAAGCGTAAGATAATGTGCTATATTTAGATACAGGCAGCACAGTAATGAGTTATTCCCTGTACATGAATTGATGCACACCCCTGTATTATGCGCTGGGCATAGCAAGACATCCGTTTAGAAAGGCAAGGAAATGTGTATTATATCATGTTAGTCGATTTCATGCTCCAGAGCTTCCATGCATTTCTTTGTATCCAAAGCATCTTCACTGTTTGCGCCTCTCTTTTCAACACGGATTTCCAGCGCTTGGGAAAAGCATTCCCTTGCTTTGTCTTTCTCTCCGCATTTATGGTACAGAACCCCCATATCGTGAAGTGTGTCTGCCACTTCAGTGTGGCGTGGATCCAGTCCATTTGTTCTAATTTTCAATGCGCTTTGATACAGAGGCAAAGCCTTACCAAAAACTCCCATCCTCGTATATAACAGAGCGAGATCATTTTGAGATTCGGCAACTTCGGTATGGTCTTGTCCTCGAACCTCTTGGCGAATCTTCAGGGCAAGCTCAAGATTCTCTTTAGCCTTGTCATATTCACCCGTTTCCAGATACACCAGACCAATGTTATGAAGCATTTCTGCCCAATCCAGATTGTGCTCGCCATCCGAAACTCGCCGTAGCATCATAGCATTTTTAAACATCGCTTTAGACTCATCGAACTTATCCTGCTCACGGAGGCTTTCTACCATGTCATTCATGGTTTCGCTTACATCAGGATGTTCTTCACCCAGAGATTTTTTTCTTATCAGCAATGCTTTTTGAAGCAAGTCGAAGGCTTTTTCATGCTGATCCAGATTGGTGTAGGTAGTAGCCAGGATGTTTATAGATTCTGCATAATCGGGGTGTTCTGTCCCCTGTAGCTTAGCTCTGATATCCATAGCTTCTTTGGAGATTTGTGCCGACTCCTCCAGCTTATCTTTATCTCTCAATAAGCTGGCAAGCACATCCAAACCGTCCGCATACTCAGGGCTTTGTATTCCATGCGTATGTCTATAGATTACCATGGCACGCTTAAGATAATATGAAGCTTTGGCAAATTCGTCCATTTCTACATATATCTTTGCAAGTTCAATCATGGATTCTGCGATTTCGTCTTGATAGGTGTCGGAGTATTTGGCTGTGCGGATAGCCAGGGACTTACTAAGTAAAGCCTCGGCTTTGGGATAGCACTCCTTATTCTTCATTTCGTAATACAATACACCCAGATTGGTACTCGTTTCTGCTGCATCAATGCTGTTTTCACCTTTAAGGTCGATGCGGATAGCCAGGGCACGATTTAAGTAAGATTCTGCTTCTGCATAATTACCCAGGGTAGTATATAGCCTGCCTAAGTCATCAAGGATTTCTGCAGTATCCAGATGCTTTTCACCATCGAGGCTAATGTTTATCTTCAGTGCAGCATGAAGAAGCTTCTCCGCCATTTTGTACTGATTGGTTTCGATATAGCTGTTGGCACGATCTTTATAGAACTTCGCCAAATCCGAGTGATGGTGACTGACATATAGCTTCTCCAGTATCTTACCGGAGCGCGAGTAGCATTCTTCCGCTTCAGCAGTCATGTTCAATTCCGTGTAGATATTGGCAAGGCTGTTAAGTGACTCGGCAATATCAGGGTGGTCGCTGTCCAGAATCTCTTCTCTGATCTCCAATGCTTGCTTTACATTTTCTAATGCCTTTGGGTAGTCAGAATTTTCCAGGAGAAAATCACCGAAACTCTGGTATGACTCCGCCAGATCATACTTGTTAGCAGAGGGATGTTGCTTTCTAATACTCAACGCTTGCTCCAAATAATACGCTGCATTCTCAAAATCATCTAATTCCTGGTACCTGATGCCCATGCTATTGTATGTTTCTGCTACCTGCAAGCTATTTATCCCCAGAATGTTAATCCTTATTCTTAATGCTTCTTCTAATAGAGCTTCTGCTTCTTTAAGCTGATCATTCTCAATTAGAAAATCGGCATAATCGTTAAGGGTTTCGGTTAAATCAATATGATCGTTTCCGAGGGTTTCTCTGCGCATGGCAAGTGCCTTATCGAATAAGACTCTGGCTTCTTCTTTGTTGTCTTCAGAATCATATAACCTGGCCAAGTCGTTCATGGAATCTGCCATTTCCGGACTAAATTGCTTATTACAATTGTTCCATACTTTTATAGCTTGTTTGAAGGCAGCAATAGCCTTCTTGGTCTCCCCCTTATAGCTATATAGGTTTCCCAGTTCATTGTATGTCTTGCCGATAATCGGATTATACTCATCCATGTTTTTCTTACGATATGATAGTGCTTCATTCAACAAATCCACTGCTTGTTGATATTGACTGCTGTCCTGATATATCTTGGCCTGCATTTCTAAAGTAGATGCTTTATCACACATGATTTGTTTCTGGCAGTTCAGGTTAATCTCCAATGCCTTCTTCAGGAGGATACTTGCTTCTGCTACATTTTGTGCTCCGCCAAGGTTTAACATCTGTTCAGCCCAATTGTTAATCGTGGGCACAGTGTCTGGCCTGGTAGATAATACCCGGGATTCCTTGTCTTGCTTTTCTCTAGCATCCAGAGCTTTTTTATAGCATCGCGCAGCAGCGAGATAATTTCTCGTTTTCTTATAATACTCAGCAGCCTTGCAGTACATAGCAGCCGCAGGATCTAAGAGCTGAGCACTTTCATAGTGTCGTCCTATATCTTCCGCATGTTTATCTAAATCTGTGCCATACAGCCTCTCCATAGCCAATGCTGCAGCAAAATGCAGGCTGCTGCGCTTATTATCCATCATTCTGTCATACGCAGCTTTGTGAATCATTACATGATTGAATATGTATTGAAGCTCTTCTACATCACAGAGTGGGTCAGACTTATCGAGTTTGCGATGGCGCTGCCAAATTCGGTTCTTTTCTCCTTGCTCCAATTCAGTTTCGAGCTTAGTATCCAGCATCTTCGAAAGCAGTTCTACATAGAACTGATTACCCAACACAGCAGCACGAAACAAGGCTTCACGCACATTGTCAGTAAGATTGTCTATCCTGGAATCCAACACATCGTAGATCTTCAAGTTTCGTTTGTATTTCGGCTTGCCACGTATTACTCCATTGTTGTCCAATGTGTCGTGCCCCCTCATGTCAAGAGTAAGCTGCTCAACAAAAAGTGGCACGCCCTCTGCATAACCATCTATAAACTCAACAGTTTCTTTTGGAATATTACGTTCTGGATTCACCAGGTTTCTAACAAGCTCTGCAGTTTCCTGAAAAGTGAGCCTGGTAAGCTCTATATCATATTTAGTGCACTTGGGGAGCTTCAGGTCAATCTTATTGCCGTGTTCATAGCGACAAGAACAGACAAATACTACGTTCCCATTGCCAGTTTCAGTAAGCAAGCGAAAGAATTGTTTGCTGGCATCATCTATCCACTGAGCATCCTCAAGGCGAATCATAAATGGGCTTGCCTTGGACATGAAGTTTATAGCATATACAAATGCGTCCCTAAACTGCCTAGGTTTATCGATGTCAGAAATCTTAGACCAGTTTGATCCAGGCCACTCATAGCCCCAAATTGAGCCAATTATAGACTCTATCCTTTGCATTTCCTTGTCACCTTGTGCTTTATCTTCCCATAAGCCATGGAACATTGCTTTGGACTCAGAGAGTGGAGTCCAGGGATTGTAATTCGTAATCTTGTTTAACAACTGAATTACAATCTCCAGGTCTCTCTGCTCTGTTTGATTGCATTTAACGGTCAGGTAGTTACATACATCCTTACTAATCTTGCCCAATGCAGTTTCAATCAGCCGGGATTTGCCTATACCGGGGTCTCCATGAATATACACCACCCGGTTGTCTTTATCTTCAAAGCCTTTCAGTATGAACTGTGTAATCTCCTCCTGCTCTTTTTCTCTCCCAACGAATGGATTTTGGGAGAACATATCATCATGGGAAACCTGTCGGTTAAGCCGATAACATGTTACTTCGGTATCAAAGCCTTTAGGCTTAATTGTTTTTAGCTTGTGGAAGAAGAACTGGGTGTCAAGTTGGTTCCTAAGATAGGTGTCGGTTATCACCTCTCCGCTACGGGCTTCACTCATCAATCTGGCAGCCAAATTCATGGGATATCCATAGGCAGTATATTCTTTGGATACTGTGCTCCCCACGAAACATGCGAGTACATAACCGATGCTAAGACCCATTCTTAGCTTGGGTTCATAGCCGATAAGTTCCAGGGCAAATCTACACATGTTCTCAAAAAACACACCTTTGTTGTGTGGTATGCCAAAGATCACAATGGCTAAAAATCCCTTGTCTGAACATTCGAGTTTATTAACCATTCCATAGTATTTTGCGGAGAGCAGCTCAATGTGTTGTATGGTTTGAGCTACCTCCGGTTCTGGTATACCCTTAAGCGAGATAAAGCAATATCCAGCTTGGCGGTTTTCTTCTGTCTGCCTAACCTTGGGGATGTCTTTGTGACAGAAAAGCTGCCGGGTTTCCGGCTTATAAGTAAAACTTAGAGGACGTTCACGTGCTTCAACATCACACAAAGTGGTTGCTTTGGGAATGTAACCCCCCTCAGTATCTTCAAATAAATCTAAGCCTATCTGCTGAGCTGCTTTGGTGGAGAAGAGAAGTTCTTTGTGCAGCGATTGAAGCTCTATATTATCTTCGAACGCCTCACCTGTGAACACGTACTCATATTGATGTGGGTTATTAAATATACGCCAGTGAACATTACCAAAACTAACTGATAACCTAATGCGAAGGGGAAGACCTTCAAATTCTGATATTCCCTCAAAATGCTCCTGTATCCTGGTTATAGAACAGAGTACTTCTTCAGGGGTTCTTTTCGGCATTATCACGGTACATGAATCTCCAGAGAAACTGGACACAAACCCACCGTAATATACGAGGTACTCTATGGGTTTATGAAAAGCTGCACCCAGATAACGGCTTAGTATTTCTACTCCACCCTTTTCCATCTGAAACAGCTTACCGCACGATACGGTGAAATCTACAATATCAAAAAGGATAACGTAAGCCGACAAATCACCTGTTAACAAGCCTTTCTCGACCTTATGTAAAATAAAGGATGGTATGAAACGCGGCATAACCTACCTCCTACGTAAGCATAATATCAAATATGTAAGTAACAGTATTAGTGTCAATAAAAATAAGGTGCCAAGTGATACATGCTGTAGATTTGTGGCAACTAACCCCGAAACGACAATAGTAAGATTCATAGAGGTCTGGCTTGCGTAGAGAACGCAGCATTGATTGCAGAGATAGTTGCATATTCGATGTGTCGTTTAGGGGTCAAAACATCTGGATTTGCTGGGAGGCGCAACGGCATTGCAATCAGAAAACAGTATGCAAGGCCTATTGGATGTCGATAGGTCGAGGGGATAGGAGTGTGATAGGAGTGTGATGAATTAACGAAGTGACCTCCCCACCCCAATACACAAATGTGGTGACGTGTGCGTCCCACCTCCAATGATAGAGGTTTCGCATCTGTTGCTGAGATATATATCTCAGGAGGATGCCTATTCTTTCAGGCAAAGCCACGAGATTACTTGGCACACTTAGGCTCTTTTCCTCCGCTTTTTGTTTGGATGCTATTACAAGTGCTATTATATTTTGTACAAAGGAGACATTTATGAGATACCTGACACTACTAATGATAATTATCACATCAAGCCTCAATGCTTTTGATATTGGATATTGGAAAGACCTGCGCTTCAGTGCGAAACTATCAGATGGCAATGTGCGCCTGCAAACCGAGCTAAACCGCACTAATCTTGTAAGCAACAAAGTTCTTTATGGCTCCGGTACCGCCATTAGCGAGTATGATGTAAGTCTACTAAATCCCGCCACCTCAACCTATCAGGCACAAATCCCCATGGGCACAGAAAGCAAATACATCGGGCTAAAGCATGCCACAAGCACTTCCGGCAACCATCTGGCACCGGTTTATTACCCCGGCACTGCAATGCCAGCTCTTGGCAACTTAAGCAAGCTAAGCGCAGATGCTACCAGCGACCAATCTACAAACTATCTGGATATAATATCAGACTATGTAAGTTTCTCGGACACCAAGCTCTATACAGCTATTCAAAACCGCGGGGGAGGCTTTCCCACCAGCGGTTCATTTGGCACGGTTTATTTCTCATACATGAGCGTGATAGCCAATCCGGAATCCGATCCCCAAGACCCCAATACCATAGTTTGGGCACTAAACTATATGAACGTATCATTAGGAGGCATTAGCCCCGGGTTGTATAAGATAACCGGAACCGGAACCAGCGACCTTATCCGCATTGGCAACATTCAAACCCAGGTGGTGTCGGGCAGTAACCTGCTAATAATGAGCTGCAACCTTGCCGATTTGATGGCAGACCCAGACTTCGCATCGTGGTATAACCCCGCTAATCCGGTATTTGGTATGCAAACCATAGTAAACAGAACCACTGTAATTCCTTTTGCCACCACGACATCAGACACCAGTCCCGGTGGCATAGTGTATCCAACCCAGCTAATCGCCAGCCCTTGGGATTATAGCGCGAGCGCGTTAACGGGACTGGAACTGGTTATTCAGCCCGATGACCTGTATTTTACAGCGAATTATAGCAATCCTAACAATCTATATCCCGTCTCTGTTACGCTGTTTTTACCCGGCGGAGCAGAATACCCAATGTTCGGTAATGGCCACGCTTACGCACAGGGAGTTCAGTATCGCACTGCCAATCTCATGGGTATCTTAGGTGAAGCGGATAATGCTGATGCATGGGCTTTGGCAGGAGAATCTGGTGCTTCTTTTGTGCAGTCTAACCCAATCTCCTTCAGCTACATATTAGGCATTAGGCAACCCGAAGCCAATCTTAGCCTGCATAATGAGCAATCTCATCTGCTTAGCTGGAGTCCGGTAACTCAATCCTTGTTGGGAAATCCGGTTACAATCAGCAGATACCGCGTGGAGGCATCCTCCGATCCAACGTTTGAAAGCTTCGAAACCTTAGGCGACACTGATGGATATAACTACTTTGTTCCGATTAACTCAAATAATACCAAGCAGTTCTATCGAGTAATTGCCATCAAAGACTTGCCATAGGAGATTATCAAAGGGGATGTAAGTCTGTAATTCGTTCAAGATATGTGCCCAAAACTTATTCATTTGGATGCTAAATGAGCAAACGCGTAAAAAATGCTTGACTCTGCACTCTTGCTAATTTCACTTGCGAGCATGGACTAATCATCGCGAAAAGGACAAACTTTGATGGTAGGAATTGCACTTACATACACGACTATCGGCATAGACGCACGCCAGATTACAGTTGAATGCGACGGCACCGCAGCTTTGTTTCAGGTGAACATTGTGGGCATGGCATCATCAGCGGTAAAGGAGAGTAAGGATCGCATATTTGCAGCATTGAAGAACTCTGGTTATGACTCTGCTCCCAAACGCTATACCATAAATCTCGCCCCTGCGGATATAAAGAAGGATAGCGCATCATTAGACCTGCCCATAGCCATTGCCGTGCTGCAAAGTAACAAGGTGATAAAGATTAGCGATTACCGCAAGATAGGCATTATTGGCGAGCTTTCGCTGGATGGTAATGTGCGTCCGGTTTCCGGGGTGCTTCCCATTGCCATAGCTGCAAAAAGGGATAATATAGACACCCTTATTGTGCCTTATGAGAATGCCGAAGAGGCCGCCATTATTGAAGGTCTGAACGTTATTCCCGTTACCAGTCTGCATGAATGTGCCGATTGGATATCGGGACAGATTAACATTCCTTTTGCCACGGTGGATAGAGACAAGATATTTCAGGTTTTGAACGACTTCCCCCTGGATATGAACGACGTAAAGGGTCAATATCAGGTGAAACGCGCCCTGGAAGTAGCAGCCGCAGGCGGTCATAACCTGCTGATGATTGGCCCTCCCGGCAGTGGTAAGACCATGCTGGCGCGCCGTGTTCCCACCATATTGCCGGAGATGAATCTGGATGAAGCTCTGGAAGCCACCAAGATTCACAGCGTTGCTGGTATGTCGAAGCATTTTCGCAATGGGATATTAACCACCAGGCCTTTCAGATCGCCTCACCATACTATTTCGGACATCGCCCTGATTGGCGGCGGAGCTTTTCCCAAGCCGGGCGAGGTTAGCCTGTCGCATCGGGGGGTGCTGTTCTTAGACGAATTGCCAGAATTTAAGCGAGCCGTGCTGGAAGTTCTGCGTCAGCCCCTGGAAGATGGGATAGTAACCATATCCAGAGCCGCAACCAGCCTTACCTTCCCTGCCGAATTCATGCTGATTGCATCCATGAATCCCTGTCCCTGCGGCTATCACGGAGCCAATATCCCAAATCATAACTGCACCTGCGAATGGGGTGCCATACAGCGTTATCGTAACCGCATTTCCGGCCCTTTGCTGGATAGAATAGACATTCATGTGGAAGTGCCGACGGTAACCTACGCAGACTTGGCATCATTACCCACTGGAGACAAATCGATAGACATACGCACCAGGGTGAACAAAGCCCGGGCCATACAACGCGAACGCTTTGCCGAAACCGGGATATATAATAACTCTCAGATGAATTCCAAGATGCTGCGCAAATACTGCATCCTTAATGATGCCAGCCACGCCCTTTTGCAGAATGCGATAGACAAAATGGGCTATTCGGCGCGGGTGTTCGACCGCATATTAAAGGTTGCGCGCACCATTGCCGATTTGGAAGGAAACAAAGACATCAGCCCCGAGCATATCAGCGAAGCCATTCAATACCGCACGCTGGATAGAAAATATTGGAGCTGAAATAGCTAAAATAAGCTAATACACAAGAAGGAGATGCCATGAACAAGATGCTTATCATTCTCTGTGTTTTCACGCTGCTTTTCTGCCTGTCTTGCACCAATAAGCAGCCTGAAGTAACCCTGCTGACAGAAAACTACCCACCCTTAACCTACCTGGATGGAGACATAGTTACCGGATATGCCGCTGAGATTGTTGATGCCATGCAAAAGGTGATGAAGACAGATTACAAACCCACCGTGCTGACTTGGGACAATGCCTACCAACGTGCCTTATCTGAGCCAAACATAGTGATATTTACCATGGAGCGCACAGATGATCGCGAAGACAAGTTTAACTGGATTGGCCCTTTGGGTGTGAATAAAACTTATTTCTTTGCACGGGCTAATTCGGAACTGGACATCAGCAATCTGGACGATGCCAAGGAAGTTCCTGCCATAGGCACGGTTACTAACTGGTTTTCGGAGCAGTATCTGATTGATAATGGCTTTAACAATCTTGAAAGCTCACCAAACCCAAGCACAGTAATAGAGATGCTTATGAACAAAAAGGTGGACATGATAGCTTTCACCGACCTTTCCTGCAAGATGATTGCCGAGAAAGCACGCTATAAATACTCAGACCTGAAACCTCTATTCGAGTTTATGAGCACGGGCTATTACATAGGCATATCGAAACAAACCGATGCCAGGATAGTAGATAAATGGCAAAAAGCCTTTTTGGCAATTCAACGAGAGGGAGAACTGGACAAGTTGAAGGATAGATGGTTTCCTGAAGAATAAGCAGTTTCACTTTCTCATCATAAAAAGCAAAAAAGCCGTCTTTATGACGGCTTTTTCTTGAGCATAAGTCTTTATGTACTATTTCATCAGCATCAATTTGCGGGTTTGGTGAGTACCCTGGGTATTTAGCTTATACAAATATACCCCGCTGGCGCATGGCTTTCCGCTATTATCCATCCCGTTCCAGGATAGGCTGTTTGTGCCTGCGCTTACCTTAAAACTGGTAACTAACTGACCTGCTATGTTATATATATTAACCGTTCCACTTTCCGCAGCTTTCACCACCACATCGAAGCTAGTGTATTGTCCTGCGCGGAAGGGATTGGGATAAGCTACACCAATGCTGCTTCTATCGGGAAGTTCCGGGCTTTGCGGATCGTTGCCAATAGTTACATTAATCGGCCCAAAGAACATATTGGTTCCATCTATAGAAATAGATTCCAGCCAGAAATACCATACTCCCGTGGCAGTTATTTCTGTGGCAACATAGCTGTAATTGCCGCCGGTACTGGAATTGGTAGCCAAAATAACATTGGGGGTCAGGCACATTGCTGCGTTTAAGCCAGAGGACTCGGCTGCATAGATTTTGAAGCCATGCAAATCTGATTCCGAAGCGGTTTCCCAGGCAATCTCTGCCAGATTATTCGTGTTCACATGGGCGTTAAAATAACTTAGTGTTACAGGCAGTGGATCATCCAGAGGTGCGGCAATAGTAAATTCACCTATCTCGTCCACGTTATTGGCCCGGATGGTGGAAGCGTCTAACAGGATATAATCATTCCAATAGTCCCACTCGCCATCATAAGGACGATACAACAGCCTCCAATCCGCAGGAGCTTTGGCAAAATCAAGCTCATTTACGGTGAAGCTTAGCTTTACATTAAATGACTCCATGGTGCTACCCAGTTTCCAGAGCTTCTTAACGGTTTTGTCCACACCGGCTGGCAATGCACCCAGTGGCTGTGTTAATACTTCGTTCACATAGAGCTGCTTCATTTGGTCTGTTGCTCCGGTTTCTATTCCGGCAATAACCTCCATCTCCACATTGGCCTCAGGAAAATCGAACGTCAGCGGCAAAGCAGTCAGGTCTGGCGTTGCATTTGCTGCATTGAAGGGTACGGCAGCGGGAGAGATATGCAGATCAAAGTCAAACCAACCTTTATCTGGATCAACTAAGGGATTGGTAACGAAGGTTACTCCATCCAGAATCATATCTACCTTGTAGTTCGAACCGGCAAACAATGCTGCCCAGTTCGCATCAGATTGATCCAGATCAAGCTCGCCAAAGCCATAGCCTGTTTGCGGCATCCCGGTACCAATGCTGCCCATCCACGCGGCTGTAGCGGGGTTCAATGCCCTTATCTGAGCTTCATTGGGATAGGGAGTGGTAATTACAAATGACGCTCCATAGAGATACAAAACCGGAGTTCCATTATAAGAAATTGTGCCATTGGCATTGGCATAAACGCGTTCATCACCCGCCTGGCCTACAGTATCCCAAGGATCGGAGGGATCAACTGTATTAACCCGACGGAAAGACACCAGGTCAAATTGGCTGAACTGAATGGTGATCTCACCGGGCATACTGGCAATAGGTGTGTTTTCTGCGGTGCAGGTGAGAGAGGTTGTAAGCCCATAACCTACATACCGCTCTGCATAATAATGGAAGAGATAACCCGGAGCAGGGCTTTCGGTAAAGTGGTTGCCGTCGTGCTGAAACATGGGATTCATGCCCATATTGTCCAGGTCATACACCCAGTTACCAATTCTGCCGGAGGATTGCAAGTCGTCCACAGCAAAAGTGAACAGGGGCTGTGCCTGTAATCCCAGAAATGCAAAAGATAGTAATACTAATGTAAGTAGCATGCTTTTTAACATGTTGTCTCCTTTGGCAGCCAATCTGCCAGATTAAGTGATTATTTTAGGTATCATGCAGCATATAATAAGCGTGATTATCCTAAAACCAATAAATCATTTTTACTATCTTGCTGTTAACTGAAGCAAGATACGTAGGTTAACGTGTTCTACACCGGGCTTTGGCATATTAATCATTCGCACTGCGCACCATATAAAAACGCGCATCACCGCTAAAGTTGGTTGTATATGAGGCACTGAAGCTTTGGCCTAAATATGTCCATTGCTCAAAGGGGGCATAGGGATTGTCGGATATATAGATGCGATAGTGAGTTGCCCCTGCCACGGATCGCCAGCTAAGCTGAACTTCGGTTTCGTTAATACTAATCTCCAGGTCTTGCACCGCATCGGGGAAACTTTGCTCTTGCCATGCCAGATATGGATACCCGTAATTTTGATAGCCGGAGCTATCGTGCCGCCAGACATCTGCAAAGTTCCAGGCAGCAAAAGTGCTTTGAGACCCGGGATAGATCATTTGAGCATGTGTTTTGCCTCTGTTTTGGCTGTCATTGGGAATACCGGTGCTGTCGATATCCCAATAGCTATTGTTAACTGTGCTGTTATCATATAAATAGCCTGTAACGCCCCCTGCGAAAGTTCCACCGGAGCTAAGTGTAATTTCTCCAGTACCATAACAGCGGTTTACGTAGCCAGGGTTTGATCCTCCCACCACGCCTACTACTCCGCCTATCATTCTGCCGCCGGAAACGGAGGCATGGCTATAACAGTCGTTAATGTAACCCCAGGTTAAATACCCCACCAAGCCGCCAAGGTTCCATCCTGCATTAATACTGCCAGTGCTATAGCTCTGGCTAAGAGTGCCGGTTATGCTTCCGCTACTGCCCAGAGAGCCAAGTAAAGCTCCAACAGAATCTCCGGCATAAGGAACATTAACATCTGCCATACAACCAGTAACAAGGGTGTTGGTTAATCTGCCGCACAAGCCCCCAGAGTTATTCGCTGCCATCAGCTGACAGGAAACAGTAATATTGCTAAGGGTTCCGCCATTGCCATCGCTAATTAATGTGGCAGAGTAGTCCTTCCCCAATATACGCGCGTTTTGCAGGTGCAGGTTCATAAATGTGGCATTTTGAGTATAGGCAAAGATGGCCGAGTAGTCAGTTTTAGGACGATTTATGCTAAGATTTATAATCTTGTAGCCACTACCATCCAGGTGGCCTGTAAAAGGCGTTGATGAACTGCCAATGGGCAGCCAGCCCTGTCCGTGGTCCCAAACCACGCTGGAGCTCAGGTCTACGTCGCTGTATAGCTTGAACCAGGCAGCGGGTGCCAGCCGGATCGCATTCAACTGAGCTGCATTATATATCTGATATGGGTTGCTTTGAGTACCGCTTCCCGATAGAGCCCCGATGCTTACTATAGCAGGTGTTTCCCAGCTTGCAGGGAGCGAAAGATTTGGATATGAAACGCCTTCGGCAATGCTCCATTGAGTGCTGAAGTTCCAGGTTTCGTAGGTGGATTGCTGCTTCATCTGAGTGGTTGTTTTGGGTGTTCCTAAGGGGCTGGAGGCCTGACCGGAGCTTTGTGTGTCCCAATAGCAATACTTTGCCGTGCCGCCACCGCTGTTGCCAATAAAGCCACCCTGATTGTAAGTGGTACCGCCATTTACAGCTCCGCTGCTATAGCAATGGTAGTAATACGCGTTGTTAAATCCGTTTTGTCCCGCTAAACCGCCCACATGCTCCGATCCTTGAACCGCCACCTGAGCATAGCAATTGGTTATAACGGCATTGTGATTGGCATAGCCTAATAGTCCCCCTACCACCGTGTTGCCAATTATGCTTCCCGTGGCAGAGCAGTTGTTCACAGTTCCACCAGTTATCACACCCGCCAATCCCCCTGCATACACAAATCCACGCATATTAATGTCACGTAGATGAATACGGCTTAGTTTTGCCGCATTTGCAAAACCGAACATACCTGTATAATAGGTACCCGCCCGGCTGAGATATAAGCCCTGAATCTCGTATCCACAGCCGTCATAGCTGCCTGTGAAGGTGGTTCCGCCATTACCGATGGGTGTCCATCCCGCTCCTGAATCAAGTTCGGTGCTGGCAGAGGCATCGATATTATCGGTTTGGAGGTAATGTAAGCTCCACATCGATGGCGTTTGCATCAGCCAAACAAGATTGTTAAAAGTAGATAACTGATAGGGATTTTCGGGGCTGCCACTACCAAATTCAGGGGCAACGGCTATCTGGGCAAAAAGGCCAAAGCACAAGGCGAGCATAAGGACGGTTACTATCGCTTTCATAAGCACTTCCTTATCAGGGTTGTTATAGTTCAATGCTCCAGAATTGTGGAGTTATCACAGATTATGCAAATCTATATTATATTACTGGCATAGCGTGGCAATTATGAATACCGCTCTTATTACGTCAAGATAAATAAGCCAATTCACATCCCCCGCTTACAAACAAGATATCATATTTGGTTTTTGCTGCATTTTTCCGCGGCCTTTCCTGCTGCTTCCTTGCTGCTATCCTGTATCGAATACAGGATAGCAGCAAGGAAGCAGCAGGGAACATCCTTCAAAGAATGTATTATCGAAAAGTTGTTGACCAATTACATAGTGCTATTTGTTTTGAGTTATGTGAATTTACGAGGAGAGATAATGACAGATTACCTAGCCTATTGCGGATTGTATTGTGGGGCATGCTGCAGCCGGATCAGCCAGGAAAAGCATGAAGGGGTGGCAAGTGCTTTGGAAATGCATACCGAGCCGGATGAACAGCCCTGCAAAGGATGCGATTCGGGAGAGCAAAATACCTGTGAATTTGCTATATGCAACCGAGAGCATGGCACGGTTAGCTGTGCTTTTTGCCCGGAATTTCCCTGCGATAGGATCGAGAAATTCAGCGTGGAAGAATGGGAACACCACAAATGTGTGCTGGAGAATCTTAGCCGTATGCGAGAAGTTGGAGTAGAGAAATGGTTGGAGGAACAAAAGATGTTTTGGCAATGCCCATCATGCGGTTGCCGCGTGCAATGGTATCAAGAGTATTGCACCCGCTGTAAAGAAAGCGTTGCCCACAAATCACTTTGGTAACTCGGCACCCAGCTATTTACGTACGGGGTATGCGCAAATTAATGCCAATGATGTGGTTCTCCAGAAAACAGACTGCGTAGCTGAATCATGCAGATAGTATATGTGCAGCATACTTTAGTCAATCGGCATAGGCTTTTACTCTGAAGAACTGCTTTTCATCGCTGGAACACTGATATTGGAGGTCATACACAATAATCGGGCTAACCGCAGCCCAGCTATCGGGAACATCAGATACATACACAAGGTAATAATCCGCATTAGGTATCGCTTCCCAGCTTAATAGCACTTCGCCCTCCTGCTCTGTAACAAGCAACTGAGGAACATCCAGCAAGCCCATAAAAGCTTCTCCTTCAAAGAAGTCCATAATCTTTTCCACCAGATTGGCACGTGTATTGGGGAAGCTGCCGTCCACCAGTTCGCGCAATGCGTAGCTAAACACAAAAGAACGCTGACCATTATCTCCCGTATTGGCAACAGCTACATAGCCATAGTCACTTTCTGTGAAGGCTGCTTTGGCTACAGAAGTATTGGGAGAGAAAATATCAATCGAGCTGGATACAGTTTGGGTGGAACTAGCAAAGCTAATGCTATCTGTCGGGCTTCCCGCTGCACCCCAAAGCCCATTTATGGTATTGCTTGCCCCATCATCTGCACTGTCTATCCCCAGGAGTGGCCACAGAACCTCGTGGGCATCCTGTTCTCCATAAACTTCCGGCAGTAAGTAAGCCATGTCGTAGCCAACTACGTCCCCGCCTTCAAGATACAGCTTTCCCCCTGTTTCCAGATAGTCTTTAACTGCGCGAAACATATAAGGTTTATCGAAGCGGGCAATGCTGCTGCCAGGCGTTCCAAAGCTAAGGAATGCGGCATCAAAACCGAGCATGGACTGGGGAAAGCTATTGCCATAAACGCAGGTGTAACCAAGGCCCTGCAGAGTAGTGCGGATAAAGCTCCCGCTCATGTTTCTGCCTCCATTTACACTTTCCCAGATAAGCACACCGCCATTGTTGATCACCACGCTAAACTGGATGTTCGCCCCAGCCGCCACACTAATATCAGAACTGGTATGCAGGGTAAAGGTTACATATTGCGAACTTGCACCAGGAAGAACATATATGCTAAATGCGTCGCTTAGTTCAAAGTAGTCATCCTCGGGTAATGAGCCATATTCGGTATTGCTGAGGATGCTAACCGCTGTGCTGGATGTGCTGAGGGTGAATACGGCATTTGAACCCGCGAAACCATAGTTCCTCATGCGCAGATTCAGCGAGAATGTTTCACCTGGCTCCAGGGCTTCATTGGCATTGCTGTCATTCACTCCCAAAAACTCCTGTAAGGCTACCCTTGCCTCGTTATCGGGCAAGGGATTCAGGTCTTCCAGTGCCCTGCGCGCGTTCAGCTTACCCTCTCCCAGAAATCCCGGATAGCTGGGATTAAGCAATTCAATATCGTCACAGCTTCCTTTCACGCGGTTTACGATATCTGCCTGGCTTAAAGCAGGATAATAGGACTTAACCAATCCCACCAAAGCTACCGCCAAAGGGCTGGCATAGGATGTAGCATTATTGGTTCCCGTATTCCCCAGGGCATATCCGCCATTAAAAGTTGTGGTATAAATACGGCTGTTGGTTGCGCCAAAATCTACAAAGGCACCATAGCTGGAGGCAGTGGACTTCACTCCAGTATTCAGTAACGCAGCCGTTGCTAAAACATTGCGATATGCTGCCGGATAAACCGGGTTTTGATTATTAGAGTTACCCGCAGCGGCTACTATTATGCTTCCCAAGCCCCAAGCGTAATTAATCACTTCCTGTGCAGCCATAGAAAAGATGTTCCCGCCCCAGCTACAGTTTATTACGTCAGCTCCATTTTCTGCGGCATAAACTATTCCCTCATAGCCTCGATATATGGAAGAGCTTACATGTGAGCAGGAGATTGGCATCAGGGTCAAATTCCAGGACAAACTGCTGGTTCCCACCCCGTTATTGGTTCTGGCTGCCATCAGCCCGGATACTGCTGTGCCGTGTCCACCGGAGTCATACGGATCATTTGCCTCATCCCCAGCTTCATTTAGCATAAAATCCCAGCCAATCAAGTCGTCAATCTTGCCGTTGGCATCATCGTCTATGCCGTTTATATCTCCGCTATCCATCACCCAGGCACTGCCATTGTGATACATAGTATAGCCGTTGCCATTGGAATCTTCACCCAGGTTATTCCAGATGTTTTCTGCCAGGTCTACATGATCCCACTTTACTCCGGTGTCGATGATAGCCAATATAACAGGATTTGCGCCTAATTCACCTTTGTGGATATCCCATGCCGCTTCTGCTTCCAGATAGGGCAAATACTCAGACAATGAGTAACTCGGGTCGTTGGGAACGGCAAATATCTCGTCGGGATAAACTACTTCTGCATACTGAACGTGTTTGTCGGTGCCAAGCAAGTTCACCACAGCTTGGGGAGGTAAATCGGAGTAAACAGTAAAGATCAAAGCTATCTCGTGTTTACTGTTTTTGGGGCTAAGAAATCGCTGCTTAATCCGGCTAACCCTTAGCTTGTCTAACTTGCTGTCCAGTTCATTAATTCCAGTTCGATTATTGCTAATGGAAAGCAGATGGCGATACTCCGGCTTTAGCTTGAATACCGCTTCCACTCCGGGCTCGATCTTTACACTGGCAAAGTAGAAAACGCTTACAAATAGTAATATGCATAAGGCTAATGTTTTCATAATAACTCCTAAAATAAGCTTTCACGACCCCGCCCAAAAATGCCTGATTTAGGCTTTCCATAACGGGGGATAATGTGCAAATGAAAGTGGAATACTGTTTGACCCGCAGCCGCACCGCAATTCATTGCCAAATTGTAGGCATCGGGTTTGAATTTCGCAGCTATTATCTGTTTAACTTCACTACATAGTTCTTGCAGGGCTATTGCCTCGTTGTCTTTCATATCGAAGTAGTCAGCAAAGTGACGCTTGGAAATTATCAGGGCATGTCCTCTGGACACAGGGTGCTTGTCCCAGATAGCCATGAAGTGGCTGTTTTCGGCTATGTAAACAGCACAATCTAAACTGCAAAAAATACAAGACATATCTACCTCACACCAATATAATAGCCGCATAGCTGCTTCCTGCCACCCAGGATTATGCAGATAACCTGCTGCCGAGTTCTCTACCATCAAGCTATAATAGCCTGGTGAATACGTTACCTTTTCTTAGCTATTAGCACCTAATATTGCAGCATCTTAGCCCTGACATAACGCGAGTAAGCACATGGCGAAATAATGATTGACAACATTCACGAGGCACTCATTATGAAGTTCTATGCAGTTTTGCAATGCGTTATACGCGATGATTCAGGTTGCATAACGGGCATAAAGGCTTAGCTTAATTAACATCAAGGAGTTCCATAGATGCCAGTTAGCGATGACAAAGCAAGAACTGAAAGCAGAGAAAAAGCAGGAATGCAAACCATGTCCTTTAAGGTAAAACCCATAAACTTAGAAGAGATGGCGCGCTCAGTAACGGTTCAGCAATATGCCATGTATATGGGCATCGCCAGGGATGTAGTTATACTTATTAACCGGGTTAGCGAAACCATTTTTGTATCACTGAATTGGGAAAGTATATCTGGATATAGCATTTCGGAGCATTCGTATAGCCCCATAGACAAGGCAATTGTTCATCCGGAAGATTATGAGCATTTGGATGTTATTTTATCTGAGCTTTTCACTACTGGTAAAATGGGAACCTACACAGAGTATCGATTAAAGCTGAAAAATGGCTCTTGGAGATGGTATCGGGCAGGCATCCATCCGATAAACTCAGCCCAGGATAATATGGAAAGCCTGCTGCTGGTTTTGCAAGACATCAACCACAAAAAAGAATCGGAACTGCAAATACGCAGTAGTGATGCCAAATTCAGATTGCTGTTCGAAACCATGCGTGAAGGTGTAGTAATAGTAGATAACAACGATATAGTCCAATTTATAAACCAGAGTTGTTGCGACATCTTTGGCTACAAACCCACCGATATCATTGGCAAACCGGGCAATGAATACCTGATAATTGAGGAAGACAGGCATGTAATTCTCGAGAAAAACCTAGCCAGACAACAAGGGATTCACGACGAATATGAGGTTAGAGGTCGAAAAACCAATGGCGAACTAATCTGGCTACAGATAAAGGGTGCACCGCTTTTAAATGAAGAGGGCATAGTAACTGGCTCTGTGGGAATAATGACCGATGTAACCGAAAGTAAATCCCTGCGTGAGCAGCTTCTTGCCAGCCAAAAGATGGAAGCTATCGGCAGGCTTGCCGGAGGTATAGCTCATGATTTTAATAACCTTTTAACCATCATATTGGGTTACAGTGAAGATTTGCTGGATGACCTGCCTAACGACAGCCCTCTAAGGGAAGACGTAAAAGAGATTATTAATGCTGGTGAGAGAGCAGTTAGTTTAACCCGTCAGCTATTAACCTTTGGTCGTAAGCAGGTTCTGCAAACCCGCATCTTAGACCTGAACGAGATGCTGACAAATCTAAAGGATATGCTGGTGAAACTACTGGGTGAAAGCATAAAGCTACACTATGAATTAACCCCGGATGTCGCACACGTAAAGGCAGATCATGCACAGATGGAACTGATGATAATGAATCTGATTATAAATGCCAAAGAAGCCATGCCTAATGGCGGTAGCCTGATAATTGAAACATCCAAAATCCGCATCGATGCCAGCAATAGCCGTAGCTATTCGAACCTCCATACTGGTGATTATGTAAAGATTACGGTTAGTGACACGGGAGTAGGCATGGACGACAAAGTTGTCACCAGGGCATTTGAACCATTCTTCACTACCAAGGAAGTAGGAAGGGGAGTGGGTTTGGGCTTGTCCTCAGTGTATGGCATTGTTAAGCAATTTGAGGGTCATGTTTCGGTGGAAAGCAACGTGGGCAAAGGAACCAGCTTCACGATTGTAGTTCCTGCCGAGCATGAAACTTTTAGCACCAAAACCACTGCCAAAAAAGAAAGCAGCTACCTGGGTAAGGGTGAGCACGTGCTGGTAGTAGAGGACGAAAAGCCGCTGTTGTCATACTTCACAAAACTGATAAAAAACCTTGGCTACAGAGTTACGTCCACTTCCGATAGCCAGGATGCTCTGGATATGATAAGAAATGGACTTAGGCCTGATTTGCTTATCACCGATGTAGTGATGCCCAATATGAATGGCAGAGAACTTGCCGACAAGGTTATAGCAGTTCATCCCGATCAACGCATCCTGTTTATGTCCGGATTCACCGATGATGCTGTAGTGAAGCATGAAGTGTGCAACCGGGGTATGCCCTTCATTCAAAAGCCTTTCAATTCGCGTGAGATTGCCATCCAGATTAGAAGCTTGCTGGACAATCAAAAAAGCGATAAGCCCCGGGCAAAGATACTTATGCTGGATGATGAAGACGGCATTAGAACTCTATTTGAGAGATCATGCAAAAAAAGGGGACATACCTTCTGCGGTTTTGCCACACTGGATGAAGCTCTGGCAGCTTTGGAGGCCAATAGCTTCGACATATTGCTGATAGATATGAATCTGGTAGGAATGGATGGCGAACACGCGCTGCGTACCATTCGGGAAAAGGGAGTGGATACACCTGCGATAATCCTTTCTGGGGCCATAGATCCCGATATGATGTCCAAGCTACAAAACCTGGGAGTTATAGACACCATTGAAAAGTCTTTTGACAATATGCCCCTATTGCAGTTTATCGAAAGTCTGATAGCCAATCAATAAGGCGGAGCTTCATTCACCACTAACCAATACAGCCCAAGGCTGTTTACCGCCTCCACAAATTGATTGAAGTCCACCGGCTTACGGATATAGCTATTTGCACCCAGGTCATAGCTACTGCTAATATCAAGTTGCTCGCTGGAAGTGGTAAGGATCACAATGGGTATCCTGCGTGTCCGCTCGTCACTACGCAAGGTTTTTAGCACGGTTAAACCATCCACCTTGGGCAGCTTAAGGTCTAGCAGTATTAATGCCGGTAACAATGCTCCCGGAGCGCAACACTCCTGCAACACATAATCCAAAGCTTCCTTTCCGTCTTCTTTTACCACCAGTTCGTTGGCGATTCTGCTTTTACTCAGTGCACGTTTGGTCAGTTCGATATCACTGGGGTTGTCTTCCACAAGTAAGATAGTTTTATTCATGATTTTCCCTCCTCCAGGGTAAAGAAAAAGGTGGCTCCATTATCGGGAATGGCTTCCACCCAAATTCTTCCTCCATGCCTGTTTACAATCCGCTTAACTGTAGCCAGGCCAACGCCGGTGCCAGGGAAGTCCGATGCCTTGTGCATTCGCTGAAAAGCTTCAAACAGCTTTTCTGCAAAGGCCATATCAAATCCTGCACCATTGTCTTTTACGTAATACACCTGTTGCCCATCCTGAACACCAAAGCCAAATTCAATAATGGCATTAGGCGTTTTCATGCTAAATTTCCAGGCATTCTTTATTAGATTGGTAAGCATAATCTCCAGCAGGTGCAAATCCCCCTGAGCGTAAACCCCTGCTTGGATGTTTACAGCAACATTGCGCTCTGGATACTCATCCCGCAGACGCTCTATAATTCTATTTGCTATATCCGTAAGGTCAACCTGCGTGGGGCATAGCTCGGCCTTACTTATTTGAGATAGTTTCAAAAGCCCCTCGATTAACTGCCCCATCCTGTGAGTCTCATTAACTATGCGCTCCAGATACATCTTACCTTGCGAGTCCAGTCTGTCTGAATAGTCTTCTGCCAAGGCGGTGCTCCAGCCGGCAATCCCACGCAGTGGCGAACGTAAGTCGTGAGATACAGAATAAGAAAAGGCTTCCAGTTCTTTATTGGCTACTGCCAATTGAGCTGTTCTTTCCACAACTCTTTGTTCCAGGTCCTCGTTTAGTTTTTTATTGGCAGCATCAGCTTTCACCCTTTCGGTAATATCGTTATAGATTGCTATTAGCTCCCCGGATTCCAGCTTTAGCACATAGTTATCCAGCCAATACTCCAGTTCATCACCAATATAGTTATAAGTGGCAAAGCTGGATGCTTTTCCCGTTCGATTTACCTTCATAAACTGCGCAAACAAACCTTTTTCTACCACTTGCGGGAAGGCATCCGTAACCTGCTTGCCAACTATTTCTTCGTATTTGGAATGTGTTATTTTTTCTCCGGCAGCATTGATGTCCTTAATAACAAAGTTGCTTCCGTCATCCAGAGGCTCATAAATAGAAACCCCATTGCTCATGTGCTCAAAAAGCTCCCGGAAAATAGCTTCGCTATCACGCAGAGCCTTCTCTGCCTGTTTTTGACCAGAGATATCTCTAATGATATGCACTGTGCCGGCTATGTTTCCGTCATTGTCCAAAATGGGATCGATGGTAAGAGCCACCCAGTTTCCATCCAGTTGAAGTTCCGCAGTTGCACTTTTCTTGCTTGCCATTACCTGAGGCAGGGGGCAATCCTCGATGGGTTTATTGGTGCCATGCATAACCTTCCAGCAGCTTCTACCTATGATAGCCGCCGCATCGTATCTGCTGTTATCTGTTATGGCTTTGTTTGCGCGCAAGATATTGGCATTTTTATCCAAAAGGAGTATCCCGTCGCTTATGCTGTCAAAGGTAGTTTGCCAATGTCTGGCAACCATTTCATAGTTTTCTTGAAGCCTATGCTTTTCCTGCTCCAGGCTTACTTGTTGAAGCAGCCAATCCCGATCCCGCTTTCTTTGATATCCTGCGGCTATCTGCGACAAAAGCAAGATAAACACCAAGCCGGCAAGGGAAAACAGGATTGCCCTTTGCCAAAAAGAGGCATAGGCTTCAGATTTATCCATCTTAACTATTATATACCAGGGGGTGCCATACACTTTGCGTATTGCCGACAAAACTTTCTTACCACGATAGTCTATGCCTTCCAACACGCCTTCCTTGCCCCTTACCGCCAGAGAAGCAGGCAAACGGGGCGTTTCCTCTATCTTGAACCTAAGATTTAATGCCGCATTACTCGTATGCCTGAGATCGTTTAGAAACTCTACATACTCACCATTTTTGCGCACTAAAAGGCTTTCTGAGGTTTTGCTGGTAACCTGCCAAGACCGCACCAAGGGGAATAAGGATATCTTGGGGTCTATCTGCACCATCCACACCCCGCTGGGTTTGTCTCCAGGCTTTTGTGGGTCAATAACGGGAATCCACATAGACATAAATATCTCCGAACCCTTACGCCCATGATCATCTACATCACGGTGCAAATCCGCGCTAACAATTCCCTGGCTATCCATTGCATCATGAAAGTATTCATTGTGTAATTGTGATGGTGCCCCTCTATCGGCAGGAACTGATAGCACCAGATCGCCATTAGCGTCCAGCAAAGCCATCCAAGAGTAATCGGCAGGGCTGAAGTAAACCTGCATCCACTGTTTTAGCTGCTTACGAAGTGATTCATCCGCAGGATTGTCTATATACTTAGAAGCCATGCTTTGCAGAAGAGGTGTGCTGAACATCTGAATAGCATCTTCTCGCCGCTCCGAATTCCAATTGGCAATTTGTGTGGCTTTTATATCCGCAATAGAGGCAAGATCGTTGTTAATTGACAATTGCAATTGCTTTCTTTCGTAAGTAAGATAGCTGGCTATTAATACCCCAAGCACTACCGATAATAACACGAAAACAGGCAGAATGTAGCTGAACCGCTTATTGCCATGCTGGATAGCATTAGCTATGTTCGATATTGCTGATTCTGAAGATGATTTCATATCGGCCTCTTATAATATTCACCCAGATTTCTTTGCGACTCAGGCATTATTCGATGCTTATCTCACTTTATGAATGCTTTTGTTTATGTCAATATAAAAAACTAACCCAGCATAAGAAGGCAGACAATTTTGATCTTCTCCACCAAAAATAACACTGGACAGAATAAGCAAGCCTCCACGTCATATCCCCAAACTTACACATTTTTTAACAGGATGGATATTGCATCGGCTATGATAAACAAAGCAAGGCCTAAACACAGCATTGTGCGAAAAGCATACAGGATTTCGATCTTAGAGGGCATTTTTGCACAGATTTATGGTAATCTTGCTCAGATCGGCTCATCATTCATCACCAAACTGCTGGTGATAATGGGGGCTTCTCCTATGCATTACAGCCTCCTAAGTGCCTTGGGACAGGTCTCTGCCATCTGGCAACCCTTGGGCGTGGCAATTACCCATCATCTGCATCGCCGCAAGATGGCATGCGTTTGGATTACCGCAGCCGGGCGCATCCTAACGCTGTTTTTGGGATTAGCTCTCTTATTCCCGCTGCGTTATCATGGCATCTGGTATGTGCTTATCCTGCTTGCCATTAGTGCCGGTTTGCAGTCTATGGGTGCCAATATCTGGATTGCCTGGGTTAGCGACCTTATCCCCCTAAAGATACGGGGCAGGTTTTTCTCCAAACGCAATCAGATTCTTATCAGCGTAGGTTTGGTGGTAAGCTATATCCTTAGCTTTCATGTAGATTTATTTGAGCCCAATGCAGGCAAACTCGGACAAGCCTATGTAAACCTGCTTAATGCCAGTAGCTTTTTCAGTCCCGATAATCAGGCTTGGTTTCTGGCTGGTATCTATGTATTTGCCACCATCATCGGCATTGTCGGTCTGTTCATTCTGGCACGTCAACCGGAAAGAGCGATGCAGGATAACGGCAAGCAAGGACTTCTTGCCCGCTACCGTGAGCCATTTAGAGACAAAAACTTCCGTCTGCTGCTAATCTTTGGCATCTGGTGGATGCTGGCTATTGGTGTTGGCAGCCCCTTCTGGGGGCCATTTATGCTAAAGAAGCTTTCCATGAGCCTCTTTGAGATGCAGCTTTATGGCACTTTTCATACCGGTGCATCGCTGCTATCCTTCCGCTTTTGGGGAAAGTTCATCGATAGATTTGGCAACAAATCTGCCATGAAAATCTGCGTTGCTTTAGGTGGATTAAATCCCGTATTCTGGCTGTTTACCTCAGCCGGAGCTTATGAAATACTGTGGTTTGAAGCCATTATTTCTGGATTTATGTGGGCTGGCACTGGCTTGGTAACCACGAACTTCGTGCTTAGCATCGCCAAAAAAGGTAAGCAACAGGTATATTCCGGCTTATACGCCGCCATCACCGGCTTTGCCATGATGTGTTCAACCCTTGCTTCCGGCATATTCTATCCCGGAACAATGGATATTGGCATCAGAGTGCTGGAGCCCGAGCAGGTTATCTTCGGCATTGGCAGCATCCTGCGCTGGCTGGCAATAATTCCCCTCTTCTTTGTGGTGGAGCAGCATAGCACCCCCCTGCGTAAAGCCCTGTCCGCCTCGATATTATATGCCACTGGCAGAGTCAGCGGCTATTGGCAAAACCTTTTCAAGCGCATCTAAGCTATTACAAAGTGGTTGCTTACTCTGCTTTGATTGTGCTAAGGCGTTATTTCTAAGACGATAGCAGTAACCTATGGATTGGGAAAGATGGTTCTCCAGTTAGGCTCTACCAGTTCATCCACACCATAACCGTGAAACTGGTTGGTGTCACCCTCTAACCATATCTTGGTGCCTTCTCTTAGCTTGTTAGCGTCCGTAGCAACTGCCATTATCATCTTATAAGGTGACACATATACCATCTGGTTTGTATTCACGTCTTTCAGTTTGTTCACCATCTCGGTAGTATATAGCGTAGTTTCTTTCCAAGCGATGGCAAATTGCCATTTAGCTGCCACTTTATCCTTAATTCCTGCTTCGGTTATGGCACTTTCGGTGCTTATGCCGCTGATACTGCCATTGGTTTTCCAATAGTTATCCACGGTATTGCGCAAGGCTTCCAGGGCAAGTTTTCCTTCGGCTGCACTTTTATTCCTGAGGTAGTTATTGTAGCGTGGGATGAAGATGGCTGCCAATATAGCCAGAATTATTACTATCAGCAATGCTATTACCAGTTTTTTCCTGGTAGAGCTGTGTTTTGTTGCTTCGTTATTCATTTAGTTCTCCATAGTTAAGTGTATCTGGATATGTAAAATTAGCTTCGTAAGATGTCAAGCTATTATTCTGGAAACCTCACATCCCCCCGGTTTTAACAGGATATGATAAGTGGCTTGTCTCGTTTCAATTACCTTTGTATAGAGGTGTTGCGGGTTGATCTGGAGCAAAAATGGAGTATAAGCAGGAAAGATCAAAAGCATTTCCACAATAAGTAGATGAATTGCGAGGGGATACCGATAATAGCGAAAGCATCCATCCCGTCACTTTTATCCCAAAGATATTGCGCGTCATTGGTATCCCCAAGGCAATTAGTTCATACGCTTTCGAATTGAGACATAATCTTCTGATAAAATCCCGGGTGTTCGGCGTAGTTTTCCACAAGGCGATACATGCCATCTTCGCGCTGCAACACGCCTTCTTCCACCAATTCTCTGCGCACCAGGCAGTAATCCTCATGAATCTGCTTTATCAGCTCGTTAATCTCTTTCTCGGTATAAGTTACACCGGCTGAAAAGAGCTTGATGATTTCCAGATAAACTATCCAGCGTTTCTTGTTCTGGGTGGGCAAACGGCTAACCCTGCCATCCTGAAAATAGGTTTGCATCACTTTCTGGCGCAGCACATCAATCCTGTTTGGCTTGCTTGCGCTATCGTGGGGTAAGATGTCTTTCAGAGTCATTTCCAAAACCTCCTTTTTTAGGTGATAAACATTGTAATACTGAACTTTTACGGGATACACCAGCCCCGCTTCCTGAAGTTTCTTCAGGTGAGCCGAAACGGTGGACACCGCCAGCTTCAGCTCTTCGGCTATATCCTCCACGCAATAGGCCTTTTGCCGCAGCAACCCAATAATCTGCAATCTGGATTCATCGGCAAAGCCCTTAAATAGCTGTAACGCTTTCATTTTCACATCCATATCGTTGTTTATCGAAACACATATTGAAATGCCGCCGATCTGTCAAGATGTTTTTGTGTATAGCGAAATAGATGCGCCGAATTAAAGATAGCTGCTTGCCTAAGTTATAAAAGCACTTATGTTTTGAGTAAAGCGACATAGGAGTTGTAATACAATGAAACACCTTAGCATCTCAACTACACTTATCATTGCAGCTTTGCTGATGATTGGAGGAATAAACATGTTACAAGCAAGAAGTATATACGACATAAAAGTGCAGAAACCGGATGGCAGCGAGATAAAGCTGGAAAGTTACAAGGGGAAAGTGCTGATGATAGTAAACACCGCCAGCAAATGCGGCTTCACCAAGCAGTATGACGATCTGCAAGCACTATACGATAAATATGGCAAAGACGGCTTTGTGGTTTTGGGCTTTCCCGCCAATAACTTCATGAATCAGGAACCCGGCTCAGATGAAGAGATACAGAATTTCTGCCGCCTGAACTTTGGTGTAAGCTTCCCCGTGTTTGCCAAGATATCGGTGCGAGGCAAGGACATCCATCCTTTGTATAAACACCTCACCGAGAAAAGCAGCAATCCCAAACACAGCGGAAAGATTAGCTGGAACTTCAGCAAGTTCTTAATAGGTAAAAACGGCGAAATACTGGCAAGATACGCTCCCACTACCAATCCCCAGGACAAAGAAGTAATAGCGGCAATAGAGAAAGCATTAAAGTAAATAATGCCTTACGACAACCAAATCTGGAAGTGGTGAATATGACTAAGATTAGCTATCTGGATGGATTCCGTTTATACCGTGGATTGTTGGCTGGTGGAAAAGAGCTGATAAAACATCAGGAATATCTGAACAAGATTAACGTTTACCCCGTAGCCGATGCTGATACCGGCAACAATCTTGCCCTAACCATGCAGGCAATTCTGGAGCGCAGCCGAATAGGCAACAGCATAAAAGAAACCCTGCAATCTGTGGCAAGCTCGGCTCTATCTGGTGCCAGGGGCAATTCCGGCATCATCTTTGCCCAATATCTGCATGGCCTTAGCCGCGAACTGCCAGAACACAGAATACTGAATGCCAAACACTTTGCCGAAAGTGCCCAGAAGGCTGTGCGTGGTTTGTATGATTCGCTAATGAACCCTGTGGAAGGCACTATGCTAACCGTTATCCGCGAATGGGCAGACTATCTGCATGAGCAAAGCGGTAAAACAGCGGACTTCGTGCATTTGCTAACAGACTCTTTGGCAATGGCAAAAAAGTCGCTGCAAGCTACTCCGGCAAAGCTGAAAGTGCTTGCCGAAGCCGGGGTTGTGGATGCCGGAGCAAGCGGCTTTGTATATTTTCTGGAGGGCGTGGTTAATTTCATGCACAAAGGCTCTATCCGCGATGGGGGCAGCAAACCCGAGCAGATGGAAGCCATTGCCATTAGTGATATTCACACCGAAGCACCGGGTGAAAACCGCTATTGCATGGAGCTTATCCTGAAAAACAACAGCAGTTCCCTAAATACTATAAAAGGCATTATCGGTAGCTTTGGTGATTCCATTATTCTGGCTGGGGAAAAAGAGCAAGCTCACATCCATCTGCACACCAAAGACCCGGACAAGGTGTATGAAGCTCTGTTAAGGCTTAGCGAGATAAGCTATGTGAAAGTGGACGATATGCTGCGTCAACACCAGATTAGTGGCAATAGAAAAAGCCAAATCGGTATAATAACCGACACTGCCTGCGACCTTCCAGACGAATTGCTGGACTACTACCAGATTGCCCGGGTGCCATTTGGCATATCTTTTGCCAATCGGCATTATCTGGCGGGTTTAACCTTGAAGTCCGAAGGCTTTTACAAGCTGTTAAAAAGCGAGCGCGCCCATCCGGCAAGCTCCCAGCCCTCTCCCGCAGTGCTAAAGGGGATATTGGACTTCAGTGCCGCTCATTATGATAACACCCTGGCTATCTTTATATCCGACCAGCTTAGCGGAGTGTTTAATAATGCCTCTGCGGAGGCAAATGCCCGGCAAGACGCTAAGATTAAGGTGATTAATTCCCGCCAGCTATCTGTGTCGCAAGACCTGGTTGTGCTGCGGGTTGCCAAAGCCATTGAAGCAGGCATGAGCTATGATGCCATCCTTGCCAATGTAGATAGCTGGATAGATAATACCCAAATTTTAACAGATATAAACACCCTGAGATACATGGTTCGTGGCGGTAGGGTGAAGCCCCTGACCGGTATGCTTGCCGCCTTGCTAAACCTGAAACCCATCGTGTCTCTGGATAATATGGGTAAGGCGAAGCCAATCGGCAAAAGCTTTTCCCGCCGTAGCAATATGAACAGGATTATTGGCATGATAGCCGCCGGAATGAAGCAAAGAAGCATCTGGGAATATGCCATTGTGCATGCCGATGCTCCCGAGCGGGCAGAAGAATATGCCCTGCGGCTTGGCAAACTAACCGGAAAGAAACCCGCTTTCATTAGCTCCCTGTCTCCCGTGGTGGGGGTGCATAACGGCATTGGCGCAGTGGCGATAGGAGTGGCTTATGACTTACCCAAATGAGCTTATTATAGCAGTTGCAACCGTGTTTGTGTATATGAACATCATGTTTCTGCTTGCTCTAAAGCTGAAGCGTAACGACATCGTGGATATCGCCTGGGGCATGGGCTTTATAATTGTTGCGGTTTCCCAGCTTGTTTGGGCGGAGGATTACCCCTGGCGCAAGCTGCTGATAAGCGGGTTGGTTGCCTTGTGGGGCATGCGTTTGGCTATTCATCTTTACTATCGCAACAAGGGTAAACAAGAGGACTTCCGCTATGCCCAGTGGCGGCGTGACTGGGGCAAGCACTGGAAGGTGCGCAGCTATTTGCAGGTGTTTCTATTGCAGGGCTTCTTTATGCTAATTGTCTCCTATCCGCTGTTCAAGTTCGGAGCTTATAGCAAAGCGGCATTTGGCATGTTGGACGCTGCTGGATTGCTGCTGTGGCTGTTTGGCTTCTTCTTTGAGGCAGTGGGCGACTATCAGTTGCTGGCATTCAAAAAGCAGCCTGCCAATAAGGGCAGGATTATGAATATCGGCCTCTGGAAATATACCCGCCATCCCAATTACTTTGGCGAATCGGTGATGTGGTGGGCTATTTTCCTGCTGGTGCTGGGCTCGGACTATGCCATGCTCGCGATAATCAGCCCGATAACCATCACCTGGCTATTGGTGCGGGTGTCCGGCGTGCCCATGCTGGAAAAGAAATATGCCGCTAACCCGGAGTATCAGGCTTATATTCGCAATACCAGCTCGTTCATCCCCCGCTTTTGGAGAAAGGCATCTTAGGTAGAAGCTCCCTTGTAGAAGCTTCATCCTGAGGCTTTATTAAACTAAGCTGCCATTACTTATCCTAATATCTGCATATCCGCTTGGTTACTACAGCCTTGTTATCCGCCACTAACCTTAATAAATACACGCCATTGGCTACGCGCTGATGGTTTTTATCCATCCCATCCCAGACGTATTCAATCTTGGCATTATCTGCATATCCCTCCAGCGGAATATGCTGCACCAATTGCCCACGGATGTTATGAACGCTAATGCTTAAGTGCTTCCCTTTGCCATTCTCTATCTGCATCTTTAGTTCGCCACGCATGGGGTTTGGGTATGCACTGAACTTAATAGCCGGAGTAGCGGGAATATAATAATCCTCATTACTAACCGGGAAAGCGGCATTGGCATGATACAAAGAGGCGCTTGAAGCCGGATTGTTAGCATCCGCAGGGATGTAAAACAATACTTCCACTCTGCTTTCGCTGGATGGAAGCAGGTATAATCTGCTTGTTTTAATCCTATCCGCATCGGGCATAATATTAGCCCCTATGCTCCAATCTTCCACATGCGCCAATACATTCTGTTGGTTTAGCTCCCAAAGCTTAATAGTATTCGGGCTTTGATAGGCAGCAACCAATCTGCGCCCATTTGGCATCACACACACATCGTTTAGCATGCTTGGCAAAGTTATGCCTATTTGGTGATTAACGCTTCCCGTAGCCTCGTTTATATCCTTGATGGTCATGCTATACATACTATCCACTTCGGCAAGCTGATACACCAAGGGTGACGCATCCGGCTTCAAGGCTATTCCACGGATTGTTCCATTATTCACTGTTGTGCCGGAGAAGTCTGTTATCATTTCCCCATCGGCATTTACCAGAACGTTATTCAAACTATAGTATGCCCTGTCCCCCAGACGGGCAAAGCACTTATCCTTCGTGTATCTGGTATATGGTTTACGATAGTAAACGCTTCTCTGACCATTGGAGGGGTTATAGTTACTAAGGTTCAATCCCAGATTCCAAATAGTGGAAACATCATTATCATTAAAGCCAATGTCCAGTTTTGCGCGTACGTCGGGGTTATAGTTTTTCTTGTAGCCAACTCCATCACCCTCTGCCCCCGGATAGTTACGCGTTTGCATGTTTATGCCCAAAACAGGATCAATATAACCTTCATCCGGTGATGACGAACCGCCGTAGTGTCCCAAACCAATATTCCATGAGCCCTCCGGATGCCCTGCATAATCTCTGTGAATCACACCCTTCCATTTTTGATACACCGAACCCCATAAATTCACGGTTCCCCGCTCCAGATAAGGTCTTGCTTCCGGCCAAAGAGGATTGTACCATGGGTAATCTAAGTATGCCGGCCAGGGAGCATTGGTAGTTTGAGGGTAACGATTTCTATGCAGGTCTATCCAATCAATAAGTTCAGGTTCACCACTATAACCGGTATACCATACTGCCGGAGTGGAAGGATGGGGATGTTGGTATTCGAAAGTGAAGCAGCCATCCTGTTGATTAGCATTGGGACTATTTCCCAAAGCATATAGCGAGGCATAGATAAATATCCCTCCCCCAGCCGGAGCCGGGTAATCCATATCAGAACCCATATTGTCATGGAATCGTTGTGAATCTAAGGGCTCATAGGATCCATACTTTATAATGATGTTTTTGTTCGAAACCAGGCTTACCTTTGAATAAGTGTTATATATTGGGTCTTCTGGAGGGTTTGTGCCCGCAGATATAATATCTCCAATCAATTCGATATCCTGTGAAGACCACCAGGTTTGTTTTCCATTGAAATCTCCCCTAATCTGCAGTTTGTTGTTCACATAGTTTATCCTACCTGCTGAAATTTCTCTTGGCAGTTGTTCCCATAAAGTATCTGTAACGGTAAAAGTGTTGCTGAACAAGGGTGGCTCATAAGTTGTATCTGGATACTGTGTCCATACATCAGTAAAACATTGCCGTGGCGCTGTTACAGTCCCCAGCATTGCAGTATAGCTCGAACCATTCACAGTAATCCTAACTATCCTGTCCGGATTGTATTCCTGAGGACCAACTATACTGACATTGGTTCCTGAGGGCAAGCCTGTTCCAAACTCCATGGGCGGGGCATTTTCCATCAAACCGCCTCTGAATACTAAATCTCTGGGATAGTCTTCCGGAATGCTTAGCACGGTGCCGCCAATCACAACCGGGTGGTTAAATACAGGCCAGCCGTTGTTTGCGCCTTCGTCGGTTTGCTTTATATGCAAGGCGTGGTTGCTACGCACAATGCCATTAACCACGTCTTTGCCAGTGTAATACTGGGCTTCACCTTCGGGGCTATACTCGCTGTCTGAAAACTCAAGCGGGGCTACATATTCCCCATCAATTATAGCATGCTCCTTGGGAAAATCCTGCATTGCTCCATTCACCAGAATCTTGTTTGGATATGGCGTATCAATGCTGAAGCTGGTTAATAGGCCGTTAATCCTTTCAAAATAGGGGGTGGGATCAAAGCTAAACAAATCCCGGGGCTCAAACCCGCTAAAATCTATGAAGTTATTAGAAATACTTGTAAACCCCTGGTTACTTGTTGTGCAGCCAATAATGGTTTCGATGCCGTTATGCGATAGAGTGGGCACATTATGTTCATCAAGTCCGTTTATCACCCAATCTGTGGACTGCCAGTTAGCTCCGCCATCAAAGCTGTATCGGTAGCGAATGGTGTTGGGCTCCGGCGGTTTGGTAACGAACACAATGGTGTCGCCATTGGCATAAGCCCCCAGCTTACCCGCAAAATCACCCTCGCCCACTAAACTAAATGGGCTGATTTCTGCTGCCAACAGCCCCATGGAAACAACAAAAATTGCCAATACTACTGCCTTCATCATCACCTCACATTTTGTGCAATGCCATGTTTTTATCGTTTACTTGGTGTTTCTTTGCTTACATGCAAAAATTGGTGCAATAAGACATTAAACTTTTAAGATTATGCTATGGGGCAGGAGTGCCTGCGGCATCTAAGGCCATCGGAACAGAACCATATTCATTAAACTGTTTGCAGGGATACAGATAAGCCCGGCAAGGCGCAGGCAAATAACAAAGCCCGACAGTGATGGCTATGGATTATAGGCGTGGGTTTTAACCCACGTATAGAGTACATTTGGGTTAGTGTATTTTCTTATCTTGCCCTCACCCCAACGGCAGAAATGCATCAGGTGTTTCTGCTGCTGGGGTGAGGGCGTATTCTTAAGGGTGATTTGGTTTCGCTACTAACGAGGGATAAATCCCACGCCAATAATCTGATACCGGATAAACAACCGGTGGGTCAACACACTGAGCCCCCTTGGGCGATACAACATTGTGTTATACGTGTTGTGTGTCGCCCTAAAGGGCTTACCTAAGGTGGGTACGTTACGATACGAGGGTCTTAAGTGCCTGCGGCACTACGAACCCGTCGCTATGCTATGTCGCCCTACCGGGCTTGGAGGTACAGCCTGCTAAACTGGAATTGGGTTGCTAGATTTCATGTCGCCCTGCCGCGCTTGGAGGTACAACAAAGTCCATAACCTGGCTAACTATAAGCAATCAGCACCCCCGGCATACCAGCGCAGGCTGGTATCCAGTTCTTTTAAATAATTGTTACATAAGCAACTGGTATCACGCTTTCCTGGAATTACGGTGTGTTTGTTTACTTGGGATACCCGTCCGTAGCTTTGTAATCATCTTGAAGCTGTATTCAGCTAAACACCATGGCTGCGCAACATAGGCAAACAACAGGACGTAGTTTACACTGCAAAACGTCTGGAAGACGTTTCCACCATCCCCACAGCCAAATCCGCTTGACAAATATCTGCCACCGCATTTCTTAGCTATATCTATGAAGGACGTCTC
The DNA here is from genome assembly GCA_938009275.1 of uncultured bacterium. Taxonomy (GTDB): domain Bacteria; phylum Cloacimonadota; class Cloacimonadia; order Cloacimonadales; family Cloacimonadaceae; genus Cloacimonas. Next base: position 67,813 of record CALLHY010000003.1, read on the forward strand.
TTGCTGCTTGCCTGCTCCTTTCCTGTATTCGACACAGGATAGCAGCAAGGAAGCAGCAGGGAAGGACATATAAAAATCAGCATAAAGTGTGGGTCTGCGGCATGTATGCCAATGGGCTGTAACAAGCGCAGAAACCTACACAGAAAATAAGGAGGAACACTATGAAACTCAGCACCAAAAACCAAGTGCAAAAGCCCAAAAGCAAAAAGGATGGTCTGGTATATTGCAGCTATCGAAATGGAGAGCTTATTATTGCCCGTCGCTATGTATATCCCAAGCTTAGCGAGCAAAACAGCAGCTTTGCCGCCCGCAACAAAAATCTCTTTCAGCTAAAGCCATCAGACGGCTATAAAGCCGATTGCCAAGCATATATAAGGGCATACCTGAGCACCCCCGAGGGGCAAGACCAAGCCATGCGCTCGTGGAATAACCTGTATGTGAAGCTGATGTCCGCCCTCGGCAAAAAATACCCCCATATAAACCTTAACACCCTAACCAGAGATGAGATATTCGCCCAGCAGCTCCCATGCATCTCTATAAAAAGAGCAGTGGAAGCAGGCTTGCTGCCCAGAGTGAAGGGATGGAATAAACTGAGTAACGAGATGTGATGGGTTCAGTAAGAAGCACAAGGCAAATAAAACAAATAGTGGATAACAACAAAACGCAGGTCAAACACGCTTTGTGCTTGACAAATATATACTAGCACTATTACTATACAAATAGAAGGAATGTCCAGAACAGGGAGTGATTCAAGAACCAATGATTACTATTGGATAGGAGTAAACAATGAACGAGTTTATCAAGCCTAAAGAATGCATCGTAATAAGTGATAGTAACATACACTTTCAAGACTTTTATGATAAGCCATATCTTTCTGAAGCAACAAGAGCAGAGATAAAGAAAGCAGACATACTGCTAGTCGCAGAAGATGGTTGGAGGGGAATTGATCATCCTGTGTTCCCAGAGGAAACATCAGATTTCTTTGCCTTCTTGAAGGCAAATTTAGTTGATGATGTAGTACCAGATATCTGCATTGAAGATGAAAACTATCAGTTGTTAGAGTTGCATGCTGATGTCGTAAACTTACCAACAATGATAGCCCTTTACGCTGCATTACCGATCCTGACAAGTGTGATTGGGAACTATGTATACGATTTGCTGAAACGAAAGAGAGATGATTGTAACATTGTTATGAAGATTGTAGTCCAAAAGAATGGTAGTAGCAAGAGTATTGAATACAATGGCCCAGCTAAATGGTTTGAAAAGAATTTGATGAATGTAACCAATAGTTTGTTTGATGAGAATGATGATGATGAAACAAATAGCTGACATATTAAACGATTTGTCCTCAGAGAACAGCGAATTATCTGTTGAAATTGCATCATCATTGAAACATCATAAACAAGCTGCAGTAGAAGCAGATGATCAAACCCAAGCTAAATACCTATGGTGCCTAGAGCAAATATATGTAATTAAAAAACACTATCTTGATGCTTTCTCAATGATGCGTTCAAAGAATTACTCCTCTGCATGGAGAGAGCTTGATTATGCTGATAACCATTTATATAATTTGACTAGGCATTTTGATATCTCGAAAAATGAGTTTCATTTGTTATTCGTCTCAAATACACTCAAAAACATGCAGCGGTTGTATCCATATATATGGTTTACAAGCAGAGAGGGAATTATTAAGAAAGCAAGATGTACGGTTTGCAATAAAGTAGTTAGTATCAGAAAAGGTTGTGGGCATGTAGTTGGAGATATATATAATGGTGAGATGTGTTGTAGAACTGTTGAAGATTATGAACTCCTACGTATTTCCTTCGTAAAAAATCCTGCAGATAAGTACACTGTCTTACGCCCAAAGGATATGGAATACAACTATGAAATGCTTGAAATGTTGATGGGACATATTAAGAAGCCATATGAGGAGTGGGATTTGGTAATCACGAAGACTCTAAAACCTGAATATCAAGGAGTTAGGGGCTCATTACAATGCCCTTGTGGAAGCGGGAAAAAATACAAAAAATGTTGTCTGTTAACAGGAGAGAACCTGATGGATCACTATCAGTTATGCTTCAAAAATGTGTCGCAGACATTTTTCACTCCTATGAAAATGGTATCAACCTGGAAAGAATGATCACCACTTTTGTAACCTCAATCGAACTAAGGAGGGTATATGGGTCCCACGATCATTATTGATAAATCTGTACTTCACCAACTTACATCTGATGAGGTCAGGCTTCTAAACAAGTTGTATAACATAAATATACCAGAAGTGCTGTTACTGGAGATTGTCTCTGACTTGTATAAGAACAAAAAGTATGAGTCAGAAAATGTGCAAGCTTTACAAAGAGTTGCTCAAAAACTTGATATCCCATTTATGGTTACCAATGTGAGGTACCCCGAGTTGATTGCGAACTCTTTATCGGGACAAGACAATATGAATGTTCGAAAACCAGTATTGAAGGGAGTATCAGCATTACAGATTGCAGATGGTGGGTATTGCGGAATCATTGACGAAAACCCTTATCAAGAAAGGCTAGCAAGATGGAGAAAGGGAGTTGTTAACAAGCAGGATATTGATGAGGCTCTTGAATGGCGCAAAGCAACCCAAAATTCAAACACAGTTGCACTTCTTAACAATCTCAAAGATCAGGGTCTTAAGTTTAACAAGCATGACAACTTGTGTGATGTTATTGAAGATGTGAACACAATGTTTGGATTAGCCAATGCGCAACCATTTCTAATAGAGCAAATCGTGAAAACTACAATAATGGTACCAGAATTAGGGCAGGAAATCCTTAATAGATGGAACAGACTTGGTAGACCATTACTGAAGGACTTTGCCCCTTATGCACATTTTTGTTGGAAAATCCAATTCTGCTTCATATACTGTGTGAACAGTGGCATTTGTGGGTCAAGAAAGACAGATATATGTGATTTGCAATACGTGATGTATCTTCCTTTCTGCGATGTTTTTTGCTCGAATGATGTCTTTCATAAGACATTCGCACCAGCAGTTCTGCTACCTGATCAGACATTTATAAGTGGTGATGAACTGAAATCTGATCTTGCAAGCATATTAGCAACGTTAAGCGAAGATCCAACTTTTAATATGAAGACACTAAGAGGTTTTGAATCAATAAAACCTCCAATAAATGAGAACTCCTTTACTTACAAGATGTGGAAGAAGTACACAACCTTGATGCCCGACAATAGGTTTTCCGAAATCGTTGAGATGTGTTTGGCTTCAAAGAAAAGGGAACAAAATCATTAGATTCTTTCTCCAGACAATATTCATAGAAGCAATTCCGGAGAATCTGGTGTTAGTATTGGTCAGGATTTGAATCTCTATTTATTGCGTTTGCCTTTTAGCATTTTTCGATGTGTTTGTTTAAGGCTGCTTTTAACTTGTCTAATATCTTGGACTGTGGGCATATCTTCCGGAGGAGTACCTCCATTTTTCACCATCAAGTTTCGCACATCCTTTCCAACTACTTCGGCAGCTTTTTCCAAAGCGGCTTGTCCTTGTAAATTCTGGTTCTTAATTCTTTCTTCGGTTTGTGTTATTCTAAATAGGTTAGCAGCAAGTTCGGCAGTGTCCATATAGTCTAGAGGGCTGCGCTTTTCAGGGATTCCCTTCACTGCTTTTAGTTTTGATAAACTCATGTTGTATAAGCCCCGATAGCCTGCATTCTGGAACAAGGCGTAAGCTTCTACTCCATGCTGTTTGGCAACCCCGGATATCTGCCTTTCATGCTCCGTTATTTCCCCTCTTACATATACTCTTTCTATAGCCTTCTCATGCTCTATCCATTTTGAAAATGCCTCGGTATATGCCACAAAATATGCCTGTATCTGTGAAACTTCTTTCTTTCGTACATCGGCATTCATTGCGCACAAATAGCAAGCAAAACGGGATAGCTTATAGTCTATACTGCTATCCTCGTTCGTAACCTGTGATACATTTGCAGAAATGTCTATATCCAGGTTACCCATTACTATGATAGCTTTGTTTATCACTTTCCGAAAACTTGACATTGAGGCATAACCCAATAGCTGCATTAGTTCTGATGCCAGCCAATATGTATCTCCATTTTGCTTGGAGAACGAATCAAAATCGAAAGCACCCAAACTTATGTCCTTAATATCAGCCAGTGTCATATCGTACCTCATAGTTAGTTATTCTTATCGCCAATCTGGCTTGTCTTATATTCTTGTCAAGCAGCAATTTCATTTGGCAGGAGCACTGAATTTGTCCGGCGATTAATCATTTGTATATGTAACTGTTATTAATGTTAGCTATTACCCGCTTTGCAGGAATAAAAGCAGAAAATAATCCGCGTTTTTGTCCATATTTCTCATTTTTGTCCACCCCCAGTATTATAGGGGCAGTTAGTTCTGCTGTGTTCTTTGAAGTGCATAGAGTGTATATGTGTATTTGAAGCCGTGAATTACGCAAGTTATCTTGGGGGTGATTTGGTTTCGCTACTAACGTGGGCTAAATCCCACGCCAATAATCTGATACCGGCTAACAAACCGGTGGGTCAACACACTGAGCCCCCTTGGGCGATACAATATTGTGCTATGCGTGGTGTGTGTCGCCCTAAAGGGCTTTTATGTGAGGGGCTACGATACGAGGGTCTTAAGTGCCTGCGGCACTACGAACCCATCGCTATACTATGTCGCCCTGCCGGGCTTGGAGATACAGCCTACCAAACTGGAATTGGGCTGCTGAATTTCATGTCGTCCTGCCGGGCTTGGAGATACAACAAAGTCCATAACCTTGCCAACTATGAGCAAAAAGCACCCCCGGCATACCTGAGCCCCCTAAGCATATGAGATACTCGCCCAACAGCTACCCTGCATTTCCATAAATATGGCAGAGGAAGCAGGCTTGCTGCCTAAAGTGAAGGGGTGGAATAAGCTGAGATGTGAGTTGTGAGATGTAGCCTTATCGGCTTATAACCGCCGATAGCTGTTTACGCATTTTTTGCCCACCGCTCTGGGCGTTGGACTCCCAAACAATGTAGTATAGCCCTCTTGGAGCAAGGCTGCCGTCCTGTTTGCGTCCATCCCAATACAGCACACCGCTGTTGGTGCCCAGAGTGTTGTCTGCCAGGGTGCGTATCTTTTCCCCGCGCAGATCGAAGATTTTGCAGGAGATACGGTTGGAAGCTGCTTGCAGGTTGTAAGTGATGCGGATGCTTTCGCCGAGGCTTATCTTGCAGGGGCTGCCTTGGATGCTGATGCTGCCAATATCGGGGAGCTCTATTTGTGCTGCTGTGCTATTTGCCCGTCCCGGGCTTCCGCCAATGCTGTAATGGCAGTTTTGCCACATAACTTCGTTGCTGGAATCCAGATAGCGTTCGCGGGAAACCCCACGGATGGCTTCATTATTCACATAGGCAACGGAGTCGATAAGAGTTTCCGCAGCGCGCAAAACCAGGTAATCACCATCATTGTTCAGATATGTCCAGCTGGAGGCATAAACAAGGCTTTGGGGTGGGCAATCCGGGTATCTTATAAGCAAAGCCGAGGTATCCCGGCACACCACATAATAGCCCGCTGTGGCAGGCAGGGAAAAGCGGATATTGCCATCTGAGGAATCAGTTATCTTATACTCGCTTAGCCCCTTTGTGCCAGCATTGCCGGGGGAATATAGCTCTATCCATTCCTGATTTCCGCTGGCGGGATATGCCATAAATTCATTTATATTCAGGCTATTGGTCGTGCTGCCGCCAAGAGATAAGCTAAGGCTGTTGTTCGTTGTATTGGGGTCACCAATCAAGCTAAGCTCTATTAGCAGTGGCAGTGCGGCGCACACAAGCTGGATATCTACCATTAGCGAGTCTTGGGCAGCTATAGGGGAAATGTCCATCTGGTAAATTGCTTCGCCGGATTGGGATACCTTCAGCTCTGCGGGGATCAGGGGGCTAATGCTGCTTTTGTTCTTTATCCACAGGCTTATCTCGGCAATGCCGTTGGCGTAGCTAAGTGATGGATACAGCAGGGCATAGTCGCAGCTATGAGGATTGGGAAGGCCGGGACTGGGGCTGTTTTCCGCACAAAAGTCCTGGGCACAGAGGTTGCTATCCACTCCATTTGCCACGCGTGCCAATGAGCTTCCTGCTGATACATCGGGAGCCATGGAAGTGGCAATGACGCCGTTGTCGTCCGTGAGGCCATTAAGGTTATTGGGATGGTATAGCACGGTGTCGGTATAAAGTCCGTCGGGGCTTACATAGCGTACTCCATCGGTTGCAGTGTCGCCATTTTCGAAGCGCAGTTCAGCGGTAAACTGGGTGTTCGGCACCTGTGCTTCGCCAATCAGCAGGTATCTGCCAGGACGCAGCACGAAGGCAGGAAAGGTGAATTTATCTGTCCACACAGAACCGGCAGCCTGAATCTTTGCGCCTTCCAGTTGCACGTTTTCGGTGCCGTTGTTATACAGCTCAATCCATTCGTAGCCGGTGTCGGTGCCGGGATGGTCGTAGTAAACTTCGTTTATTACAATAGCTGCGGATAGCGGGTAACACAATAGGATTAACAAGCATCCAAACAGGCAAAACCTGCACCACAGCCGCAGTGTCATATCAACGGAAGTCCAGTTGCACCGGTTTTATGTTCCAGATATCACGGGCGTATTCATTTATGGCGCGGTCGCTGGAAAACTTGCCGATGCGGGCGATGTTTATAATGGCTTTCTTTATCCATTCGTCGCGCTGCAGGTATAGCTCGTCTACCTTCATGGAAGCCTGCAGGAAGCTGCGGAAATCAGCCAGGTGACAGTAGGTGTCGCCTTCTTCCACCAGGGAAAGCCAAATGGGCAGGAATACGTCTTTTTCACCATCGTCAAAGCTGCCGTCAATTAGTGAATCCACCACCCGTTTTAGCTCAGGATCGCTTTCGTAGTATGCTCGGGGTTCATAGCCATTGTGCTTTAGCTCTTGCACTTCATCGGCATTCATGCCAAAGATAAACATATTCTCTTCGCCAATCTCTTCTGCCATCTCTACGTTAGCTCCGTCCATGGTGCCCAGGGTTAATGCGCCATTAAGGGCAAACTTCATGTTACCCGTGCCGCTGGCTTCATAGCCTGCTGTGGATATCTGCTCCGAGAGGTCGGCAGCGGGGATAATCTTTTCCGCGAGGGAAACGGTGTAATTGGGCAAAAACACCACCTTCAGTCTGTCGCGGATGTCCGGGTCTTTATTCACCACTTCACCAAGGTTGTTTATCAGCTTAATTAGCCTTTTGGCAAGGAAATAGCCGGGAGCAGCCTTGCCGGCAAAGATAACGGTGCGAGGAACATAGTCACCATCGGGATTGGCTTTTATGCGCTGATAGCGGGCAATGGTGCCCAGCACATTTAAGAGCTGTCGCTTGTATTCATGCAGGCGTTTTATCTGCACGTCGAAGATGCTGTCCACGCGGGTGCGAATACCCGTTTCGCGATAAATATGCTTGCTGAGAGCTTTCTTGTTTATTCCCTTTATCTCGAAGAAGGAAGCACGGAAGTCGGCATCATCAATGTAGTTTTCTATGCCTTTTATGTATTCCAGATTGCGCACCCAGGCATTGCCGATGTGCTCGGTTATCAGCCCGGAAAGCAGCGGATTGCAGGTATGCAGCCACAAGCGTGGGGTTATGCCATTGGTTTTATTCTGGAACTTATCGGGATTCATTTCATACATATCGGGGAAGATGCGTTCTTTTATAATCTGAGTATGCAGGGCAGCAACGCCATTAACCGTATGTGAGCCATGCACGGCAAGCTGAGCCATGCGCAGGCATTTCTCTTTGGATTCTTCGATTATAGACATATTGCGCATCTTTACTATGTTACCCGGATATAGCCTGCTAACCTCTGCCAGCACGAGGTTATTTATTTGATATATAAGCATCAGATGGCGCGGAAGCAGCTCTTCAAAGAGGCTAACACTCCACTTTTCCAATGCCTCGGGAAGCACAGTGTGGTTCGTGTAAGAAAAGCATTTGCGGGTAATGTCCCAGGCGGATTCGAAGCTAAGGCGTTCTTCATCCACCAAAATGCGCAGCATCTCGGGAATGGCAAGGGCAGGATGGGTGTCATTAAGCTGAATGGCTACTTTGTCCGCAAGCTCGGCAAAGCTGTCGTGATCACGTTTCCAATTGGCAAAGATGTCTTGCAGGGTTGCGCTGATGAAGAAGTATTCCTGCTTTAGGCGCAGCACGCGTCCCAAGTGAACGTTGTCGTTGGGATACAGCACTTTGGAGATGTTTTCGGAGATATTCTTTTTCTCCACAGCCTTCACATAGTCGCCGCTATTAAAGTAATCGAAGTCAAATTCATCGGTGGCAGTGGCTTGCCACAGCCTGAGATTATTCACATTATCTATCTGATAGCCGGGAACAGGGATGTCCCAAGCTACAGCCATAACGTCTTCTGTGTCCACCCATCGGTGATTAACCCTGCCATCGGGCTGTTCTTCGTGTATAACCTTGCCGCCAAAGCGAACCCGGTAGTTAATTTCGGGACGGCAAATCTCCCAGGGGCAGCCGTTTTTTAGCCAGTGATCGGGCTCTTCCACCTGATAACCCTGCACTATAGACTGCTTAAAGATGCCAAATTCGTAGCGGATACCATAGCCATAAGCGGGATATGCCTGCGTGGCAAGAGAATCCATGAAGCATGCTGCCAGCCTGCCAAGGCCGCCATTACCCAAGCCCATATCCGGCTCAAGCTCGGCTATGTCTTCCAGGGCATAGCCCATTTCCTTTAGCATATCGTAGCTTTCGTCATAAACCTGCAAGCTGCTAAGGCTGTTGCCCAAAAGCCTGCCGATTAAGAACTCCATAGAGAGGTAATACACCTTTTTTACGTCTTGCTTGCGATATTCATATTGGGTGCGTAGCCAACGCTCTATCAGCCTGTCGCGCAAGCTGAGTGCCAGGGCGTAATACACGTCCCAGGGCTTTACGGTGGTGGTGTCCTTTATCAGCGAGTATTCCAAATGGTTCAAAAACAGTGATTTTATCTCGTTGCTGCATTCCTCTGCCTTATCGGAAAAGAAGATGGAGCGGAAATCGTTCTTTGGGATGAAGCCTTCTTTCATTTACATGTTCCTTATGTGCGCACTTTGCGCTTCCTTCAATGCCGAAAGAGGGGATATATTGTCAAGCGAAATCTGCTTGTGGCTTGTCCTAATTGCTCTGAGTAATCTTTCCCGAAACAGACGAAAGCTGCTTGCTGGCAATCTTTGAGCTTTGGATGTCTATGTTGCCGGAGGTGCTGTTTGCCTCGGTGCTGTCATAAGAGCCGGAGCTTATTATAATGTCTCCCGAAACGGTGTTGGCAGAAAGTTTCTTTGCCTCAGAGGCGGTAATGCTGATCTCTCCGCTGGTGCTGTTGACGTATATGCCATCGGCAATCTTTAGTTTATCCGCCGTAATGTCGCCCGAAACCGTTTCCAGGATAAGGGAAGCCGCACTGGTGTTCTGCAGGCTAAGCTCCCCACTGATGCTTTTAACCTCTATTTCCTTGTTTCCTGCAAAGTCCAAAACGCTTACGTTGCCACTAACTGATGCCAGCGACAAGGCTATAGCTTCGGGAAGGCTGCCTTCCACCTTGCTGATGTAAGTTGGATTATTGGATTTTGAAAATAGCTTAATGCTAACGCCATCGAGGCTTAGCTCGGCATCACCGGGCGCGAATTCCCAGTATGTAACCTTTAGGAATGCCTGTTTGGTTTTATGTGCCTGAAGGTTTATATCCGCGGAATTCAGACTAAGAGCAAAGGCTTCTTCTTCATAAGCCACGGCAAGGCTATCTGTTGTCTGGTGTTTAAGTATTACGCCATTCACCTTAACCGCTTCATCGCCCTTTATGAATTCTATTATATCTTTGGTTTCTTTCTTAAACTCAGTGCAGCCGATGCTGGCGATAGCGATAATAAGTAAGCTGATAATAGCTATGGTTTTCATATTCACCTCTGTGTGGAAAGTATGCTTTTACAAACCTGCTGAAACATAGCTATTTAGTCAAGCGCAATCTACTTATTGGCTCCAGACATCCATAGGCTATATGGCAACAGCAAGCTTTACATAAGCAGTGCTGCCATATTTTCTAAAGTTCCCAAGAGGATTGCTGAGGGTTGATTTCTCGTCTTGATACTGGTTGTTTTGCATTCCGGCATAGATGAAGCATTCTGGTTTGAACTCGTAGCGCAGATTGGCATGATAGCCCAGATCGCCAAAAGCACCGCCGGATTCGTTATTATGATAGCTTAGAGCAGCCCTTAATTGCAGATGACTGCTTTGAGTGTAAACAACATCTGTATTTACCAGAGCATAGCTGTTATCCATTGTCACTACGTGACCATTCACTGTGCTCACTTTATCGTAGCTGTAATGCCGGAGGCTTAGGCTGCCTTCATAGTAAAGCTGTTGCGAGCCTTGCCCCCAAAGGCTAATGCTCAGGCGTTGAGTATTATATGTATCATACAACTGATAAACTACGGTATTACCAAAAGAATAGCTGCACGATAATCCCAAAGCATCCCATCTATCATAGGAAAGGTTGGTATTTGTGCTATAGGTATCATGCTTCACATCAGCTAAATCCAAAGCCGTGCCATAGTTCAGGTTCACATTTAGTGACAGTTTATTGTTTAGAGTAATATATGCATTGGCTCCCTGACTGATCTCATCAATGGGATTGGTGTCAGGATAGTACTTGAAGTAATCTCCCCAATAGCTGGCACCGAAATACTTGATCTTTCCCGGTAGCATGGGAGAGCTATAGCCACAATTCCAGTTGCCAGTATTAAAGTCGGGCTGGAAGGGATAGCCCATGTCTATTACCACATCATCACTGCATTTACCGGCTGTTATCGAAGCGTTCCAATCCCCAGGATAGGCAGAGATATATGCAGACCACTGATAACCGTCATTTGCTTCCTTCATGGAAGCGTCTTTGTTTATGCTGGTTATCAGAGATGCTCCAAGGGAAAAGCTATCACCTATCAGTTTGTTCAGGCTGCCTTCGTAAACATGGTTGTAATAACCTTCGTTTATCCGGCTGAGAATAGAATTATTAAACCTTAGCTTTCGCCAGGATGGCTTTATGGATACTACCTGGAAGTAGTCGTCGGAATTAATCACCATGCCGTCATCTCGCATTTCTTTGTCTATCGCTCCTAACAGCCCCCAGTTTACAGAATTGGTGTTTCCGGTTACCTTGAAGGCAAGCTGCGGTTTGGCAATGTTGCGCGAGTAAAAAGTGTCAGAATCTGAGCCAAAAACGTCCAGGTCTTCGGTAAAGAAAAACCTGTTTTCTGATAACCAGGGGGGATATTTGCTATTGTAGTTATCTGCCGCATCATCGGGAGGAATATCCGAGTAGTCTGGATTTACACTAAGCTTTATGCGGATGCGCTGAGTGGGATCAAAAGCTATATCCATGCCGATATTGTCGGGATCAAAGCTGCTGGTTTTCTCCAATAAATCATAACTGCGAACCAGGTAAGGCCTGAACGAGAAGTTCATGCTGCGTTTCACCTTGCGGCTTAAGGTGATGTCTTGCGCTTTGAGAAAATAATCTTTCTTCATATCGGTGTGGGAGTAAGGATGGCTAAACATGGTTTCATCTTTGAAATGGTAGCGGGACACAATAATCTTCCAGTTATATGGCAGATCATGTTTGAATCGTAATTCTCCCAATGGTATGCGCATGGTTACAGTCCATAGCTTATCTTCAATGTGGCTTTCATAGGCATATTTGCTGTTCCAGCGGGTATCGATAGCAAGGTCTTGATTGCGCACAGCATCATACAAACTCCCGGTTGGAGTAGCAGAATAGTAGTAAGCGAAATAGGCATCAGGAATGGTGATCAATTGCACTCGAACAAAGTCTTGCTGTTGCCCTTGATCACGCACAGTTAGCGATCCAATGTAAAAGCTGGAATCTGTCTCACACTCAAAATGGGCAACAAGGAAGTCTTCCTCTTGCCACAACCAGCATTTGGTCTGTAAGGTTTCGGGAAGCTGGTCGTCCGGCTCACACCGCACAAATGAAGAGATCATGTTCGAATCAGTTAGCACAGGTGTATTGGAAAGCGGTATAACCATGCAAAAGCCCCCGGCAAGCAAGCACAAAAATATAACTATTAACGCCACCTTCATTAGCATATCTCCTTGAACAATTGAGCGCAACTATACGATTGCGGTTATTTATATGCAATAATCCAGCCATGATCAGCAAAAACGTAGCCAGGAAAAAAAGTGGCTTAAAAAATGATGTTTTTTCGGCATTACTATTAAGCCTCCATTTGCTTGATATTACTGTAGCTTGTGAAACATTCGCTTCCCTTGATTGCCTCTGACAAATAGCCGTTAATGCTTTCTGGTAAAGCAATTTGGGTGCAATCTGAGCTCTGTGGCTGTTTTTTTCCTTGACATAAATCCTAAGATTTTATTCCTGAGTATCTTATTAGCCGATGCAATTCAGCTTAGCTATATAGACAAAGAGTTATTTAAGGAGTATCAAAATGACAAAAGCCGATTTAGTAAAGATCATTTCGGAAAACACCGGAATCATCCGCAAAGACGTCGCCGTCGTCGTGGACGCCCTTCTGCAGTCCATCAAAGACAGTTTGGCTAAAGGCAGCCACATCGAAATCCGTGGCTTTGGCACCTTTAAGCTTAAAACCCGCAAACCCCGCGTAGGCCGCAATCCCAAAACTGACGAGAAAGTTCCAGTACCGGAAAGAACCGTCCCCACCTTCAAGTTTTCCCGTGAGTTCAAGGGTAACGTTGTTGACGTTAATACCAAGAAGTAAGAGCTGATATTATGCCGTGCGGAAAGAAGAAGAAACGTCATAAAATCGCCACCCACAAGCGGAAAAAACGTCTGCGGAAGAATCGTCATAAACACAAATAGGTTGCACGCAATCTGTTAAAGATATAAAAACCGCCACCGTGAAAGCGATGGCGGTTATTCTTTTATAGCCAATATCTAATAGCCGTAGCTTAGTCCATTTGTTTCTCTACGCTTGTGGCTTCTAGATTGGTGCTAATGCTATCGGCAGGCTGAACCATTTCCACGGCGGGGCGGCTTTCTCTTTTGGGTGTGTAGATAGCCTCGATGCGAGGTGAATATGCCACAATGAAACCACCAAACACAATCGATACCATGCTCATCAGCTTTATCAGAATGTTTATGCATGGGCCAGCAGTGTCCTTAAATGGATCGCCAACGGTGTCACCAACTATGGTTGCCTTATGGATGGGTGAGCCTGGTCCACCCAGCTTACCTGTTTCCACATATTTCTTGGCATTGTCCCAGGCGCTACCTGCGTTATTCATCATAACTGCGGTTACAAATCCGGTGGTTAAGCCACCAATCAGCAAGCCTAATACACCTGCCACGCCAAACAGCAATCCGACCACAATGGGGCTAACAATTCCAATGATGGCAGGAAGAATCATCTCCTGCTGTGCACCAATGGTAGAAATACGCACACATCTGGCATAATCCGGTTTAGCTGTCCCCTGCAAGATTCCAGGTATAGTGGTGAATTGGCGGCGCACTTCTTTTACCATCTTACCGGCAGCGCGTCCCACAGCTTTAATTGTTAAGGCAGAAAACACATAGGTAACCATGGCACCAACGAAGATGCCCAATAGGAACTTCGGGTTAAGCGGGTTTATCTGATAGTATTCTATAAAGTTGCCCAATCCAGCTTTGGTAGCCTCAATCTTTTCTACATGGCTACCGTAGCTAATCTCCAAAAACTGAGTTTCACCCAGCTTATTCCCCAGCATAATAAAGGCGTCGCGCACTTTCTCCAGGTATGCTGCCAGTAAAGCCATGGCAGTTAATGCCGCGCTACCAATGGCGAATCCCTTGCCTATGGCAGCAGTGGTATTGCCAACCGCATCCAGGCTGTCTGTTCGCTCGCGCACTTCCTTGGGAAGGTGTGCCATTTGTGCATTACCACCGGCATTATCAGCTATTGGGCCAAAGGCATCCATTGCCAGGGTTACGCCCAAAGTAGCCAGCATGCCAACCGCACCAAAGCCAATGCCATACAGCCCAAGCTCCACAAAGCGGAAACCTCCGCTGAGGGTGAATGCGGCAATGATGCCTAAAACTATTATTATTACCGGGGCAGCAGTGGAAAGCATTCCCACGCTTATTCCTTCCAGGATTACCGTTGCCGAGCCGTATTCTCCCTGTGTTGCTATGTTTTGCGTTGCTTTATAGCTATGTGATGTCCACAGCTCTGTTACCTGTCCTATTAGTATTCCGGCAACCAAGCCTACCACAGAGGAAAGGAATATCCCAAAATAAAACTGCGCGGGCAGCAATGCTTTGCACACAAAGAACGAGGCAATGGCAATAAGCACCGAGCTGGCATACACACTTTTATTAAGCGCAAACATCAGGTCTTTCATCTTTGCGCCTTCCTTGGTGGAAACTATAAAGATACCGATAATGGAGAGCAGTGCTCCCACACCCGCCAGGATTAGCGGTGCAGATATGAAATTGAGCAAATATGACTTTATCTCCGGTAAGCTGGATGATATCTGCAATACTGCGCTCATGCCCAAAGCTGCCGTGGCAAGAATTGAGCCGGCATAGCTTTCATAGAGGTCGGCACCCATTCCCGCTACGTCACCAACATTGTCGCCAACGTTATCGGCAATGGTGGCAGGATTGCGGGGATCATCTTCCGGAATATCGGCTTCCACCTTGCCCACCAAATCCGCTCCCACGTCGGCCGCTTTGGTATAAATACCTCCCCCCAAACGTGCAAACAAGGCTTGAGTTGATGCGCCCATACCAAAAGAAAGCATTACAACAGCTATCTTCTCTAAGCTATAGCCCATCCAGTTTAGGATATAAAACCAAGCTGAAATATCCCACAATGCCAGTCCCACAACTACCAAGCCCATCACGCCTCCGGCACGGAAGGCAACCTTAAGGCCTTTATCCAAGCTCTCGGAGCAAGCTTGTGCGGTTCTGCTGGATGCCATGGTGGCAGTATTCATACCGATAAAGCCTGCCAATCCACTCATTATGCCCCCGGAAAGGAAGCCCCAGGGGATCATGGGATCGAGCACTTTTAAGTAATGAGCTAAAAAGAGGAAAATTAGCAACACCGCAGCAAAAAAGATGGCAATTCCCTTGTTCTGTTGATATAGATAAGCGTATGCACCTTCACGCACATAGCCTGCAATCTCCTGCATTCGGGCATTACCCGCATTCTGACGACGGACATTTGTATAGAAATAATAGGCTGAAATCAAGGCTAATAAAGCACCCAGCGGCGCAATATACCACAAGATCGGTAAAACCGGCATAAGGACTCCTTTTACATATTTATGGGGTCTAAATGTCTTATTGTGATTGATCTTACACTCGCTCTCAATTTTCTTTATTGAATTGATTTCTGTCAATGCTTTTTTCGGGTAAACTCATATCTCCCCCGTTTTTCAAACAGGGTATAGCAATATGTTATACTTCGCACCATGTCCCTTATTGCAACTATGGTTGGAAGTTGATATGAAGCACCAGTATTAGTCTTTTTCAGTTCACTTCATTTATACCAAACTGAAAACCCAACCTCCTGTCCAATAATAAATCAGGAAAGATATCAATAGACTATAATCTTGGGGAATAACTAGTTTGTTGATGCTTGGTTACAGCTTCTCTGCCCGTCACAGGGGAACCGAAGCGGAGTTCATCGGGGGATCATCGGGCTTTTGCCCGTTCAAGTCCCGATGAAACCCTCTTCGAAGCCTCTTCAGTCAGCAAGCACGGTGGCAGAGGGAAACATTGTAAAAACTATTTATCATCCCATACCTGAGGTTTACACCTCAGGCTAATATCTTTCGCTCCCGAGGGAGCTTGGTAAGTAAAACTACATTTAGGCTATATAGCGCTCAAGTCTATTGGGGATAATCACAGCCAACGGCATGCTACTCAACCAACTTCATAAAGTCTGTATCTTCCCAATATGCTTGAGAATCCTTATCTTTATGGCATTTGCTATAGAGACCATTGCACATAAATAGAAAACGGGCTACAGCCAGTTGGAGCAACGGATTTATTCGGTATTAAGGCTAAATAAATGACTTTTTTTGGATTACATTATCATCTGCTAACCAGATAAATCTGATTATTCCAGCCGAATAAATTCGGCGTTCCAGATTATGCAATGATCTTATGTATATCTACAAGCGCATGCTTTAGCTCCACAATGAATACCAACACCTGTAGCAATAAGTGAAATAGCTCTAAGCAAACTAACAAGCTAATCACTGATTGAAATACGGTGGGATGTGAGCATGCTCAGATTTCCATTGACAGAATGGGATTTATACTTTGTGTGAAACTCAGTACAAACTGGAGTATTAAAATGAGCTCAATCTTGGTCTTAGGATGTATGTGGGGCGACGAAGCCAAAGCCAAAATAGTAGATTACATAGGCGGTGATGCCGATTATGTAGTCCGCTTTCAGGGCGGCAACAACGCCGGTCACACCATCGTAACCGATGGCAGGAAATATGTGTTTCACAGCATCCCATCGGGCATCTTGTATCCGAATGCCAAATGCCTTATTGGCAGCGGAGTGGTAATCGATCCCATTGCCCTGATAGAAGAAGTAACGCTTTTGGAATCGGGGGGATTGCACCTTGCCGGAAGAATTGTGATAGACAAGCGCGCCGGCTTGGTTTTGCCTCTGCACAAAATGCTGGATGAACAAAGCGAATTGCGCCTGGCTGGCAGCAAGATTGGCACCACCAAGCGTGGCATTGGCCCTGCATATAGCGATATAACCGCCCGTTTCGGACTGCGCATCATCGACATGGCATATCCGGAGTATCTGCGTCAACGCCTGCAAGAGCTGTATGCCTACCATCAAATAGCCATCAACGACAGTGCCTTAAACGAGCAGATGCTTAGTCTGAACAAGGCCTGGGAGATATTGGAACCCTATGTGGACGATGTGGAAAGCATCCTTAGCAAAGCCGGAGTGCAAGGTAAACGCATCCTGTTTGAGGGAGCGCAAGGTGCGCTGTTAGACCTAAGCTATGGCAGCTACCCTTATGTAACCTCATCCCGGGTAATGACCGATGCTCTTGGCATTGGCACCGGATACTCATGCCGTAAACTGGATAGCATTATTGGCGTGTATAAGGCTTATTGCACCCGCGTTGGTGAAGGCCCATTCCCTACTGAGTTGCACGACGAAATTGGCAACAGAATCCGCACTATCGGCAATGAATTTGGCAGCACCACCGGCAGACCCCGCCGCATTGGCTGGTTCGATGCTGTGGCAGCTTCATATTCTGCCCGCATCAACGACATAAGCAGCATGGCTCTAACCTGTTTGGACGTGCTGAGTGGCCTGGAAAAAGTAAAGATCTGCACCGCATATAGCTATATGGGCAAAGAAACCATGCAGTTCCTTGCCCACCCCTTGGAGATGGAACAGGTGCAGCCAATTTATGCTGAATTTGATGGTTGGGAAGAAGATATCAGCCACGTTAGCAGCCTTAATGAACTGCCAAAAACTGCTCTTAACTACCTCGATGCCATAACCGATTTGCTAAATGTACCCATCAAGATAGTATCGGTAGGCAAAGATAGAAGCCAAACCTTTAGTATAGAATAAGCGGAGTGTAACTCATGAAACGCTGCTTTATAATATGTCTTCTGCTTGTCGTTTCCATCGGCTTTATCAGTGCTCAAAGCGCGGATACGCTATCCTTGGTGATGCCGCAATACATGAATCCCTTTTATGACAGCTTTTCCCGAAACTATCCCGGTGTAACAGCCGCCGGAAAAGGCTATACCGGAGCTGCTTATCTGGGTGATGTATCGGGTATAAACCTTAATCCCGCCTCTCTGCTGCCGGATTCTTTGCAGCTTAGCGTGGAGATAGACCTGAAACCCCCGGTTAATGCCGTAGGATATCCTAACGCTGCCGAACATAGTTCACGAGTACCCTTCGGCATGATTACCGTTAATGGCCGTCTTAGCGATAAATTAAGCGCAGCACTTGTCTATTCGCTGCCCAAAGCTATTTATCTGGACGACTTTTCCATGTGGGTGAATATGGGTGCAGACCTGGTGCAACGCTATCCCAGCTATTACCTTGCGCAGTTTACCGCCAACGCAAGTTATCATACCGAAAACTGGCACCTCGGCTTAAACCTTCACAATCAAGTTCACATGCTGGATGATCCCGTCTTTATGCACTCATGGAACAGGCTACGCAGCAATCGCTATGCCCTGCGGGTGCAGCCCGGAATTATCTATGATGCTCCAAAGTTTCGCTTTGGCCTTAGTGTAATGCCGGAAACCAGCTTCAACTGGGATTTAACTTATGCGGATTACAAGGTTGTCCTGCCTGCCTGGGCAAGCGCGGGGATAAACATTAAGAACGGCGAAAACACCTATATGTTTGATGCGGAATTTGAGCAATTCAGCAAGATATGCAGCCACTTTGATGATAAACTTACCTTTAAAGCCGGATTCGAGAAAGACTTAGGGAAAAATGTTTACCGCCTTGGCTACATTTATTCTCCCGAGGTATTTCACGGCACTTTCCGCCTTCCCTATAATACCGAAGCAACCCCGCAATCCAGCTTTTGGTGGGGGCCGGTTAAAGACTATCTAAAGATAGAACCCAACACCCAACACTTTCTTACCGGTGGCTATAGCTATTTTTATCGCTATGGCTCCATTAATCTTGCCCTGATGCAAGAGGTGGGCGGGGAAGCAAACCACACCCAGTTCAGCTTCTCCACCAGTTTTTATCTTAACAGCATCAAGAACAGAAAGTTTTTGAAGTTCGATGAATAAGCCTTCGGTACAAATAAGACGCATAGAAAGCTATGATCTTCCCCAGCTTGAAGAAGCGGTGGCAGCATATCTAAAAGCCGGCAAAATTGGCAGGTTAAACCGCTGTAAGCGTGTGTTAATAAAGCCTAATGCGCTGGGTGCGTATGCCCCCGACCGCGCTGTAACCGCCCATCCGGTTGTTTTGGAAGCCATTATCCGCTACTTTCTCGACCGCGGCAAAGAAGTTTGGCTGGGCGATAGCCCCGGCGGCACGGTTAATGTAGAAAAGGTTTGGCAAACCTGTGGCTTTTCTGAGCTTGCCGAACGGTATCCCATTAAGCTGGTGAACCTATCTACCCATGGCTTTCGCGAACTAACTTACCGCGGGATACCGGTAAAAATCTCGGAGGTATTTTGGCAGTGCGGAATTGTGATAAACGTAGCCAAATACAAGACCCACAGCTTAACCGCCTTCACCGGAGCACTTAAAAACCTGTATGGACTTGTTCCGGGAATGATTAAAAGCGAATACCATCGCCAATACCCGGAAACTAACAGCTTTTCCGAACTGCTGCTTTCTCTGTATGCCCTAACCAGAAACAGGATTTCATATAGCTTCCTGGATGGCATTGTAGGCATGGATGGTGCAGGCCCGGCAGCGGGTACACCAAAGCCTTTCGGCTTGTTCCTGGGTTCCTCGTCTATTCCAGCGCTGGACTTCACCGCTACCAGGATGATGGGCTTCAAGCTGAATGATGTTCCCTATATGAGTGCCGCACTTCAGATGGATGGCATCCTGCCCTCCCGCATTGCTATTCCCACCAGCTTTAAGCATTACCACATCCCCAATGCCAATATCGCCGTGGTAAAGATGCGCAAAGAAACCTTGAAATACGTTCCGCCCATCATGCAGAGAGCATTCAGAGCCCTTTTCAGCTACCATCCGCAAGTAAGCGAGCGTTGTGAAAAATGCGGGGTTTGCGTAAAGAGCTGTCCGGTTGGTGCCATCTCCTGGACACCTCCCGAGCTACCCTTCGTGCATAAGCATAATTGCATTAAGTGTATGTGTTGCCATGAGCTATGTCCGCATCAGGCAATAGACATCCAAAAATCGCCTCTGGCAAAGTTGGTAATGAGATGAAAACCCGAAAACAAGCTGCCCCAAAAAGCGTTCGCATAGCCTTTTGGTCTGTTGTATCCCTATTGGCTCTATGGATTTTGCTCTTAGGGGGAAACAGCTTTTTTAACACCTGGAAGCTGCAACGCAAGGTGGAACTCCTGGAAAAGGAAACCACGCACCTCAAAGCAGTTAACGATAGTCTTGCTCAGGAAAACCTCCGCCTGAAAACTGATCCTGAGTCAGCCGAAAAGGCTGCACGCGAAAAATTTGGCCTCACTAAACCCGATGAAACAGTGTTCCGCTTTGTCCCCGCCAAAGAGGAAGCACCGGACAAGAAATGATGCACAATCTTCATAGCTTCCAAATCGCCGGTTTCACTTCCATAGACCCAGCGGTGCGTGAAGAAATGAAGTCCTTAGTAGAAAGCCTTCTTTCCAGCGACGATGTCAGTCGCCCCGAAGTAGCCGATGCCATCATTGCCAAAATCGAGCAAGGCGGGGCATTGGATAACAATAGCAACCACTTATGCGAATATAGCGGCTTGATAATTGACTATATGCTAAACTACTTCCTAAGGGTTAAGTGTGTCCACAAAAGTGTGTTATACCATTTCCTCGGGCTTATAAATCACTCGCCCATCACGCAGGAATCACCCTACTATCAAGACCTGGTTAGCAACCTGCAACAGGTTGTGGATGCCAGCCCCGAGATTATAAACCTCTACAATAAACTCCAATTGCTGTATATCCTTACTGAAAACCAGGACTTTGATAACGCCAAACACCTTTATACAGAATTGGAACCAGTAGTATCGGTTCATCACGACCAACTGTGGGTGCTATTTAACCTCAGCAAAGCCCGTATCTTGAGGCACGATGGTAAAATGAAGCAGCTTATCAAGATGCGGCTATTAATGATAGTTCAATGCTACGAAGTGGACAGCCCCGAAAGTGCGGTAAACTTTATCCTGCGCTGGATATTGGCTATTAACTGGCACCGCCAGACAGTGATTAAGAAAGCCTTGCTAATGCGGGTGTATGAAAGCTGCACCGATCACAAGAGCCTGAACAGCGCCGTTGCCCTTTTTGAGATGTTCTCGCTGGAAGACAGGCTGGTTCCCCCCTCAGAAAAGATGAACTATCAAAAGAAACTGATAAAATACCCCGCCTCAATTCTAAATGTGCAGCAGCTTCAAGTGCTCTATTTCTTTGCGGGTAACTACAACAGCGGCGTCCAATCGCACTTTAAGGAATCCATAAAGAACTACCAGTATTCAAACTATTTTCTGCACAAGTGCTGGGAACGCCTGCTCTCTCTTAGTAAGTTCATGCGCGGCATGCTTAGCCCAACAGAATATATCTCTGCCATGAACTATCTAGACCATCGCATCCATGAGCTAAGCAATCAGGTTAGCATGCAAAACAACGCCTATGTAGAAAGTCTGCAAGCTGATTATAACAAAATCGAAGAGCTATATGAAAAGGTGGGTGAGCTGTCTTTAACCGATAGCCTGACCGGACTGCGCAATCGACGTTATCTGGAAAACAACCTGTTTCAGATGGTGGTTTTGGCTGCCAGACACAAGGTTCCTGTGTGCTTCAGTATGATCGACATCGATTTCTTTAAGCTAACCAACGACACTTACGGCCATGTTGCCGGAGACTATGTGTTAAAAGAGCTTGCCCGCCTAATCAGCGAAGAATTTCGCAAGAGTGACATCATCATCCGTTATGGCGGTGAAGAATTTCTGGTTATTCTATTTGATTCCGAACTGGAACGTAGCTGCACGATAATGGATGACTTACGCAAAAAGATTGCCCATCACAGCTTTGTTTACCGGGGGCAAGTGATACCGGTAACCGTTAGCATTGGTATTTCTTGCGATCACACCCAAGACCCTCATCAAAGCGACCTTAATAAATACATCACCCATGCCGATAAAGCCCTATACGAGGCAAAAAACACGGGACGCAACAAACTGGTTGTATATAACTCCACCCAAAAATAGGGTTAGACGTTGGATGAGTTACCGAGTTAACAGGTTAGCAGGTTAGCAGGTTAACGGGTTAACAGGTTAGCAGGTTAACGGGTTAACAGGTTAGTGGGTTAGTGGGTTAGTGGGTAAATGGGTTTATGGGTAAATGGGTTTATGGGTAAATGGGTTTATGGATAAATGGGTGAATGGGTGAATGGGTGAATGGGTGAGACATTTAAGCTCTGCAAGAGCGGCAGATAATAGCCTGAGGCGTAAGCCTCAGGTACAAGGCACCCACCAAACCAAGCACCTTGGGGGCGACACAATAGATTATTTAACAAAGAGCAAAAGAGGGGGTTAGCAGGTTAACAGGTTAACAGGTTAACAGGTTAACTTGTTAACAGGTTAGTGGGTTAGTGGGTAAATGGGTGAATGGGTAAATGGGTGAATGGGTGAGACATTTAAGCTCTGCAAGAGCGGCAGATAATAGCCTGAGGCTTAAGCCTCAGGTACAAGGAAAAATCATATTGAGTCCCTCGGGGACGACAGAATAATCAAACTAAGTCACTTGTGTATTTAAGATATCTGCTCGTTGTGGCAACCGGGAGATGGCCACCCCAGCATTATTATGTCGTTCCCGACTTGTTCGGGAATCCAGCCCTTTCTACATCATTCCAGATATAGTCTGGAATCCAGTTTATTTACCCACGAATCACACATATTAGCACGAATATCATTTACTTCAGCACGCCAGAACACCAGAACTCCCTCTCGACCCCTCTACTCCCCCGCAATTCTTTAAATCCGAATGGATGTTTGGCCTTCGGCAAGGAAGTTGTTGACACAATTCTGCCACTTTACAGCGTATCAACAGGTGAACATCTGTAAAAGGAACAACCATGAAAAACAAAGTTTTGGCCAGGCTAAAAAAGACTCAGGCAGTTCAGCTCGCCACCTGCGAAGGTGATCAACCCCGTCTTAGACCTATGACCCTGATAGTAAAAGATGGACGCTTCTTTTTTGCCACCGGTAGCGGGGATAGCAAAACCAGGCAACTGGATAATAACTGCAAAGCCGAATTTTGCCTCCTTATCTCCTCCGGCGAAAGCACAGGCTACCTGCGCGGAAGCGGCACCATGCGAAAGGTGGAGGAACCGCAAATCCGCAAAGAAGTGGCTGACTATGCTCAGTTTATTTATGATTACTGGCGTGAAGCCAGCGACCCGGATTTCTGCCTGTTTGAGCTTAATCTGCAGCAGATGCGTAGCATGGAACCCGGAGATATGACGGAGACAATTCTGGATTGGTAAGCTTGTTTTTGCAATGCAGATGTATTGCATAATACCCGAATATAAATGGTGGAGAAATGAAGAACTTACTGTTATCAATAGCAATTATAATTGCCATGGGCAGCCTGTTTGCCATGCCCAAAGAGCTTAGTAAAAATGGCAATCCCAGCCTGTATAAGCAGCTTTATAAACAAGCCAGGCAGAATATCTCTGCTTTGCCCACGTCAAACAAAAAGGCTCTTAACAAGCTGCTGAACGATAAGCCAGACATCCTGATGGCATATCTAATTGCCTATGAAAGCAACGCGAACCTAAGCATTGCCAATCCGCAGGATATTGCCTCGAATTACTCTGCCATTGCCGCGCTGTTAGATAAAGAAGGGCTTCGCTATTCTTCAGAGTTTTTTCTGTCTTACATCGCCAAACAAACCGTTTCCGACGAAGCTATCACCCCCTATCGCACAGCCTTGCTTGATGATGGCTTAAATAGCGTTTTACGCGGTACGGATAACGATATCGACCGCTTTCGGGCAACAACGCTGTGGTGCGTTTCACGATTAAAGTTTCAACAAACCTCGGGCAGAGACCAAAGCCCACTGGATATTACCCAAAAGTCGCTGCTGGGACGCTGTGAAGAAATGCAAATCCTGCTGGTTGCCGCTGCCCGCACAGTTGGGCTGCCCGCACGCCCCGCATCTGCTCCCTGGTGGGCACACATGGATAATAACCACGCCTGGGCAGAGGTGTTTCTGGATGGAGAATGGTGTTATACGGGCGACATGGACGCTGCCTGGTTTCCCAATCAGACCTGGTTTAGCGGTATGATAGACAAAACCGTGCTGATTCTCGCCGATGGCAGCCTTGCCTCCGAAAATGACGAGATTCTCGCCAAAGGCAAATACGACACTCTGATAAATTCCACCCGCAACTATAGTAAAGAGCGTACCCGAAGCATTAAGCTATTGGTAAAGGACTCTTCCGGCAAGCCTGTGTCGGATGCAACAGTGGTTCCCATGGTGTTTAACTGGGGTTCACTGCGCGCGCTGTCCTATCTAAAGACCGATGCCAAAGGACAGCTTATGTTCAGCGTAGGCAGAGGAGCATTCTTTATATCCATATATGCCAGGGGAGAACAGGCCTTGGAATTCGTAACATCATCTGATGCCGAACAAATAGATGTGGTAGCCATAACCTCGCCCAATAATCTGGCAGGTGGATGGCAGATTATGCGTTATCCCGGCAATCCCATGCAATGGGGAAACCCGCCGGATTCCTATAAGGCCGCTGTGCAACAGGAAAAAGACAGAATGCGGCAAATGAACGAAGCCATTGATGCTGCCGCCACTTCCCCTCGAGCCTATGGAGACAGCCTTAGCTATGAAGTAGCCAAATCCTGCCGGGGAAATCATCCCGCCTTTTGGGAATTTGTAGAGCGCTGCGGCACCCAGCAATATCCACAGTTCCTGGAGCTGCTACTGAATATGGATCCTAAGTTGTTGTGGCAGGCAAGTGCCCAGCAGTTTGAAGCTGTGTTTCATCATTGGCAGCGATATTCCGGCGAGCAGCTTGCCGATGAGGAACAGCTAAGCCTTTTTTCGCCCAGCGTATTCTATGAAGAGCTACCCGTGCCCTATAAGGATGCCAGGGGAAACTATCAGCTATACCCAGAAAAGTTATTGTTCAATAATGTATCCGGCAGAGAGGGTATTATCACCGTGCTGAAGGGCATCAAAAAGAAATATCGCATTAATGCCGAGAAATCGCTTAGCGGACTGATCCCCTTTAATGTGGCAGCACAGCAAAAACGCCTCAGCCCCGTGCAATATCGCATCTTCGCAGTTAGTGTATTGCGGGCAAATGGCTTTGCCGCCGAATTTTCCCGCATCCCCAATCTGATTGCCGTGCATGTGGATGACGACTGGCAATATGTGAATGTGCAGTCATTACACTGGGAAGACCGCAGCACCAAAGAAGAATCACGCACCTACCAATTAACCCTGCAGATAAGCGATGAATACGGAATTCCCATAAAGATTGGTGAAGAACAGCTAAATATCTGCCGCTACGTGGAAGGAACTTTCTATCCGCTGATAAACAATTTCGATAGCTTGGGCGCAGGCAAATATCGGGGTGTGTTCCCTGCCGATAACGCATATCTGCATTTTGGCTATCGGGTATCGGACAGTGAAACCCGTTTTTATAGCACTGCGATAAACCCCAAGGCAAATGATTCATTATATATCGCCATTAGTGCTCCTGCCTTTCCCCGTACCTGGAAAGCTGCGGACGAGGATATCCTTGCCATGTTTGACGAAGCCAGCCTGGAGCAAAATAGCCTTATCCTGATCGGTAATCATGATTCAGAAAACAGCATCCGCATTGCCGACCGGCTTTCCGCAGAGGGCAAAAGCTTCCTGTGGATTGGCTTTGCAGAAAATCTGGCAATCTCGAACTACCGCGTAAATGCCGCCTGGCAAAACAAGGTGAGTAATGACAGCGGAAATTCGATGCGCAGCATCACCCTGATAAAGGTGGATGGGCAATGGCAAATGTTTGAAGGAAGATGGGATAAACTACCCAGATAAACCCGGCAAACCGCAAAGGAAATGGTACAAATCGGCAATCTGAGCCTTGCGGTTATATTTGGCAGCAGGATAGCAATAAGCAGTTTTCCGTTCGGATATTAGCCGGATTATACAGCTTTTGATGCCGGATGTGGACTCCATTGCACAGCTATATTGTTGCCCGCTTTCAGTTAGCAAATCTGCCACCTCGCCCCTTGCTGGAACCATAGCCAGAATTGGCTTGCCGATGCGCAGATACTCAAATACTTTGCTGGTTAGCGTTCCCCCAGGGCTGCTGCTGTTAATCACCAAAAGCAGAGCATCCGAGCTTTGCATCTGCATTAAAGCTTCTTTGTGCCCCAGCGGGGATATTAGCCTGATAATGGGATGCTTGCCACTGTTTTCCATTGTTGAGGATTCGGTTTCCGTTACGCAAGGCAGACCACTGGCAGCAATCTCCTGCATGGCTTCAAGGTTATAGTTTCCATACAGCCTTATCTCGGTGTTTACCGGCAGTGCTGCTGCTTCGGCAAGTTCCTTTATGGCAGCATAGAAGTTCTTCAGGCTGCGCCGGGCATAAAGTGCGCCAAAATAGCTGAAGATAAAGCCGTTATCTGTGCGCTTATCTGCTACAATATCCTGGTAATCTTCTTCATCGTGGCCATTGTATAGCACAAAGCTTTTTGCCTGCAATCCGGCTCCAAAGGCATTTGCCAGGTCAGTAGCTATGCCCCGCGTGGCACTTACAATGCCTGTGGCAGAGCGCAGGATGCGGCGTTCCCAAAAGCGGGCAAAGCCTCGTTGCATGGCGGTGCCAAATAGATTATAATCACTCAGCAGCGTCCAATAATCACGCATCTCCACCACATAGGGCACCTTGTATCTGCGCGAAAGCCACCATGCAGCCAGGGACGAGGAAAAGGGGCCACAGCTTACGTATATCAGGTCGTAATTATCTTGTTGCAAGGCTTTGCTGCCTGCGGCAATCAGATTGGGTAGCCAGCCAATTTTGTCGTCTATGGGATATAGCCATCTAACTATTTGCTTAATCCGTTCCGGCGTTTTGCTATAAAGTGCTTTGGAGGCATCCGGCTTGGCGGCAAAAAGCTTCTTTAGCAGTGCCATGGGGTCGCAGGATGCGGTGCGGATAATGCTGCGCTCTCTGGTTTCTGCTTCCAGGCTTTCATCGTGATAACTGTATTCAATGTCTTTCACGGTAAGCACGTCGATGCTGCAACCAAGCTCGCTTAGATACTTAACTGTCTTTAGGTTACGCAGGGCTGCCGGGCCGCCCAGGGGGGGGTAGAAATAGCTTATATAGAGTATCTTCACTTATTTTGTTATCCTGTTCAGCACGCCAAAAAGCTGTGGCTCCAGGGCTTCCCAGTTAAATCTGCTTTCCGTTAGCTCCAGGCAACGCTGGCTCATGGCTGCATATTCTTCATTGTTCATGCGCAGCAGCCTGGCAGTTGCTTCCGCCAGGCTTTTCGCCTTGTAAGGCGCGCAGATGCCCACCTGGTTATACTCCACCAAGGCCTTCATCAAAGGGGTTTTAACGGTTATCACAGGCAGACCTGCCGCCATATATTCCAGCACTTTTAGCGGGGTGGAAAGCCTTAAACGGCGATTGTAGGAATTAAACAGCCACAAGCCAAAGCGTGATCGGCGTAATAGCAAGCCAATCTTTTCGGCAGGAATCCATTCCTGATAATAGATAATGGCATTCAGGTTAAAGCGGTTTATGCTGCTATGAAACTCAGCTTCCAGGGCGGGATCAAAGAACTTACCCAATATCAGTATCTTCAGGCTGGGGAATTCCAGCTTCAGGATAGAGACTATTTTTAGCAGTTTAAAGAGGCCACGGTTGCGGGTTAAACCGCCTATGTAGATAAGGTCAAAATGCATGTCGCAAATCTGAGAAAGTGAACCAGGCACGTCACAAACATAATCCCACACGTGTTTTACCGGATAATTTGGGATAACTGTGCCCCGCTGTTTGCCATCTTTGCCGATTAGCTGCTTTAGTATCTCGGCATTTACAGCTAGCAGTGCATCGGCTTTGGTTTGTAGCAGCTTTAGCCCCGCCAGATAAGCGTATTTGGCAAATAAACGTAGCAGCATGGGAAAACGCTCGGCAAAGGCATCGGCATAAAACTCGTGCACATCGAATATAAGCTTAAGGTTCAGCCGTTGCTTCAGCCTCCAGGCCACCAGAAGGGTTAAGGGCTCTACGCAGATTAACACATCGGGTTTTAGCTCACACACTTTTTTTTGCAATTGTCCAATGGCCGCCCATGGGGAATCTGCATCAACCACCTGCTGATATGGATTTTGGGTGTTATTAACCACTCCCTCGGTGCTGATTAGCCAAACCGAGTGATGCTGGGCAAAACTGTGTGCCAGCTTGTAATACAAACGCACATCATTGGTGGGGTGTGAGTTTGTGATGATGCATATCTTCATCTGCCTGTTTCCTTCATGCTATCTGCTTATAGTTTCCAAACCGGCAAGTTTCGTTGTTGCAGAGTTTATGTCAAGTGCTTTCTGCTTTGTCTATAATTTCTTTGCCCCTCGCTTCAGTGTCAGAACCCATAACGCCAACTTGTTTGCGGATGAGGTGGTTTAAGGCTGGAGTTATTTTTTGTTTAACAAAGAGCTAAAGAGGAAAAGAGGAAAAAGAGAGGTTAAGGGGGTTAGCCATCTGTCGTCTCCGTGGAAACACCAGTTAGGTTGATCTGTCCAGCCGTTATTGGTGGGTAAGGGGGTTAGCCCTCTGTCGTTCCCGTGGAGACGGGAACCTAGCCCTATCCTCGTCATTTCAGATTTAGTCTGAAATCCAGCACATTGTTAAACTGTCACTTTGTAACTTCATCACCCCTCGACACCTCGACTTCTCGACTTCTCGACTTCCCCAGCACTCCAACACTCTTTTGTCGTTCCCGTGGAGACGGGAATCCAGCCCCTTCTCCGTCGTTCCCGACTTCTCCTTCACTCCCGCACTCTTTTGTCGTTCCCGACTTGTTCGGGAATCCAGTTTATTTTCCACGAATTACACGAATCACCCCAAGAATTAACACGAATTACCCCACGAATAAACACGAATATGCACGGCAGAAAGGGATAGGGCTGCCGAAAACTGTTCGGCAGGGCAGCGAAGCTGCCTGACTATAAGCGAGCGTTGCTCGCTGTGGCAAACGGATTTTGCCACCCCATTGCTCCCGCACTCCAGAACACCAGAACTACCCCTCGACCTCTCGACCTCTCGACTCCCCCAGCACTCCAACACTCTATGCCCAGTCCGTGTTTCACTTTTCCACTCTTCCACCTTTCGTAGCTTCGGAAAGCTACACTTCCCTTCGACTTCTCGACTTCTCCACGACTTCTCGACTTCTCGACTTTCATACCACTGTCAAACCCTAAACCTTGCTTACTATGTTCCCATTGCGATGTCGTTGCGCCTCCCAGCAAATTGCAGGGAATCGCAACGGTATCGCAACGATATCTTACTAATCTTTCCCAGTTGAATAAGCCATTGGTGGACAATAAAATAGTTAAAAA
>CALLHY010000004.1 GCA_938009275.1 uncultured bacterium
GATAACCCATTAACCTGTTAACCTGTTAACCTGTTAACCTGATAACCCATTAACCCTTTGTATAACTTCAACCGTCTAACGCTTAAGGTTCCTCCCTCCTCTTTTCCTCTTTGTAAAAAAATCATAGAATACAATCGGGTATTTGTGCATTTCGCGAAAAAATATCTTGACACAAACCAGCATTTCGGTAATTAGGGAATTAGTTAAATACCTTAAGGAGGTTACGGTGTCCGATTCCTTTTTCAAAGCCATTGCCGACGCCAATCGGCGCAAGATATTGTTGCTGCTAAAAAAGCATCAATCTCTTACTCCGGGTGAGATTGCCACTCACTTCGAGATTAGCAAGGCAGCGCTTAGTGAACACCTGAAAATCCTGCGCACGGCAGACCTGATTTATGCCAGTAAGCGCGGGCAGTTTATTCATTACACCCTGAACACCTCGGTGTTTGAGGACATTATTAGCTGGATTATGCAAATTACCGATAAAAGTGAGGTTACAAAATGAAAAGACTATTCAACTTCAAGTGGTCGTTGTTACTTATAGTGGTTCATCTCGCCGCCATGGCATATTTTGCCATTAGCCTTCCTGCCGATGCGCAAGTGCCCATGCACTGGAACATAAACAATGAAATTGATGGCTATTCCGGCAAAACCGGAGCTTTGCTGTTTGGCCTGGGTATGAGCGTAGGGCTGTTCCTGCTGATGTTTCTAATGCCCTGGTACTCACCCTGGTATAAGAAGTATGAAAAGCGGTTTGAGCGCATTATTCCCGGGCTCACCACTGTATTGGTGCTGTTTTTTGCCCTTATCAGCCTGTATTCATTCTATCTGGCAAAGAGCAATGTGGAGCCAAAGGTGCAGTTTATTCTGGTGATAATCGGTTTGCTCTTCATCTTTTTGGGAAACCTGCTGCCCAAAACGCCACGCAACTTCTTTATAGGGGTAAAAACACCCTGGACACTTGCCAACGAAGAGGTTTGGATGCGCACCCACAGGCTGGCGGGCAAACTATTCGCCATTAGTGGGCTTCTCATGATTATAAAAGGCTTTGTGCTGCCTAACAACTATGCTTTCCAGCAGATTAGCGGTGTGATTGCCTTTGGTATATTGCTATACCCCCTGCTGCATTCATTTATGTTGTATAAAAAGCTAGGCTCGGAAAAGTACTAATAGCGTTATCTAACAAATAAAAAAGCCCACTCAAGCTGTCTTGGGTGGGCTTGCTGTTTGCTTTACAAAACAGCCAGAAAAAACTGCTATCTATAAGGCTGCCAGTTAGGAGACCAGTCTGGATCAGGATTAGGCAAAAGGTCGAACAGATACCAAACGGCACAGAAGTCATCACCAGGGC
The DNA here is from genome assembly GCA_938009275.1 of uncultured bacterium. GTDB lineage: Bacteria > Cloacimonadota > Cloacimonadia > Cloacimonadales > Cloacimonadaceae > Cloacimonas. The sequence goes on from CALLHY010000004.1 coordinate 1,352, forward strand.
CAAAGAATGCCTTGCTGACATGGAATATCTTGCCTGTTTCATCTTTGTAAAGTGTGGAAACCCCAGGATAGTATGAGCCATCCGGCAATTGGAAGCCCAAATCTTTCTTCAGGCTGCACTCGCTGGTGCTAACCATCTGGAAGCTCCAACCACGGGTGGAGGCAAAAGCGTCCATAGCTTCCGGACTATCGGGCGTGCTAACCACAAATGCGGCACGGCTTTCCAGATACTGGTGCACACCTATAAATCCATCTGCCCACAGTGTGCAATATGGGCACGCTTTCCCCATGTTATGCACCAGAATCATCTCGTTTTTGTCCCCAAATAGCTCAGATAGCATTACTTTGTTCCCTCTTCTATCCAGCAAAGAGTAGTCTGGCAGTTCAAATCTGGGAACAGCACGCTTCAATTCATATAGTTCGGCTTTCCTGGCAATTATCTCTTGTTCCAGCTCGGATATCTTGCTTAGTAAGTCCTTTTCCATCGCTTCTCCTAAATGACCATAGTTTGATTTTACTTATACATTAAGCTGTAAGTGCAATCTTGGCAACATGTTTCATGGCTTGCATTCAATTTAAGCTTGACAATTATTTCCCCTCCCAAACCGTGCAAAAGACTATAAATAAAACACATGAGTGGAGAACAAAAAAATGGAATACCCCTTTGGCGCAATAGAGCGCAAATGGCAAGAAACCTGGCGTGAGAGACGCATCTTCAGTGCCCCGCAGAATTCGGATAAGCCCAAATACTATGTACTTTCTATGTTTCCTTATCCCTCGGGGGTTCTCCATATCGGCCATGCATCAAACTACTCCATTGGCGATGCCATCACCCGCATAAAGCTGATGCAGGGTTATTGCGTAATGCAGCCCATGGGCTACGACTCTTTCGGAATGCCCGCGGAGAATTATGCCATTTTGCACAATTCACACCCCCGCATCACCACCGAAGAAAACATCGCCGCCATGCGCGCGCAGTTCGATGGCATGGGCTTTGGGCTGGATTGGGATCGCGAAGTTAGCACCTGTCGCCCCGAATACTACCGCTGGGGACAGTATATCTTCAAAAAACTATACGAAAAAGGCCTTGTATATCGCAAGAAAAGCTTTCAAAACTGGTGCGAAGAATGCCAGACCGTGCTTGCCAACGAGCAGGTGGAAGACGGCTCTTGCTGGCGTTGCCACAGCGCAGTAGAGCAAAAAGAACTGGAACAGTGGTATTTTAAAATCACCGACTATGCCGATGAATTGCTGGATTTTAGCAAGGTGATAGACTGGCCGGAACGCGTTATGACCATGCAGAAAAACTGGATTGGCAAGTCTGAAGGCGCAAAGATAGATTTTTGCCTGGAGCAGGATGGAACACACATCCCTATCTTCACCACCCGTCCCGACACCATCTATGGCGTTACATTTATGGCTCTGCCACCCGAACACCCTTTGGTGCAGAAGTGGCTTGCCGAAGAGCCCGATAACCACGAACTGCAGAACTTCTGCCGCAAGGTGATTAATGCCGATAAAATGCTGCGTAGCTCTGCCGACACCATAAAAGAAGGTGTGTTTAGCGGCAGGTATTGCATAAACCCATTTAACGGCGCAAAGGTGCAGATTTGGATTACGAACTATGTGCTGATGGATTATGGAACAGGCGCTGTAATGGCGGTTCCTGCCCACGATCAGCGCGATTTTGACTTTGCAACCAAGTATGGCATACCCATGAAGCTGGTAATCCAAAATCCGGAACAAAGCCTGGTTTTGGACAATATGACGGAAGCCTACACCGAGCCCGGCATAATGGTTCATTCCGATAAGTTCGATGGCATGGACAGCGAACAGGCAAAATCCGCCATCACTGGCTGGGCACAGGAAAATGGCTGGGGCGAGCAAACCTTCACCTACCGCCTGCGTGACTGGGGCATCTCCCGTCAACGCTATTGGGGTAACCCCATCCCGGTGATACACTGCCCAAAATGCGGTGTGGTTCTGGTGCCCGATTCCGACCTTCCCGTTAGGCTGCCGGACAACGTGCAGGTGGGCAGAACCACCAGCAACCCCTTGCTGTCCGTTCCCGAGTGGATAAACGTTAAGTGCCCGCAGTGCGGTGAAGATGCCAAACGCGAAACAGACACCATGGATACCTTTGTGGATTCAAGCTGGTATTTTGCCCGTTATGCCGATCCCAAGAATGAAAGCCTGCCCTTCGATCCTGCCCTGGCAAAGCATTGGCTGCCTGTTGACCAATACATTGGCGGCATCGAACATGCCTGCATGCACCTGCTGTATGCCCGTTTCTTCCACAAGTTTATGCGCGATTTGGGCTGGATGGAAAGTGACGAACCCTTTGCCCGCCTGTTAACTCAGGGCATGGTTACCAAAGACGGTGCCAAAATGAGCAAGTCCAAAGGCAACACAGTTGATCCGCAGTACATAATAGACCGCTTTGGAGCAGATACCCTGCGCGTATTCCTGATGTTCGCTTCCCCGCCGGAAAAGGATGTGGAATGGAGCGATGATGGCGTTATGGGCTCATTCCGCTTTTTGAACCGCGTATGGCGCTTGATTGAAGCCAATAGTGACTTTATTCGCAAAGGCCTGCAAAATGCATCAGAAGGCGATATTTCAGCCGATATAGCCGAATTGCGCTACGATACCCACCACGCCATTTCCCGCTGGCACGATGACTGCCTGGAGCGCATGCAATATAACACAGCCATTGCCGCCACTATGGAGCTGCTAAATTCCATAGTTAAGATAAAGGACACAGCAAGCTTAAACGATGCAGAACTGGCAGTTTATGCCTACGCATGTGCGGCTTTACCCAAGATGCTATATCCCTTCGCTCCGCATATTGCCGAAGAGCTATGGCAAATTTTGGCACAGCCAAAGCTGTTGCACGAAAGCGGTATGCCAGTCTTTAACCCGCAATACCTGTGCCGTGACACAATAACTTACGTGGTTCAGATAAACGGCAAGATTCGCGGCAAGCTGGAAGTGCCAGCCGATATCGACCCTGAAGCCCTGAAAGCCCAGGCTTTGGAAGTGGATAATGTGAAGCGCAGCTTGGAAGGCATGGCAGTAAAGAAAGTGATAGTTGTGCCCGGCAAGATGGTCTCCATCGCCGTGGCAAAAGCATAGTTATCCCAGGTTTAGGCCGCTGTAAATACTTTCCGCTTGACGAAAACAGCGGCCTTAGTTCTTTTGCACAATAGCAGTGTTTGGGGGCCTATAGCTCAGTTTGGTAGAGCTACCGGCTCATAACCGGTTGGTCGGGGGTTCGACTCCCTCTGGGCCCACCATTCCTTTCCCCCACTCATTTTCTATTTTACATCCCCTTGAAACAGGGTATATTGTTTTATAGGTGAAAATTATGAAAATCTTAACTATATGCTTAGCGATACTAATTATGGCTTTGCCGCTTGCTGCTACCAAATATGCGGGGGAAATCTTTGCCATCAGCCCTGGCGTTATATCCACAGCCATGGGCGGAACTGGCTTAACCTATTCCGAATCCTATTCCGCTGCCTGGTGGAATCCCGCCCTCTTGGGCCTAAAACCCGCTCCCGGACTTGAGATAATGCACTCCCAGCACTTTGAGGGTCTGCTAAATCAGAATCAAATTAGCATCGTGCTTCCCATGCAAAGCCCCACCGCCATTACCATTAACCACCTTTCTATAAACGATGTAAAGCTTACCAAACTGGAAGACCCCAACGCTCCCATTAGCAATAGCAACCGCCCCTACGTGTGGAAAACGGTTAGCAATCACGACCTTGTAGCCTATGGAAGCATTGCCCGTCAGCATAGCAACAGCTTTTTTTACGGAATCTCCCCCAAGCTTGCATATCGCAGTCTTGCCGAAAACAACGGCTATGCCTTTGGCGCGGACTTAGGTGCTTTGTGGCAGTTTAGCGCAAATGGTCGCCTGGGTGCAAACCTGCGTGATTTCTTTTCCACCCAGGTAATCTGGCAGGATGGTGAATATGAGATTGTTAGCCCCAGTCTCGACCTGGAAGCAGGATACCAAATTGCTCCCTTGGCAAACATACCCATCCACCTTGCCCTGCGCAGCGAAATGTATGCCGAAGGGCGCGACGCAACTGTGGAAATGGGCAATCTAAGTGTCGATTTTCATGCCGGACTTGCGGTTCAGCCTCTGCCCGCCTTGCGAGTCCTTGCCGGATATGATGCCGATACTTTCACCGCCGGCATTGCCCTTGGCTACAAAAGCCTCGGCTTAAACTACGCTTTTCGCAATAACTCCCCCGACGGCTTAGGCTTTTCCCAGCGCATTTCCGCAAGCTATAAATGGTAACCAAGCGCATCGCCCTGTTGGGAGCAACCGGCTCCATCGGCACATCCACGCTTGAGGTAGCGCAGGAACAGGGCATCAGCATCGCCTTTGCCTCTGCACACACAGACCACGCCAAACTGATAGATATAGCCCATAAACACAGCATTCCCTGCCTTGTTTTAACCGGCATCAGCGACACCACCCTCATAGCCAAACTAAGGCAGCAAAATCCCAGCCTGAGCATTTATGCCGGGGAAGCAGAGCTGCTGAGCTTGCTTTGCGGAGAAGATTATGATATTGCCCTGAATGCCATAACCGGTTCGGCAGGGCTGCGCTCCAGCTTTTGCATAATGCAGCAGGGCAAAACTCTGGCACTGGCAAACAAAGAATCGCTGGTAATGGCTGGCCACCTGCTAACCAGACTGGTGAAAAACAAGCCCATCCTTCCCGTGGATAGCGAACACAGCGCAATCTTCCAATGCATAGGCAGGCATCCAAATAGCGAGATAAGGCATCTGCACATCACAGCTTCCGGCGGAGCATTTCGGGATTTGCCATTAAGCGACTTTGCCAATATAAAGCCCCAAGAAGCACTTAGCCATCCAAACTGGAGCATGGGTGCCAAAGTGACGCTTGATTCCGCCACGATGTTCAACAAAGCCCTGGAAGTTATAGAAGCACACTGGCTGTTTAACCTACCCTACACACAGATTTCCGCCATCATGCACCCGCAGTCCATCATCCATTCTTTGGTGGAATTCATCGACGGTTCATTCCTGGCGCAGCTTAGCACGCCGGACATGAAGCTGCCCATCCTGTATGCCCTTTCCTATCCAGAGCGGGTAGAATCCGAACTGGTGAAAACCAACCTTAGCAAACTAAAGGATTTGAACTTCCGCGAAATAGAACCCCAACGCTATCCCCTGTTCTATCTTGGGCTGGAAGCAGCCAAAAGCGGAGGACTGATGCCCACTGTGATGAACGCTGCCGTGGAAGCTGCTTCTGCGCTGTTCCTAAGTGGTCACATAGGCTTCACAGATATCAGCGGATTAGTTAAAACAGCCCTTGATAATTTTACCAATATTGCCGAGCCCGATCTGGAGACGATTATACAGACTAATACCGATGTGCAGCAGTGGGTTATAGGGAAGTTAGACGTTAAGCGTTAGACGTTAGAAGTTAAACGTTAGACGAACCTCCAGCTTGCCAGCACATTGTTACTCTATTACTCTGTCACTTAATCACACCCCAGAACCCCAGCACTCCAATACTCCCCACCTACTCGACCCCAACCCTCTATGCCCAGCCCAGGTTTCACTATTCCACTCTTTTACTCTTCCTATTTTCTACGTTTTTGTAGCTATGGAAAGCTACGTTACTCCAGTACTCCCGTACCCCAGCACATATTACACTCTATACACTTATAAAAGATCACGGCAATTTCACTGCCTCTATAATAATGGGGGTGGACAAAAAAGTAGAAAAGTGGACAAGAACGACAGAAATCTTACTATGCTGCAAAAATGGGGTTTTAAAAAGAGGATAAGAGTTTTACGGGTTAGCAGGTTAGAGTAAGCACGCTAATAGGTTTATTTATTCATGGATGCCCTGTCGTTCACGTGGAGACGGGAACTTCTATCCTTTTATGTACGCTGTAACCCATGTATGATTCATAGATGCCCTGTCCTTCCCGGGGAGACGGGAACTTCTATCCTTTTATGTATGCTGTAACCCATGTATGATTCATAGATGCTCTGTCGTTCCCGTGGAGACGGGAACCCAGCCCTTTCCCGTCATTCCAGCGTCGAGGTCTCCGAACGCAAACTTTTTTTTAAACCACAGAGAACACAGAGAATACATACCAGTGCCTTGTTAAGATTCCGCATGCTAAGCAACTGGGCTGCCATACTCATGATAGACAGAAGCGACTAAATCACTTGTTTTATACGAGTTCTGCTCGTTGTGGCAACCGGGAAATGGCCGCCCCGTTGCCCATGCACTCTCTCGACTTTTCGACTCCCCCGCACCCCAGCACTCCAGCATCATCTCGACCCCAACCCTCTATGCCCAGCCCAGGTTTCACGTTTCCACGTTTTCGTAGCTATAGAAAGCTACGTTACTCCAGTACTCCCGCACCCCAGCCCCTTTTTGGTGACACCTGCAGTACTTTCAAAAAGGAAGTTTGGCTTCGGATTGCGTTGCTGTGATTGATTAGTAACACGGATCACACAGATCAGACAGATTAACGCGGATATCCCGGGGATGAACATCCAAGCTCTGGAAGAACGCAGGTTGTTGACAAACCCCGAGCATCGGGGTTTAGGATTCAGAGGCTCATAATAGTAACCCACTTGCAACAAACCCGCATTTACGGCTCTGGCAACGCTGATGCACAAATAAGTATAGTTTGAAGTTGTTATCTTTCATGGGCAAACCTAATATCTAAGCCCTTCGGGCGAAATAGCATAGCGATGGGTTCGGAGAGCCGCAGGCTCGCAGACCCTCGAAAAAAAAGCACCCCGCTGAAAAGCCCCTTAGGGCGGCACAACTTCCCCATGAACGAATAAATTCCTGGGCTCTCGACTTATCACAGGGAATACGATTACAAGCTTATACATTAAGCTACATCAATTTCTTCAACATCATCGGGTTCATCGACATCATCTTCAGTCAAATTCTCTCTGCTTATCTCCTTTCCGGTAGCTTTACTAAGCAGATTAAGCAATTTATTTGAACGATCTTGGAAGTATAGCTTAAAATTATCTTCTCTCATGTGTGCAGGATTGATCAAGTGCTTTGCCAAGATATCATCCACTTGTTCGGATGATAGATTTATATGGGCTTCTAATCGAGAAAGATACTGGCTGGGTGCCTGACCCAAAACAAACCTGTTTGTGCCTTGGGACAATGGTGTTTTATTAACAACTGAATTATATACTTCTGGTGGAATGCCTTGTGCCCTACACCATGCTTCAGGAAATATGTGGTGAATCTCAATCTTCTCATCAAAGTAGTTCATAAGATTGATTTGGGTGTTAGTGATCCAGTCGGTTAGTCCTTCTTTTAACAACAGGGCATAGACACCTTTATATGCTGCGCTTAGCTTAGTTCTCAGCGTAAGTAGCCGCGATGGATTGAAGTTTGAATCATAAATTGTGGATGGCTCAGCACCATTATTTCTAATCCAATCAACAACCTGGGGCAGATCGAGAGCATATCTTGTTTCATTGGTTCCACCATATAGTTCGCCAAATACTCCGCACCAATACCAGCGCATTATTTTCGATTTAACGGTTACTATGTTGTAATCGTCACCCAACACCGCTATTATTGCTGCCAAGGGGATAAGTTGAGTTTTATAGGGTAGATACTCTCCTGAGAATATGCAATTCTGGGTTAATATTTTAGCTGCACCAACATAACCATTCTTGATGCCTTCGATATTGCTTTCATATTCTTCGAGGCTAAGATCAAGCATATCTTTTCTTTTGCATCCAATTGCCGGATAATCTTCTTTGCTTACGCCATCCTGCATTGCTTTGATCCTTTTGCGATATCTGGACAACAATGTAACCGACTGGATAATATCTGTGTTTTGCACGTTGGAAAGTACTTTGTGAGCAGCGAATTCTATTTTCATTGATTCCCAGTTCTGCTTCAAATCAAAATCATCTGCTGCATAGGTTGCAGTGAGTAACTCAAACACATTCAAGGGTATACCGCCAGTATTCACTTTCTCAAAAACCTGGCACACCGCCTCTTTTGTGTTACCCCTCACCAAAATTATCTCTAACAAAGTGTAATTAATCATGTTACTGATGATTTTCCGTTCAAATTCATTGTAAAATAAGTGTTTCGAGTTATCGCCCATAGCATGCCAGTAGGTATCATAATCCAAGCGCCATGCGCTATGTTCGTCAAGCATGCAAACCGGAAACATTAACTGCTCGAATTCTTTTTCAGGGGTAGACAGGTCCAATACTATCTGGCGACCTATATCCTGAGTAACTAGCTTTTGTTCATTAACAGATATAATAGCTTCCTCCAAATCGCAAGATGCATCCAAAGCCTTTCGCATATCAATGTAATACCATCTTTTGATTAGCTTGTTCTTCTCATTTCTGGTTACTACGGGTTTGTTGGTAGAAATAGCTTGAAAAAGCGAAGTGATTCTCTGTTGCCCATCCAACACATAGAAATCAGGGACGATACCTTTGTCAACAACTGCCCCTTCTATAGGTGTGGACTTGAATCTCACACTTGGATTACCATTTTCAAGGAGCATTATAGCACCTATTGGGTAGGCTTTTGCAATGCTGGCAAGAAGTCCTTTGATGCGTTGATCATCCCACACCCATCCTCTTTGAAAGTCGGGAAGCTGGATTTGACCTTTCGCCACGTTCTTTAGTAATTCCTCCAATCTTGGCATCATCGTGTAAAATGAACTCATTTATATCTCCGTATTTTATATTTCCATTTTGCTTATAATCTCCATCGTCTTCACACTAACCGTGCATACCCGCATCAGCAGGTCTATCACATTTTCTTTGTAATCTGCAAAGCGGTAAGTATTAAATAGTTTGGCGATGGTGGGGTCTTTGGGTTTCTTTTCTTTGTATTGGTCAAGTATCCATTCCAGCGCGCTGCGATTGCGAAGCTTGTAATCCCAGGCAAGTGCAGAAATACCGATAGGGCTGGTAATCTCATCCAGAATGATACTGCAATGCACCTTATCTGCTTTCAGCTTGGCTTTGGGGCTGCCGATGATGTCAAGCTCAGAATCCATACGCCTTAGCGGGTATGGCTCTACAGCTTCAAAGCCGACATGAAGTTCCACATCTATGTCTCTGATACATATCGGTTGGGTATGTTAGAACTTGATCTCTTCAACGTCCATAAATGAGCTGACTCTTCTATCAGCAAGATCAATGTATTCTTTGTTTAGGTCGTAGCCAACATAATATCTATTAGTTTTAACCGCCGCTAAACTGGTAGTCCCACTTCCAAGAAAAGGGTCTAAGACCACATCACCCACAAAGGAATAAAGCTTGATAAGTCGTTTTGGTAACTCTTCTGGAAAAGGTGCGGGATGACCTATTTTTTTTGCAGATACTGCTGAGAAATCCCAAATACTTTTAGTGTATTCTAAAAACTCATCTCTGGTTATGTCATTCACTTTATCATTCTTTTCCCTTGTGTAGCTCCCTTTACAAAATATCAAGATATACTCATGAACGTCTCTAAGGACAGGATTTTTTGCCGAAAGCCAAGTCCCCCACGCAGTAGAAGGGCTTGCGCTTGTCCCTTTGTTCCAGATAATCTCTCCTCGCATAAAAAACCCCAATTCCTGCATGTCCTCTATAATATAGCTATGTAAAGGGATATAGGGTTTTCTTCCCAAGTTCGCGACATTAATGCAAACCCTTCCCCCATCAACTAATACCCTATATGTTTCTTTCCAAATGCTTTTCAGAAGACTTCTGTATTCATCCAAGTTTAAGTTATTATCATAGGCTTTAGTGACATTATACGGCGGAGAGGTTATCATTAAATGTACCGATCGGTCTGGCAGCTGATCCATGTTCTCGCTTGATTGGCAAAAATGCTTGTTTAGAAAGCATTCTGGAACAACGTTCTCAGCTCTTATTTTGGTTACATCAGAAGCTAAACCTTCATAAAGACGGGAATTGTAAAACGAAGATGAATCGTGATTAATTCTACCCGGGCTACCAAATGAACTGGTGCTTGTTCCCTGTTTTTTGTCTAATCTTGTTGCCATAGCTCTATCCATTTTTGGTAAACGTCAACTTTAATATCTGGTTTTTCCCAATCAATATCTAACTTGAAAGTCTCCTTATTTTCGCAAAGTAATCTGAGGGCAGCATTACTGAACTCCACACCTCGTGGATTTGTACCCTCTTTGGGCAATTTGATATAACTTAAATTGCCTAAAGAAGATAGTACTTCTAGCTGTACAATCTTGGGTATGTAATAAAAAGCTCCAAAATTCCCCCAGCTTATATGCACAAATAGTATGTCACACGTGGGAGCGTAATTATCTGCGAATTCTCTAGATTTTTTTGCATCTACTGTCCACGAAACTTTTACTCCGCCAAAATTATAGTTTGCTTTTGAGGTGATAGTTTTAATTGATATTGGATTGTTATCTAAGATAACGTCTTTCTCGGCTTCGGTTGTCGGCACATGTGTGTTAACTCGATGCTCTCCAAAATAGTAACTGAGCAGTGACACTACTATTCTTTCTCTTAAAGATCCTACCTCCATGCCAATTCTACCATCTCTCTTGGTCTCCTCTTCCGCCATATGAAAGAGAATGGGAAATTTGGCCTGTATCTTAGCCACAATCTCATTGTCAGTAAACAGATTCTTCAAGTTTTTATCCATGTTCTCTCCCTATCATTTGTGGTAAGGCTTTATGTAATGCTGATTTTTGTCAAGATAATCATTGAGTTTACTGCAAATTGCCAAGGTGTGCAAATTTAGTCGTATAATACTGCTTTGAGTCGCTGTGACGCTCAAAGCTTACAAACTGCTTTAGCAGCTTATCCAGCTTGGGCACGTCCTCCATTTTGCATTCTTCCACCCGTCTGCTGTTCTGATACAGCACTGCATGGATGCTATCCTCAAAGAGGATGTTATCATCTGGATAGCCTTTGGCGAATTTGGTGGCAATTTCACGCTCCAGATCGTCAAATTCATCCTTGCTTTCCCAATAGCCCCAATCCAGCACCAATGTGTCCTTAAGCGTGCCATCGGGAGTAACTAACTTGCCCAGTTTGCCTTTTACGGGGACTTCCGGCACCAGGCGCAGGTCTTTGGCTTTGGCGTAATCGCCCAAGAGCTTTATAAAGGCAAGGCGAATGGATGATTCATTTGGTTTACCGCTACGGTGCTTTAGTTCTGCAAGTTCGCTCAGGAAGCGTTGAATAGCTATCTCGCTCATAATCCCTCTGAGTATTTTCTCTTTGTAGAACTGTTTTTTTGGCTTGGCTTTTGGTCAAGATTTTTGTTTGGCGGTGCGGAAGTTATGCTGGGGTGCGGAAGTGCTAGAGTCGGGAACTCTGGATGGTGAGGGGGCAAGATGGTGGCAATCCGTTTGCCACAGTTAGCAAAGCTCGCTTACAGTCAGGCAGCTTTGTTGCCCTGCTGAACAGATTTCTGCAGCCCGTATCCCTTTCTGCAGTGTGCATTCGTGTTTGTTAGTGGGCTAATTCGTGACAAAAGAATACTGGATTCCAGACTTAAGCACTCAATCCGCCAACAAGTTGGCGTTCGGGTACCCCGACGCTGGAATGATGTGGCGGATAACGCATTATCTTCTCTTCTTAATACTCATAGTCTCTTTGTTTAATAATTCTATCGTCCCCAAGGGACTCAATTTGATTTTGCCTTGTACCTGAGGCTTACGCCTCAGGCTAGTATCTGCCACTCTTGCAGAGCTTTGATGTATTACCATATAACCTGTTAACCTGTTAATCTATTAACCCGTTAACCTCTCCACTCCTCTTTTGCTCTTTTACTCTTTGTAATAAATGAAAATATTGTGCCGCCCACAAGGGGCTTGGTATTGGTGGGTGCCCTGTTCCTGAGGCTTACGCCCCAGGCTAGTATCTGCCGCTCTTGCAGAGCTTTGAGTATTACCATATAACCCGTTAACCTGTTAACCTATTAACCTGTTAATCTGTTAACCTATTAACCTGTTAATCTGTTAATCTGTTAATCTCTCCACTCCTCTTTTACTCTTTTTACTCTTTGTAATAAATGAAAATATTGTGCCGCCCACAAGGGGCTTGGTATTGGTGGGTGCCCTGTTCCTGAGGCTTACGCCCCAGGCTAGTATCTGCCGCTCTTGCAGAGCTTTGAGTATTACCATATAACCCGTTAACCTGTTAACTTATTAACCTGTTAACCCGTTAACCCCTTAACCTGTTAACCTGTTAATCTATTAACCCGTTAAACGTCTAACTTCTAACGCTTAACGCCTATCACTGCACCGGTATAATACGCTCCACAACAGGTGCCAGGGTGAAGGCTATGCGCAAGATGCCATTTATATAGCTAACTTTGGGCTTGTCCTTTTCTATGTTTGCATCGGGGAAATAGATACGGCGTTCAAAGTGTCCTGTTTCTATCTCCATGTTATAGTAGCATAGGGGGCAGTTGGTGGCGGGAAAGCTGCGAATGCCACTGATGCGCAGGTAATCCGGAGAAACAGAGATGCTAATCTCGTTCTTTTCCACGCCTGCCAGTTCGGCAATCACCACCCATTCGCTATCGGTTTGAAACACATCACACTTAGGATGCCAAACCTCGTCGATGGCATCCTCAATCGCCAGCGGATTGCTGGTTAAAGCCGATACTTCCCCTATCAGCTTCAGCATTTCGCGCTGAATGCCGGCAATATTGGTAACAATCTTGTCTCGCATGCGGACTCCTTATAGGGGGATTAGTATTCTGTTCTTTCGCGGAACGTGAAGATAAATTCCTTGTCGGGTGCGAGTTCCACAGTGTAGGTAACCTTGTCGTTGCTGTCTTTGGCATAGCGTAAGTCCGATTCCACAATCCTGGTGCCGGTGCCCAATTGGTGCAGCACATTAATCTTTTTGGCCTTGTCGGAATTGTTCTTCAATGTTACCTGCAACACTCTTTCGTTAACCTTATTGGAAATCTGTTTGTTTTCTTTTACGCGGGTGGAGCCAACCAGGTCAAAAGCCTTTCCGGTATTCACCGCAACTTCTTCGTTGCGAGAGGTGTGATCTATTCTATCTTCACCAATGAACTCCAGATTGCCGTCTGTATCCTGTTTATATACCTTTATCACCCCTTTGGGCAGAGCTTTTCCGGCTCCGTTATCCGCAGTGTTTTTGAATTTTATCATGCTGTTTACGGCACTACTGTAGGTATAGTAGTCATAAACCGCATTGGCACTGATGTTCATTGTGGGATACAGCTCCAGTTGCTTCGTTTGATTGTTGGCAAAGGATACTTTTTGATCCAGGGTGTACATGTGAAAATCATGGAAGGCTTTTTCTTCGAAGGAAGGAGCAGACATGGCAGCAGAGTCTTCGGCATAATAGCGTTGCATGCCGGAACCGGTGAGGCCTTTGTTATAATACTCCTCAACCTGATTTACCTCTCCCGCTATCAGCTTTAGGTTCACATTGTTAAATGCCCTGCCAGAACGGTTGTTTATGGTTACCCAGGAATTGAATTGCAGGTTCTTATCGTCCCAAACTGTGTTATAGGTAACGTCCCAGCTAAAACCACCGCTTAGATAGCTTAGCTGCACGGGATAAACGCCTTTTTTGGGGGCAATCAAGCTCCAATGTAAAGTGGGCTTGGTATAGAAATTGGCAGGTAATTCAGCAAGCTGCACCCATTGGGTTTCGGAATCACTGATAACCAATAGCCGGTTGGTACCGCTTTCTATAATGCCGGTATTGCCACCGTCGAAGAACTTCAGCGTGCCTTGCAGCTTGGATTGGTCTTTCATAATTACGATCACTTCGCGGTCGAGATACTTGGCCATAATCTGATACTTACCGGCAAGGTCATACTCGTAGTTTTGCTCAGCCACGCGAATGCCGCCACCGCTAACTATTACCGAGGATGGCTTTATGCGGCTGGTTATATCGTCAAAGTTATATTCCTGGCGGCCTGCATCCAGCTTTAGCTCAAAGCGGGAACGCACCAAAGATAAGTCGTCGTTATAAATCGTGATCCAATCCTCACCAAAAACGGGAATCAAGATCAGGGTAAGCAACATGATAATTGTGAATTGTTTCATGTGTGTATCTCCTTATTCACTTAACCTTGTAATTATTAACTGCTTGTAGCAGCATAACTGAGTGTTTTAGATATGTCAAGCCAAAAAGCCTGTGGAACCTATTTAAGTTTTAGCACTTTCAAAGGAGCTGCGGCAGAACTGCCATACCCAGGCTTTAGCAAATAGACTCCGGGGCCAACTTCTCTGCCCTGGCTGTCCTTGCCATCCCACTGGATACTTTCGGCACTATCCATCTGTATTTCGCGCAGCAATTGCCCTTTCAGGTTATACACCAGCAGTTTACTGCCTTTGCCTGCACTGCTTGACGCCTTGAAATTTACAGAGCCAACGAAGGGATTTGGATAAGCGGTAACAACAGAAGGCGGGGCTATTACATCCTGCACACCGGAACAATAATTTATATACTGAGAAAAGTAGTTTATCCCGTCATCGCTGAATCTTAGCTCAATAGTGTTGCATACAGGGGGCAAAACCACGTTATTCAGGTAAAAGCCTTGACCTTGGCTGAAGTCTATGGGCATGAAAGGCATTAGATCGCCATACTCAACGCCGTCAATCAGCACTTTATGCACCAAAGGAAGATTTGTATCCTCGTCATAATACCCAATACTGATATCCACCATGCCATCATGATCCACATACACCGGCTCGCCCAGGATGGGAGCATAGAGATTAGCCGCCGGCACCTGCTGTTTTTTGTAAAGTAGATTAACTGCGGGGCTTGCATCAGCCTCTTGAATACCACTGGTAAGGGTTATCCTGCTGCTTAGTGCCATAGAACCCGCCAAGGGGTAATCGGTATCGTACCAGGCGGTAAAATCTGCATCTGACTGCAATAAGCTCCAATCGCAAGAGAGGTATAAGAGATTATTGGCTGTGTCTATCTGGGTTTCAATATCGCCCAGACGGCTAAGCCCACTGAAGCCTGTGCCCGTTATCTTGTATAGCCCCGGCGACATAACTCCGGGCAAGTTTACCGTGTACATCAAGCCATAAACAGGCGGGTTATCGGCAGGATCGGCATCGGGATTAACCAGCAATGCCATGTAGGAGAAGTAGGTTAAACCGGAGCTTATGGGAAAGCCATTGCCAGCATTGCGGATGGCAAAATGCACCTTATCGGCACTAAATCCCGCATACACCTCACGAATGTCCAGATTTACATTGCTAAAGCTTTGGTCACCGGCGGGGTCATTTGCCATCAGGCTTAGCTTGCTAAGGCTGTTTGCGCTGATCTCCTGCCAGTATATCGGGTTTAGCAGATTGTTCTGAGGTGAGTTTGTAAAGCCAATATAAGAGTGCGAACCCGCGGGGATGCTTGCTGTGCGCCAGCCTGAACCATAATAGTCCTCCGATTCTATCGGGACTATTGCATTGCCATTGTGCACCAGCATCTGGTCTTGTTCTTCGCCCAAAAAGATCAGTCTGCGGTTGCCTTCTCCGTCTGCACCTGAATAGAACAAACCTGAATATGGCATTTGAGCATGAAGGCATATCGCCATTAGCAACAGGGACATTGCCATCACCAGTTTAATTGCTCTGATTTTCATTCTAACCTCGCTTATTAAAACTGCATTCCCAAAAGCAGGGAATAGCTTTGGTTTCTTAGCTCCACAGGCGGCATGAGCGTATAGGTGGGCAGGCTAAGGTAATCCCAACCCAAGGTGAACCGATACTCCAGAAAGTAAGTATTCTTGCGTTTATACTCCACGCTTCCGCCATACACGAAGCTGAAATCGAACATATTCACATCGCTCAGATTCGAGCTGTCCTTTATACTGAGTTCGGTGAAAGAGTCTCCATCAGGAAAATAAACTATTCCATCCAGGTTATGCTTCCCCTTCACCTTTAGTGCCATGGCTGTTCCGGTAATGGCGTTCATACCAAAGGATGGCTTGTTTAGCACCTTAACCTTCAGCAGCACAGGTATTTCTATATAATCCACATAATATGAAACATTCATCACCGCGGGCTTTGCCAATTCTTCTTCTACGTCGTCTATTACCATCTTGTTTATGGTTATCTCCTGGTCAGAACCCTTTTGCGCATACAGCACTTCGTAGCCCAAGGCAAGGTTATCACTGATGTTTAAGTCCAGAAAGCCACCTGCTACCATGCCAAGGCGATAACTGCTGGATACTTTATAATCCATGCCATCACTTTTGGTGCCATAATGCATAGACAAGCCTGGCCCCAGCTTTGCTCCGTAGCTTAGGCTGGTTCGCGTTGCCAATAGGGAATTAATGCACACTATCCACACCAACATCATCACTATATATTTAACCATACTTAATACTGCGCAGTAACGCCTTTACTGCATCTCCAATTACATCGGACATCCATGCTCCTTACCGGGGAAAACATTAAGACTGCATATACATTAGCCCAATTATGCTGTCAAGCCCAATCAGTTGTTCAGTATCCCATCCTTTATTCATCATCCTCAGCATTGTCTTCCCTGCTGCTTCTTTGATGCTTAGCTTATGCGGCCAAGCTTTTAGCACATAAAACACGGGTTCAGTTTACATAATCTGAACTGAACCCGTTTATTATTAGCTCTTGCGAAGCTATAAGCTACTTCTTAGTTACCGATATGGGACGAGCCAAATAGCTGGTGTGAAGCAGCTTCTTAGCTTTTTCAGAATTGGGCTTACCCAAAAACTCCTTGTAAAGCTTTTGAATGCTTTCGTTGTTGTGCGATTCACGGCGCAGGCACTGCTCATCTTCTTTATACAGTCCTTTTGCGCGTGCCAAACGAGTGCGGTTTGTGCTGGGATAAGGTTGTCCGCCACCACCTACGCAACCTCCGCTGCATGCCATTACTTCCACGAAGTGGTAAGGTGGCTCTGCGCCTTTGGCTTTGGCATCGCGAATCTCATTCATCAGTCTGGATACATTACCCAGGCCGGAGGCAACGCCAATGCGCACTTCTTTGCCCAAAAGCTCAATTTTGCCCTTTTTAATGCCTTTTGTGCCCCGGACAAAGTCGATGGTCGGATTGGGCAATTCGCTGCCTGTGGCAAGCTTGTATGCGGTTCTGAGGGCGGCTTCCATAACGCCACCTGTGGCACCAAAGATGGTTCCGGCACCGCTGTATTCGCCCAATGGGTTGTCCGCAACGCCATCATCAAGCTTTGCCAGGTCTATTCCACGGGTTTTTAGCATACGTGCCAGTTCACGGGTGGTGATGGTGAGATCAACGTCCTTATGTCCCGAAGCATACATATCTTCCATGCGCTCAATTTCATATTTCTTGGCGGTGCAGGGCATCACCGAAACCAGGAAGATTTTGTCCGGGTCTATCTTCATTTTCTCTGCCCAATATGTTTTAACGATGGTGCCAACCATTTGGTGCGGTGATTTGGAGCTGGAGAAATGGGGGATAAGATCGGCGTGAAACTTCTCCAGATAGTCAACCCAGGAGGGGCAGCAGGTGGTGATAAGCGGGAATTCCTCGGGATGTTTGCTGAAGATATGTACAAATTCGCTTGCTTCTTCCATAATGGTAAGGTCTGCACCAAAATTGGTGTCGAACACATACTGAAAGCCCAGTTCGCGCAGAGCGGTGTACATCTTACCCTTCACATTGGTGCCTGTCTTCATGCCAAATTCTTCGCCCAATGCCACGCGCACTGCCGGAGCTTCCTGAGCTACCAAAACCATATCTTTGTTATCCAGAGCAGCCCAGAGGGCATCGGAATCGTCTGCTTCATATATTGCCGCCACAGGGCAGTGAGCACTGCATTGACCGCATTTAACGCATTCTGTTTCATCCAAAGGACGATTGAAGGTAGGACCAACAAAGGTGTTAAAACCTCGCTCGGAATTTTCCAGCGCATGCACGTCCTGAATCTCGTTGCATACATATACGCAGCGTCCACACTGCACGCAATAAGACTGATCCAGGGTAATGGCAACGGAGGATTCGTCACGCCCCTTGTATTTGCGGTGCACTTTCTTTAGATGCATGTGCCTGATTGCCAGCTCCTGAGACAGTGCCTGCAATTCACAACGGCCGTTCTTGATGCATTCGGGGCAGTTATTGGGATGATTAGAGAGGATTATCTCCAAAGCATCACGACGCAAATCCAGCAGTTTCTTGCTGGTAGTTTTTATCTGCATTCCTTCTTCGCAGGGGGTGGAGCAAGCGCGCAGCACCCTCCCGTTAATCTCAACTACGCAAACTCCGCAATTACCAAAGGCGGGTAAATCTTCGTGATAGCATAAATGCGGAACGGGATATCCCGCCTTGGCGCAGGCATGAAGCACCTTAGTATTCTTCAATACCTTTGTTTCTTTGCCGTTGATGTAAACACTTATCATGGCGTCTCCTTAGAGTAATATTATCTGGGTGGCAGAATGCTTCAGCTTGCAAATAATGTCAAGCATTTATGCAGCGGCTATTGGCTGCGCATCATTTTTCTTGACTTCTTAAAAAACACAAAAAAGAATGCGTTCACGTAAATACAAGGAGTTCAATATGAAAATAACACTGGTTTTACTTGCTTTTTTGTCAGTTTTCCTAATGTGCTATGCCGATATCGACGAAACGATATCTGATTTTATGGGCAATGGAGCTACTTATATGGACGGTAGCACAAAGGTATTTATGGCGAAGCCATTCTTTGCCGATGAGTATCTTGAGGAAGATAATGCTTACGACTTCCTTGCTATCTCCTGCATGCTGTTTTTGGCAGTGCGTGAAGACTGGGTGGAGCTAAACAGCAGCAGCACTACCAGCTATATAAAAAGCCTGCACCAAGTGGGTGCGCCCTGGACAAATGAGTATCAATACTATGTGGTTACTATCCCCATAAGGGAGATCGAACAGGAGTTTAACGACAGCTATGACCTTAGCGATGAAGAATTGCTACGTAGCATTACCTCATACATCCGCAATCATGCCGATCACCACATAGCCGATAATTATTAGAAACAAAGAATAAGCCCCATTACAAGGAGAGGAGTGATGATAGCATCCAAGTATGCTGGCAGTGCCATTAAGCTTGCTTTAGCCATAGTGATTTTACTGCTTGGCACAAGCTTGCTGTTTGCCGTGGAAGCCGACGACAAAGCCACCACTGAGCCATATCAGGAACTGCCATTTGACCGCAAGGTTATCTTAAGCAGAATAACAAGGAAAATAGATAAGCTGCAAATGAGCTACATTGCTCAGCTAAATAAATCTGAGAGATATGAAGCGCAGATGCTGCTGGATGAAATCCGTAGCCTTGCCCAAAAACTCGCTGCCACTCCCCCGCCTCCCAGAGCCACTACCAATGTTGTAGTAAACGTGGCTCCCGCTCCTGTGGTTACTCTGCCTCCCAAGCCAATCCCCATGCGGGATAAGGAATTTATAGAGCTAAAAGCCAGCATTCGCCGCAACAGCTTTGGTGATGCCGGATTGGACGTGCTGAAAACCGCGGTAGAGGGAAACTATTTCCGCTCCTCCCAAGTGGTGGACATCCTTGCCCTCTTTCCTTATTCCACAGACAAACTAAAAGCCTTGCAGATAGTTTATCCCAAGTGCACCGACACTCAGAACAAGTACAAAATCATGGACGCTTTTCTGTTTGATTCAGACAAAAAAGAGGCAAAGGAGATAATGGATAACGCTAAGGAATAAGACGCTGCTATGCTCTATTTAACCTTAGCTTTTAGCTCCTGATACAGCTTTTGTATATCCTCTTCGGCTATTGCCTCGTCGTCGCTTTCTTCCTCTTCGGGAGATAGTGTCATGGCCTTTTCCAGGTTTTGCAATGCTTCGGGATAGCGTTCCAGCTTGTTTAGTGCATAAGCCATCCAGACATAGGCATCGTAATGCTGTTCGTTGGTGCGGATTGCCTCTGTAAGGGATTTTACAGATTCATTATAATTCTCAATCTTATAGTATGCCTCACCTTTGTGTCTCCAGGGGCAAGACCAACTGGGAAATTCGCTGTTCAAACTGTTGTAAACACCAATGGCCTTCTCATATTTCTCTTGTCCCAAAAGGATATTTGCCAGGGTGAATCTTTCACCGGCGGCAAGTGAATCGGCATTTTCGATTAGTTCTTCCATCAATCTCTTTGCCTCATAATCGGCTATGTAGGCAAGATGCATCTTGCTAAGATTTACTTTCTCGCCCTTGCTGATTGTGTGGTCGAGAGCGGTTACCGCTTTGCTAAAAGTGCTAACTCCAGGATATTTGAGATAGTCGTTTAACGTAGTAGCTTCAGTTTGGGCATAAATCAGCCCGCAAATACATAGCACAAGAGCTAATAACAATAGATGCTTCATACAGTTTTGTTGCTCCTTTACAAGTTTATGGTGCAAGTGTTTTGATGGCAGGGATATCCGTCAAGCAATAATGCTTTCTTCCCTGCTGCATCCTTGAAGGCATTACGCTATAATTACGGATGAAATACGCATCTCATTAGTAGTTCATGCGTAGTTCATGCGTAGTTCGTGCAGGAAACAAAACCGAACTTGCCGATTTGCCATATAATAGATATCATATCATTAGAGTAGAATAACAAGGGAACAATAATATATGCAACAGAAGATGAATATAGGTATAAACGGGATGCATTGTGCGGCCTGTAGCGCAAGAACAGAAAAGGCTTTGTCGCAGATGCCCGGCGTGGTTAGCGCAAACGTTAATCTGGCTTTGGAAGAAGCAGCATTGGTGTATGACGACCGCAAGGTTAGCGCAAAAGACTTTCAGGAAACCATCAGCAAGCTTGGCTTTAGCGTGCGTGAAGACATCAGCATTGGTGACGATGAGCAACTTGCCTCTCTAAAAGCAGCTAAAAACAAGATGATTGTCGCCTGGGTATTAACCGTTATTGTAACAGTGCTAATGATTCCCCACATGGCATTTCATGCCGCAATATTCGGGCATAAAGCCGATGCCTGGCTGATGTTTGCCCTCAGCCTTATCGCCATGCTCTTCCCGGCTCGCAGCGTGTATATATCCGCCTGGAAATCGCTGCGTAGCAAAGGTGCAAACATGGACGTGCTGATTGCCATGGGGACTATTGCCTCTTTGCTGGTGGCACCTTTGTCATTGGTAGTTAGCGGTATATCCGCGCATAGCTTTGCCGGCATAGCCGCCATGATAATCGCCTTTCACCTAACCGGACGCTATCTGGAACACCGTGCCCGGGGCAAAGCCTCCGAAGCCATACGCAAGCTGCTTAATCTCGGTGCTAAAACGGCATTGGTGCTAGTAGATGGCGTAGAGACGGAAGTTGCAGTTCATAAGCTTAAACCCGGCGATGTATTCATCGTAAAACCGGGCATGAAGATTGCCACCGATGGCATAATCACCAAAGGCAGCTCCAGTGTAGACGAATCCATGGCAACCGGCGAATCCATGCCAGTGGTTCACAAGGAGGGCGACAATGTGCTGGGCGCAACTATAAATCTGGATGGCTATTTGGAGGTGAAGGCAAGCAAGGTTGGTGCCGATACCTTTTTGGCGCAGGTTATCCACATGGTTAGCGAAGCGCAGCATTCCAAGGTGCCGATTCAGCTTTTGGCAGATAAGATTACCTCTGTATTTGTCCCTATAGTGCTGGTTTTGGCCGCGGTGGTTTTTACCCTGTGGATGCTGTTCCCCGTCCAGTTAGTTTCTTTGGTGGGCGGCATAATGCCCATGCAGCATCATCAAAACGCTCTGGCATCCGCTCTGATGGCGGCAATTGCCACATTGGTGATTGCCTGTCCCTGTGCTTTGGGCTTGGCAACTCCCACAGCTTTGATGGTGGGAAGCGGCATTGGAGCTAATCTCGGCATCCTTATCCGCAATGGAGAAGCCCTGCAAAGAATGAAGGATGTGAATGCCGTTGTTTTCGATAAAACGGGCACTTTAACCCACGGCAAGCCGGAAGTTTTGCAGATAGATAGTCTTGTGGGTGATGCCACGAACAACCTGGGCATTGCCGCCGCCCTGGAATCCGCTTCCGAACACCCCATCGCCAGGGCAATAGTCAGCCATGCCGCAGCCCAACAAACGCCGGTAATGCGGCGGAGCAGCTTTTCTGCTATCTCAGGGAAGGGCATTAGTGGCGAAGTGGATAGCAAAAGCTATATCCTGGGAAGCGCTGATTATCTGGCTGAGCAAGGCGTTACACATAACTGGCAGCCGGAAGCATCGCTTGCCCATGCCACCCCCGTGATGCTGGCATCAGACAAAGAACTGCTCTGCGTGTTCTATGTGGCAGACAGCCTGAAAGAAGAGGCAAAGCAGGTGATAGCCGAGCTTAATGTGCGTGGAATAGATACCTATATGATAAGCGGAGATAACGAAGCTACGGCTGCTGCCATTGCCGATAAATGCGGGATTAAGCACGTGATGGCGAAGGTGCTGCCTGCTGACAAGGCAAACAAGATAAAAGACCTGCAAGCCAAGGGTTTGGTGGTGGCAATGATTGGTGATGGCATAAATGATGCTCCGGCTTTGAAGCAGGCAGACATCGGCTTTGCCATGGGCATTGGCACCGATATCGCCATCGAAGCAGCGGATATAACCCTGCTGCGTGGTGATTTGCAGCTTATACCCAAGGCGATAAATCTATCTGTGCAAACCTTTAGGAAGATTAAGCAAAATCTCTTCTGGGCTTTTTTCTACAATCTGATTGCCATTCCATTGGCTGCACTGGGCATCTTGCATCCTGTAATGGCAGAAATTGCCATGGCGGGTAGTTCTATTACCGTGGTTAGCAACGCCAATCTGCTAAAACGGGCGAAGATATAGGATTATACGTTATAGGTTAAGCGTTAGACGTTAAGCGTAAGGTGTGCGGTGCTTATTTGTAGTAATACAACACCTGTGGGCTGTCTAATCCCGCTTCGCTAAGGGTGTAGTATGTCTTTCCCTTTTTGTCGAAGCATATTGCTTCACCTTGGGGTTCCACACGGTAGGGAAGGGTTTTGGGCTTGCCTTCGGTAACAACCATACCGCTTTTGTCGCGCTTTAGTTTGTATTGCCAGATAGACGTATAGGTCTTTACCAGCAGCTTTTTGCCATCGGGAGAGATGTCTGCTGCGGTCACCCAGGAAAGTGGCAGAGTAGCGGTTTTTACTGCCTTATTCGTCTTTTTACTGTCCGGAGCTTGCACGCGGTATAGCCCAACTTGTTCCTCGCGTTTAGAGATGATGTATATGTCTGCGTTATGTGGGTCTATAAACAAGGCTTCCGCATCGCGGGCACCGTCTTCGTATGTTATTTCTATCTTCTCCACGCTTTGGGCAGTGTAAATGCTATCGGCATCTGTGAATAAAGGTTCGGGCACCTTATATACAAACACCGAGGGATAACGGGCAGAGTTATCTCCAATCTCACCTACATATAGATAGCTTTCACCGCTTTTTGGCTCTTTGTAGATGGCAATGTCTTCCCAATCTCTGTTTTTGACGCCGGGAAGCTGCAAGGTGGCAATCAAGTTACCCTGGGTGTCTATTGCGTATAGGCTTGCTTCTCCGCCAGAGTCGTTATGCGTCCAGAGAATGCCTTCATTCAGGATGCTGCGGACAATGCCTGAAGCTTCATCGATGCGGGCGGTTTTTAGCACGAATTCTTTGGGTGCGCGGGCAGAGAGGGCAACAATGCCTATTATGCCCAATACGATTACAATCAGCAGGGCTTTCTTGATCATTTTAACTCCTTTGCTCGATGGGCTATGGGGCATGAATGTTCCTTCTTGCAAACATCAATAATGAACAGGGAAGATCGTAAGCCGGATTCTGTGCTCCCAGCAAGTGGGAGTGATGTTCATCCATCTAGGCTTGCCCTCGCAGACAAGCTCAAGCTGCCTACCCGAAAGCGATGCGGGCAACATCAGTGCTTTCCTATTTGGCATTGCACCGGATAAGGCTTTCCCGGCTACCCCTGTCACCAGAGATACCGGTAGTCTCTTACACTACCATTTCACCCTTACCCTGCGCGAAACGCGAAGGGCGGTTTGTTTCTGTGGAGCTGGCTCTGCATTGCTGCAGCTTCCCGTTAGGAAGTATCCTGCCCTGTGGTGTCCGGACTTTCCTCTGTGCCTTTCAGCACAGCGAACATCTGCTCTTCCCTGTAATATAAACTGGTTGGATTATGCTTCTTTGCTTTCGGGCTGTTCTTCCGCAAAGCGGTTCATCAGTATTCTACCGCAGTTTTCGCAAAAGATTAGCTTGCGCATTAGCTGAAGCTCGATGCGCATCTGCTGGCGAATTACAAAGCCACAGCTTCCGCATGAGCCTTCACGGTTATAGGCAACAGCCTGGTTGTTTTTGTTCTTTATCATGTTGCCATATTGCTTCACTACCGAAACGGGCAGGGTGCGGGCAAGGTCGTTGCGTTGTGCGCGAATCTCTTCAATCTTAGCTTCCAGGCCTTCAATCTGCTTGCGCAAGTCACCTTCTTTGTCGCGCTTACGCTGCTCAGCTTTTTCCAGCTCTTGCTTTGCAGCGTCCACCTGTTCCTTGGCAGCGGTGTCTTCATCCATCAGTTCCAAAAGCTGAGATTCTATCTCGGATATCTTGGTTTTTAGATATGATATCTCGCTGTTCAACGCCTTGTATTCTTTGTTGTTCTTAATCTCAGAAAGCTGAGAGGCATATTTGCGGCTTTGTTCCTGATGTTGCTTAATATCTGCTTCCAGACTGCGTTGTTTCTTACCAACCTCTGCTCTGGTTGTTTCGCTAATAAGCAGATTGGCAGTGGCTTGATCCACACTATCTATTATCTCGTTTAACTGCTTAGGGAGCTCTTTTTGTAGTACTCTATATCTCCCAATCTCGTCATCAAGTGTTTGCATCTTGGCTAAGGTGCGCAGTTGTTCTTCCATTCTTACTCCTTAAATAAAAGGCTGATATCCAGAGACTTATAGGAATGAGTAAGGGCACCGGAAGAGATATACTGGATACCTGTTTTGGCATAGCTTAATATGTTCTCTTCTGTAATACCGCCCGAAACCTCAAATTCCATGCGTTTTTTATACTTCTTAACCGCTGCCTTGATCTCGGCAGGTTTCATATTGTCGAGCATAACCCTGTCTACGCCGGCTGCGAAGGCTTCGTCCAGCTCTGCCATATTGGTTACCTCTACTTCAATTTTGTAGGAGGTGTTATGATTGCGGATGCGCTGCACCGCGGCAGTTATGGAGCCGCAAGCACGAATGTGATTTTCTTTTATCAGCACCATGTCGAACAAACCAAAGCGGTGATTGTATCCCCCGCCAATGCGCACGGCATACTTCTCCAAAGTTCGCAGCATGGGAGTTGTCTTGCGTGTGTCTAAGAGCTTGCAGTCCGTATTTGCAATTATCGCAACCAACGAAGCAGTTTTGGTGGCTATGCCAGACATACGCTGCATAAAGTTCAGCGCGGTTCGTTCGCCTTGCAGGATAGATCCGGGACGCCCTTCCAGGCGGAGGATTTCGTCTTTGGGCTTCACCCTGTCGCCATCTTTGCGGTAAATGGTAATCTTTAAATCGGGATCAACCATCTTAAAAACAGCCTTGGCTACGTCAACTCCTGCCAATACACCATCGGCTTTGGCTACTATGAAGGCGGTGCTATTCACCGGCTCCAAATCAAGATATTTGGTGGTAATATCACCGGTTCCTATATCTTCTTCCAAACTTTTGCGGATTAATTCATCCAGAAACATGAAACCTCCAAAGCAAAAAAAAAGCATCTGCCAATGGCAAATGCTTTTCTTCCATTTGTTTATAACTTTGTTTGTACGATGTTTTCGATTTAAAACACATATATGATGACATCCTTCTTAGGAGGAACCACATATCTCACAAGGGGATATGTGTCAAGCACAAAAAGGGTAACTCGCATCCTTCTTATTTTTCTCTTGTTTATACCTTCTTCCTTGCTGCTTCCTTGAAGCTATCCTGTGTCGAATAGGGGATAGCTTCAAGGAAGCAGCAGGGAAGAAGCGGGGTATTTTTTAGCATCCGACCGCCCTGCATCAGCCTTCTGGGGTATTAGTCATATAGGCAACAAAAACAACACTTGCCCACACCCAAAATGCCATTAGACTTTATGTAATCAGAGACTTATCATAACATGAATGTGCATACAGGCAAATGCTTTACGAATGTAAACTATAATAGTGTTTTTGGGGCTTGCCAAGCCCCTGCAAGAAGCTTTGACGAGCCGTAACGCAGATATACTTGCAAGACTGTAAATAAAGCTCATCTCGAATGAGGAGGAATTATGAAGCCTGCTATGCCCATATTTTTGTTGGTTTTTTTATTTTCAATTATGTGCCTGCCTGTCATGGCGCAGATGTTAACCATCACCCCCAACCCCGTGGAGTTTGGTTCGCTTCACATGGGTGGAGCAGATATTCGAACTCTGCATATCAGCACCCCTGAAGAAGCTGGGATTGAGGTAACAGACATCACGCTATCGGGTGATTCATCTTTTAGCATCAGTATGTTACCCCCGCTGCCCACAACAGTTTATCCTCTTGCTGCGCTTCAGGTGGAGATAAGCTTTATGCCAGAAAGTGTTGGGCCGCACAGCGCTACGCTTATGGTTTTGTCGTCGGGAAATCCGCCCCAATTCGTGGACATAACCGGCACTGGGGAAGGCAGCGGAATGGATCCTGACATGCTGATTTATCCGGAGGAATATGACTTTGGCTTGGTAGAAAACGGAAGCACTGATTCAACCTTGATAGTGCTTCGGTTGTCAGCAGACTGGATTATTGCTCATGGTTCGGGACAGATATTAAGCGTTAGCCTTTGGGGAGATGATGAATTCAGTTTGGGCACTGCGGTTAACAGCACTGCGGGCACGTCAGTATCATATCCATACAATCTCGAATCTGCCGACGATGTAAGCCTGAAGGTATATTACAGCCCCATAGATGACGGCATCGATAATGCCAGCATCGAGATTGAAGCCTCCGATTCACGAATATACCAGGTATTTCTTACCGGGTATAGCGAAGTGGCTAACCCAAACATCGCGCTGGATCCTAATAGCCTGATTATTAACACCCAAGAGGAAAGCTCTACAACGTCATTTTTCGACATACAAAACTCTGGCGCGGGGGAACTGACCTTCGCGATAAACTCGGAGGAACTTCCAAGCTGGATTAGCCTGGATACCGAGAGTGGTACTGTTGCCCCCAGTTCCTCATTCAGAGTAACGGTTGGCGTTAATACTGAGGGAGTTATAGCAGATAATTATAGCTATTTAATCTATATCCACAGCAACGATCCAGACAGTCCGGATATAACTTTGATGATCACTGTGGAAGTGGAAGCCCTGGCTTTGGTGGCCGACTTTGTTTCTTCTACGGAGGGTGGACATCCGCCTTTTGACGTAACCTTCACCGATAACAGCCGGGTTGATCCAGATATGTATTGGTCGGTAATCACCGGATGGAAATGGGATTTTGAAGACGATGGCATTTTTGATGCCTTTGTTCAGAATCCCGTTCATACTTACACTCAACCCGGAATTTATAGTGTTAGGCTGGAAGTTCGCACCAATACAGGTGCGGTTGCGCAGAAACTACGCACAGATTATGTAAGGGCAGAGAATAGCTCTCCCCAGATTGTGCATCCATTAACTGCGATAGACATGGTGGAAGATACCCAATGGGGGCCAAGCGATGTAACGAATGTGTTCAATGATCCCGATGGTGACCCCATAACCATTACCTGCGTGGGCAGCCTGCATTTGGATGCCACGATAAATTCGGGTTATCTTAGGATTGTGCCTGCTCCTAACTGGAACGGTGTGGAAACCATCAGTATAAAAGCTGTGGATCAGTTTGGAAAAGGCCCCACACAGGATATCGTGGTAACTGTTGCCTCTGTGAACGACGCGCCCATCCTAAGTGTTCCGGCCGAGATGTACTTTATTCGCAATTCGCATTTCACAGTGGACTTTGGCAGATACATAGATGATCCTGATAACGATGATGATGATTTGTCGATTCAGATTAGCTCTTTAATGCCGGATAATCCCGTGCAGTTTGCCTATAGCCCCATTGCCAGCCCTAACGTGGTTGGACAACTAAGCGTGGTTTTTAGCTCTTTGTCGCAATCAGCCACCTCTGGTCAATTCAGCATACAAGTGAACGACAACATGGGCAGGGCTATTGCCAGTGGTGTTTTTACGATGACTGTGTTACAGAGCTTTAATGCCACAGTACATTTAGAATCCACCTACCAGTATGCCGGGCAGACAGTTGGCTTCATCGATGCTACATTGGGTAATCCGGATTATTGGCTTTGGGACTTTGGTGATGGACAGACATCCACCCTGCAAAACCCACAGCACCAATATCTGAATGCCGGAACCTACGATGTGTATTTATCGCTGGGAAACTCAGAAGCCAGTGAAGGAGCAGCGGTGGTTTATCCTGCCATGATTCATCTGGTAGGAACGGCAGTAACAACCGGAAACGTGCCTGACATATGGACTATCCAAGGTTCGCCTTACAATCTATATGACGGCTTTGTTATGGACGAGACTGCTACGGTAAGCATACAGGAAGATGTGGTGGTTAACATGTTTAGCCAGGCGCCATTGGAAGTTCAGGGCTCTATATCTGCCAATGGAGTAACCTTCAGGCCGGGATCACAGAGTGGATTCTGGGGTGGCTTTCGTTTTGTTGGTAACCCTCAGCGCAACCCCAGCGACCTGCAGGATTGCGACATTATTGATGCCTATCTGCCTTTGGAGGTTGCGGGACAAAGCCCGAGCTTCAACAACCTTTACATCGCAGTGTCTGATACCAGCACCTTTGTAGATAGCGTGGCTGTGAGGATAAGCAATAGCAGCAGCTCTATAACCGGGGTGGAGATTGTAAACTATAGAGGTGGTGTGCTAATCGATGGCGAAAGCGATAGCCGCAATACGCCTACTTTAACTAACGTTAGGGTGCGAAACAGCACCAGTACTCTGCGGACAGACCTGCCCGCTGCTACGGCTGTAACCGTGAGGAGTGATGTAAACATAAACGGTCTGGAAACCGATAACTTTGGAACAGGAGTTTTAATAGAGAGCAGTAGCTCAAATACCACAACGCCTACATTGAGCAACGTGCGGGTGCGCAACAGCAGTAATACCTTAAGAGCGGTTGGTAGCGGAGAGGGAATAGTAATAAGCGGAAACACAGCTCCCATACTAGATGGAGTGGAAGTGGACGATGTGGCCATTGGCATAAGAATAGAAAACACTGCTTCTGGAAGCCGTAATACACCTACTTTAACCAACGTGCGAGTACGCAACAGCAGCAATACCCTGCGTAGCGTCACCAATGGTGTAATGGTTAATAACGTTCCCAGCCTGTCTATCACTGATATGGAGATTACAGACTTCACTACAGGGATAATAATCCAAGCTGATAACCGCTCCACCAGTACGCCCACTCTTACTAACGTGCGCGTACGCAACAGTAGTAATACCCTGCGAACCAGTTCTACCGGTGTGGAAATAGACGGGAATGTGGTAGCCAGGATAAACGATATGGAGATTGAGCATTACGACACCGGAATAAAATATAGTATGGATGGAGCAAGCTCGAACCAAGCTACTCCAACCCTTACTAATGTTAGAGTACGAAACAGCACCAGTACATTGCGCAACGATACAGTAGGAGCCAGCTTCTCTGGATTTGCCAAGCTAACTATTAGCGACATGGAGATATCTCACTACAAAACGGGGCTAAGCCTCATGGATGCAGACGGGCGTGTGGAAAGAACCCCAACCATTACCAATGTGCGTGTGCGCAATAGCACCAGCACACTACGCACCTCGACCACAGGCATCTATCTGGGAGCAAACATCAAGGGAAGCCTTAGCGGATCGACAATTGACAGTACCGATGTGGGAATCTTGATTGCCAATGGCAATAGAACCGTGGTAGAGAACAACATGATTGTTGATTGCCATACCGGGATACGGGCAGCAGGCATAAACCCTCTGCCCCTGCGCAAACAGGTGTTCCTGTTACAATACCCCATTCCCAATGCCAAAGCCTTCGAAGTGCTGGATGCCGGCCCCTGGATGGTGGCGAATAACAGCATCTATGGCTATCCGATTGGTGTAAAAGCTGTAAATGCAACTCTAAACTTCACGAGTAACATCATGTGGAATGACGAGCTAATGCTTCCTATTCCCATACAAAATGTTGGCAGTTCAATAGCTAACAGCTTCAACGATATCTACTACGGCCCTGGGCTTTACCCCGGGACTGGTAACATTAACCAAAACCCGCTATTTGTTTCTGTGGCAACGCGAGACTTTGGCCTGTTGCGAGACAGTCCATGTATAGATGCTGGTAATCCCGCCCTGGCACCAGATAAAGATGGAACAAGAGCGGACATCGGAGCCAGAGTGTATATGCACAAGGCCAGTGCAGAGGCAAATCCCCGCTTTATTGTTGCCGGCTCTCCCGTTCAGGTAAGCAGTAGCTCCATAGGACACAGCTATCCCGATACAGAAATAAGCTGGGATATAAACAACGATGATAGTATAGAATACACCGGCAGTGCCTTTTCACACGTGTTTGACAGCCCAGGCCTATATGATCTGCGGCTAAAAGTGCAAAGTGGGTTACTGATTGATCAGGTGGTGTATGAACGGCTGATAGTGGTTAGTTCAATGCAATTGCCGGCTCCGTCCAATCCAACTTTGGCTGTAGAAGGAAACGATATAGTGCTTTCCTGGGATGCCGTGATGTTGGAAAGCCGAAGAACTGAGGTACCATATTACATTGTGTTCAAATCCGAAACGCCAGATGGTTTCTTCAAGTATCGTGGATTCAGCACTTCCGCTCAGCTACCCTTCCGGGATACTGGAGCAGCAGCAGCGGATAAGGCCTTCTACATAGTTATTGGCTTTGACGGTAGCAGAACAGAATTGCAAAGATATATTGACGCACAGACAAGCAGCATTGGAATAAGGAGCAAGAAATAGGTAACGGCATCCTGCCCAAAACGGTTCTTGCAGCATTAAGCGAACAGGTTACCCAGCTCCCATATTGCCGCGAGCTAGATGGAGCTGTGCTGTTCCTGGATGTGAATGGCTTTACCAAGATAACCGAATCTGCTCACCAACAGGGTTATTACGGCATAGAGATTGTAACCCGCGTGTTAAACCACTACTTTGAAGAACTAAGCAACCTCATCTACCCTCAGGGCGGTGATATTGTGAAATTCGGTGGTGATAGCTGCTTAATTGTTTTTCCCGGCATGAATAGCGAACCTGAGCTACAAGGCCTTATAGGCGAGATACAAGCATTGTGCCACAAACTTAATAACGAGTATATGCAGGCTTATGGCTTTGGCTTTGGCGTTCATGGCGGGGCGGCTCTGGGTAAATGCAATATCAACATAATTGGTGAATTGGATTATCATCTGGATTATTACCTCTACTCAGAAGCCCTTGCATGGCTGTACCAGCAAATAGCAGATAATCCCCGCAAAGAACTCGTTATCTACAGCAGCAAAGAACAGCAGCAAATCCCCAACCCACAATTACCCATCCGAAGCCAGGCCAAAGAAGCCGTGTTCCTGCCTCGCGATGTGAACAATCTGGTATCGGAAGGGACAGTAACTGCTGAGCTTAGAAATGCGGTAGTTGTATTTATGCACCTTAAAGCCGGAACAGGAGAAGTGATACCAATAGACATCTATCACGGGATATTCGGAAAGATTCAGAGGTGGGTGTATCAGTTTGGCGGAGTAATAAATAAAACTGACTATACGGAGAAGGGCTATATAATACTGATCCTGTTTGGCGTTCCACTAATACAAGGCGACGACATCGAGCGTGCCTTTCTTTGTACTCAACGCCTGCCAGGCTGTATGACACACGAGGTAGAATGCCGCATTGGCATAACCTATAGCAACATATATTGTGGCCCCATTGGGGCTGCGAAACGCTGGGAATATGGCATAATAGGTAATGCGGTGAATGTAGCAGCCAGACTGCTAAGTTTTGCCGGCAATGGCCAGATTGCCATGACAGAAGAAATACTCCCCTATATTGAGTCCCGCTTTTCATATAGCTACGCGGGGAGTTCTAAGGTAAGAGGCATAAAAGAAGCCATTCCAATCTATCTGTTTGAAAGTGAATTGCCCGAGCACTGGGCAAGCATAAGACACCAGTTCTCGGAGCTTCCCTGCATTGTGGATACGACAAGCTTGCAGCAACTAAGCAGCTTCACAGATAAGGGTAATGCCGGATTATTATGCATATACGGCAAGCAAGGCTCGGGCAGGTCATACCTGCTGTGGAAGCTAAGCGAACAGCTAATAGCAAGGGGAGATACATACGAGATTGTAGTAGGTGAAAAGAGCAGGCATTTTTTGCGCCTGGAACTCTTTTACAATCTGCTACGCCGCAA
Source organism: uncultured bacterium (assembly GCA_938009275.1). GTDB lineage: Bacteria > Cloacimonadota > Cloacimonadia > Cloacimonadales > Cloacimonadaceae > Cloacimonas. Next base: position 33,811 of record CALLHY010000004.1, read on the forward strand.
GATAAAGCTGGTATCTGTAAAGCAAGAATTCCACAGTATTACAGCAATGGCTGAGCGTGAGGGCATAAACTGGAATAATGATCTGGTATATGCCTATCTCTTTCCCGATGTTGAAGTTGCAAAGATGGTGTCCAAGGAAGCAGCAGGTATTGCCCTGGAGTGCATAAGCGAGCTTTGTGTATGGCTGCTAAAGGGCTTGGATGCCTTTATAATAGACAATCTGGACAGCTTTGATCCAGCTTCGCTAATTCTAATGCAAAAGATGCTTCCCATGCTGATCGCGGATAACTGCAGGGTGATATTTACCAGCACAGCAGATTGCACATTAACGCCATTTGATGGCTGCGACAGTCATGCAATAAGGATTTGCGAACTAAAGCCAAAACAAGCGGAACAGATTGTGGAGCACTTCATCCCCCTGGTTAGTAAAACCGCCCAAAAGCTGCTTCATAAGCTGAGCAACGGCAACATAAAGTTTTTGGTAGCGATGCTAAACCAGATAAGGGGATTTGAGGATTTTGACAGAGACCTGCTTACCGAGAAGGCAATATTGGTATGGCAAAACAGGGGCAAGCTATCGGGCAGTTTGGAAGACATACTGCTTTCGGGTTACCAGGCTATGCCCGCCCCCAATCGCCAACTGCTAAAGCTGATAGCTATCTACGACAATCCCTTCACCATAAAAGAAATTGCAGATATTGGCAAGTATGCCGACCTGACATCTGTAGCCGATATTGTTGGCAGTTTACTAAAAAACAAGGTACTGGAGCTGCTAAACATAGGTGATAGACCCATGTATGCCTTTGCCAATCAACTGTTAAAAGACTGCATCTACCGCAGCATCTTGTTGAGTGAAAAACGAAGCTTGCATCAAAGAATTGCTGGGGTGTTAGAAACTGACAATTTAAGGGTGAACGATCTACTTCCAGCCATTGTATATCACTATAGTCAGGCCGAAGATACCGCCAAACTGCTAATGCACAGCCGAACTGCAGCAGCCATGATGTTCAATGCAGGCGCATGGAGCAGCAGCTTGGATTATCTGCGGATTATTACCCAGCATACTAAAGATAGTGAGGAAAAGAACGAAGCACTACTAAAGATGGCAGAGGCTTCCATAATGCTGGGGGATAACAGCGTGGCAAACGAGCTATTAGAAAGCATCCAGAATTTGTCGGCGCATCATAGTGAATATGCCATCTATTTGAAGGCACTGTATCTGAACAATATAGCAGATTATGCTGGTCTCTATGACTATCTGGACAAGAACTTAAAAAGGATAAAAGATAAGAAGATCAGGCAATTAGCAAACAACGTATATCTGGAATCCTGCCTCTATGGCAACCGGCTTGATTTGTTCTTCAAAAAGGCATTTAAGATTTATCCCACATTAACCGGCTTTCCTGAAGCGCGGCATAAGCTTGCCGGAATTATAGCCCAAGCCTATATTAACAAAGGCAAATACCACGTGGCAGAGAAGTATTACCTGGATAAACTAAGGATAGCCGAAACTTTGGGGGACAAAATATCGCTCCGCATTGCCTGCAATGGCATTGGCACCACGCTATCCCGCAGGGGCAAAAAGAATGAGGCACTCGAATTCTATCAACTGGCCCTGAAGTATGCCGAGCAGGAAGGTGACCGAAACGGCTATGCCAAAGTAATCCTGAATCTGGGTGTGCATTACCGTAATGCCATGGACTATGACAAAGCATTGGAGTGCTATAACAAGAGCCTGTTGCTTTCAAGGCATATCGGCAACTATATGCAGGAATCGATCACCCTGTTCGACATGGGCGAACTGTGCTATTACAAAGAGGAACACGATGCCGCGCGAAAGTATTTTAGCCAATCCCTGGAGATTGCAATTAAGATAAATGACTACACCGGCATCTCATTTTGCCGAGATGCCATTGGAGATTTGCACTTCAAGGCGGGAGAATATGAAAAGGCAGAACAAATCTACTGGGAAAACCTCGCTTTGCAGCGCAAGATAAAGGACGCGGAAGGCATTGCCCACACCTGGGGAAATCTGGGCAATATAGCCAAAAGCAGGCAGAACTATAGCGAAGCACGCAAGCTATATAACCGGCAGCTAAAGCAGGTGCTGAAGATTAATGACATAGACGATGCAGGCAGAGCAAGATTCAATCTGGCTATGATAGACCGCGAGCAAGGCTATTACCGCCTCGCTCTGCATCAACTAAAGCTGGCAGAAGAGCATTTTAGCCAGTGCCATGCGGTTAACTTTATAAATCTCTGCAAGCAACAACAAGAAGAGATAGAGGAGCTTTTGCGCAAGTAATTGTTAGGCTTATTGCCAGAATTAGCCCTGATATAACAGCTTCAAAATAGCCAACGCCTCTTCCTTTGCACCAATTCCATTTTCTGCAACAGGGCCAACACAAGAGGGACAGCCATTTTCACAAGAGCAATGCGACACTCTGTCCAAGGCTGCGGCTATCAGCTTGTTGTGCAATTCATACAGCTTTCTGCTTAGCCCTATTCCCCCCGGCACTTTGTCGTAAATCACTATCACGGGAGTTCCATCGGAGAGGGAAGATTTATCCTCGCTGTGCACACCAATATCCTTTTGAGCGCACATCACGAAGAAGGGTGCCAAATTGCCTATCACATAAGCCAAAGCTGCCAATCCGCTTTGCATGTGCACCCGCTGCTCTGCCAACCGGTGACAGCGGGGACAGAGGCTAACCAGATTGTCAGGGCTATTAGCCTCATCGGCACTGGCATACCGGCGGAAGGGAACCAAATGATGCACTTCAAGCTCTCCACCAACCCCACAGGAACGGCATTTATGCTCGTCACGTTCTTTTATCTGCTGCTTAAGTGCATTCCAGTCGGGGCCATAGTCGTTAGGATCGTTGTTCCACATCCCCAAAAGCCGGGTTTGCTCCACAGTTTGAGGCGAAAGCGAAATCCACCATGCCTCGGTTTTGGTAATCCATGGGGGCAGATCAAGGCTTTCCTGATCCACTATTTCCTGATTGTAAAAACGCAGCTTCTTAAAACCGGTAATGGTGATGCTAACCGTTACCTTGCCGAAGTGCTTTCTGCCTCCGCAAACCTTCTCCACGTGTATCAGGTCATTCAGGCTAATCTCGGTGCGCTGGATGGTTTGGGTAAAATAATCCGTCTGCGTGGGTTCCAGCATCACAGTTTTATTCTCATAATCCAGTTTTTTTACTATCCAGGGCTCGCCCTGATGCAGGTATATCGCCTTGGGATGGGTCATCCAGTTTACGCTGGAATAGTCCACCCAACCGATAAGATCGTCCTGATACAGTATCTGAAATTGCTTCCCCGCATTGCGCAGCGACACGTCACCAGCAGGATAGGTGCCACTAACTCCTGTATAACGGCTATTGCTGTGTTTCACCAGCCCATCATCCACCAGGGATTGAAGATGCCCAAAGAAATTAGCATAATTCAATGAGCCAAAGCTTTCCCCTTCTTGCAATGCCATTTCCGAAATGGCGCAGAGCAGTTGCATGCGCAGTATCTCTGTATTGTTTGGGTCTATCAATGCCTCTTCGGGATTGGTTTCGAACAGATACTCAGGATGTTGGCAGATGTATTGATCCAGCGGATTGGCACTTGCCACCATAATGCAAAGTGCGGCATTGGCTTTGCGTCCTGCCCGTCCTGCCTGCTGCCTGGTTCCGCAAATAGTGCCGGGATAGCCATTTATGAATACAGCATCCAAGCCGCCGATATCGATGCCCAGTTCAAGCGCATTGGTAGATATTACTACAGACAGATTGCGATCGCGCAGGTCTGCTTCAATCTTGCGGCGTTCATCGGCAAGATAGCCGCTACGATAGCTTTTTATCAGGTTGGCATTACGTTTGTCATTACCCAGATACACCAATAGCATCTCAACGCTGCGTCTGGTTTCCGAAAAGAGGATGGCTTGCAAGCCCGTATCCAGAAAACGTTTGGTGATGGAGGACACTTCCTGAGCCGAACTGCGTCTTATGCCCAGCTCGGGCTGAATCATGGGCGGATTGCAGATATAGAAATGCCTTTCCCCATGCGGTGAGCCGTCTTTATCTATGAGGCTGACAGGCTCTTCACACAGTGCTTCCGCCAGCTCTTTGGCATTGGCAAGGGTGGCAGAGGTGAAGATGAATTGGGGACTGTTGCCATACACCCGGCAGATACGCTTTAACCTGCGGATTACATTGGCAAAGTGCGAGCCAAACACCCCGCGGTAGATATGAGTTTCATCTATCACCACATACTTTAGCTGTGAGAACATCTGGCTCCACAGGCTGTGATTGGGCAATATCCCCAAGTGTAGCATATCGGGATTGCTGAAAAGAATCTGGGTTTGCTTACGCAGCTTACCACGCAGTTCATTGGGCGTGTCACCATCATAAATACCGCTGTAAATGCCTGGCAGTTTCATGTTTTGCTTTGCCAGGGCGATAAGCAAAGCCTGCATTTTTTGCGCCTGATCCTGTGCCAGGGCTTTGGTGGGGAACAGCAGTAAGGCGCGGCTATGGGGCTGATATATCAGGCTGTTCAGGATAGCCGCCTGATAGCAAAGGCTTTTTCCGCTGGCAACCCCTGCGCTAATCACCACATTCTCACCGGATAAAATAGCGTTTAGCGCATCAGTCTGGTGGCTGTAAGGCTGTAAAATCCCAAACGAGGCAAAGAGACTTGATACCTGGGGCAATAAAGCATCGGGATAGCTTGCATATACTGCCGCTACTTCCGGCTTTATATCTTGCGCCACAATGGTGTCACGCAAGCGTTTATCGCTGTGAAAGGCCTGGATAAAATCCACTATTCCGGCTTGATTCATGGTGATTAGCCCCTTAACTTAGTTTGGCACATAGCAGAATTATTATGATATTGTGTCAAGCAGCATTGTTGGGATGCCTCTTCTTCCTTGCTGCTTCCTTGAAGCTATCCTGTATCGAATACAGGAAAGGAGCAAGGAAGCAGCAGGGAAGAACTGGTAAGGTGAAGAAAAACCGTGGAAGAGTGGAAAAGTGAAAAAGTGAAACACGATATGAACATTGAGTGCTGGGGTGCTGGAGTGCTGGAGTGCCGAACAGAATTCGACAGCCCTGTTCCCGTCTCCACGTGAACGACAGAAAAACCCTTTGAACTGTAAACCCCATGAAATGATAGCCCATACGAAAAAGCCCCGGCAAAAAACCGGGGCTTGTTTATGGTCTGGTATTTAGCTCAGGGTTATTCCATCAGCATCATCTTGCGGGTGGATACATAGCTTCCGGTGCTAAGGCGGTATAGATAGATACCGGAGCTAAGGGGCTGACCCTTATCATCCTTGCCATCGAATACCACGCGATAGTGGCCGGAATTCTGTTTGATATTCACCAGGCTGCGTACTTTTTGTCCCTTCAGGTTATAAACTTCCAGGCTGACGTCGCCGGCTTCCTTTATGGAATAGCTGATTGAGGTTTCGGGGTTAAACGGATTGGGATAGTTGCCGTTCAAGGCTGTAACGGTTACGGGTATGAGATCATCATCGTTTGATGATACCAGCATATTGAAGTTCACTGTTACACTCTGGTTGGCAATCACGTTTATGTTATGAACGGTGTTGTTAGCATATCCGGTGGCAGTACAAGAAACCGAGTATGTTCCAACTGGCACGCTAAGGCTGTAGAGGCCGTTGCTGTTGGTTATAGCGGAATTTGCTCCGGCTGTTACCACTGCTCCGGCAAGAGGTTGGTTGTTGGGTTTACGCACCCAGCCTTGAATGGTGCCAGAAATCACTTGCTTCAGAATGGAATTTGAAAGCACGGGAATGGAAGCCACATTGTTTGTATAGATGGCTTTTACAGCCCAACGATAAGTTCCATTACCCAATGTGCTCCACCCTGTATCTGCGAAGTTTAGATTGCTAACAGCATCGGGGGTAAGGAGATTCCACACGTTTTGATTGTTTTCTTCTCCGGCACGCAAACGCCATACCTTATAACCGGTTATGGAGCGGGGTTCATTGTTGCTTGCATTGCTTAGTGCTCTTTGGCGTCCTGCTTCGAATCCGGCTTTGGAAGGTGCAGCCTTGGCATCTGCTGAGGATGCAGAAAGCTGGATCATTTCTTCGGGATTGAAACTGAACGCAGTTACAACATTGGCAATGCGGATGTTATCGATATACCAGTCGTACCACAAACCATCATCCGTGCTTGGATCATCGGCGTGGAAGGCGATCTTTATCTGCTGACCACCATACTCGGCCATGTTTATGTTTACTGGTATTGCCGTAGTTGTGTAGCCGCCGTTCAATGTGCTGGCATTCCACAGGACTGTCCAGTCAGTACCGCCATTGGTAGATACTTTTACATAGTAGTTGTCACCATACACTGAGCCGCGGAACACAAAGGTAGTGAAGCTGAATGTGGCTTCAGGCGGGCAGTAGAATGCATGGCTGATTAACCATTCATCCTGGTGAGCATAGGCAAATCCGATACCGGCTTGCTTATTACCATGAGTAGGCACAGCGGGATAGCCGTAGTAAGTGTTTTCGCCAAAGCTGCACCATGTGGGCAGAACGCCGTTATCGTTGGCAGGGCCGGTGTTATTTATCACTCTTGTCCAGTTTGCGGGCGGGAAGGTGGGAGCTTCGAAGCTCTCTACCATATCCACGGCAAGCGGATTGGGTGCATTCCACACCAGATTTACCTGAACTGGATCAGCAGACTCGGTAGCAACTACGCCATAGGGAGCAAAAGCCACTTCCAGAAGGGTCATGTTTGGCATGGTGTGATTGGTTGCGCCAACGTTTACTACACCGGTAGCGTTTACATAACCGCTGTGAGAAGCGGTATATGTGTAGTTTTGGTTAGCATATACGGGTATGCTGAATGTTCCATTGGCAGCAGTGGTGGCGCTGTAGTTTTGATAACCTACGAACTCGATAGTGGCACCGGACAATCCTGCTGCGGTATCGCTGGCGAGAACTGCACCGCTAAGAGTTACAGTTGCCATGGGGACAAGGGTAACATTAACGGTTTCGGTTTCGTCTTCTTCGAGTGTGAACTGCTGAGTTTGGGTTACATAGCCATATTTGCTGAAGCTTACCGAATAGCTATCAGGCAGAATGTTTCTAATCTCATACTGACCTAATTCGTTGGTAAGGGTGCTGTAAGTGGTGGTTGGTATCTGTACAGATACGCCCTGTAGAGGCTGATTTCCGGCACCCAGCACGGTTCCATTCAGGTGTCCTACACCGCCGGGAATACCCAGGAAGGTAGTTTTTGGGAATTGAGCACTGGCGGTAACTGCAGGAGGAGTAGCTGGATCGTAGATTATGCTGTCGCTCTGCACACGTTTTGCACGGGCAGTGTTAATAGCATCGGTTTGGCATTTGAACACATTTGAAGACTGCCAATAAACTCCTTCGGAAGGACGGAAGAACATCATCACCAGGTTTTCTCCATTCAGATACAGGTAAGGATCGTCGAAGGGGATGGTGATAATCTGATCGCCCAGAGGGAAGTCTAATGTGCCATCGAATACCAAAGTAAGGTCTGTTGAGGGTATCCAGTTGGTCAGGTCGTTTTGGGTGGTAGTGCCTATCCACACCTTAACGGGTTTGTCCAAAAGCTCTTGTGTGAATGTTCCATAGAGCTGAACTGCCGTTATGGTGCCCATAAAGTTACCCATTTCTGAAGGGTAATACAGGGTTTCATAGAGACTGCTTTCGAAGTATAGGTTAATTGGGATATTGGCAGTTTGGTTTCCTTCGCCAACTGTGAAAGCGAAGATGCCGGATTGGAGCACTACGACTGATAGGTTAGGACTCTGGTTATTCAGTGCGTTTTCATCGCCAGTTAATACAACTGTGGCATAGATGGTTGCGGCACCTTCAGCTGTGGGTGTCCAGGTAACTGGTACTTGTGCGGTAGCGCCGGGAGCAACCGCTACGCCGGGAGCACTGGCAATCACGGTTCCGTCTTCACTGTGGAGGTTAACTGTGTATGTGCTTTGTGGTGCAGAGCCCCAGTTAAACACGTTAACCGTATATATATTGCTGCTACCCACGCTGGGAGTTGTGTTTCCGGTAACGTTTAAAACTGCCAGATCATTGGTGGGGATGATTTCGATCATCACGTCGTCTATGTAGATAGTACGACTGGTTCCGCCAAGCCCGTGTTTAAAGGCAACGTGTTTACCTGTTCCGGTGTAACCGGCAAAGGTTACCACATACTCTGTCCAGGTAGTAGTTAGGGCTATGTTTTGAACCTCAGTGTAGGTCATTGCGTTTATAGCATCGGACATAACACCCACGCTTAAGGCATAAGCAGCACCGCTGGAGCGACCCCAGAATTTTACTCTGGTGGTGTTGGTGGGAATAGTGGTCGCCAAAGGTGGTGCTATCAGTATAGCTGTAGCATTGGCATCGGAGCTATTGGTCATTCCTGCAGTATTGGGATTGCTGTGTGGAGAAGTGGTATAGGTCTGCACCAATGCTGAGGCAGTGGACTGAACTAACTTCAACCAATCTGGAGGAAGAGCGGGAGGAGTAACCTGGTCGAAACCTTGCGCATAAGGAAGGGTATTAATAGTGGTGTCTATGCAAGTTCCGCTTAGGGCTATAGTTGTAACCTGGCGGTTATTTTCGCTTCGGTTTTCTCCTCTGGCATCGGGATTAACTTTCATTTGGTAGCTACGACCAAGATTATCGGTAACTGTAATAGTGGCTGCGTGAACTGCGGCTACGGTAGGATTGTATCTTGCTACAAAGCTTAAGGTTTGGCCAGTGTTTAGGCTGGCAGGCAAGGTAGGCATATTTTGCAGCGAGAACATTGGGCTGCCGCTAATGGTGATGCTGTTTATTCCAAGCTGTCCACCGCCAATATTCATAATGGAGAATTCCTGGTTGTGGGTGCTATTAAGAAGCACAGTACCAAAGTCTTTACTGGTAGGGGTTATGCGGGCTACGGGTGTGCCACCTGAGGGAGCTAACACAAATGTGGTTTGTGGAAATTGACCGCTTAAGGTTCCTGTGGCAGTCATATTTAGCGGATCATAAACCGTAGTGTCGCTGTTGATGTATCTGGTGCGGTTAGTTCCAATGGTTTGGGTTTTGAATACATCGGATGAGGAGAAATAACCTACATCCATAGGTCTGTTCCACATCAATAGCAGATTTCCGCCAGTGTAATTGAAAGGTGTGGTTAGCGGTATGGTTATGGTATTCATTCCACCTGGGAAGCTTACCATTCCATCAAACACCAGGGTCATATCGGTAGCTGGAGCCCATCCAGCGCTCAGATCGGCCAATTCGGTATTCTGCATCCACACTTTAATCGGTTTGCTGCCTATGGTGGTGGTTAAGAAGTTATTATATAGGCTAACGGTAAGTATATTACCGATAATGCCGATTTCATTGGCATAATAAAGGGTTTGGTTAACGCCGTTTTTATAGTACATGTCTATAGGATAACGTCCGGTTGTGCTACCGTCACCTACTGTAATAGGAACAATACCTGCGGGCATCACAGTAATGTTGAATGCAGGACTGGTGTCGTTAACAGAGTTAATGTCTCCAGCCAGTATCACTTTTCCGTAAAGAACGTATGCCCCTTCAGTTGTGGGTGTCCAGTTAACTATAACGTCAACTGTTTCGCCTGCCGCAACGCTGGTTCCGGCTGCTGTGCCGAGCTCTACGTTCTCTGCATTTAATAGCTTAACTGTATAGTTGCTTTGAGTAGCTGTACCATTATTCAATACTCGAATAGTATAGGGTGTGTTGTTGTTCACGCTTGGAATATTGTTACCAGTTACCTGCACAGCTGCCAGGTCATTAGCCGCTATCTGTTCGATGGTAACGGTATCAATATACATAGTTTGTCCGGTGGCTGCGTTGCCGTGTTTGAAAGCAATGTATCTACCAGTACCGGTGTATGAGGTTAATGGTATGCTATACTCAGCCCAGGCAGCTGTAAGTGGCACCGATTGTACCATTACAAATGTCTCGGCATTAGTTGGATCGGTCATCACACCAATTTGAAGTGTATGGGTAGTTGCGCCCTTGGCATAGAACTTTACTCTGGTGCTGTTAGCGGCAAGAGTGGTGTTTAGCGGAGGGGCAATGAGCATGGCAATGGTATTGGCATCGGTGGGATTATACATTGCCGCGCAGTTAGGTGCTGATTGAGGAGATGTGGTTACTGTCTTCACATAGCCTGTGGTTACTGAAGCTTGATATATCTTGCTCCAATCCACTGGCAGGGCTGGAACGGTAACCGCATCAAAGTTTTGCAAATAGGGCAAAGTGTAAATAGTAGCATCTACGCCAATACCCGTAAGCTGAATAGTATGAACCATGCGGTTATCGGTAACCGTGATGGTTGCGCTGTGGTTTCCGGCTGTGGTGGGATTGTAATTCACACTAAAGGTGAAGTTCTGGCCGAAAGTAAGGTTTTGCGGCATGGTGGGAAGTCCCGTGAGAGTAAAGAAGGGGCTGCCGCTGATGCTAACGCTGGCAACACTTAGTGTGCCTACGCCATCATTCGAAACCACAAACTGCTTGGCATTGTTTACGCCCAAAAGCACTGATCCATGATCCCATTCAGTAGGTGTAACACTGAAAATTGGAGTGGAAGGGCTTTGACGAACAGTAACGTTGTCTATCATCAGGTCATTATCGGCGTTGCTGGCTGTGGATATGCCATAAAAGGCTATGTAACGCATACCTGTGTGTCCAGCAAGACTTAAGATTACTCGTTCACCTGCAGTTGCTATGTTATTGTAAACGTAAGGAGAACCTTCGTTGTCCCAGATTCTTAGCAGATTTGCAGGTGTCCAGCTTATACCATCGCCAACCAGAACGGCAAACTTGTCATCCGGTCCGGTGGCTTCTGGGGGATTGCTGTTACCATAGTCAACCAGGGCTAAGTCGAACTCAACCTGATAGTCGTTACCGGGAAGGTTTATTGGGGGAGTAATCAGCCAGCCATTCAAGGTGCTGTAGATGTTTATTCTGGCAGCCTTGTTGGGTTCGGTTGTTATGTTTAGCCAATCATCCATAATCCAGCTTCCGGTGGGATGCGCGCCTAAAACTGTAGGTTCGGCAAGAACACCACTGTGCTTTGTCCAGTTCTGAGGAGGGAAGGTATCGGCTGTGGTGGTGCCAAAATTAACGTTCCAGGGGAAGGTGCTGACTATCGGATTCTCACGAACGGTAAAAGAACGGATAGCGCTGGGCTGTGAATCGCCTGCTCCGTTGGTAGCCACTACTTTCCAGTAGTATGTTGCACCGTAGCTTAAGGGTGCCGTAACCGTATATGGTGATGCGGCAACAGTAGCAACCAGTGTGCTGGGCTCAGGGTTGTTATCCAGAAACACCTTAAAGCCGGTGGGAATGCCACCTGTGGAAGCGCCAGTCCATGTAAGAGAGGCTATCTCGTTTACATTAACTGCTGCATCAGCAGGTGCGTTAAGAGTTACCGGATCTGGAACCATTGGAACCACTTCCGGGGCAAAAATCATATCGATATACACCCCACCTGCAAGACTGGTGGTTGATACCTCTAAACCGATATAATAGTTCCCTGCTGCCGAGCTTAAATCTACAGAATAGGGAGCAAAAGCAGCATTGGCAGCAAGGGTAATCGGTTCACCGATATTTGTCCAGGTTGTGCGGTCAGTAGAGTATTTTACTTGAATGCGTTGGTTATCGTTGGTGGCAGTAGTTCTGGCAAAGAATTGAATGGTGCTGCCTTGAACGATATTCAATACAGGTGTGGACAAGATAGCAGGGGCGGTGCTGCTGCTATACTTGTATGCAGACGCTGCACCGTGATAAGCGTAGGATGTGCTGCGTGAGAAACCTGTTTGATTTGCCCAACCCAAAGGCGGGAAGGTGGTGGCTTCAAAGCTTTCCGCAATCATGGCATCTGATGGAGTACGGAAGTTCCAAACCGGGCAATTGCTTGCAGTGCCAATGGCATTGCGGGGTACTATTTTCCAGTAGTAGGTGGTGCCACCGCTAACGGTGGGGCTATAACTGGTTTCAATTGTGTTGGTTACATAGGGAGGATCGGGGGTGGTGCCAAAATGAACATCATAGCTTGCGGGAACTCCACCGCCACTAGACCAGTTTAGCACGGGTGGCATCATTACGTAGTTGCCAACCAATGGAGAAATCAAATTCGCCGGATTAGGGGGATTTGTTACTACCAAAGACGGCATGTTAAAACGGATGTTCGCGCGATTGGGGCTAAGTGTTCCAGTGGTAGCATCGGCAGCAGACAGAGTGTCGTTTTGGTAGCGCAAAGAACTTTGGAAGGTGGTTGGAGTGTAAAACACCGACGCATTTTGCGTGTAAACAACAGGGATCAAGGTGGTAATAATGTCCACAATGATGTTTGATGTGCCATCCCAAGCAAAGGGCGCAGTGAAAGTATGAGTGTTCCAACCTGCCACGGGCATATACTCGGTAGATGTAAACACCGTTGTATAATCCCCAACTTCAAAGGTTGTGGTCAGTTCTGTTAATGTGGTCTGCCTCATCTTGATTGTGAAGTTTGGCATGGCGATACAGTTGTTCAGGTTCTGAACTTCGAAGGCAACGGAATTAATGTTGCCCGTTCCGCCTCCTGCGTCTTCAATTTCGCTGGCCAATATCAGATATTGCTGGCGAAAGTTCTTGTAATATGTACCGTAGGGCGTTGGTGCGGTATTGGTAGTATTCACCGCTGTTCCACTACCTATGGTAACGTTGGTTTGAGCGACAAGACTGCCCACCATCCCTAAGAAAAGGAAGGCGAACATTGCTAAAAGCAGTGCTTTTCTCATTGCTATTCTCCTTGGTGTCTTTCTAAAAAAACTACTCACAAACGCTAATAAAAGCGTTTCGACCATTTATTTACGACTGTTTGCCTCGCAGAGCTAACTATAAAAATCCCACCGGAACCAAATACTGATGTTCCACAATTCTTGTAAAGCGAAATTGATGCCATATATAAGATTATTTGCTTTTGGCTCTGCCAAAACATCAAAACAGCTTGCCTTGTAAATCATTACAGATCACAAATAGAAAGCCAATCAGCATTTCACTACCGATTGGCTTTGCCTGAGTTATATTATGTTATATTCGTGCTATATGTCAGCTTTCTTGCCCACACTGGCTATATAGATAACAAATTCATCCACACCGTCCGCGCCGATAGCCTCATTCATAGCTTCATCAAGATATGCGCCAATCATGCAAGCTCCACCGTCTATAGCCTCTGCTGCCAAATGAATATTTTGTCCCACATGCCCTGCATCCAGGTATAAATAGCGATAACCGCGCTGTCCATAACGCCAAACCGTTCTATAGGGCACGGCACTAAGGATGATGTTTACCGCAGAAGTTTTCAGCATTTCCTGTCGCATACAGGCTTCATAAATCTGTGTCGCCTTTTCGGGGCTATCTTCCATCAACACCAAACAGTGCTTAATAGGATGATAATAGTACAATCCCGGCTTTATCCCCTCCACATTGTGGATATCCACATAGGTTTCCAGAGGATGTCGTGCCCCTGCCGAGGGAACATTGCGCAGAGTTATCTCCATTCTCTCATTCGAGCGGAAGTCTCGCGCCCAGGATGATGTCCACAGCAAAAACGAAAGCTCATCCTGGCTAAGCGGTTTATCGCTATATTTACGCACACTGCGCCGCTGCTCAATGGCCTTTTGCAAGCTAATCTCTGGCATTGGAATTTTGCCAACTGCCGGCAGGGATACCAGTTCACCAGCCCGTGCTTTCACGGCATCCGGCCGCTGCACGCCCATAGCCTGATCACTCTCCCGCTCGTAGATATAACGGGTTAGGCGAACAAAATCTACCCCAATCTTCTCTGCCACCGGACGACATTCATCTATTTCGGCAAGCACATGCGCCAGATTGCGCTCAAAAAAAGTGTATTCCTCTTCGCTAAGCTCCGCTTCCTTCAAGATTGCTTCCTGCTCATATCCGCGTGCTTTGTAATACAGATATCCAAAGGTCTTCATGTCCATAAGGCTTCCTCCCGGCTCCTATCTTGCTTCTCACTTTATAGTATAAGCAAGGCACTATAGTTCTGCGAATGCAAAAATTAAACCAATACCAGGCATCTGTTACGCATATTGCATGAAGCTTGACGTTTTTTGCCGTATTTATAGCTTTGACCAAAGCAAACGCAAGGAAGGAAAATGATGAACAATATTAGTTTCGGCTCAGATAATCACAGCGGTGTTCACCCCAGTGTTTTTGCCGCCATGCAAGCAGCAAACATTGGCTATTGCCCTGCCTATGGCGATGATTCTATCACTATGCAAACCATAAAAGATATAGAAACCCTCTTCGGAGGTGATTGTGAAGCCTGGCTGGTGATGACCGGAACTGGTGCAAACATCCTTAGCCTGCAAATCCTGATGCAATCCTTCAATGCAGTTATCTGCGCCACCACCTCGCACATAAATGTGGATGAATGCGGCGCAGTGCAAAAATTTACCCAGGCACGCCTTAGCCCCATTGAAACTCCCGATGGCAAGCTCACTCCCGCCTTAATCGCCCCCCGCCTGATGGGCGACAGAGACCAGCACCATTCCCAATATAAAATTATCTCCATCTCCCAAAGCACAGAGTATGGCACACTTTATAGCTTAGACGAACTCCGCGCCCTGGCAGACTTTGCCCATAACCACAATATGCTGCTGCACATCGATGGTGCTCGTCTGGCAAATGCGGCAGTGGCTCTGGGGTGCAGCTTGAAGGCAATGACCAAAGACATCGGCGCAGATATTGTAAGCTTTGGCGGCACCAAAAACGGCATGATGTTTGGCGAAGCCATTATTAGCTTCCGTAAAGACCTTACTGCCGATATGCGTTTCTTCCGCAAACAGGCAAGCCAACTCTTTAGCAAAATGCGCTTCATCTCCGCTCAGTTTCAGGCATACCTGCAGGACAATCTCTGGCACAGCAACGCTGCCCACGCCAATGCCATGGCTAAGCTGCTACGCGCAAAGCTTGCCGATTTGCCCAACGTGACCGTTACCCAGGAGGTGCATGTAAACGCCGTATTCGTAATTCTCCCGCCCCACATGATAAACCCTCTGCAAGAGAAATACCTCTTCTACACCTGGGACGAAGCCAGAAACGAAGTCCGTCTGATGTGCAGCTTTAACACCCGCGAAGAACACATTAATGAGCTGATTGAGAGCATAAAACAGCTTAGCTAAATTTTCCCACTTGCACAGTAGGATATACTGATTAGTATGTAAGTAAAAACAATGCTAGTCAGGAGACCATAAATGAAAATACTGTTGCTATTTTACTCAACCTACGGGCACCTATTCCAAATGGCTAATGCCGTAGTGGAAGGTGCCAAAAAGATAGATGGCATAGAGGTTACGCTAAAGCGCGTACCCGAAACTTTAAGCCCCGAAATTATAGACATGATGGGCGCAACTGAGGCTCAAAAAGCCTTTGCCCACATCCCCATAGCCGCTCCCAATGAATTGGCAGATTACGATGCCATCATCTTTGGCAGCCCCACCCGCTTTGGTAACATGGCGGCGCAGATGAAGGCGTTTCTGGATGCCACAGGCGGTCTTTGGGCCAAAGGCTCATTAGTGGGCAAAATTGGCAGCGTATTCACCTCTTCCGCCACCCAACATGGCGGGCAGGAATCCACCATACTAAGCTTCCATACAGTATTGCTGCATCATGGTATGCTAATTGCCGGATTACCCTACTCATTTGCCGGACAAACCACCATTTCCGAGATGAGCGGCGGCTCACCCTACGGAGCATCATCCATTACCGGTGGAGACGGCAGCCGCATGCCATCTGCCAACGAACTAGCCGGAGCAGAGTTTCAGGGCAAACACATAGCTGAGATACTTAAGAGAATGAAGTCATAAACTCCCCCTAACAAATCACAACACCGAGATACCCTCACCCTGGGGGTATCTCTTTGTTTATGTATTGCGGCAAGACAAACAAGTCCATCTTTTCACCACGCCAGCACTTCATAACCCCTCAATCTCATGACCTCTCGACCCCCCAACACTATATGTCCAGCCCATGTTTCACTTTTTCACTCTTCCACTTTTCCACGTTCAGTAGGGGCGCTCGCTGTAGCGCCCTTTGCCAGCAATGTAACACCCACAACAAACGTAACATTTGGAGAGTCACCCTTTTAAGTATACAGGGTAAGTCACTAAAAATACTGCCTAAA
>CALLHY010000005.1 GCA_938009275.1 uncultured bacterium
GAAATGATTATCTTAACCTTAAAGACCCTGTATACTTTAATGGGTTACCACACATCAGGACTCGATACAAGGACTCGATACTGTGGTGGAAAATGGTGGATAGTGTGGCTCGATGGGGATAAGCACCAAGCAAGTGGGACAAAGATTAAACACAAATTAACTTGACTTATGCCGCATCTCAGTAAAGTTGCACAAAATATCCATGTAGGAAAGCATAATGACACATAAATTCCGCAACACATTCGATAGCAACATCCTGTCTCAGTTTAGCAAGGCAATGCAGGTGATGCAAGGCTTGCCCCGGCGTTTGCCTTTTTTTGTTAAAGCTGCCTCTTATCAACAGCGAGCAGCCAAGCTAAGGGCAAAGCACTGCAAGAACGGCATGGAAGTGCCTCCGCTGCTTATTATCAGCATCACTCGCCGATGCAATCTAAACTGCACTGGCTGCTATTCCAAGCTGTTGCATCTGGATGAGGGCGCGGAGATTGGAACGGACAAATTCCGCTCTATCTTTAATGAGGCGAGCAGCTTGGGTATATCCATCATCCTGCTGGCGGGTGGTGAACCTTTGGTGCGCAGGGACGTGCTGGAAGTAGCTTCCGAATTCCCAAAGATAATCTTCCCGATGTTCACCAATGGCCTGCTGCTGGACGATAATTATGCCCAGTTCTTTGCCAAAAATCCGCACATTATTCCAGTAATAAGCCTGGAAGGCAACGAGGCTGAAACCGACTTTCGCCGTGGAGAAGGGGTGTATAAAAACTTCCATCAGGTTATAAGCTATATGAACGCCCGTCAGATTTTCTGGGGTGTGTCACTAACCTTAACCTCCATGAACTTTGCATCCACGCTAAGCGCAGAGTATGCCAGCGAGATTATGAGCCTGGGTTGCAAGCTATTTTTCTTTGTGGAGTATGTGCCTGTGGCGAAAGGCAGCGAAGACCTGCTGCTGTCTGAAACGCAGAAGAGCGAGGTTCAGCCAAGGGTTGATGCCCTGATGTCCAGTCTTCCTGCGCTGTTCATAGCCTTTCCCGGTGATGAAGATCAATACGAAGGTTGTCTGGCAGCCGGGCGTGGATTTATGCACATCAATCCCACGGGCAAGGTGGAGCCATGTCCCTTTGCACCTTTTTCGGATACCGATTTGCGCTTCAGCACATTGCAAGAAGCTCTTAAATCTGAATTTCTGGCCAAAATAAGAGAACAGCATCACCTATTAAAGGAAGGCAAGGGCGGATGTGCACTGTGGGCAAATAAGGAGCTGGTTGAGGAGCTGCACAGGAAGATATAGTGCAGGTGATTAGCAAACCCGGTTGAGGTGACTTAGGATGTGTTAGTTGGAAATAGGCTTAACTGAAGTCTTTTAGAGAACTTCCCAATCCCAGGCGTTGTTGCCGGTAGCTTTTATTTTGGATGTTCCGCCACCAGACATGGTTCTCCAGATACCACAATACAGTTTTGCGGATGCCGGTGCTGAAGGTTTCAGCGGGCTTCCAGCCGAGTTCGTCCATTATTTTGGTGGCATCAATGGCATAGCGAAGATCGTGGCCTGGTCTATCCGGCACAAAGCTGATTAGTTTGCTATAGCTTTCGCCATTGGCAGAAGGATGCAGCTCGTCCAAAAGATCGCAGATGGTATTTACAATGGCTATATTCTGCATCTCATTACAACCGCCAACATTGTAGGTTTCACCTTTTTTACCCTGGGTTATTATGGTGTAAATTGCGCTGCAATGATCGCTTACATATAACCAGTCGCGCACGTTTAGCCCTTTGCCGTAAACTGGCAGGGGCTTGTTTTCCAGGCAGTTCAAGATCATTAAGGGGATCAGTTTTTCTGGAAACTGATAAGGGCCGTAGTTATTGCTACAGTTCGATATGCTTATGGGCAGCCCAAAGGTTCGCTGCCATGCTCTGACCAGATGGTCGGAGCCAGCTTTGGAAGCCGAATAAGGCGAGGATGGATCATAGGCGGTGGTCTCGGTGAAGAGGCCGGTTTCGCTCAGGGAGCCATATACTTCGTCGGTGGACACATGATGGAATCTGAAGCCTTGTTTTTCGGCATCAGGCAGATTACGGTAAAGCTCCAAAGCGGCATTCAACAGCACTGCGGTGCCCACCAGATTAGTGCTGATAAAGTCCATGGGTGTGTCTATAGAGCGGTCAACGTGGGATTCGGCAGCGAAGTTTACTATTATATCGGGCTTAAAGGCCTTAAATATCTTAGTTATAGCTTCTGTATCGCAGATGTCTGCCTGCTCAAAAAAGTATCTCTTGCCACCATATTGGGCTTCAATACCAAGCAGGCTTTCGAGATTGCCGGCATAGCTTAGCTTGTCTATGTTCAGCACTATGCCGTTGAAGTCGGAACGGGAAAAGAGATAGTGGATGAAGTTTGCCCCGATAAAGCCTGCTCCGCCGGTAATAATAAGTCTTTGCATTATTGGCCTTTATGCTTTTCCAATAGAGACCTGAAGAATTCCAGTTCTGCCTGGCTTTTATATTCCAGGGTAATCTTGCCCTTGCCTTTGTGTTCGCGCACGGTTGCTTTCATGCGGAATATGCCGGCAAGCTCCTGTTCCAGGCTGCGGATAAGGGCGGTACGCTTGGGGGCATCATCTTCTTTCTTCAGTGATTCTACATACACTTTGGCTTTTTCTTCGGCCTGGCGCACGGTAAGCTTGTATTTTATTATGAAATCGGCAAAGCTTCTCTGATATTCGGGCTCAACAGCCAGCACGCAGCGTGCATGTCCGGCACTGATCTCGTCGGATGCCACCATTGCCTGAACCTCATGCGGAAGCTTTAGCAAGCGGATGCTATTGGTAATTGTAGCGCGATCTTTGCTCATAACCTGGGCTATTTGAACATGAGTAAGCTCAAAATCTTCCGCCAGGGCAGAATATGCCAGGGCTTCTTCTATGGGGTTCAAGTCCTCACGCTGGATGTTTTCTATTATGGCAAGCTGAAGCTGTTCCTTTTTTGAAACGCTACGGATAACCACCGGCACCATGTCCAGTCCTGCCAGCTTGGCAGCTTCCAAGCGGCGTTCTCCGGCTATCAGCTCGTATTCTGAGCCATTGGATTTGGTAACAATCAGGGGCTGAATGATGCCGTTTTCTTTTATGCTTTCGCTCAGTTCTGCCAACCGCACGGGATCGAAGGTTTTGCGTGGCTGATACCTGTTTGGCTTAATGCTGTCTATCGGCAGGGTGCCAATTCCGGGCTGGGTGGCTCCGTTGTTGTCTCTTTCTGGTATTAGGGCGGATAGTCCGCGGCCAAGGCGTTCATTCATCAGTTATTCCCTTTCTTGCTGCGTTCAATAATCTCGTTGGCAAGGTTCAGATAGCTCATAGCTCCGGGGGAGCGTATGTCGTACAAAAAGATGGGCTTACCAAAGCTGGGTGCCTCGGTGAGCTTAATGTTGCGCGGTATTACCGAGCGGAACACCTTTTCCTTAAAATAGCGATGCACTTCTTTTGCCACTTGCATCGAGAGATTTACCCGCTTGTCGAACATGGTTAAGAGGATGCCTATTATACCCAGATTAGGATTTAAGTTCTTTTGAATAAGCCGGATGGTGGTAAGTAACTGGCTAACCCCTTCCAGGGCATAGTATTCGCACTGTATGGGCACCAGTACATCCGTGCTGGCGGTCATGGCATTCACGGTTAATAGTCCCAGTGAGGGCGGGCAGTCTATAAGGATGTAGTCATAATCATTCAGTATTGGTTGCAGGGCTTCTTTTAGCTTATGCTCGCGGGCAAACTCGTGCACCAGTTCTATCTCGGCACCGGTTAGATGGATATTTCCCGGTACACAGAAGAGATTTTCGGTATTGGTAGGCAAAATGGTATTGGTGATGGGAACCCGCCCGATAAGCGCGTCATAAACCTGCAGTTCAACCTTCTCTTTATCTATGCCAACGCCGCTGGAGGCATTGCCTTGCGGATCGAAGTCTATTAGTAAAGTCTTCTTCTCCAGCACTGCCAATCCGGCTGCCAGGTTAACCGCGGTAGTGGTTTTGCCAACCCCGCCTTTTTGGTTTACTATAGTTATTACTTTTGCCATATTGTCCTTACTTAAGTTATCGTTTCATCAGGTCGCGCTGCTTTATTGCCACAATCCTGCGTTGTCCCAAATCGGGATCGCTTGTTTCCAGCAGAATGCTGTAGTTTAAGCCTTCCAGATCGTTCAATTTCTGTGCCTTGTAAAACACTGCCATTCCCGATGGCTTCAGCAGCCTTCTAAGTGGTGCAAGATATCGCTCTTCCAAGGCCACCGCACGGCATATCACCAGATCGAAGCTGGGACGGCGTGCAGTGAAGGCATAATCTTCCAGCCTGGCACTAACCACAGAGCAATCAGCAAGCCCTAGGGCTTCTACGAATTCCTGCATGGCATGCGCTTTTTTTTGCACCGAGTCCAGCATTACCAAACTGAAGTTCGGAGATGCTAACTTCAAGGGAATGCCGGGGATACCGCCGCCGGAACCGAAGTCTAACACCGTCTTACCTGCCAAATCCAAACATTCCAGAGCAAGCAGGCTGTCAAGGAAATGCTGTGTCCAATATCTATCTGCTGCCAAGTTTCGCGACACCAGATTAACCATGCGGTTGGTGTTGCTAAGTAGCTGATGATAATGCTCAAACTTACCCATCAACTGCGGGATACTCTCAAGGTTTTGCTTTTTTAGAAAGTCCTCAAAGCGTTTCTTTTGCTCTATCATGCTTACTCCTTTGGCAGATTGCGCAGCAGTGCCTGAACCAAAAATGATTCGTCATTACTCATGCTTTTCAGCACTGCTTTAGCTTTTGGTTTGTCTATCTGCATCAGCGAACGGGCAACAATATAGCGATACCTCTCACTGCTATGAAATGCATAAGTATTAAGTATCTCAATACTTTCATCACTCTTTATGCTTCCTAATAGCGAAATGCTGGCAGTAATGTATCTCTTTGCCTCCAAATGCCTTTTAATGGGGACAATAAGCGTGCTGTCGCCCACTCCGGCAATAAGGCTCATGGCTGTCTTTGCCTTCAGGCTGTCGCTGGCTTCCACAAAGTTGAACAGGCTATCCTTAAAAATTGGCACCTTATCCAAAAAGGCTTCCAAAGCCCGATATTCCAGCCCCGATCTACCGTCCAGTTTGTTGGCAATAATGTATGGCAAAGCTTCTTGCTGCCTGTCCACCAATACCTTTCTGGCTTCACGCACCCGGTTTACCGCCGAGCCCACTTCCCATTCGGCAGCCGCGGCAAACACCTCGGCAATTGGTGCATCAATTGCTATCAATGGGTCATCTGAGGTTTTGGCTGCTTCTGTTGCAACTGCCACCTCACTAAGTTCAACGTCTCTACCAAAGCCATAGGTGCCTTTTTCCCAATTGCTGTTATCTGCCTTGCTGCTATCAGAATAAAGGTCTTTTCCGCCCATGTCCAAAAACAACCCAATGCCACCCGTGGAGCGTGCAAAAGCTGCGTTGCCATAGTTTTGAGCTTCGTTGCGCTCATAGCGGTCGTCTCCGCTTTTATCCACAAAGATGCCAACCGAGTTGCTAAGCCCCAGCCCGTTGCCACCATGAATGGAATAGGCATCATTGCCGCTGTTATCTATCAGCATCCCCATTCCCCAGTCGTGTCCTGCACCCTGTCCGGGTCCGTTTCTACTGTAATAGGTATCGTTACCCCCGCCGTCATATAAAAAGCCGCTTGCCAGGTGAATGCCCGAACCTTGCGGATAATAAACCGCATTGTAAACGTCATTTCCAGCCTCGTCTATCAGCACACCCGTGGCATACCAATAGCCAACACCCTGCGCGTAAACCCCGCCTAAATACTTGTCGTTACCGGCCTTGTCATACACCAGGCCCAAGCCTCCGGCAAAATCGGGACGGAAACCAAAGCCCATGCCCTGCCCCATGCTGCGATAATCGTCGGGCATTAATGGCGCGTGGGTATATTTCCCGCCCAGAATGTAAGTGTCTGCCCCGCTGTAGTCCAGCATTGCTCCTATTCCGCCTACGCTACCCAGCCCCTGAGCCATGGTTGTGGCATTGTAAGTATCATTACCTTCCATGTCCACCAGCATGCCAATGCCCTGCATGGCAGCACCTTGTGAGAACAAACCACTACGATAGTTATCCGCTCCAGCATAGTCCACGTGGAGATTAATGCCCTTAAACGCGCTAAAGGCAAAGTCATCGGTTGAATATGTGTCATCACCGCTAAGGTCGTATGAAATGCCCACGCCCATAGAGCTAAAAAACATCCCGCCGGGCTCATAGTTACGATAAACGTCATCGCCGCTATAGTCTATCAGCATATAGCTATTGTGCAGGTAGTCGGCATAAAGGTTCAGCTCGTAGGTGTCAGTCCCACTTGGCTCTATCATCAGGCATATCTTTTTGCCTTTCAGTTGCTTGTTAGTTGTTTGGTTATAGCTGTCGTTCCCCCTGCTGCCAATTATCATCGTGCCGTATCTGGTGCTTTTATATATAGCTTTCTTGTTTGTGTACTTCAGCTTTCCGGCAGCTTCCCGCAGCACTTGTGAGGCAGCGAGGTATTTCATTGCTGCCATGGCAGCGTCGTTATAGCTAAAGCTTAGCTGTTTTTGCAGTTCATCCGCATCCCAGTTAGGCGCATCGGGAAGCTTTTTTTGTTGTAATAGCTTTTCATACTTTTCCTTATCCTCGCTTTCGGCAAAGGCGGCAAAGATGTATGCGCCAAGGCTGTCCTTATGTGTTTGCCACTGGCTTTGTGAAAAGCTGCCAAGCAGGGGGTTAAGCTCATTCAGCACATCTTCCCAAAAGCGGAAGATATCTTTGGGTTGCTTAACGCTGGCTTTGAACTTAAGTTGATACTGCCAATATGCCTCCAGGTAGCTGTCCATAAGGTCTGCATCACAAAAGGCGATGTTCATAAAATGATTTAGCGTTGCAGCCATGCCGGCATCACTGCCATCAGCACAAATCCGCCTTAGCTCGCCTACCTGTTTAGCACCCTTTAGCGGCTGTTGCAAGGCGTTCATGTGCCAGGTGCGCTTCATGCGAGAAGATAAATCCCAGTCTTTTTCGTAGTTTAGGGAGTTTAGGTTTAGGTTTGCCCCTTGCAGCATTTCGGCAAGCTCCGCCTCAGTTTGGGCGTCAATTATGTTATATGCATCGCTGTTGACGGCATACATACCGCTGCTCAATGCCATAAATATTATCATTAACCTGGAAAAGACAATCTGTATCATCTTCATTATCACCTCGCTAAGAGGCAACTATCTAATGTGGCTGCAATTTGTCAATGGCTTTCGCTTGCCTGGCTATGCGTAGCATTTATAATGCAAGGGACAACTTGCTGAACTCTGCAAGTATCAGTATTAATCCCAGTCTATTCTGATGCTTTCGTGTAAACTCGTATTAAAAAGTAATAGCCCATTGGGGATGTAGCTTTACCAATGGGCTATGAGTATGATGATAAATAACTATTTTATACGCACAATCTTAGCTGTTTGACTGCGCCCGTTCATGTTTACACGCACGAAATATACACCATTGCTGCACTGTTTTCCTTTAAGGTCTGTTCCATCCCAGGTGATAAGGTTTATACCTTGGGGAAGGTCTTTCAGTTCTTTATGCATCACTTTTTGGCCGCGCAGGTTAAACACATCCATTTCGGCATAGCCTGGGTCTTGTAGCTCAAGTTTGAACATGGTGTCTTTTCGAGAGGGATTTGGGAATCCGGAGGAAAGATTGAACCGGGCAGGGCTATTAGTGTCCGATTCAATACTTGAAGGATCAAGCCCTGCGGTTTTGAATCGGATTTCCGCATAAATGCCGGACATATCGGAGCAAAGCAAATAGCTACCGACATTGGTAGAGCAGATACTCATGGACAAATATGGATTATATGTTGTGTAATATCGGTTATCCTGAGCTGAATATGGCATACCATCAGGGTTAATGTTTACGTAAGTAGCGCTATGAATGTTGCCAAGAAACGTTGAGCCGGCTATTAGAATCTCATTATCCGAGAGCTTATTCATCGACATTACACAACCACCAAACCAATCATAACTAGTGAGAACAGATCGCATCCAAACCAATTCTCCAAGGAGGTTATATTTCGCTACCGTAAGGCCTGGGGAATTAGCTTTGCCAACATAGAAATAATTGTCGTCTACGTAACTACAATAATTGCCATTAACTGAAGCTGTAACATTATTTATGAGTGCTGATCCCTGAGAACTCACAAAGTTAAGGTAGGGAAGATAACTATACTGATGTGATCCAAACTCGTAAACTTCATTACTTTCCAAAACAACTTCGGTAGTAAACCAAAAACCATTATCGCTCCTAATTACATCGTTTACGCGAACCCCAGCAAGGTGATATTCAGGCCAGCTCTCATAACTTAGATAAGACATTATAGGACTACCATAGGTATTGAAACCATCGCAATGAGTACCATTTTCATTCAGCTTAGTCTTAAAGCACATTGAACCCCAATGAGGTGCAGCATATTGCACCCAGAAGAGCGTTCTATCTCTTATGTAGTAGTCACTAAATTCTACCCCCCCATAATTTGGGTTTATTGTAGCAGCAATTACCCCTTCGGTACCCCACATGGGTTCACCCTCGTAGAAACACAGAACTTTAATGCCTTGTGATGTACGAGTTGCGGCATAAAGATAGCCTTCAAAGAAAGAATAAGATATACTTCCGGATGTGGCACGGGGTATGGAAAGAGCTTTGCCGCTATTTTCCCAGAGCTTATTACCATTTTCATTAATCAACTGGGCGCGAGTAATGCCCAATGTTTCCGAGGGGCGCCATAAAACTATCACTTTGTTATCATCGGTTGTAAGTAATTGGTAACTGCAAGATATCTGATTGGGCAGCACATTCTGTGGTTCATTAAACAGCCATGTCCCATTGGGGGTTGCAATATTATACTGCAGATAACGCGCTGAATCCCCGTATTGATATCCTTTTAACCAAAAGACAATGGCACGGTCTGAGCCAATGGGTTGAATCTGCACATGTCTTGCGTTACCTTCAGATTCGGTGATTATGTTACAGGTTGAGTATGGAGTTTGGGCTATTCCGCTTTCGGTGAACATGATATAGGCGAGACTGGTATGAGTGCCAGTTTCTGAACTAAAATATGTGTGAAAGCTCCCATTAGCTGCATAACCATTATAAGTTTTGAAAGTTTCTTTGGTTTCGCTAAGGACAATATCCTCAGTCCAGAGGACGCCATTGTTACTAATATGGTTTACACTCATCCGCTTTTTATTAGCTGCAATAGGGGTTGAGGCTATTATAAAGAAACCATTGCTTCCATCTGGGTAGGCGGTGCATTCAGGAACCGGATATGGGTAAACAGTGGTGGCTAATACTGTTTCGCCTGCAGGAATCTGCGCTACTCCTTCCGCATTGTAGATTAGACCGGCAATAAACTGGTCGTATTGGTTTTTTATTACCAGCAGCTTATCATCCGGACTGCAGTATAGCTCTTTGATCCATCCAAGTGTGTTGGGAATGGTGTATTGGGCTACTCCCAATGCGTTATATGCTATAATCTGGAAATCCAAGCCCAGATTTAACCCAACATACAAGCTTCCATCAGGTCTGCCGGCAAAAGTGCAAGTTGATGCATTCTCGTAGCTATATTGAAACACCACGTTCATGGAAGTATCTACCTTTACCAAGCCGGAATAAGGATGCAATGTATAGGCAAATACCAGACTGCTATCCCCTAAGAGGCTAACTTTTGTTACTTTTCCATTGTCAGGGATTATGGATTGCAGCGAAAAATCAAGTGCATAAGCCAGATTGCCTGTTGCAGACACATACTGATATCGGCGTTGTGCACCGTCCGAGGTGAACACATGCACACCACCGTTGTCATCAGGGAAAAGCTGTACGAGTGGGTTGTTTATAGAGGTTGTGAAAACTACAGACGCATTTTCATCGTATGCGCTTCCGTCCAGGTTAAAACGCTGAAAGAACAGACCGCCAACAGACCTATATGTCAAGAATAGTTTGTTATCGGAAGTAATACAAAAAGCACTGCCAAGCACTTCGATGTTTTTGCTCCACAAAAGCTGAAAGGTTGGCGAATATGCCTCGAGGAAGTATCGTGCGCCACCATTAACCAACTTGCTGTAATTAACTATGGAGATGCCATCGGATGTACGGACGGTTTGTCCCTGGTAATTAAAGTCTTTGAAGTCGCCAATTATCAAAGGGCTTTCCCAACTGAGATCTGCCAATATCGGAGCAGATAAAACACACAAGAACAAAAAAGCTATTAGCCTGTTACGCATAACAAACCTCCTACTTGCTTATTTACATAAATACTACTGTTCTAATATTTGTCAAGTTATTTGTGGTTAACTTACTTCCTTCCGTTTTTCATATGAAAAATCACAATTCTAAGTATGCAGGGAAAACACCTGTATGTGGTGATATCTCCAGCAACTCATTATATTTCTCAAGAATGCTTCCTTGCTTCACAATCTTTATCAAGTGATAATCCCCCCTTAATCAAGCGTTAACTATTAACGCTTGATTAAGGGGGGATAGAGATATGTTAGACGCTCTGTAATAAGGTAGAATAGGTGATTTTTGTGTGGTCTTTGAATGTTACGTTTGTTGTGTGGTAACCCATTAAAGTATACAGGGTCTTTAAGGTTAAGATAATCATTTCT
>CALLHY010000006.1 GCA_938009275.1 uncultured bacterium
CTGTGATTGGGATGGATTGATTATCGAGGATTTCACGACTATTAAATACGGTTTTATTAGAAGCACAGGTTACTGGGGTGGGGCTATAAAGAACAGCATGTTTCGGAATGCTGGATCTACTTTCATGAGTGCAGATGTATCAGCTTCACCATTGATTTGGATAGAAGCATATGAATCAATAACACTTGAACACTGCATCTTTGCCAATATATCTATGCTGGATGACGACACTCAGACTATCCAGATTGGCGGTTCTCATAGTCCAATCGAGCCAAGGTACTTGCTTTCAAATTGCTTGTTTATCAATAACAGCAATAATGAACGATTAATGATACTTCATGGACAGACTAATCCCATTATTGATTTGGTTAACTGTACGTTTGCAGGGCAGACTGGACAAGGCGAAGCACTGATGGTTAATGGAACAGTCAGTATTACGAACTCAATTTTTTATAACAATGGATATAAGGAAATAGCCATCAACCCCATGGATGGAACAGGTATCCCCACTACATTAACGCTGCATAACAACCTTATCCGCAATGGCTACAGTGACATCTGGCAAGGTATTGGGAGCACGGTTATCTACAATACTACAAACATCACTGGCAATCCCCTTTTCCAAGGTGGTGATGATATTCATAATCCCCTTTACTATAGCCTGTCGAGTGCTTCCCCCTGCATAGATGCGGGAACACCGGACATAAGCGGCCTAAGCCTTTTACCTTATGACCTGGCGGGTAATATGCGCGTGTGGAACAGCGTGATAGACATGGGCTGCTATGAGTTTGGTGCACCCCCTGTGGCGAATGACGATCCTGTAGCCCCTCAGCTTAGCGGAGGTATATCTGCTACTAACTATCCCAATCCCTTTAATCCCGAGACTAGCATTCGCTTCCATTTGCCTGTGAGTGGATTAACGGAGCTCGGTGTTTATAACCTGAAGGGGCAATTGGTGCGCAAGCTATTATACTCAGATATGGCAGCGGGAACGCACACGGTGCAGTGGGACGGCAGGGATAAGCATAATCAGCCTGTAAGCAGCGGGATGTATC
>CALLHY010000007.1 GCA_938009275.1 uncultured bacterium
ACGTACGGTTCGGAGGGAGGGGAGCCCAGTAATGGATCGCTCCCCTACCCCTATCTCCCAGATTCACATCCTCACTCTGTTACTTTGTCACTCTGTTAATTTGCCATCCTGAGGTCTGCCTTTTTTCAGCAATATCCAGATCAGACATAATCTTGATACGTGAGATGATCTCTTCCTTCTGCGCATAGGGCAGATGCTCAACGTCTTTCAAAACTCCGTCAATGCGGAACCTTGCCCGAAATACATCCTCAAACGGCTCAAAATGAATATCACTGACCCCGGTGGATATCGCCGAGGTCAGTAATTGATTAACCTTCTGGACTACGTGGATGCGGGTTATACTTACTTCCTTGTCGCTTACCATCCTAACTAAGTATATGTAATCTAAATATACTTAACTGATACAATACCATTAGGGCTGGTTGAGTTTCCATCTATCATTTTGAGTTGGCAGATCCCTGCTCTTCTTTAAGTAGACCTTACAAGCCAAGAATTCTTGACTACATGTTACGATAAGATCCGGACTATAATATATATTTCTGTGACTTTCATAATTTCCCATCCCTCCGGGAGCTATACGATATAGCTTCAAAACATCAAATTCGCGAGAATACCTATACAATCGAATACGATATGACTTTCCTTCTAAAAGAACGTCAAGGCCCTTACTAAAATCTATTGATTGCGTTGGAACACACTCTTGCATTACTATGTATTCTGTTCCAAGACTATCTGAGAATGCAAGATGTGGCGCTCCCAAGCTAACAAAATACGACGAGTCAAAATATAAATCCAAACACTGCAAGGATCCCCAATCGATAGTTGTTTTATTGGTACTGCAAGACTGAAGCAGGCAAGTAATAACAAGAATAGCCACC
Organism: uncultured bacterium; assembly: GCA_938009275.1. Classification (GTDB taxonomy): domain Bacteria; phylum Cloacimonadota; class Cloacimonadia; order Cloacimonadales; family Cloacimonadaceae; genus Cloacimonas. The sequence goes on from CALLHY010000007.1 coordinate 879, forward strand.
ATCCGAAGCAAGTATCTGAACGGATTGTCCATCATTTTGATGATTCCATGCATTTTCATTATTTTCTCCGTACTAATCTACCATTTCGAATTAACCCAACCGGATTCATCTGGAACACCATAAGAAGAATCTTCGTCTTCTATTTTGATTTCCCAAGAAGATTCCTTACCATCAAGTTCCCAAAACAACTGATACCGACGCATAAACCCAGATTTACCGAGATCCTTTATATGAGTAGCCATTTGAGGATACTGCTGAGGTCTTTCGTCCTTGATAGTTTCTGCATGAGCAGCGTCTCTATTTGCCTCAGTATAGGGTCCAAACAAGCTCGGTGTTGTTGCACCTATATATGACTCACGAATTTCATGTGTGATTGACTCCCCAACTTCGCAACCTCCAACAACATGATATGCTTTCGCACTGGGGACGTGGATGTAGGTATCAGCTATCCGTTTAATTTTATCAAAAGGCCACCAATCTCTTCTGTTTCCACCATATGCCCCTCCTGCAATAACATCACCTCCTGGTAATATACCGGATTTAATATTATGTACATTAACTCGTATATATGGAGAATACATGGTAATACTCAGCATATGATCATCCACCTTTGAAAGGGGGTCTGTCCCTTTTATTGTTGCAGACAGTATCCCGCTTTTATTTGAAGAGTAATGTAAGGAAGACGTGCTGGAATTCATCAAAACTAGCATTTCATCTATTGATTTTCTCGACCCAATCAGTTTGACTTCTTTCCCATCATGATCAACAAGACCAATCGGATTACTTCCGCAATACAAATAGGGAGAGGCAAACTGCTCTGCGGGATCTACCTGATAGAAGCGCATCAAGACGCTATCGTACAGCCTGGCACGGAAGTTATGCAGACCCGTCTCGTCGTCGTATTCACGACCCGTATAACGGTATGCGCTTTCTTCCGAAACTGTGCTGTTCATCGGGTTCCCCCATGCATCATAATCATACGAACTTATTGCTTGATTATTCTCATTCATCATTACTCTCTTGGTTCAAAAATCTTAGCTAAAACATCCTCAAATGGCTCAAAATGAATGTCACTGACCCCGGTGGATATCGCCGAGGTCAGTAATTGATTAACCTTCTGGACTACGTGGATGCGGGTCACTATTTATACTCGCAAAAGTAGATGGCAGTGTTATGTAGTTGAAAGAATCTATCTATCAAGATTTACCCTAATAACATAGAAGCTACCATCCTGTGTTATGGCTTTGACATAAACATTATCATCAGTCGGATATATACTAAACCCGGAACCACCGTTTCCGATTGGTTTAACGTCTTTCACACCGACCTTGTTCGTAATGTACTTTGTGTAAAATAGATAAACCTTATCAGACCTTGTGTCCACAATCATAACACACCAATTCTGAGTGGGGATAGAAAAAATCAAGTAATCGTTGACACTAGCTGCGAAATAGAAATCTTCTTCAACTGCACTTCCAAGTCTCTTGATAACCTCATTGTTTTGGGGAAGTGTATAATAAGTTAACTCCTTTGATGATTCATGGTAAGTGTAAAGTTTCATGTTGTTGCTATCATAACAATATGATCTATCCTTGGTAATGTAAAATTCATAGTCCTGAAATTTTCTATCATTATGCAGATAACCATCTATGTTTAATGCATCGTATAGATCTTGATATGCTTCGATTATTGGTTTGCGATCAGCTCTCTTAAATACACCTTCAAAAACTGAATCGCCTTGTAGCCGAAGTCTGGGGTAGTCTTCGAAAACACCATTATCAGAACTAATTCGAAAAGACGTCATCCCCTGAAAATTCATTGGATCACGTAGCATACTGTACCTTATCGGTGATATTGCTATATTGCCCCCATTAATACCCGTTCTAATCAAACCACTCAGACGACGTTTAATGTCTGTATTGCTGTTGTACTCGTTAGTTTCATAGCTATAGGGAAACCCTATACTCAAAGTGTCCCGATCGGAGATAAATGATTCGGCTAAGGGAATAAAGAAACCCGGCTTACTCTTTAACATTTCATACTCTAGACTGTCAAAATATGCAGCGTTAAACTTAGCTATTAGGTCATAACTAATTGGAATATCAGTAGGAAGATACGCAGATTCAGGAATATTCCATAAGTTTCGATACCAATATTTCGAGGGAACGATTTGCGCTGAGCATGTAGTGTTCATAGCTAACACTAACATAACTGTTGTTAACATTAGTACTTTTTTCATGATATCTTCCTTAATCATTGGACTGGCGGCAGTGTCCAGTCATCTAAGATGCTTCCCCACCCACAATTACCAGGAACACCGAAATCCCGGGGATTAATTCTATCATAAGGCTCATCATCTAGATCAGGAATTGCTGAACCTTTTGCTGATGAAGACTTGGATTTAGAATAATCTGAATCCCTTCCTATAGGGACCTCATTGTTGTTCAAAGAAGCTAGACCCCAGAAATTTGGATTTACCGGCACTTTATCTAAGTAATGTTGTATAGATCTATAACTATATCTTCCTCGTCCGGAATTGGTGCCTTTTGACCATGCGCCAGTCACATAGAACCCCGTCTTATTACCTTTGTCATTATAAGTGACTTCATCTACTATCATAGTATGACCACCAGAGGGATAATACCCACCTCCAGAGATTATAACCTCACCTACGTCAAGAACGGCCCAAGCTTGGTCAATATTTTCATACAATACATTTTTTTGTTTATAATATGTAGCTTGTCCGATTCCCCCATCAAGATCCCACAGATTTCTAGGGAAATCAGTCCAACCTTCACCCTTAGTAACGGCAGTGTAAACATATACGTTACACTCAAATCCTACATACGGGATGTTATTGTATTCCTTGGCAGCTTGTTGAATCTTTTCTGAGAATTTACCTGTAAAATCCAGTTGCATTATTGGATTATTGCCGCAATACACATAGGGGGAGGCAAACTGCTCGGCTGGATCAACCTGATAGAAGCGCATGAGAGTGCTGTCGTACAATCTGGCACGGAAGTTATGCAGACCTGTCTCGTCGTCGTATTCACGACCGGTATAGCGGTATGCGCTTTCTTCTGAAACCGTGCTGTTCATCGGGTTCCCCCAGGCATCGTAATCGTATGAACTGATGGCTTGATTATTCTCATTCATCACCACTCTCGTAGATCCCAAATGATCCTTGAGCAGATAATATGTCAAGCTTTCATTTCGCTTAGCCACGATCCCCTTGGGTCCATAGATATAGTGAGTCACGTTGTCGTTGGAATCAATGATAGTGAGGGGATTGCTCGTAATCGAATTGATGTAGATCTTTGATGAGTTTCCCATCCCGCCATAGACTCTTTCCCCGGAGGCATCTGGGTGCTGAATTGCTGGTACGGGATTACAGGTGAGTCTGGAGTCGATGTCGCCTATCTTACTTTATGCTTCGCTAAATCTCTGCGGCGATATGGACTACAGGCGTCAGGGTTCTGTCATTGTCGCTGTAGTCCTTTTGGCATAGAAGCTTGGGAATAAGGCATAGACGGGATATGCCAAATCGACTCCAGACTCAGTAGGTGTTACTGAGGCACTTTAGCAAGTGCCTGTACGGGACTCCAGACTAAGCCCTACAGTCGTTTAACGTCTAACTCTCTACCCTCCCACTCTTTAAGCTCTTTGGCTCTCTTGCTCCTTACCTGCCAGCCGCAAGGGAGTTAAACCGGACTTCATCGGGGGTTCATCGGGCTTTTGCCCGTTCAAGCCCCGATTAACCCCACTCCAGAACCGTTTCGGCAAGCAAGCAGGGTGGCACAACGAAGCACCCACCGAAAAAGCAATCACCAAGCAGCATTTAGCCTGATTTGATGACACACCCAGATATTCCAAGGTGATGTCTGTGTTAATCATGTGTGAGCAACGAGATATACATAGCGAGTATGCAGTTACGAGATGGGATTTGCTAGATCGACTACAGAACTATTCTCTCGTATTCCATTATGCTTTATCCGTTTTGAACGTAACAATCCCTCTTGCTTGCTGCAATTAGGTATGCCTTTGAATGATATTTTTTTGTTTTCGGGCTATATAGACGCCGTGGAAGCAAGCGTAACTAAGGCCATGATGGCTTCGAAGATTACACCATAGTCACTATCCGAATATTCCACAGTTCTTCCATCCAGCCGCCTAGTATGCGGCATCAGGCAGGCAACATCGGCCATGGCAGTGGAATGGAACTCTATCTTAAGGGTGATAGGATTGGTTAGGGTATATAGCGGAATATCGCTCTTTGCCAATGAGCTTTTAACTGCTTTCACAAGAAGTGGATTCACCTGCAAGGGCGAATAGTTCTTGGCAGCGAACTTGGCAACTGCCTCTTTGGTGCAGACATATTCCAGCCATGGCATAGGCTGTATCATCTCTTCTTGCAGGGCTTTATCCCCGGTTATCAATGCCACGGGCACTTGGTGATAACCGGCGTAGGCAGCATTAATAAGAGCTTCATTCATGCGGATGCCATTAATCCATATCTTTTGGATGCGGCTGTTGGAATAGGTGTGATCCATATTTGCTTTCAGGCTCCCTGTTCCGGCATGATAGCCCAGGAGGAACACCATGCTGTAGCTAGCATCAAAGGCAGGCATCATGTAGGCAGGGCGTGGGCCACCGCTGATGAGGCAGATGCGTTTATCCATGGCGGTGATATCATAATCCAGATTATCTCCGCCGGAATGAGAATCGGCGATGACGATTTCGGTGATTCTTTCTGCTTGTTCGCTATCCAAAATAGCCTGCAGACAGCTTACAACGTGGTCTTGCATAGCCTTGCGGACAGCAGGACGGTTGGTCTTTTCCTGGTCCCAGTTATAGGTACCGGGCATTCCTTCCATATCGATAGAAATATAAATCTTCATATTAGCTCCCTGGCGATCAGTGCGCCGATGCGAACGTTGTTCTTTAGTAAAGATAGATTGGTTTTTACAGATTCCCCTTTGGTAGATTGGGATAAGTAAGATAGCAGAAAGGGAGTAAGCTCTTTGCCTTTTATGCCCTTATCTGCGGCTGCGGCAATGGCTTTCTCGATGTGTGCGTTTATCACTTCCGCTGGTATTTCATCGGCAAGGGGAACTGGATTGGCCAGCAGTATTCCGCTGGGTTTGTTGTCCAGTTTTAACATGGTGTTATATATTGCAGCAAGTTGGGATGCGGAATCAACGCTATCGATCTTCAAGCCGGATGTGGCGGAATAGAAGGCGGGAAAATCGTTTGTTTGCCATCCAAGCACGGGAACGCCAGAGCTTTCCAGATACTCCATGGTGGCATCAATATCTAATATGGCCTTGCATCCTGCCGATACCACGATAACGGGTATTTCGGACAAGGCTTTTAAATCGCTGGAGATATCCATTGTGCTTTCCCAACCGCGATGCACTCCACCGATACCGCCTGTGGCAAATACTTGTATGCCTGCATAATGTGCCAGAAGCATGGTTGCGGATACAGTTGTGCCTCCGCTTAAGCCCTTGCATAAGGCTGTGGGAATCTCGCGTCTGCCAAACTTAAGGAGTTCGGAACCCATCTGCATTTTATCTGCAAGGCAGCTAATGTTATTAGTATCCATCCCAATGTGAGCTACGCCATCAAGTACGATTATAGTGGCAGGCTCTGCCCCGTGATCTTTGGAAAGCTCTTCTAAGATGGATAATACTTCAAAGTTGTTTGGGTAAGGCAAGCCATGGGTAAGCACGGTTGATTCCAGTGCCAACACTGCACGACCTTCCGCCAGTGCATGTTCTACCTTTTTTGAAAGCTTTATCGGTAAAAGCCTGGATGTTTTTTTCATGATACCTATCTTTATTCAACCAATCCTGTGAATAAGGATGGATATCAGCTTATCGCTGTGCTATACTTGGTTCTGTGCTTTCCTCTGGCAAAACCTGAACTTCCACAGGCAACACGCCTGCGCGCAACATGCCAATTTCTTTGGCGGCTGCATAGGACAAATCAAGATCTCTACCACGTGTAAAAGGACCGCGATCATTAACGCGAACGGTTACGGATTGGCCGGTCTTGGGATTGGTAACTTTGAGGATGGTTTGAAAGGGGAGGTCTTTGTGTGCGCAGGTAAGGCCATTGTGATCGTAAGGCTCGCCACTTGCCGTCTTGCGCCCATGGAATTTCTTTGAGTAATACGTTGCAACCATGGTTTCGCCGGGTGGTGCTCCCGGGGGTTCTTGGGTGTGTAATGAATCTATCACCAATTCGCTTTGCGCTTGAGCGATAAAGTCATTCGGTTGGCTTGTCACCGATTCTGCAATTATGGGTGCTACAAAGAGCAACTGGAATCCCAGAAACGTGGCAAGAAGTTTCTTACTTTGTTTCTTCATACTTTTCCTAAGGTTTGTTGATGATGGCGACACTGATTTTCACAGGATGATTTGTCAAGCAAAAAATCGCCTTTTATGCCGTATCTCGCTGACAGGCAGTTGGTTGCGCAACGGCAGTACTCAGGCTGATATTGGGCATTATTACTCAGCAAAAATGACGGCATTGCGGAAATGGGCTGAACAAGCAAAAAGAAAATGTTTGACAGAATAGAGGAAGAAAAAGCTTTATCACAGAGGTTGAAAAATAACGAAGAGAGGAGTGCAACCATGCCAAGAATGACGGTTGACCCAAACTATTGTAAAGGCTGTGGTCTTTGCATTGCTGCTTGCCCGAAGAAGATTATCCGCTTCTCGGAAAACATCAATGCCAAGGGCTATAATTATGCCGAATGTTTTGAGCAGGAAAAATGCATTGCCTGCAAGATGTGTTATGTAACTTGCCCCGATGTGGCAATTACAATCGAAAAGTGAGGTGGAGATGTCCAAAATATTAATGAAAGGTAACGAAGCCGTAGCCGAGGCTGCTATCCGAAGCGGTTGCAGATTGTATTTTGCCTATCCCATCACCCCCCAAAGTGAATTGATAGAATACATGGCCAAGATGATGCCTAAAGTGGGAGGATGCTTCCTCCAGGCCGAAAGCGAAGTTTCTGCCATCAATATGGTCTATGGTGCCGCTGGCTCGGGAAAAAGAGTAATGACTTCTTCATCTTCCCCCGGCATTTCCCTAAAGATGGAAGGGATTTCTTACCTCGCCGGAGCAGAACTCCCCTGCGTTGTGGTGAATGTTCAGCGTGGTGGCCCTGGTCTTGGTGATATCCAACCTGCTCAGGGCGACTATTTCCAAGCTACCAAGGGCGGTGGTCATGGTGACTATCGCACTATAGTACTTGCACCAAATTCTGTTCAGGAATTTGCCGATATGGCAAGCGAAGCCTTTGATCTTGCCGACAAATACCGTACCCCTGTAATGATTCTTGCCGATGGTATGCTGGGACAAATGATGGAGCCCGTAGAATTCAAAACTCCCAAAACACCAGAGGAAATGGAAGAACTGGACAAACAACATAACTCATGGTGCATCTGTCCCAATGAAGATGGCGACAAGAAGCATCATCATGAGATTAATTCTCTGGAGATAGACCCATACGTTTTGGAGAAACACGTTAATGATCTCTATGCCAAGTATGCAGTTATTGAAGATAAAGAAACCCGCTACGAGACCTATAATGTATCAGACGATAATGAAATCCTCTGTGTAGCCTGGGGCACCTCCAGCCGTATTGTTAAATCAGCCATCAATGAGCTCAAAGCTGAAGGTAAGAGCATTGGCCTCATTCGTCCGATTACCGTTTGGCCATATCCCACAGAAGCCGTGAAAAAAGCAATCGGCAAAAAAGTGAAGAAGGTTTATGTATTTGAACTGAACACAGGTCAGATGCTTGATGATGTAAAGATAGCCGTAGAAGGAAAAGTCCCAGTTGATTTCTGGGGCAAAGTTGGCGGTATAGTATTTACACCCGCAGAGATAAAAGCCAAGCTTGAAGCTTGTTTTAAGTAAGGAGGTAACCCAATGGAAATTATTGCAAAACGTCCCGAATCATTAACTAAAACACCCTTTACTTACTGCCCCGGCTGCTTGCATGGCGTTGCCCACCGCTTGGTAGCCGAAGCCATAGAAGAATTTGGTCTCACCAACCATATGACTGGTGTTGCACCGGTTGGCTGCTCTGTTTTTGCCTACAAGTTCTTTAATTTCGACATGGCGCAGGCGGCTCATGGTCGTGCTCCTGCCGTTGCTACAGGCATGAAACGTGCCCGCCCCGACATGCATGTATTCACCTACCAGGGTGATGGAGACCTTGCCGCGATTGGTACTGCCGAGATAGTTCATGCTGCAAACCGTGGCGAACATATCAGCGTGTTTTTCGTAAACAACGCTATTTACGGCATGACCGGCGGACAAATGGCACCAACCACATTGCCCAACATGAAAACAACCACCAGCCCCTATGGCCGAAACACCGATGATATAGGACACCCAATAAGAGTAAGCGAACTGCTTGCCACATTAGTTGCTCCATATTACATTGAACGAGTTTCCCTGCTATCTCCTGCCGATATTCTAAAAGCTAAGAAAGCAGTTAGCAAGGCAATCCAATACAACAAAGAAGGCCGAGGCTTCACCTTTGTAGAACTTATAAGCACTTGCCCCACTAACTGGGGAATTGATCCCATAAAGTCCAGGGATTGGGCTAAAGAGAACATGCTACCCTTCTTCAAAGTAGGATGCCTGCGTGATAAAGGCGAGGGAGTAGAATAATGAAAGCTGAACTTATTTGTGCCGGATTTGGTGGACAAGGTGTGCTGACAATTGGCAAATTTATCGCCAAAGCAGGAATGAAAGAAGGCAAGAATGTTTCCTGGTTACCATCTTATGGCCCTGAGATGCGTGGCGGAACCGCCAATGTATCCACAGTAGTTTCAGACGAGCCAATTGCTTCCCCCATAGTTAGTTTTCCCGATATTCTTGTAGCGTTAAACCAGCCATCCATCGACAAGTTTGGACCAAGTGTACGCGAAAATGGTGTGCTGATTATAAATTCTAACATGTGTCCTCACGGATGTAAGAGAACTGACGTTCAGATAATATCCGCCCCGATGAGCGATATTGCAGCCGAGATTGGCAGTCCCATGGTGTTAAACATGATAGCCATTGGAATAATAATCGGGAAAACCGGACTGATTAAATACGAAACCATGGAAGAAGACCTCACATCCTTCATGAAAGCTAAAAACCCAGAATTACTGGAAAAGAACCTGATTGCCATCAAGCGTGGCATAGAACTGGGAAAGCAATAATCCAGTAGTATCCCATCATAGAGGGTTAGCGAGTTAACCGGATGTGTATGTAAGCCCGTTGATTCGTTAACCCTTGTTTGTATTTGCATAAAAGGAGACTATTATGACGATGATAACTATTGCCTCATACGCTAATATCTTCGAAGCTGAACTGGCGAAAAGCATGCTGGAAGACTTCGGATTTGAAGTAGTTCTGCTAAATGAACGCATGATGTCTATGTACAGCTCTATAGCCGGAGATATGTATATGATAGAGCTTCAAGTAGACGAAGAAAAGCAGGAAGAAGCAAAGCGCATATTAACAGAACTGGAAGACTCAGACTACCTGAACCAGATATTAAAAAGTGAATCAGCATTGCTAAGCGGACATTTCCAACTCACCTCCGGTAAACACAGTGCGAATTATATCGAGAAGATACGCCTTCTACAAAATCCCGAGGCAACAAACAACGTATGCAAAAGACTGGCAAAAAGATTGGAAGACTATGATTTTGACTGCATTGTGGGGCCTGCCTATGGCGGCATTGTATTGGCCTTTCAAACCGCCTACCTGATGGGAAAATCATTCATCTTCACCCAGCGCAAAGATGGTGAAATGAGCATTCGTAGTGGTTTCGACCTATCTAATGTAAAACGGGTTGCCATTATTGAAGACATACTATCAACCGGTGGAAGCGTTAACGAAGTAATAACTTGTCTCCAAAAAAGTAACTTAGAGATTGCCGTTATTGGAGTAATAGTAGATAGGAGCGGGGGAAAACTGGATTTTCCTGCACCCCTCGAAAGCCTGCTCTGCCTCGAAATACCCGCCTGGGAAGCCGATGAATGTGAGCTGTGCAAGAATGGCATACCACTTCATAAACCCGGCAGCAGTGATAAGACAGTCACTCCATAGAGAAAACCAAGCAATGCCCAGAATAAGAATAGTATCCCAAACAGGGGAGCAAACAAATAGCATCCTGGATGCCCTTCGTTTCTTTAGGATTCCCGATGATGTAAACTGCGTCATTCACTATGTTAACGACCATGACAAATCAATAATCCAGCCCGAAAACCAAACCCGTCTCATAATTCAACCAGCAGAAAGCCTGGAGGAAATTGCATCATTGCCTTTTGCTGCTTCAGACTTTTTAGTATTTGCAGATATCGCTACTTACGATGATTATTGTGTGCATAAGATGAATGCTTCGTCCACCCTCTGTGTTCACAACGATGCCGCTTTGCTCTTAACAGATATCCCCCGGGATTCTAGCGCACCAAAGCTAAAGCTATGCTGCCTTGCCAATGAGTATTATGATACATTTGGCACCGATGCAGTTTACCGTGACTTCAATGAATACCTAGCATCCAAAAGCCCGGATGAAGTACTGGCCACCAATAATCCCAATCTTATTCAAGCTCTCACCAGCGTCGATAGCATAAACTGGGATATTCATCATTATATGCAGAATGCTATAAATCTGATGCTGATTCCGGGCAAGCCCAATGCTCACTTACTTCGTTACCGTTTATCCCAAGCACTCATACTGGTTTACGAGCCAAAACCCCACAGCCTTGCAACCATCAGGAAAGTTCGTGAGCAATGCATTCATTCCTATTCATTCTTTGCGGATAAGTACGACGAATACATGTCTCATGTTGCATACGACAAGTGGGTTAGCAAAATCAGGCTTTGGTTCAAGCAGTATAGTAGCAGGGAGCTATCAAGATTAATTGAGCTTGCCTGTGGAACGGCAAACATCTCTACCAGATTTGTCTTTGATGGATTGCATGTAGATGCCTGCGATCTATCTGCCGAAATGCTGGCAGTAGCCGATACAAAGCCTTTTAAGCCCAATCTATACCAAGCCTCCCTTACCGACCCCATCCCAGGAAGGAACTACGATCTTGCCTTGTGCATGTTCGACAGTGTGAACTACCTTACCAAAAGCAAACAGGTTTCCACGATGTTGCAGGAAGTTTACACCGCTCTTGCAGAAGGGGGATTGTTCATTTTTGATATCTCGACGCTGTTTAATAGTGAAGAGAACTTTGCCGACACTTGCAGCCTGACTCATTCGAATGAATCATACATGGTTCATCAAGCCTGGTTCGAGCCGGTTCGCAACAAGCAAAGCTCTGCTTTAACCAGCTTCAGCAAAGGCTTCATAGGCTACAGTTACCAATATGAATTGCATGAGCAAAGAGTGTATATGTGTGCTGACCTGATAAACCTGATTCACAAATCCGAATTCAAGCTAAAGGCCATTCACAACTCCGAGAGCAAGGTAAACTTATACCCAAAGCATATCGGCGGAGTAGATGACAAATTTGCCCGGCTATTCTTCGTGCTAAAGAAAGAGGTTCATTGACCTCTTCCCTATTTGAAAACGACTTTGCAGTTCTTACTTCACATCCCACCATATCCGGGATAGACGAAGCAGGCAGGGGTGCTTTGGCAGGACCGGTAGTAATTGCAGCGGTTCGTCTGAACTACGATATACCAATTTACGGCCTGAACGATTCTAAGTTACTTAGCTCTAAAAAGCGGGAAGAACTATATGATATTATTACCTCCACCGCATTGGATTACCAGATAGTAGAAATATCAAACCAGGAGATAGACCACATAAACATCCGCCAGGCATCAATCCTTGGATTCCAGCAGGCTTATGAGAAACTGAGTGTGCCAACCTTCTGCTTAATAGATGGCAGGGATATCCCTCCCCGCCTGCTGTATAAAGCCCAAGCGGTTATAAAGGGTGACAGGCTTCATGCCTGCATCGCTGCTGCTTCCATTCTGGCAAAAGTTCATCGTGATAGACTGATGGAATCATACTCGGCAATCTACCCAGAATACGGCTTCGAATCGCATAAGGGCTATGGAACGGAGCATCATTGCCGGATGCTTCACAGCTTTGGCCGCTGTGCTATACACCGCCAAACTTTTAAGTACCCTAACTGCGTATAGTTATTCTGATATTAACTATGTCATCATCATCGACAGCATATTCACAACGATCTTGTTCCATGCCTGCTGCTTCCTTGCTGCTATCCTGTATTCGATACAGGATAGCAGCAAGGAAGCAGCAGGGAAGCCTTTAGTTATCAGAGAGATTGCGATGCAATAGTTGGCAGATGTTCTGAGACATACCAATAGCGGCAATGTATTAATAGCGTGTCATATAAGAAAGAACTTGACTGATAGCCTGCATTTACGGTTAATGGAACAACATAATGATATTCAGGAGGGAAGATGAGCTCCACTCCCCGTGGCGAGAGATTGATTATCGCCTTAATCGGCAAACGCAATGCCGGCAAGTCCAGCTTGATAAATGCTTTAACCGGGCAAGAGATTGCCATTGTATCCAATATCCCCGGAACCACTACTGATCCGGTGGACAAACACTATGAATTGCTTCCTTTGGGTCCCGTTACCTTCTATGATACAGCAGGTGTCGATGACACCGGAGAGCTTGGTGAGAAGAGGGTGAATGCAACCCGCAAGATATTGTATCGAGCCGACATCGTGATATTTGTGAATGATGGCAAAGAATTTGAAGAAGCCGAGTCAGCTATGCTGAGCCGCATTATTGAGATGGAAATTCCCATGGTAGTTGTTTTTAACAAGAATGATATAAATGAGTGCAGTGAATATAACATAAACTTCTGTGAATCCCTCGATATGCCCTATGTTAAGGTCTCCACAATAACTAAAGAGGGTGTGCTTGCCTGCAAAGAAGAGATTATACGCCTGGCACCCAAATACTTAAAAGAAAACCGCATCCTATGTGGCGACTTAGTGAAACCGCTCGATAGGGTAATATTGGTTGCTCCCATCGATTCCGCTGCACCCAAGGGCAGATTGATTTTGCCGCAAGTGCAAGTACTGCGTGATCTGATGGATCACGATGCCATTGTTACTGTAGTAAAAGAAACCGAGCTTTTAGCTTCACTTAACATGACAAAGGAACTTCCTCAATTAGTGATTACCGACAGCCAGGCCATTGAACAGGTTAATGCCGAAGTACCAGCCGATGTAGAAGTAACCACCTTTTCTGTGCTATTCGCACGTTATAAAGGCGAAATGGATATCCTGCTGGAGGGAATTGACAAGATTAACCACCTTCAAGATGGCGATAAAGTTTTAATAGCAGAAGCTTGTTCTCATCATGTGCAGAAAGATGATATTGGCAGAGTTAAACTGCCAAAATGGATAAGCGAGTTTACAGGCAAGAAGCTGATCTTTGAAACCTACGCTGGACACGACTTTCCAGATAACTTAGAGGACTATGCCGTTTGTGTTCATTGTGGAGCGTGCATGATTAATCCCATGGAGATGAATCGCAGAATATTGGAATGCCATCGTCGTGGTGTTCCCATAACGAATTATGGCATGTGTATCTCTATGGTTCAGGGTGTACTGGATCGCGTTGTTTATCCCCTAAAAAAAGCTACGCTTAAGGCTAAGACATGAGAGTATCAGTAGCGCAGTTCTGTCCCATGCTATTATCTTTGGACACTAACCTTGCTAAGATGGAAACAATGTGCCATGGTTTGGACACAGACCTGATAGTATTCCCCGAGTTGGCTACCTGCGGCTATCTCTTTAGCAGCATAGAAGATGCCTTTAGCGTTGCAGAAAGGATGCCAGAGGCTAAGTCCTACCAGATGTTTTCCCGCATTGCCATGCAGCAGAATACGTCCATAGTATATGGCTTTGCAGAGCTTGATAAGGATAAGGTATACAATTCTGCAGCACTCATCAATCCCGATGGCAGCTATTATGTGTATAGAAAAATACATCTATTCGACAGAGAGAAACTATTCTTCAGCCCCGGTGATATCCCTTTTGCTGTACATGAGGCTAAAGATAGAGTAAAGATTGGTATGATGATCTGCTTCGATTGGCAATTTCCCGAAGCGGCACGCAGTTTAGCGCTTGCCGGTGCTCAGATAATATGCCACCCTACCAATCTGGTGCTTCCCTGGTGCCAGGCTGCGATGAAAGTACGCTCCTTGGAAAACCGAGTATATAGCATTACTTCAAACCGCACAGGCAATGAAAGAAATAATGAAGCTGAGGTCAGTTTCACCGGTTGCAGCCAGATATTAAGCACTATCGGAGATGAATTGGCGAAGCTAAACGCCACAGAGGAAGGTATTGCCACTGTCGAAATAGATGCCAATGCAGCACAAAACAAACGGGTAACTGATCGAAACAACGCATTTACCGATAGACGGCCGGAGCTGTATAGACTGTGAATACCGATGCCATAAAGCAGGAGCTTAGCAAACTAAAAACAGAAATTGAGCGTCATGATCTGCTCTATTACTCATTTGCCAATCCTGAAATAAGTGACTACGAATATGACATGCTGGTTCTGCGTGCTAAAGAGCTGGAAGCACAGCTATCAGGCGAGATAGAGCCCGGTTCATCCAATCAGCAAGTGGGTAACGACCTTAGCCCCGGGGCTGCAACAATACCGCATAAAGTGCGTATGGCAAGCCTCGACAATGCCTATTCATTGGATGAAGTGAATGGCTTTATTAATAAAACGGACATGGATACTGGCTCCAGTCAGAGCTATTGCACCGAACTAAAGATAGATGGCTTTGGCATAAACCTTTACTACGATAAAGGTAAGCTTATCTATGCCACCACTCGCGGTGATGGACAGGTGGGCGAAGACGTAACCAGGAACTTTCTTTTACTGCCAGACATCCCACATAGCATAGCCTACCAAGGCAGCATAGAAATACGCGGAGAGATTTACATTCCGCTACAAGACTTTCTTTCTATAAATGAGCAAAGGCGCGAGCAAGAAGCCAAACCATTTGCCAATCCACGTAATGCTGCCGCCGGCTCAATTAAGCTAAAAGATAGCGAAGAGGTAAAAAAACGCCACCTGCATGCCATATTCTATAGCCTGGGCTACTACGAACAGCCTTTAGAATTTGATGGCATCACCATTACAGACCAGTATTCGGTACTAAACTTCATTGCCAGACTTGGCTTTCCAACCAGCCCCCGCAAGCTTTGCAGCAGCTTTTCCGAAGTAAAAGATTTCTGTATCGAAATGGAAGCTAAGCGTTATACTTTAGCTTATGATATAGACGGCATGGTGATAAAGCTGAACGACTTGGAACAGCAGAAACGGCTTGGATACACGGGTAAAAGTCCAAAGTGGGCAATAGCCTATAAGTTTAAACCCGAAGAAAAGCTCAGCATTGTACAAAGCATAGATTTTCAGGTGGGCAGAACAGGTGCAGTAACCCCTGTGGCAAACTTAGAGCCAATCTTTATTTCCGGCACTACTGTCTCTCGCGCCACTCTGCATAATGCCGATGAGATAAGCCGCTTAGACCTGCGTGTGGGCGATAGCGTGTTAGTAGTAAAAAGCGGTGAGATTATCCCAAAGATACTAAGTGTGGATACCAGCCTTCGGCCTGCTACCAGCATCTCCGTCCAGTTCCCTGCCAGCTGTCCAGTATGTGCATCCAAGCTGGAACGAGATGAAGAAGGCAGCATTCACTATTGCCCCAATTCAGCCTGCCCCGCTCAGATTAAGCGCAAGATAGAGCACTTTGCCTCGCGTGATGCCATGGACATCAGTGGTTTGGGTGAAAGCCTGATAGCCCGTTTTATTGACGAAGGTATGCTAAACAGCATTCCGGATATCTATACTCTGAACTTCGAAAGAATAGCCACCATGGACAGACTGGGCACAAAGTCTGCCGATAATCTGCGTATTGCCATAGACGCTTCTCGCAGCAAAAACTTTCACAAAGTAATCTATGCACTTGGCATCAGGCATGTTGGCAGCATCACTGCTCGTAGCCTTGCCCAGCATTTTAAAAGCATGGATGCCCTCCTGGCTGCCGACTATGATTCGCTGATAGCTGTGCCAGATATCGGCAAGATTGTGGCTGAATCCATCCTCAGCTTTTTTGCCAATCCCGATAATCTGCACATGATAAGCCTGTTAAAAGAGCAGGGGTTGCAGTTTGAACATAGCTCTTCGCAGCAAAGCAGCAGCCTGTCCGGCAAAAGTTTTTTAATAACCGGAACTCTGCCAAATTACGGTCGCAAGGAAATGGAAGCCCTTATCCAAAGCCACGGCGGCACCATCTCCGGCAGTGTAAATAAGAACCTGAACTATCTGGTGGTAGGCGATAAACCCGGTTCGAAGCTCGATAAAGCAAGGAAACTGGGGGGCATCGCAATAATCTCTGAACATGACGTGCTATCCCTGATAAGTGTATCTGAGTAGCGAGCGATGAAGATATTAAAAAGATACATCTTAAAAGAACACATCTCGCCCTTCCTGATTTCTCTACTGGTAGTAACCTTTGTGCTTTTGATAGACAGAATTATGGACTTAATGAACATGATTATCGAAAAGCAACTGCCATATCAGATAGTGCTGGAAATGTTTAGTCTATCTCTACCCTATATGCTGGCTTTGTCCATACCCATGGCAGTACTGGTTGCTACAATCCTCGCTTTTGGACGCATGAGCGTAGATAGAGAGATTATCGCCATCAAATCCAGCGGAGTAAATGTTTATGCCATGCTTGGCCCGTTAGTTATGACTGCGGTAATGCTTACCGGCTTAATGGTATATTTTAACCACTGGTTTTTACCCGATACCAATCATAAGCTTAAGAACCTGATGCTTAAAGTAGCGTATTACAAGCCCATGACGGTGATAAAGGAAAATGAGTTTGTAACTTTTATGGACTACACAGTATTCGCAAAAGCCAACAACGATTCATTGCTAAGCGACGTACTTATCTACGACAGAAGCCAATCCCGTTTTCCCCGCACCGTGTTTGCCAAAACAGGCAACGTTGTTCAAATGGATAACGGCAACAGCCTCCAGATTATCTTGAACAATGGAGAGATGCACGAACGCAACGAGCGTGAGTCTGGAAAATACCAAAAAACAACTTTCGATCAGTACGTGATAAACGTACGCAACCTAGGAGCTGGTGCCGATTACTTTGAAACCGGCTACCGTTCCGACCGTGAAATGACCTTCCCTCAGATTGTTGAATCCCGAAAAGCCATAATAAACGAACTCGCCACCAAACGTAAAGAAGTAAGCTCTCTTGACCAGAGAATTTCCTTTAACAATCTTAAGCCAGCAGGCTACACGCGCGAGGTTGAGCTTCGCAGATTGCGTTCCATGAAGCAGATAGCTTCGGATAGAATATCGGAGCTTAGCGAAAATCTCGGCTCTTTGGAAGTGGAATATCACAAGAAGTTTGCCTTATCTTTTGCCATCATCATCTTCATTCTTATCGGAGTCCCATTGGGGCTGATGACCCGCACCAGCGGTATAGGAATGGCTTTCTCCTTTTCCTCGGTTATCTTTCTGGTCTATTACGTTGCCTTAAATGGAGGAGAACAGCTTGCTGACAAAGGGCTGATGCCTGCCTTTGCCGCTATGTGGCTATCAAACATCATCTTCTTTGTGCTTGCCATATTCCTTATAACTGCTTCGGTAAAAGAAAAAAGGCTATTAGACATCCCCACTCTGCTCTGGAAAGTTAAGCATTTACGTAGCAGAAAAACCCCTCCACCGGATGAGATTGTTCACTAAGGGATAATGATGAGAATTATAGATAGATACATTACGCGAGAGTTTCTTAGAACATACCTGATTATATTCTTCTCCTTTGCTGTGGTCTTCATCGTGATTGATGTGGTGGACAACCTTCCACGTTTGATCCGTAATGGAGCTAGCACTCAGCAAGCTACCCTGTACTACCTTCTGCGTCTTCCCTATCTGGTGGTGCTAACCTCACCTGTAACCGTGCTGCTAACCGGTCTGTTTATGATGAACGCCCTGTCTAAGCACAATGAAAGCGTTGCCATTCGCGCTGCCGGAATCAGCATCAAACGTGCAATGTTCCCCCTCTTTTTAATTGGCTTCACCATCAGCCTCGGCATAGCAGCGATGGGCGAATACCTGTTGCCTTGGGCTGAAACGCAACGCAACTATGTGTATAACGTTCAGATAAAAGGCGAACAACCCGACGACCAGATGCTGAAAGCCCGCATCCACTATCAGGGCAAGAAGAATGACTTTTACTATTTCGGCTTTTTCGATGGTTACAAAAACAACCTGAAAGTAATAGACCTCACCCGCATAGACTATCAAACCAAGGAGATAACCGAGCATATTACCGCCACATCGGCAGACTGGAACGGCAGTAGATGGATTATAAAAGACTGTGAAATCCGCCGTTTCCGCGGTGGCGTTCAGGTTATGCACGTATTTTACCCCGAAACCAATCTCGCTATTCTAGACGTGCAACCACAAGACTTTATTCGCATCACCCAAAAGACGCTGTCTTTAACCTTCTGGCAGCTGAAAGATTACATCGGCAGGCTCCGTAAGCTGGGTGATGACCCATCCCGTGAGATTGTTGATCTGCATATGAAGATAGCCTTTCCCTTAACCAATCTGATCGTAATCTTCTTCTTTATGCCCATTGCCACTTCCAACACCCGCTCCAAGGGTAGAGGATGGGTAATCATGCTTGGTCTGGTGGTCTGTTTTGCTTACCTGATTGTGGTGCGCGTAATCCAAAGCCTTGGCTACAATGGTGTTATTCCACCCGTAATAGCTGCCTGGCTACCCAATGCCGTGTTCACCATTCTGGGTATAGGCTTTTTATACAAAGCAGAGATATGAAGCCAGCCCTGTGCCTGCTGCTATCGCTAGGGCTTTCCCTATGCCTACACGCAAGAAAGCAGAGCTATCCCACTGCCTATCTGTATTCCTATCCACAAACGGTGATTGCTACGGCAAAAGCCCCTGTAGCCTGGAGCAATGCCGATTGGATGAAGGCAGCAGGAATTGTGGGTATAGGCGCGGGCTTGTACCTGATAGACTACGATGTTCAGCGTTTTACTCTGGATAACCGCAACAGCTTTAGCGCAGATATCTCCAAAGCAGCCAAACAATTTGGTGAAGGCAAGTACATTCTTCCCGCCATAGCAGTCACCACCATAGGCGGAAAGATATTTCACTCCGATAAAACTACCGATACAGGACTCCTTTGCCTGAAAAGCTTTCTGCTATCTAATGGTGCCACCCAGATACTAAAGGCACTCAGTCAACGTGAAAGACCGGAAGCCAATCGTGGCAAGCAGTTCTTTAACGGAAGCGGATATCGTAAAAGCAGAGAGTCCTTCCCCTCGGGTCATGCAACCGTGGCATGGTCTGTAGCACCCATTCTGGCAGAGCAGTATAAAGATAATAGCCTTATCACACCTCTAGTTTACAGTATAGCCACCCTCACCTCAATCTCTCGCGTGCACGATAACAAACATTGGGCAAGTGATGCCTTTATCGGCTCGGTTATCGGCTATCTGGGTGCACAAATGTGCCTGAAAACTACTCCCCGCCTGCAAGTGCTACCCAATGCAGACCTGCAAGGACTAAGCTTTAGCTGGGATTGGTAATGGGATTCATGATGATACTGAAGCGCTGTTAGCCTTACACTGGGGTGTATGCAGGATAAAGAAGTATCCTTAGTCCGCTAACACACAAGCCAATAGGGCTAAGCAAAGAAGTTACGCAGGAGTAGCTAAGCGTAGAGCCTTCGAAGGCGGTATCAGCTTTAATCCCATGCTCTCAATCTGTGCGATAAACTTCTTTAATGCCTCTAGCTTGTCTTTATTATGGCAGTGAGTTATAACTACAATCGGCTCTCGTCTGCCCTTATAACGCGTAAGACCGTTAATCTTATCTACAATCGTTGCTTCGCTATTATCTGGAACATCGAGGAACACATCACGTTTTAGGGTTTTCTGTCCCAAGTTTTGGGCAACGGTAGGCACAGCACTCTTGGCAGTGGTAGCACTATCGATAAAGAACAGATCAAGCTTATCCAAAGTCTCTAAGACGCTGTTCATGGTTGATAACTCTGCTGTAGCGGCACTTCCCATATGATTATTGGCCGCTATAGCATGTGGTATTTGTTTGTGAAAGTCAGCAATCATGCTGCGAATCTCGTCCGCATCCATGTTGCTCTTTATGTATCGTTTACCAGGATTGGCAGAGCTGTTTTCCGCTTGCATTGGGATATGTATCAATACTTCATGGTCTGCCTTGTTAGCCAGCTTGGACGTGTTCTCTGTATTGCTAAGATCTGGCAGAATAGCAAATGCTACCTCTTTTGGTAAATCCAGAAATGCATTAAGCAAATCTCCGCTTATTTGGCCAAAATCGTCAATAATGACTACTACTGGAGGCAGGTCATTTCCTTCTGTCCAGGTATACTTATATGAACTAAGCGCAGTGGGTTGAGGTTTTCCATCGTCTTTGATCTCACCCATACCGTCTGGAGTGCTATCTTCAGCATAGCTTTCTTCTATTATTCCATCATTGGCATCTACTTTGTTTGTATCTTTGTTGCCCTTGCAACCAAACATTATCAGTAACAAGGCAACGAGGACTATTATCAGTTTCTTTTCCATGATATTTTGTCTCCGGTTTGTATATTCATTTTTTGCGCTGTTCCGGCTTTAACTTCCAACACGAAGCTATTGGGTTGACTGGGGGCTATCCTCTCTTCGCTAAAGGGTTGTGCATTTTCGTTAATTTGAAAGATTCTCTCATCTGCGCTACAGTATATGATGTCCAAGGGCATATAAGTATCTTGCATCCAGAAATCGTAATAATCTGGCACAGGGAAAATGAACAACATACCTTGGTTATCATCCATAGTTTCGCGGTATTTTAAGCCTTGCATAATTTCTTTTTGGTTCTGCACAATCTCAATCATGAAAGTGGTTTTAAGCTTGCCATCCTTACCAATTATGTCTAGAGTACCATCATTGCGAAAATCGATATTTGCTGTAGGTTGCTCAGGTTCCTTAGTCTGGGCTTGTTTACATCCGAAAACAAGGCTGATAATCAGCATTAATACAGCTAAACCAATTATGCGCTTCATTGGGGTTTCATTCCTTACTTTTGATGGACAAACTTATAGGTTTTTGATCCGTAGGAAGTGCTGAGACGGCAGAAATAGATTCCAGACGGAAGGTTATCGCCAATAGTTAATTGTGTAGTATGAATACCTGCTTTCATGTTGCTGTTTAGCATATTAGTCACTAATTGTCCCTTCAAATTGAATACCTGCAAGGTAACTCTATCATCTGCCTGGGGTAGTTCGAAGCTTATCTTGGCGTTATTATTAAAAGGATTGGGAAACACGTTAAGATGAATCAAATCTGATGCTGGGATGCTTTGATCATAAACTTGAGAGCCATTACCAAACACAAAGTTTTGAATTACGTGACCAGTTGTTGGAACGGATACTGTAGTAGTTTGTGGCTCATAACCATCAACCGTGGCAGTTATGTTGTAGGTTCCTGGCAATAACAATCTGTGATAATCACCTACATCAGGATCGTTTTTCTTCGTCTTGGTATTGCCGGCTATTGATATAACAGCCGATAGTGGATTACCTTGATAGTCGGTTACTAATCCCTTAGCACCATTTTGAGCAAACTCAATATAACGAAGCATCGATTCCTTGTTTAGATTCCAGTAGTTTGGCAATTGGGATGAAGAAGGCCATTTATTGCGACTGATTTCTGCTGTGATGTCTATGCATCCGGTAATGCCATAGAACCAGTCTTGCATACTTCCGGTTATAACATACCATTGTGCACCATTAGTAATGCCATGGGTAAAGTCAGTACTATTATATAAGCCAGTATGAGGCCTGGTGTAGGTTAAAGCCATTTCTTGAAGCAAAGCATCATCGGGAGCAAGAGTATATGTATAATCCCATGGATAATTTAACACTAACTCTCCCCCATGGAAATTTAACGATAGGTCGAAGCTGTGTTCATTACTGAAGTTCATCATGGCTATATTCTCAGTTGCCCAGGCATTTCCATCTGGATGTTGATTGCCACTTGGCATAGGGAAATTGCGGTTCAAGTCTATGCCGTCGGCATTATAGCGAGTAGATGAATTATAACCATCTGGATTCATCATTGGGCATATCCAGATTTCGGTATTGTTTACTATATCAGCGATGCGTTGGGTTTCGGTATATTCTGTGGTTAAAAGCTGGATAAGCCTTATTAACATATCATAACCAACCACTTCATCACCATGGATGCTGCTAATGCAACGTAGCTCAGGCTCATTTTCCTGTATGGCTACATTGTCCGATATCTTCATAAAGTATAGCGGTCGTCCCTGAACACTAGTACCAATCTGAACCAGTTGGCAGATGTCTGGGTACTGGGTTGCGGTTTCTTGCATGAAAGTGTGATAATTAGCTAAAGTGTAGTAGGCGCGATCAGGATCGTCTGAATTCTGGGATGATGTGCGAAGCTGTAGCGCATAATCTTTGGCTAAGTTTGGAATCCTTTCAGCATCCATGCCAGTGGCTAAGATAGCTTGATACTCACTTTCATTGCGTACATAGGCAATGATAGTGCCGGTGTTGCGATTTACGCTATCTATACTGATGTGCATATCATTCAAAGTATTAATGTCATTTTCTATGTTCCAGCTTGTGATGTGCACGGGATCAGCGAATACCGATATTGCCAGCAGGCAAAACGCTATGACCATTGTTAGGTATTTCATAAACTTTATTCCTATCTGTTTATACATTATCTCGTTACTTACATAATAGCAAGTATAACACTTAGTAAAAATGCCAGGTTTACAGCAACACATGACTGGGATTGCTTAATGCTGCTTCATTCCTGATCTGACATGGTTCACAAGCAGCCATTGTGCTGGACCTGGCTCTGCCACTTTTTTTTCACTTGGGCTTTTTGTCAAACTAAAAACGAAGATTCAGATTTAAAGAGCTTCTCCAGTCAATATCATCAACTGATTCACCAAAGGGCGATATGCTTAGCTCAACCATAGATTGGTTATTGAATTGCCATGCTACTCCGAACAAAGCACTGTATTCTTGCCATGTCCCCCAAGTGTATTGCGGAGTTAATGCCCAGAAGAAAGTGCGAATGTCATGCCGTAAACTAAGCGATGCTGTATGTCGCCTGTTCTTGGTATGAAGCTCATAGTAATCTGCTTTCTCGTCGGCATATTGATTCTCTTCGTAGGCATAACCAAAATCCAACAACAAAGCATTATCGGGACTGCTGCGGAAAGGAAGCTGCAACCAACGAACATCCTGACTGCGAGCAATATATGGATATGAATCAAAAATGAGATTGTATTTGAAAGCTACCTGTCGATAGAATGAATTTGGTTTTCCTATCTGGTCTGAATACACGAAATCGGTATAGGCAGAGCGCAAAGAATAGTTCTGCACAAAAGCGATGCGGTCTCCGAGCAATATATGACATTCTGGTTGTAGCAAAAAACTATGCACTTTGCGATTACTGGCAGAAAGAATTGAGCTAATATATACATCATCTCTTTGTGAGTAGCCAATCCAAGTTCCTATTTTTACCCTATCATGCCAATAGTGTTTCCACCCAAGGCGAGCTGATTTATTCAACAAGTCATTGTCATATTGCCTGTTTTCATCGGGAAAGCTTGTTCTTTGCAAGTCCATTGTAACCGAGGCGATTAGAGAGTCGGACTCAATGTATTCCCAAGCAACCTGGCCATCAAGTCTGCGGGCCTCTACCATGCGGTTGTTAAGGGCATTGAAATACTCTTTCTTAAATGTACCTTGAGAATAGCTGCTTCGAACTGATACATTAGGAGCGACTAAGATGTCTACACTTAATGAGGTGCTAACATCATTATCATTGTTGTTTCGATTCTTGTTTTGTGCATACTTCAAGTCTCTGTCTATATAGCTCTGACCAAGCATAATCACGAAGCTCTCAGCGGGAATATATTGCAATGAACCGTTAATAGACATATTGTTCTTCTGCTGTGTGTCGCTGAGTGAATAATAGCTGGAGTTGCCACTCGTTTCTGGGGCACTAAGGATAAACACATCTTCATTTCGCTTATTATATCCTGCGTTTGCATCAATAACAAGATTATCGCTATTCAGATTGGCGTAAGCATAAAACTGAGCCAATTCAAAAGCTTCCCAGGCAAGTTTCTTCCGCTCTGCTGCCCCAGTTATTCCACTTTGAACTTTGCCCAGTAATGCCGAGAAGTGGGCACTGCTACCGATCCAATAACCATCGCTATACAGGCTGTTATTATTAATATACCTATCCTGTTCATTTCGCAACAATCCCTTTCCAAACAGATTGAAGGACAAACTATCACTTGGTTGAACCGTTAGCTGATATCCCAGTGATGCGGTTTTGTTTTCATAAGGTGAAGGCTCTAAATCGCTGGCATCATAAATTGATTTATAGTCGGTACTTAAGCTATGAAACAGGATATTCTGAACGTGATTAAAGCCTAAATTGAACTGAGTATTCTTCCTTTTTTGGTTGAAGTTCAACCTATTCTCAACGCTGTTAAGACCCGATACGTCCATAACGGTATTTGGAAATAGACTGTAGTTATATTTTATGCTGTTTTCTATGCTTTGAACATGATCGCTGGTATAAAGGTAAAAATCCAGACCTTGATTTTGAGCGTACAAAAACGCACTACAAAGAAGCCAATATATCACTAAGGCGAATAAAATCCGCTTCATCAAGGCTTTCTCCCCTGCGTTTAAAATCTATGCCGGAGCGTTCATGCAATCTTTGCGTTTTTTCTTTGCCCAACAGCGAAGAGAGATTATTACCAAGCGTTTTACGGCGATGGGCAAACGCTGCGTTTAACAATCGGTGAAATAAAGTAGGATTTGCAATATCTGGACGATTCGCTCTGGGTTTCATAACAATTACAGCGGAATCTACTTTTGGCGCGGGATCGAACCAGACCCGGTTAACCTGAATGGCAATGTTGATATCAAAGGATAATCGTAACCTGATAGTTAGAGGAGCATAGCTTTTTGTCCCAGCTTTTGCGCTTAGCCTTTCAGCAACTTCCTTCTGAATCATCAATACGATTATGGAAAACCTATCACTATACTTCTCCAGGAGAGCTAATAGAGGGGTAGTTATCTGATATGGGATATTGGCAATCAACTTAACCCTGTATCCATCTTCGGCAAATAGCGCATCCCAGTCAGCCTTTAATACATCTACAAACTCGAAATCTACACTGTCACCATATTTAGCACTTAGCGGCTCAAAAAGCCTTCGGTCTAACTCAAATGAACGTAATTGAACAGGATATTGTAATATGGCATCGGTTAATATGCCCTTACCAGCACCAATCTCCCAAACTCGATCCCCCGCTTGCAGTTCGCCCAACGAGGCAATCTCTTCTGCAATTGACTGACTGGTAAGGAAGTTTTGTCCCAGTTCTTTAAGGGCTTTCATACAATACAAAAATGCGCTTCCGCTAAACAAGCCGGATTCAGCTCTTGTCGGAAGCGCAAGTTATGTTTTATGCGCTAAGTTTTTCTGCGGCTATGCCTTTGCAGACTTTGCACACTTTAACTGTCTTTTCGCCAGCTTTCACTTCGTGTAACACTTTGATGCCGGTACGATGACACACTGGGCATTCTCCACGACCATGGCTGGGCAGGTTTGTGATTCCCTTTCCGCGATAATTCTTCGCCATTGTAAACTCCTTATTTTTAATCAATATCATCCATATTATGTGCCAATTCTGTTGATAGTGGCTAAGAGTCAACTGTTTTTTTGCATATCATGCTAATATGGTAAGCCCCGATGATGAACCTGAACTGACAGATTGTGTCAAATTCACCATCAGGGCGAATGATATGGATGCCTTATCTATCTAACTAACTCAAACTTATCGTCAATGCTTTTAACGAACTCCGTTAGCAGTTTAACAGCCTTATCCAGGTCTCCTAAAGAAACAACCTCGTTGGGTGAGTGCATATAACGGTTAGGAATCCCTATCACGGCGGTAGCTGTTCCAGCCCTGGAAGCATGAATTGCGTCGGCATCTGTACCTGTTCTGGATGGGCTAATCTCTATTTGAATTGGTATGTCATGTTTCCTGGCCAATTCTATCAATCTGTTATTAACAGCTGGGTGTAAAGCTGCGCCAAGGGTTAATGTAGGCCCTTTACCCAGCCCGACATCACCATAAACGCGTTTATCTGCTCCAGGAATGTCGGAGGTAAAGGTTACGTCAACGGCAATGGCAATATCTGGCTGAATTACGTACGCACTGGTACCTGCCCCTTTCATAGTGGTCTCTTCGCCAACGGAAGCCACAGCATAGTAATTTGCCTTAATCTTCTTTTTGGCAAGCTCTTGCATGACGGCAGCGGCTACATAAACTCCAACCTTGTTATCAGTTGCCTTGCTCGCGATAAGATCATCAGAGAGAAATTCGATTTGGGAGCTATAAGTAATAATATCACCAATAGAAACTCGAGATAATGCGTCATCTTTATCCTTGGCACCGATATCTATCCACAGGTCTTCGATCTTTAGCTTTGCATTGTCATCCGAACCACGCATCATGTGAATCGGCTTTTTACCAATTATTCCACGGACTACCTGCTTTGCATTATGAATATCAACCCGTAATCCAGGAAGTAAGTTCACATCAAAACCTCCAAGGGTTTTAACATAAATATAGCCCGATTCGTCTATATAGTTTATCATGAAGCCAATTTCGTCCGCATGGCCAACAATCATTATTTTCTTGTTTCCGCTTCCCTTCTTGAAGGCAATCAGATTACCATTTATGTCTCCACTAATCTCATCACATGCACCCTTCAGATAGGCTTTGGTAATATCCTGAGCTGGAGATTCAAATCCAGATGGGCTGGGCACAGCTAAGAGATCAAACAGGTACTTCTTATTCTTTTCGTCCACGCTTCATCTCTCCTTAGCAGTTATTGGCAACTTCGTCGGCAAAGGGATTAAGGGTTTTCTTCTTAACGGGCTCCTCATGAGGGATCATGCACAAAAACTTCAAGGTGTCTGTTCCCACATTCTTAAATGAATGCAGGATGTTTGGGTCTACGTACATGGCATCGTTTGCAGAAAAAGGCATCTCCCCTTGTTCGGTAACCAGCATTCCAGAGCCGGACAAGCAATATAGCTCATGCTCCCAATCGTGTTGGTGATAAGGAGTATGTCCACCTGGAGCAACTTCAAACATTCGCATGGCAAAGTTCGGAGCTCCATCTTTCTGGGCAATCAACCATCTGATTTGCGCACCTTCTGCGCCTTCCGCATACACGGGTTCAAGTTCTACTTGATCGAAATGTACTACTTTCATTCATTCCTCCTTTTGGAAGTATATGTAATTAACTTTAATGGTATTGCAATGATGCTTCCGAATTCGGATTAATTTGCTGCCATCGTTGCAAATCTGCATTACAAATAAATACTAAAGCTGTTTGTACGAAAAGCAATCCTGATGCAGTATAAAGTCATTATATGCTCCCTAGCTGTTTGGGCTTTTTCTGATTTGCTTATTCTCTAATTGGATCAGGCATGATGTTGTGTTATTGTAATTCTCGATGTCCGCCTGTTTGAACATCTTTATGAACTATCTCAACACTTATCAGCGCACATTTCTTAGTGCATTGCCATGTATACTTTAAAAAGGTATCTATTCAGGGTAATTATCTACCATGTGACTCTCCATCACCCATTACACCAAAGTAATCCTGAAGTAATCCTGAATCCTGAATCCTGAATCCACTAACAAAACCTTAACATCCCTTAATCGATCAAGGAAGCAATGTGTGATGATACTGCCACACTTCTGCCGCGATCACGCCGCGTTGTGGCAGAATTGCGGCGTGATCTCGGCATTATTGTATAGCAATGCTTCCTTGGAAGAGAAAGGGACGAGAGAGATAAAACAGGGATAATAGGATAATAAGAAGAAAATAAGAAGAAAAAGGGAGAAAAAGGGAGAAAAAAAGATAGTGGATAATATGGATAATGTGGAAACAGGATCATAGGGATATGGGGGTAATATAGATTGAATGGATTGAAGTCGCACATACCTGTGCACAAGCTGCTATCCTATCTGTATTGGCATCTGGAGTGTTTCTCTGTAAGAGTTCTGTCGGTGAGCAAGCAATTAGCAAGAGGATCACGATAGTAAGGTAAGGGTAAACAATTCTGACAAAGCAACGGTACATCATCACTTCATCACTTCAAAACATCGTCACTCCACAACTCCAGCATCAAGGGAGAGGTGAAGGTAAGATAATCTCTTGACATTAAAGGGCAGTTTATCGAACTGAAACCATGAACTCGAAATATGTAATGTTTAGTATCTTAACTGCTATGGTAATCACGGGTATTTACCAGATCTTTGCCGTGGGCAGATTCAATTATCCTGAGTTTAAACTAAAGTCAGGACAGATAGCCGAAACTGAGATTCTTGCGCCCTTCGATTTTCCGGTGTTAAAACCTGAGTCGGAGCTAAATGCAGAGCGAGACAAAGTGATAGCGGAGCTCAACAAACCCTATACCAGATCGGATGAGCTGCTGTTTGATGCTCTTAGTGCATGTGACGCCATATTCTCCATACTTGCTGATACGGAAAGGTTTGATAGTGCTGAAGCTATGAGCAGCGAATTAAAAAAAGCTGGCTGGACTGTTAATCCGGATGTAATCAATTTTGCTTACAAGACACAGTCTCGTGATAAGGTGTATAATAATCTGCGCGACTTACTGGGAAACTTATACCGTAGAGGCATTATTAAGTCTGAAGACTCAGACAGTTTGTTAATAAACAATAATGGCAACTTGATTATGATGAGTTCTGCTGAATTTCTAACGGTTGATAAGGCAATAGAAGAGATTAGAAGCTCTCTTCCAAATGCAGAGAGGTTTGCCGAGCAGATAGCTCCCCAGCTAGTGAAAGCAAATCTTGTGATAGATGAAGAAAAGCTTAACGAACTAAGCGAGAGAAGCCTTGGAGCAATACCTCCAAGTGAAGGGATAGTGCTTCAGAATGAAGTGATAGTCCGAAAAAATACCAGGATATCTCCAGATGAGATAAGAAAATTGGAATCGCTTAGAGAAGCATATAAAAGCCGTGAAATGCGCAAGTCTCCTCTTCAAGAGCTTCTTTTGATCTCGGGGCTTCTTCTTTTTGTCTTTATCGTTATAAGCTTGGCAAATCACTATTTTGGAGTGCAAAGTAAAGAAGAACGCATACCTGTAGCCGATTTTCTGCCACTAAATCTGGGCTTTATTGTTTTGGTGCTTCTGGCTACTATAAACAATCATGTGCTGGGATACAGCAACGTTCTAATTCCCTTTGCCATGGTAGCTATTTGTGCCACCATTCTGGTAAGCTTTGAATATGGTCTTCTATATAGCGTATGTAGCCTGTTAGTAGTTAGTCCGTTTTTGAATTGGGAAACCTTTACTCCTGTTGTGTTATTGCTATCCACAATTATTACCCTGGTGCTTATTCGCCGTCAGAATGCCTATCATGAATACACGCAGATCGGGTTGTATTTAGCTGTTGCAACTATACTCACCATAATCAGCATAGGAATATATAAAAATGATCCTTTAATGACGACTGTTCGAACCATTGGCATTGGGCTGATATCGGTGATAATCAGTATGGGGGGAGTGATGTTGATCGTTCCATTTTATGAACGTAAATGGAATAGGGCAACAAAGCAAACCCTGCTTGAGCTTCTGGACTTTAATCATCCCCTGCTAAAAAAACTTGCTACCGAAGCAGTTGGTACCTACCATCACAGCCTGATTGTGGGAAATTTAACCGAGCGTGCAGCAGAAGCCATTGGCGCAAATCCTTTGCTGGCAAGGGTTGGAAGCTATTATCACGACATTGGCAAAGTGATCAACACAGACATCTTTACCGAGAATAACGATGAATCGTCAGAAATACATAATGGGCTGCCCAATTCTGAAAGCGCAAAGCTGATAAAAAACCATGTTAAAGAGGGTATTGAGTTAGCAAGCAAGTATAAAATACCACAGCCTGTTATCGACATAATAATGCAGCATCATGGTAATTCTATAGTTCGCTATTTCTATGACAAGGCGATCAAAAACAATCTGGTGCCAAACATAGTCGATTATCAGTATCCAGGGCCAAAACCCCAAACGAAAGAAGCTGTGCTGGTTATGCTGGCAGATATCGTGGAGTCTACTACGAAGTCTAAACAGGTTGTAAATGAAGACGACATTAGAAAGATTATCGACGACACCATTAATAAGCTTATTCGTGAAGGTCAATTCGACGAAGCTCCAATAACCATGAAAGACTTGATTATGGTGAAGGAATCAATGTTACCGGTTCTGGAAAGCATATATAGAAAGAGGCTGGATTATCCTGAAAGCAAAGAGAGCGACGGGCAGAGTAATGGTTAGTCTGGAGGTTTTGGGAACGCCCCCTGTGGAAATATCCCGTTTGCAGCTATTGGCAGATAGTATATGTCATAATGAAGACCCATGTAATAGATACTCGATTTGTATTAAGCTGGTAGAAAGTGATGAGATGCAAGAATATAACAGGCAATACCGAGGCTGTAATAAAGCTACTGATATACTGAGTTTTATAACCTGTGAGATGCCTTTGGGAAGGGATTCACATTATCAACATGAGAGATTCTGTGATATTATTATTGACACAAATCAGCTTGCTCTGCAAAAGGGGAACAGAATATACAGTGAGGAGTTTCTAATCGTGTTGACCCATGGTCTGTTGCATCTGGTCGGTTATGATCATATTCGCAGAAATGAGGCAAACAAAATGGAAACTAAAGAGAATTACTACCAAGAACTAATCAAGGTGAAAGAATAAGTGGACGACGGTAAGGCGTTTATAATCATCGTCCTGTTTGCGTTATCTGCTTTCTTCTCGTCTTCAGAGACGGCATTGTTTTCGCTATCCCGTATTTACCTCAGGAAGCTGGAAAACAGTGAAGGAAGGAGCGCAAAGAGGATACTTAAGTTGCTCAAAAAGCCCAGACATCTATTAATTTCGTTGTTACTGGGTAATACATTTGTGAATATGGCAATCTCCTCCTTTGGAGCTTTGCTGGCATTGCATATTGCAAGCAAACATAATTATACCACATCCTCAGCCATCACAGTTCAAGTGATAGCCACAACTGTGCTAATCCTGTTTTTTGGAGAGATTATACCGAAGCTAATCGCCTTAGCTACTGCGGATGTGCTTAGCAAGATACTAAGCTTTCCTTTAACTGTGTTGCAGTTTGTGCTCTTTCCAATTGTATGGGTTTTGGATAAATTCAGCAATCTCATCTCTACAAAGCAAAATGCAGATCGACACATGAATCCACAGTTTACTCACGAAGAGTTTCACAGTCTAATTCAATCTGAAAGCAGTAGCCGTAGCCTGGAAGAACACGAAAAGAAGATGCTGGTAGGTTTATTTAGATTTCGTGAAGCAGAGATAAAAGAGATATACGTTCCACGTGTAAAAATCACCGCTGTAGAAGAGACGCAAAGCCTGGATGAACTAAAGGATATAATTGTTGCCAGTGGCTATTCAAGAATTCCAGTATATCGGGAAACAATAGACGATATTGTGGGCATTATATACGTAAAAGACCTGCTACTATTCCCTGAGAAAAAAACCATAACTGAGTTCGTAAGACCCGTCTGGTTTGTTACCGAGAATATGAAGGTTCAGAGCCTGCTAAATCAGTTCAAACAAAAAAAGCTTCAAGTTGCTGTGGTTGTGGACGAATATGGTGGCACCAGTGGCATTATAACTCTTGAGGATATTCTGGAAGAGATTGTTGGTGATATTCGCGATGAGTATGATAAAGACGAAATCCCTGAGTTAATCAAACAAGACGAAAACACTTTCATTCTTAGCGGTGTGATTAATATCCGTCAGTTTAATCAGGTGTTCAACACTGATATCTCACTGGATGAATACGATAACCTGGCAGAGTTTCTACTCGCGCACTTTAATCATGTTCCGTCCGTTGGTGAAAGCCTGCAGGTGAACGATAATATTTTGCTAACGGTATTGGATAGTGATGAAAAGAGCATCAAGCAAATTCAGCTTAAGCGACTTGCACAAGATTAGAACAACGCTTATATTGTGTCTGTTTATTCTGGGGACAAGCTGTCTGTGGGGTATTACTGCCGAATACAGCATAAAATCTTTGGGAATGAAGGTGGCCAATATAAGCATTAGCATGGGATTAGGGAAGCTGGAGATTAGTGCCAATTCAAATGGGAGCTCTCCATTATTTCCTAAGATTAACAACCGTTACTATATAGAGATTGATGACCAGTATCGCCCACTTTTTTATACCAGGAGCATAAATCAGAAATCCGTAAAAGACGAAATAACATCCCGATACAACCGAAAGGAGCTACAACTAACCCTGCATAGGAAGAGCACTGGAATTAGCAAAAGCTATCCAATCCATTTGAACAGCAGAGATGTATTCAGCATGATTGCTCTATTAATCTCGGGTAAAGGAACCTCCAACAGCTATCAGATTGATGCTAATGGCTCACCCTGGCAAGCCACCATTACATCTACGAGCAGAGAAGAAGTGAAAACCAAGATAAAGAAGTTTAAAACTAAGCGTTACGATATTGTATTTAAACCTCTTTCAGATGCGCCAACCAACTATGTGGATATGGTAACACACAATTTTGTAAATGAAGATACAAAGCTAAGCCTGTGGGTGGCAGATGAAGGTTTGGCAGTGAAGTCAGTAGTAAAGAAAAAAGGCATTTCCATGAATTGGGAATTGTTAAGTTACCATCAATGAAGCTTCGCTCCAGTATCTTTCCTGCTTTGGCATGGTTGGCAATAATATGGCTAATGTCTTCGCTACCATCGAAAGAACTCCCTTCAATAAGGATTATCGGGTTTGACAAGCTGGCACATATATCTGTATATGCCATACTTGGTTTATTATTTAATTCCTGGATGAAATCCAGAAAGCTCTCGAGAGTAGAATATATCCTTATTTACGCGCTATTGCTTCTGTCTGCTGCTGCCGATGAGTATCACCAGAACTTTATTCCTGGGAGATCTGTTACGGTTTATGACCTAATGGCTAATACAATAGGGCTCCTAATTCCATTAAGTATCGGATTGCTGACACATGATAAGCGTAAATAAGCTAAATCTTAGCTTTGATGGGAAACAGCTCTTACATGATGTTTCTTTTCAGCTTCTTGATGGAGACAATTTAGTTATCCTTGGCAGAAGTGGCAGCGGGAAAACACTATTGATCAAGACACTTCTCGGCATATACACTCCTGATTCCGGAGAGGTGATAGTAGATGGAGTTTCTCTTAGCGATAGTGACGCTGAAGCATTGAAAGTTTTGCGTAATAGCTTCGCTATGGTGTTTCAAAATGCAGCACTTCTAGACTCCTTTACCGTAAGGCAAAATATTGCTTTGCCCTTATATGAACGTGCAGAACTAAGTGCTGATGAGATATCTAAAAGGGTTGAGGAGTGCTTGCATATAATCGGATTGGAACACACTATAAATCACTTCCCATCCGAGCTAAGCGGAGGGATGAGAAAGCGAATTGGAATTGCTCGCGCATTGGCATATAATCCTAAATACATCGTGTTTGATGAACCCGTATCAGGATTAGACCCTATAACCTCCGATGAGATTCTCTATTATATAGCAAAAATCATCTCAAACAGAAGTGCAACTGTGATTACCATTACTCATGACATAAGCAATTTAAGCAAGATATGCAATGATGTTCTATTCATCGATGCAGGAAGAGTAATCTTTGCGGGACGACTTTCTGACTGGACTAAGTCCAAAAACGATCTCGTTCGTAAATACCTAAGCAAGATATGATCATAAATTCACGTTTACTAAACCTTGCATTGTATACCGCCCTGGCAGCATCGATCCATGTGATAGAAGGCTTGGTTATGAGAATGTTACCCGTTCCATTCTTACGAATCGGACTTTCTAATGTTGTAGTGCTCTATCTTTTATGGAAAAATGATTTTATAGGAGCCATGATAGTATCCCTGGCCAAAGTTTTCCTGGGTGGATTGATCACGCTAACCTTGCTTAGCCCAAGTACATTGCTATCTGGTGCAGGGAGCATATCGGCTTTGCTTATTATGCAACTAGCCCATAAGCTTAGGCTAGGTTTTAGCATATTCGGAATAAGTATAATCGGTGCAATATGCCACAACTTGGCACAACTATTTGTTGTTAGAATTACCATAATTCAAAGCAGCCGTGTTTTTATGTTGACACCTATCCTGATATTAATTGGTTTGATTAGTGGGAGTATTGTCGCATACTTAGTGCTATATGCTAATGCGAAGTTAACACTACCTGGGATTATGGATAAATGAAAAGATATTCGAAAGATAAGCTATACAAACTCGCTATATACGTTGGAATTGCTGGGTGCATCCTGATTGGTGCATTCGTTGGAGCTTTGTGGTTTTATCGTGATGGTTTGCCACCCACAAGTGAATTACGCAATTTTACCCTTAGATCGGGATCTGAGGTTTATGATCACAATGGCAAAATGGTATACCTGTTTGCTTTTGAAAAGCGCAAACTTGTGTCTCTGAAAGAGCTCCCCCCCCACCTTGTTGATGCGCTGATAACAGCCGAAGACAAGCATTTCTACCACCATTTCGGCATAGACATATTAGGTAACATCCGTGCTATTCTAATAGATGTAGTAAGAATGGACTTTTCTCAGGGCGCAAGCACGATTACTCAGCAAATGGCAAGAAACATGTTTCTAACCTTAGATAAGCAAGTATCAAGAAAGATGAAAGAAGTGATCCTTGCTCTTCGCATCGAACGCGAGTTTACCAAGGACGAGATTTTGGAGATTTACTTTAATAAGATTTTCTGGGGTGGCCAGATTCACGGAGTAGAGACTGCCGCTCTTTACTATTTTGGCAAGCACGCAAGAGACCTTAGCCTCGCCGAGTCTGCATCTTTGGTTGGTATGATTCAAAGACCGAACTACTACAATCCAGTTAAGCATCCTGAACGGCTTTTAGACAGACGCAATGCTCTTCTCAAGAGGATGCTAAAAGCAAGAAAGATTAGCGATGAAGATTATGAGATAGCTATCGCAGCTCCAGTAATAGGAGACAAGTCTTCCATGCAACAGTTTGCATCAGACTATTTTATTGAGCACATCAGGCTATATCTGGAGAGAAAGTATGGCACAGAAAAGCTTTTCGAAGGCGGCTTACGCATTTATACAACAATTGATCCAGAGCTAACGGTTTATGCAGATTCTATTTTAAATAAGTACCTACGTGGTATAGAAAAGGGATATAACACATCCCTAAGATATGATGGTGTAGCCACCAACAGTGTGGATATAAACACGAAATATCTCCAGGGTGGACTGCTATTGATGGAAAACGATACTGGACATGTGCGCGCTATGATAGGCGGAAGAAACTTTACTCATAGTAAGTTTAACCGGATTACTCAGGCAAAACGTCAACCTGGTAGCTCCATCAAACCAATTTATTACACTGCGGCGATTGAGCGCGGCTATACTCCTGCAACAGTTATCAAAGACGGACCTCTGAAGCTTTCGGGAGGAGACGGAAAGGAATGGAATCCTCAGAATTTCAGTAGGAAGTATTATGGATACACCCGAATGCGTACTGCACTTACGCATTCATATAACCTTTGGGCTGTTAAAACCGTAATGGATATCGGGCTTGATACGGTTAACGATGCCTTCAGGCGATTCGGCATAAATGCTAAAGCGGAAGACTTATCGGCTGCCTTGGGAGCATATGAAGTTACTCCAATAAACCTTATTTCAGCATACACAACTTTTCCCAATGGTGGCTTCCGCACAACCCCTGTGTTTATTACCAAGGTTGAAGATATGAATGGTAAAGTCTTGGAGCGAAGCAGTAGTCGCAGAACCAAAGTTTGTACACCTGAAGTAGCTTATATTATGACCTCGATGTTGCAATCGGTGGTATCATCGGGTACAGGCGGAGCAGCAAGAAATAACTATTACTGGCAAGCTGCTGGAAAAACAGGGACATCCAGTGACCACCGTGATGCATGGTTCATTGGGTTTAACAAGGAATTTACACTTGGTATTTGGAATGGATTTGATAACAATGCTGCTGTCTCTGCCAGTGCTGTATGCGCACCCATTTGGGGAACCATCATGACCAAAGCTATAAAACTTCAAAACAAAGGTAGAACCCCCAGAATTGACGATCCACGTTACTCGTTCGCCATGCCTTCGGGAATCACCAAAAGAACTATTAACCCAACCTCAGGCTTCGTTTCTGATAGTGGAATTGAAGAGTATTTTATTGAAAATAATGTGCCACCAGCTGTTGCCGATACATTAAGATTCAATTTCTACCCCACTCGTTGGGGTTACCGTGACGAACTGGAAACTCAGTAAGGCACCTAATGCTCAAAATTATTGTGTTTTACCTGCTTTGTTTCCTCATATCTACTGGGTTTGTAACTTACATAAGTTTTTGCATCCGCTTTTGGTTTGGTTATAAACACTACCAACCAAAGGTAAGTTTTAAAAAACAGCGCATAAGTGTTATAATAGTCTCACGTAATGAAGCCAGAAACCTTCCGGCACTCTTTTTGTGCCTGCAAAACCAAGATTATCCTAAAGAGTTGTTTGAAGTTATACTGGCAGATGATGACTCAGATGACGAGTCGGAACAGATTGCCATGCAGTTTGTGGAAGCAGGATTGAACCTCAGGTACATGAAAGTACTGGGCAGGGACAAGGTTATTTCCCCAAAGAAGCACGCCTTGGAAAAGGCGATAGAAACCTCCAGTGGAGATATTATTCTAACCACAGATGCCGAT
Source organism: uncultured bacterium (assembly GCA_938009275.1). GTDB lineage: Bacteria > Cloacimonadota > Cloacimonadia > Cloacimonadales > Cloacimonadaceae > Cloacimonas. The sequence continues at coordinate 37,907 of CALLHY010000007.1, forward strand.
TGCATACTTCCCATTACATGGATTAGCTCTATGGTTTCCCTCTTTACCGATGATGTATCCATGGTGGCTGGATACTCTCGAACACTAATTCCTAACTGGGATAAAGCTAGCATTTTACATAAATATGAACACTTGGATTTTGCATTAACATACATGGTTTTAGCCGGTGGCTATACCCTTGGACGCAGTTGGGCATGCATAGGTCAAAACCTGGCTTATCGAAAATCAGCCTATGAGAGTGTTGGCGGATTTAGCCGGATAAGACATTTGATATCCGGTGATGATGTAAATCTAATGCAACTCATGCGGAGAAAGGGACATCGGATTATTTTCAATTTCTTCCCAGCCAGCTTTGTTCATACACATCCAGTGAAGTCATGGAAACAATTGGTAAACCAGCGTAGCCGATGGGCTTCAAACATGAAGTATCAGCTAAAATTCAATCCGGAATTCTTTTTTATCTTGCTCACCATGGCCTTTATATATTGGGGTGGGATAATTATGATGCTATTCAATGTATGGCTTGGATTGATCATTTTCGGACTTCGCATTTTAATAGAAAATATCTTTGTTAGCTACACTCGCAAACGTTTTGGAGTTAGTGCGAAAATGATGTTGTTCTACCCTATTTGGTTAGTGATCCAAACCTTCTTTCTAGTATTCACCATGGTTCTGGGTCAGTTCAATTTCTTCGTCTGGCATGGAAAAAGGCCCTACAAAAGGAACTAAATAATGCGACTAGTTATTTTCGACGACGACAAAAGAATCAATTTCTTCCCCATTACTCTAAACAGAAGCACTGGAGACTTAAGGTGCGGGATACTTAAACTACGACAACGGCTGGAAGCTGAGTTCTGCGGCGATGACGCTGCCAACTTTCTAATCGATCCAATTCTGATACCACTATACAAAGAAAGGCACCCGGATTGGCAATATGAGAAACCAGGAATTGATCTTAGCCTATTCATAAACTCACGCATTGTACTTACAGAAGAGGCAATAAAAGAAATATCGAGCATGAAAGCCAATACCATTGTTAAGCACGATGACGCTTTTGTAGCTGCATGTTTACCCATATCATCATCTGAGTTCCAAAAGCTAATCTGGTCTGCCAATATTGACGGTAGTATGAGTGTTTCTTCTACTGATATCAAGCTTTATGATAATCTCAGCGAACTCATCCATGATAATGAGAGACTGATCCGCTGGGATTTTGACAGGTATTTTTATGACAAGGATAACTCATTTGAAACCGAACCAGGGGTAACAGTATTACATCCATACAATGTTTGGCTTGCCGAGAATGTTCAATTGTCTCCTGGTGTTGTGCTCGATGCTTCTGAAGGACCAATCATTATAGACGACTCCGCCAAAGTAATGGCTAATGCAGTTCTTTGCGGACCTTTGTATGTTGGGAAACGCAGCCTTATAAAAATCGGGGCGAAAATATACGGCAACACCAGTATAGGCCCTGTATGCAAAGTAGGCGGTGAGATAGAAGGATGCATTATTCAAGCCTATTCCAATAAACAGCATGACGGTTTTTTAGGGCATGCTTACATCGGTGAATGGGTAAACATGGGCGCAGATACTAACAACAGTGACCTTAAGAATAACTACAAATCGGTTAACTACTATTCTTATGCCCAAAAAGCAAAAATTGACTCAGGAAGCCAGTTTCTCGGCTGTATTATTGGTGATCATGCCAAAACTGGAATTAATTGCAGTATAAATACTGGCACAGTAATCGGAATTGGCTGTAATGTATACGGAAGCCATCTGATATCGGACTTTATCCCAGATTTTTCTTGGGGGGAAGCATCATTACTAATGTCCTATCGTTTCGACGCTTTCTGCGCAACGGCAAACACAGTGAAGAACCGGAGAAAGCTTAGCTTAACCGACATAGAAAAAGAGCTGTATAAACAAATATACTCAATGGAGAAATAAGTGCAGAATTACATAGAAGTAGAATTCCGAACAGGTCGTTTGGGATATTATGAAAACAACACAGGGCTGGACATTCAACCAGAAGATTTGATAGTTGTAGAAGTAGAAAGGGGGGACGACATTGCTCAAGTAGTTCACCTTAGCATCAGTGATGAAGACATGGATGCCAATTTCCACACAGGCAAAAACTACAGCATCCGACGAAAAGCTAATGATGATGATCTGGAGAAACTGAAGAACATAGGGCTCGAAGAAGAAAAAGCTTCTGCTACCTTCTTACAAATCCTTGAACGTTATCCGTTTGAGATGAAACTGATTGAAACCATCTATCAATACGATGGCAATAAGCTAACCTTCTTCTTTACTGCCGAGGGCAGAATTGATTTTCGAACCTTTGTTCGAGAACTTGCCACAGTTTTTAAGACGCGTATAGAACTTCACCAAACCACTGGCAGAGATGAAGCAAGACGCTTGGGTGGATTCGGTATGTGTGGCAATCAGTATTGCTGCGGCAGCTTCTTAAAACGCTTCAATCAGGTAACCATTAAAATGGCTAAAGATCAGAACCTCGCGGGTAATTTATCCAAGATTTCAGGTCCCTGCGGTAGATTGCTCTGTTGCTTGAATTTTGAAGAAGACTTCTACATCGAAGAAGCCAAAGATTTTCCTTTAGTGGGCACCTGCGCCTTATATAAGGGAGTTAAGATGCTTGTGGTAAGAATTGATGTATTATCCAAGAGGATTTACTTAACAGGTGAGGATGGCAGCTACATGGACATGGATACTGAGCAATTTAACAAATTACAGATTATTAGTGTACCGGACATTGAACCATGCTAATTCCAATCTTAGGTGTTCATCCCTCAAAACTGGAATCCATAATTGCCGAAAGATTTCCCAAGTACCGTGTTAAGCAATTGTTACAGTGGTTATATACGCATTTCACCACCGACCTGAAGCAAATGAAGAACCTTCCTGCAGACTTCAAGGAATACCTGCAAAGCACTTTCTCTTTTGATATTCCGCTTGTTGACGGCAAAGTAGTTTCCAAAGATGGTTCAGCCAAGTTTAGACTAAAACTGAAAGATGGCCATGTCATAGAATCCGTTCTAATCCCCGATGCCAAAAAGAACACGCTTTGTGTATCATCCCAGGTAGGTTGCTCGCGCAAGTGCAGCTTCTGTGCCACGGGAACAATGGGGCTGATAAGAAACCTTAGCGTAGATGAAATAGTAGCTCAGATTGTTATTGCCGAAATGGAATGCAAGCTATTCGCAAAAGAATCCACGCTAAATGCTTCCATACGCGTTTCTCGCGTTACCAATCTTGTATTTATGGGAATGGGCGAACCTCTGGATAACTTAGACAACGTACTGGAAGCCTTGCGTATCATTCAATCCGATGCCACCCTTGCTTTTAGTCCCAGACGTACAACCGTTTCAACATGTGGCGTTGTTCCGGGCATCATCAGTTTTGCCGATAGCGGTGTTCGAGCTAAGCTGGCTATCTCACTAAACTCGGCTATAGACGAAAAACGCAATTCTCTAATGCCCATAAACAGGAAGTATCCTCTTCACGAGCTGAAGCAAGCATCGCTGTATTATCTTAGAAAAACCAATTTTCGCATCACTTATGAATACGTCTTGCTACCCGAGCATAACATGGGAAAAGCAGATTTAATCGCCCTACGCAAGTTCGTGGGTGACCTTTCGTGTAAGATTAACTTCATCCCCTATAACCCAGGCCCAGGCTCAACTTTTGGCTCTCCAACCTCAAAACAGGTGGATGACTTCATGCAAATGGCTCAAAGCCTGCCCCAAGCCATAATGCTGCGTAAAAGCCGGGGAGCTGATGTGTTTGGAGCCTGTGGTCAATTAAGCAACAATAATGTGGAGAAATTATGAACAACATTCAAAGCCTTGCCATAAGACTATTCGGCAATAATCAAGCTTGTAAATGCGGTGGAGACCATGTAGTATGTTTGAAATGTGAAGTTTGCCGTGCCGATAAAGCCGATATGACCTACAATCCCGAAGCAGGCGTAGCTTCCATAATAGATGCCACCGTTCTCAAGGCAACTGCCACCCAGGAAGAGGTGAAGAGCCTTTGTGCTATGGCAAACGAGCATAAAACAGCTTCAGTATGTATAAATTCTCATTTCATTTCCCTCATAAAGGCAAGCCTTTTGCCAGAAGTAAAGAGCTGCACGGTAATAAATTTCCCCCTTGGTGCTGGCTCTGTATCAGCTATTGCTCAAGAAGCATCTGCTGTCCTTGCTGCCGGAGTTGATGAAGTGGATATGGTACAAAATATTAGTGCGATGCTATCTTTGGATTATGATACTGCTTATTCCAGTATAAATGAAACTGCCAGGCTCTGCATATCCAAAGGTGCTTTACTGAAAGTGATACTTGAAACCTGCTACTTAAGCGAGGAGCAAATCATTATTTCTTGCCTGATATCCAAGAAAGCAGGCGCAGACTTCGTAAAGACATCCACTGGCTTTGGAACGGCAGGGGCTACTCCTGAACATATTGCTCTGATGCGTAGCGTAGTGGGTCCCAAACTGGGAGTAAAGGCATCTGGTGGTGTTCGAACCAAAGAACAGGCAGAAGCCATGATTGCAGCCGGTGCAAACCGCATTGGTGCTTCCAGCGTTAGCGCATTGCTATAAGGATATCCCTATTATGAAGCTAATTGTTGCCGGGTATAATATTGATCGCAGCCTGATTGATGCCATAGATAGTGAAACTGCCACCCCGGAAGTGCTTTCTGCTGCCTATGCCAGAATAAGCCGTAGTATTAAGCAAGTTGATGAGCTTCGCAGCGAGGCATTATCAGAAATAAGCAAAGCTCGTAGCTCTAACCAGAATATTATCTTTGAGATGGGGCACAGTTCTGTAGCTGAGCATGCTGTTTTCAATCTCGATTTGATAGGTGTATCCAGACTGCTAACTGATACCGTGCAACGTACTCGTTTGGCTTCTTTTACAGAGAAGTCTCAACGCTATGTAACCTTTTCCAAAGACTATGTGGTGCCTGCTGAATTAGCAAAACACCCCAAGATAAAGAAGCATTATAAACAACTGATGGATGCTCTCTTTGCGGAGTACGAAACCAGCTTCAATGCGCTAAATGAGCTGTATAAAACAGAACATCCTGAACTAAAACCCCGCGAAAGAGAAGCTATGGCAAAAGAAGACGCGCGCTATATCCTTCCTCTTGCCACCAAAACTCAAATGGGCATAACCATCAATGCCCGTAGCCTGGAAAACTTACTACGCCGTCTTGCCAAAAGCAAGCTTGCCGAAGCGCATGAGCTTCATTCTGAGCTATACACACAAGTTTCGGCAATCACTCCATCCTTAATTCGCTATATCGAAGACGATGGCTTTAGCGGAGGCATAGACCTGAACAAGGTTAATTACACCGGTTTCCTGCAACAAGAACTGCCATGGTTGGAAGAATTGGATTTACAGGCTAAACTAAGGATTATATCATCCCCACAAAATATTGACGACAGCATTCTCGCCGCAATTATCTACCAACAAGGCGAGCTAAACTGGAATGACACAAAAGATACTGTTGCTCGCCTTCCACGACTGGTAAAACAGCAGCTTTGGAAACAGGTGTTTAGCCAACTAAAAGCCTGGCACAAAGTACCACGTGCCTTCGAAACTATCGAATTTGGCTTCGAGATTTCCATGAGTGAGTGCTGTTGGGCTCAGTATAAACGACATCGCTTAACCACTATGCTCCGTAAAGGTGGCTATTCCACCGTTACCAAATTACCCTCTGCAATAGCCAGGATTAATAGAACCAAGGTATGGGAAGACCTTGCCGATGCTGCAAATGATTTCGCCCTCAGCCTCCCCCCCGCCTTTAAGCACATTGCGCCGTATTGCCGTCTTAATGCCTCTATCTTAACCGTATATACCAAAATGAATCTAAGGGAGATATACCACTTTGTCCGCTTACGTTCGGACGAACACGCTCAATGGGAGATAAAAGAAATATCTAAGCTTATGGCAGATAGAGTCCGTAGTGCCGCGCCAAAAGCAGGGGAATTCCTCTGCGGAAAAAGTGAGTATTGTAAACCCGTATAATCCCGTATAATCAAACCCAGCACTGTTCATCGAGTTTGAGTATCCCTATTGTGCTTATGTGAAAGTTTCAATTCTGTTTCACTTCCTCTGCCCATATCACTACGATGCCTCATAACCTAAACTAATCCCAGATCATGTTCTGGTAATTCCCTTGTGATTCCCTCGTCCCACCTCGGAATCACCCGGGGATCACAAGGGCTTCATGAGGCATTACTCCCAGAAACGAGGGATAGATCAGTTGGAATGTAGTTGGACCGTAATTTACCTGTAATTATTTGCGGTTCTGTGAGATTCTGATATTCTTAAATAATTCTTCTTAAGCTCCTATTATTCACCCCTTATATCACTATTCATTCTCAAGTCATTCCAAAATGAGACTACAGGATCATTCGTGGATTATTTATATATATTTGAATATCAGATGAGGGGAACACTGAAGATGAAGGTATGATGATTGCGTATCGATACCTTAATGAAGTCTAATAGAGTCAGGTTTCAAACTATATATATAATTCTGGGCGTGGGTATGGGCTGCGTTATTAGTCTTTTTTTAGCTTGCTGGTAAGTAACATATGGTATTATTCATATTCTCAAATTGTTGCTACGATGTTACTACATTCGCAATGAAGCCATTCCATAATTCTTACAAAGCAATCACATCACTGTTGACAAGCTTCCACAGTAGTGTCAGTTTTGAGACATTTATTTGTTGCCAGTTTATGTGTACAATTTCAGCATGCTACTGTGTGTGTTGAGGCTTTAGGAATAGGTGAAACAAACAGGTAGTTGGATTGATGTTATATTTCTTTCGAAACGCAGCAAAACCATGGGTAATGCGGCATAAATTGGATAAACACTTGTTTATCTGGGTTGCCTTGGCATTGTCGTTGCTATTATTTGTTTCATCTTGTAAACCTATGAGCAGAGATAATCACAAAAGAGAATCTCTTCCTGATTCATTAAGTGTTACTAGTGGTAATCAGTTTCGCATACGATATCGACCTCAATGGTATCATCAAGCTCAGTTTGCAGGAGTTTATATGGCTGCCAAGAAAGGGTTTTATCGTAATTATGGATTGGATGTAGAAATTCAACCCGGCGGCCCAGACTACCCTGCCTATGAAACATTGGAAAACGGTAAGTCTGATGTAGTGCAATTGTTCCTGCTAACCGCTTTATCCAGAGACGCTGGCAAGAATAATTTAGTAAACTTAGCTCAGATCAGCCAGAAGTCCTCTCTCATGCTTGTTGGTAAAAAAAGCAGGGGAATAAACTCAATTAGAGACCTAAACAAGAAATCCATTGGGCTGTGGCGTACAGACTTTAGAGAACTATCCCTTATTTTCCTTAAACAACATAAGCTTGAGATGGATATAGTTAATGTCGATTGGACTATTAATCTATTCATGAACGATGTTATAGACCTTATGAACGTTATGCTCTATAATGAGTATCATCAAATTCTACAGGCGGGCTCCAACCCGGAAGAGCTATTCACAATTCCCTTTAGTGACGTGGGATTGAATATATTGGAGGATGGCTTATATACTACACGCGATTTCTATAACAAGTATCCCAATGAATGCAAGAGATTTGCTACAGCCACAATGGATGGCTGGTTATACGCAATTAACAATCAAGAAGAAACATTGGATACGGTTTTAGACATTATGCGCAGACATCACATAAAGGCAAACCGTCCTCATCAGGCATGGATGCTAAAGGAATTTAAAGATGTTATCCTCGCCAAACCCGGAATAATTGGTGTTTTGCAAGAGCCGGACTATGTGGCCGCTCAGAATCTGCTAATACAACAGAATATCCCTACCACAAACCAGGAATACCGGAGTTTTTATCCCAATGCACAATAAGAAAGAAGATAGAACGATAGCATATCAGATAATATCATTCATTTTTGTGTATCTGTTGTTGATCTTTGCTATTTCAATCAGCGTGTCTTTTTCGCTGTTCTCCAGGGTTATGCTCAAGAATTCACGTGAAAGCATTAGCCATCTTGCAAATGAAACTATTACTCAGATAGACTCAAGGCTAGACAAGATCGAAGCCATATCTACAGATATCATGAAGCTGTACTATATGGAAGCTTTAGATAAGGAAGCTTTCAATGAGTTTCTCCATGAAATTGTGTATGAACATCATGAGATTGTGGCTATAAACATATCCATGAATCCCGAGTTAGACAAAGCAGTTGATTCACGTACCATACTACATAAAGATAATTCCATGATAGTTAGATATGCTGAAAGCTCAGACTATCAGTACTTAGATTGGTATCAGATTCCATATCTAAAAAAAACCGGATTCTGGACTGAGCCTTGGTTCGATGAGACAGACTCTCAGCAGTTTGTAATCTCTCACGGCACACCAATTTTTAAGGGTGGGAAAGTGATAGGGATAATGAGAATTGATACAGGTTTAACATATCTTCAGAGCTTGATATCGCCCTTAAAACTGCGTAAAAGTGGTTATGCTTTTCTGATATCAAATACAGGTACCATTATTACTCATCCTGCAGATTCACTTATTATGGACGAGAGCATCTTTAGCCTGGCAGAAGGAAGTAATGACGATAACTTGCGAGACATTGGCAGGCAGATGATATCCGGCAGTACGAACTTCCTTCGGATTAAAGGCGGCTCAATCCTAAAAGATAGTTGGCTATACCATGCTCCCCTACTAAATAATAACTGGTCATTGGGCATAGTAATAGCTAATTCCGACGTTATGAGAGACCTGAACATGATCCTGATCATCCAGGTTTTAATATCAATAATCGTTTTTATTGTAATCTCTATAATTGTGTACTCCAGAACCCAGAATGTTTCCAAGCCCTTGCGATCACTATCAGAACTAGCATTACAGATAGGAAAGGGGGAATTTAACACTCCGCTACCTGAGATTGTAAAAACATACGAAATTGAAAGGCTATCTGAAGCGTTTAGTGCCATGCAAGCGTCGTTGAGGGATTATATTAGTAATCTTGAAAAAACGAATCTGGAAAAAAACAGGATAATGGCAGAAGTTCGCTTTGCGTCAGAAATACAGAAAAACTTGATTCCTTCAAACACGGAATTTCCATGTAACCGAACAGAGCTGCGAGTACATGGAATCTTAGAACCAGCCAGTGATATAGGTGGAGACCTGTACGATTACTTTATGATAGACGACAACCATTTCTGCTTTGCCATTGCGGATGTGGTGGGGAAAGGAATAGTAGCAGCTATGACTATGACAATTGTTTCTACCTACCTGCGCAGCATCTCTTCATATCATTGGAAGGCAAAAGACATTGTTAGTAACTTGAATCTATTTCTGTGCAAAAACAATATTGAAGCGAACTTTGTAACAATTCTATTAGGGGTGATTGATCTTAGCACTGGACAAATGGAGTATTGTAATGCCGGACATGTACCGATGTTTGTCCGCAAGATGGATAAAAGCTATGTTAAATACTCATTAACCCATTCCACTGCAGTCGGTGTATTCGACGAATTGGATATCGAATCTGATCAGATACAGCTAGATATGGGCGACGAGATAATCCTTATCACCGATGGGATTACCGAAGCAATGAATGCTGAAGAAGACTTCCTCGGCATCACTGGGCTAGAGCAAATCATCCAAAACTTAGGTACTCCAAATCCGCAAAAGAATGCTAATCTGATCTTGGAAGAAGTGCATAGATTTTCGTCTACCTCAAAGGAAAAGGACGATATAACTATACTGGTTATGGACTATTTGCACCCGAAACGATTAAAGAGTATATGATGCTCTGGCCTTACTGGGTGGAGAGCAATTCTGAAACAGCCATAGCTATAGGAATCTTTCCTTGCTTAACGTTCTGGCGTAGCTCGGGGAGTATATCTTTCACTGTCTGTTTCTGGTAGAATCTGTTTAGCACCGATTCTTTAACAAGAGAATCAAACCATTCCAAGTTCTGGAGCACTCGCCTTTCCTTAAATGCTCCTGTGTCGTTCATGGTTTTTTTATAGGCTACTATCTCATCCCAAATTGAGGATATGCCGTCTCCAGTCAATGCAGAACAAGTAAGTGCCTTTGCGTGCCAGGATGTGCTTGAATGCCGTAAATAATGTAATGCATTGTTATACTCCTGTTTGGCTTGCTCTGCTTTAAGAATATTGTCTCCATCGGCTTTGTTTACTACTATCAAATCTGCTAATTCTATAATTCCTTTTTTTATGCCTTGGAGTTCGTCTCCAGCCCCTGCTATCTGCATCAATAAGAAGAAATCGACCATCGACCGCACGGTTGTTTCTGATTGGCCAACTCCAACGGTTTCTATAATAATCACGTCATAACCTGCGGCTTCGCAGAGAATAATGCTTTCTCTTGTTTTGCGGGCAACCCCGCCTAAGATACCAGAACTGGGGGAAGGACGAATGAAACTACTTGGATGGCGAGATAGTTTTTCCATCCGGGTTTTATCTCCAAGAATGCTGCCTTTACTGATACTGGAACTGGGGTCTATGGCCAGAACAGCCACTCGGAAGCCTCTGTCTATTAACCATAAACCGAATTTCTCAATAAAAGTGCTTTTCCCCGCTCCGGGTACGCCGGTTATTCCTATTCTTATTGAAGCTCCGGAAAAGGGCAGAAGTTGCTGTAATAGCTCCTGCCCTTTTTCAAAGTGCTTTATTGAATTACTCTCAATCAATGTTATCGCTTTGGATAGCAGACTTCTATTAGAGGCTCTTACTCCGTCAATCAGTGCTACAGGATCGTATCGGCGTTCGTGATGAGTTCTTGCCGAGTGAGAAACCGATCCCCCAGTATTAGTGGATCCACTAACTACTCGACTGGCGAATTCATTTCCTGCGTCATCGGGAGTCCATTCTGGTCTTCTGCTATCCATTTGATTCATCGTTCCATTAATTTTTCCATAATCAGTGTAGCGGCTTCGGGAAGCTTCGTACCAGGGCCGAATATGGCCGCAGCACCTTGTTGGTAAAGATAATCGTAGTCCTGCGCGGGAATAACACCACCCACAACAACCATGATGTCTTCACGACCATGCTTCTTTAGCTCTTCGATTAACTGAGGGAGAAGGGTCTTGTGCCCGGCAGCAAGCGAGCTCATACCAATGATGTGAACATCATTCTCAACTGCTTGACGTGCTGTCTCTTCAGGAGTTTGGAACAATGGTCCGACATCTACGTCGAAGCCCATATCTGCGTATCCTGTGGCTACCACCTTAGCTCCTCTATCATGACCATCCTGTCCCATTTTGGCAATCAGGATTCGTGGTCTGCGGCCTTCTGCTTCGGCAAAGGCATCTGTAAGCTCTCGAACTTTGTCTATTTCGTCCATTTTTGCGTACTCACTACTATAAACGTTACTTATCAGCTTTATTGATGCAGAATGTCTGCCAAACACTTTCTCCATGGCATCTGATATCTCGCCTAATGAAGCACGCTTTCTGGCAGCATCTATCGCAAGCTCAAGCAGGTTGCCATTTCCTGTCTCTGCACATGTTGTTATTGCATTCAATGAAGCTTGAACCTCGGTATTATTTCGTTCACGGCGAAGCTTTTCCAGGCGGGTTAACTGAGCGTTACGAACGGCTGTGTTGTCCACTTCAAGAATATCCATCGGGGCTTCTTGTTCCAGGCGATACTTATTAACACCCACAATAACATCGGCACCAGAATCAATCTTTGCCTGTCTTCTAGCTGCAGCTTCTTCGATGCGCATCTTTGGTAATCCAGTTTCAATAGCTTTTGCCATACCACCAAGCTTTTCAACTTCAACAATGTGATCCCAAGCTCGCTGCATCAGAGCATCAGTGAGAGACTCAACATAATATGAACCAGCCCAGGGGTCTATAACCTTACATACATTGGTTTCGTGTTGCAGGTAAAGCTGAGTATTCCTGGCAATGCGGGCTGAGAAATCTGTTGGAAGGGCAATGGCCTCATCAAGTGAGTTAGTATGCAGAGATTGAGTATGTCCCATAGTAGCAGCCAAGGCTTCGATTGCAGTTCTGGTAATGTTGTTATATGGGTCTTGCTCAGTTAAGCTCCATCCCGATGTTTGAGAATGTGTTCTTAGTGCCATGGACTTAGGATTCTTGGGATTAAAGTCCTTGATCAATTTAGCCCAAATAGCTCTTGCTCCGCGCAGCTTGGCAACTTCCATAAAGTAGTTCATTCCCTCTGCCCAGAAAAATGATAGACGGGGAGCAAAAACATCTATGTCTATTCCGGCATTCAAGCCTGCCCTTACGTATTCCAGTCCATCTGCCAGAGTATATGCCATTTCCAAATCAGCAGTTGCTCCGGCTTCATGCATGTGATATCCAGAAATACTAATACTGTTAAATTTGGGCATCTTTCTTGATGTAAAGCTGAATATATCGGCTATTATCTTCATGGATGCCTGGGGCGGGTAGATGTAGGTGTTGCGCACCATGTATTCTTTCAAGATGTCATTCTGAATCGTACCATTTAGCAATTCGGTAGCTACACCCTGCTCTTCTGCCGCAACTATGAAGAAAGCCATTATGGGTATTACAGCTCCATTCATGGTCATCGACACACTCATTTTGTCCAGTGGAATCTGGTCGAATAGTATCTTCATATCCAGAATGGAATCAACCGCAACGCCCGCCTTACCAACATCGCCAATAACTCGTTGGTGATCTGAGTCATAACCACGATGAGTGGCTAAATCGAAAGCAATAGATAAGCCCTTCTGCCCCATTGCCAGGTTACGGCGATAAAAGGCATTACTTTCTTCCGCAGTACTGAATCCAGCATACTGTCTGATAGTCCAGGGGCGTTGTATAAACATTGATGGATATGGACCACGTAAAAAGGGCGCAATTCCAGATAGATAATCCAGATGCTCCAGCTTCTCTAAATCAACTTTGTTGTAGATAGGTTTTACGTCTATCTGTTCGTTTGTCCTCCAAACATGGTTAGCTATTGCATTTTTTACTTCTTCTGCCTTGAATTCAGGCTTTATAGTTCTAAAATCAGGATTCATTACATCACCCCCATTATTCCAGCTAGTTCAGATAAGGTTTCGTATACATCAGCTCTCAGATGGATAAAGGTGCCAACACCCTGTGACCGATAGGTCTCTACCATGTCTTGAGGGTATCCAGCAAGAATAATCGGTAGTCCTTGTAATGCTGAGCATATTTCTGGAACATGTGAAATATAGTTCTCATCTGTAGAACAGATGCAAAATGCTCTGGCACCAGAAAGCTTAGCCTCGATAACTGCATCTACTACAGATTTATAACCACTGGGTGATATCACTTCAAATCCACCTACCTGGAAAAATCCTGTAGCAAAGTCAGCACGAGCCTTATACTCACCAATGCTTCCCATATTTAGCAGGAATATCCTGGTATTGGTGGTAGAAGCAGCACCAACGATTTTGCTTCGCAATTCTTCCAGCTTCATCACGGCACGCAGCTTTGGTAATGCCCCACTGTCTAGCTTAACAGCAGCATTGTTATGAGGAGCTGATGCATTATCCCTTTCGGACACAACGATACCTTCTAATGTGTTTGCATACATGTTTACCCCAACATATACATCTTTGCGCTTATGCACTGCATCAATCTTTGCCTTGGCTACTGGAGAAATTATCTGGTGTACCAAACCAGCGCGAAGTGACTTTACCATTCCTCCGTTACCCTCTAATTCCTGCATAAGTTGCCAAGCTAGTTTTGCCATCTCATTGCTGAGAGTTTCGATATAATAACAACCACCGGCAGGATCAACAACCTTTGCAAAATGTGCTTCTTCCTTCAGGATGATTTGTTGATTTCTCGCCATTCTACGAGAAAACTCGTCGGCATTCCTGATCAACGAATCAAAACAGTTTATCTCTAAGCTATCAATTCCGCCAATAACGCCAGCAAATCCCTCTGTGCTGGTGCGTAACACGTTTACATAAGTATCGTACATACTTTTGTTGAAAGACGCTGTTTTGCCATGAATCCAAATCTTGCGGCTGTTTGTGTTGCCACCGAAAGCTTGAATCATTTCTGCCCATACCAGGCGAAAAGCTCTAACCTTTGCTATCTCCATGAATAAATTAGAGCCCAAGCTGAGAGTTACCTGAAATAGCGGAGCAATCTTATCTATATGAAAACCTTGAGCCAGTAATCCTTGAATATATCCAATGGCTGTAGAAAGAACAAATCCCAGTTCCTGAACCGATGAAGCTCCAGCAGCTTCGTAAACACTGCCATCGATAGATAATATCCTAACATTCGGAGCCTTATCTACAGCCCAGCTAACTGCTTTTGATACTTTGTCCCATACAGTTTCTAATGGATATGAGTGATAGCCTTTTCTGGCAAACTCACCTGTTGGATCAAATCCAATGCCGGCTCTTAGCTTTCCAATCTCAATTCCCATTTCCTGAGCGTAAGTTTCGAACTGGCTTATCAAATCTGAGTCATCAACATCTAATTGCATGAAAAGCGGTGCAGCATTAATGTCTACTCCCTCCAGGGCTACTCGAATATCCTGCACAGATTTCAGCTTAATCCCCTGTGGTGCACCATCATGAGCTAGTTTCAGATTAACTGCACTTAGTCCGGAGTTTAATTCCTTCAATATGATCTTGTTCAGTTTTTCCAGATTGGGCTCATCCTGCGCTTGGGCTATCAACCATCCTTCGCTCAAATACGTTTCCGGATCGTTTCCCCGAATATATGGAGCAGAGCCAGGTTGGCAGTCCGTGAAAGGAAGCTCTGCTATATCTTCTTTTCGATATATGGGCTGTAGAACTATCCCCTCGTAGGTTTTGGTTTTCATAGCTTTGTCGAAATCTGCACCCTTCAAGCTTTCTTTTACTGCTTCCTCCCATTCTGTATAGGTTGGAACAGCAAAGTGCTCTTTCAGGTTCAGCTTGTTATCGTTATCCACGCTTGTCTCCTTTATCATTCTTTTCGATAAGTGCTTGTATGGGCTTCATACCATAAGGTGAACCCTGTTGAATGGCATCCAATATTGCTCCGCCACCGGTGAAAAAATAGTAACTGGGATTGTTTCTCGCTCTTGTAAATATCCCGGGTAAATACTCGCCAAAGTCCTGAATTGTATCACCACCACCAAACAACTTGTTGGCACTTCCACACGCATCGATGAGGCTATACATTGCCATGCTACCCTCAGGGAACAGAGCCGTGTATCCCATTACGGCGTTTACAAAGAAGCTTCCGGCTGAATGAAAGAGCTGTCGTATCTCGTCCATTCTAAAATTTTCTTCTGCCACATCCAGCACAAAACCCAACGATTCTCCCCTCTCAAGCTTACGAACATCGTGGGTTTTCCAGCTTTCATTGGTACGAGACTCAATATCCCGATTTTCAACAATATAAGGGAGTTCCACAATTTTCTTGCAATGCTCACCACAGTCAGAAATAAACTTCTCTGCCTGTGCGATTTCTTCTACACCAACCCCCTCGATGGATATCCCATATTTATAGCATAAATAGGCATTGTATATTACGCCTCCAAGAACAAGATGATCCGCATTGCGTATAAGAGATGATAGAGGCCCAATCTTTGTGTCGAACTTCGAGCCGGCTACAACAGCAATAAATGGACGTTGGGGATTAAACACATTGAGGAGGTTTTCAATCTCTTTCTGCATCAATAATCCTGCATAGGAGGGAAGATACTTCACAATTGAATAGGTGCTGGCATGGGCTTGCCATGAGCCAAAAGCATCATTTATATATACATCAGCATAAGTGGCAAGCATCCTGGCAAATATCTCTGAGTAATCATCTTTTGTTTCTTCCCCCTTAAACCACCGCGTATTGGGGAGATATATAAAATCTACTTCACCTTTCTTTAGCATTTCGATAGAAAAACTTATGGGTTTCAGGTCTGTTATACCCTCTTTACCATCAGCTTTCAGCTCAGGAACTACTCCAATAAGCTGAAGTTTTGTTTCTATGTATTTTACGATTGGCTTTACTGAATCATTGTCAGAAACGCTGATCTCTCTGGTTCTTTTATCAAAAGGTCTTCCAACATGAGTCATTATTATCGGCAAACCACCCTTCTTGTAGATATGCATAATGGTGGGGATGGTAGCATCGATCCTCATGGTATCTTTAATCTTCCCCTTTTTTACCACATTATGATCCATTCTAACCAAACAAATCTTGCCCCTCAAATCGGCTTCGATCATACTCGGTATCCTGTCCATTTTCCTTATCTCCTTATATTTCTATAATATATACTGAGCTTAGAAACAACCACCTGTACTCATCACCCTTCGTGAATACTAATTAGGAGTGGAGATAACGTCAAGAGAAATCTGTAATTCTGTGCGAACCTACGTGGCCAATAGCAGCATAATGAAC
This sequence comes from uncultured bacterium, assembly GCA_938009275.1. Classification (GTDB taxonomy): domain Bacteria; phylum Cloacimonadota; class Cloacimonadia; order Cloacimonadales; family Cloacimonadaceae; genus Cloacimonas. Next base: position 54,344 of record CALLHY010000007.1, read on the forward strand.
CCCAGCATCCTTGCTGCTTCCTTGAACGAATTACGGATGAATTACGGATGAAATACGGATGGGATGCGTAATTCATGCGTAATGATAGCGTATATCGTTATAGCTTATTGGGGACTACAATCACAATTATTTAAAAGAACCAGTGCAAATCAAACGGAGTAACAGCTATCCAGAGATTAGCTCTAACTTGTTTAGAATAACACTTTTAGTAACTACTCCCACCGAGCTATCAACAAATTGTCCATTCTTGAAAAATATAAGGGTGGGTATACTCATAACTCCGTGTTTGCTTGCCAGTTCGGGGTAATCATCCACGTTTACCTTACCCACTACCACATCTACATTTTCTTTCGCCACTTCATCGATAATGGGAGAAAGCATATTGCAGGGGTTGCACCAGGGAGCCCAAAAATCTATCATAACAATACCCTTGCTAGTGGTCTCATTAAAGTTTTGTTCATTTAGTTCGATTATCATAATTCACATCCTTTTAACATAGTCTACACCTACATAATAAAGCAAAGCATGTCTCTTGCAAGAGTTATATGAGAAGCGTTTATTGGAGGTAGAAAACAAATGGCTCTATTAGCCCACAAGGATGCGATATGCTCGCGATAAGCGACAGTTATCTAGATAAAATGGCGTACATTCTTATGCGCTATAGTACGGAAGAGATTGATTAAGTGCTTAGCTTCTTGTTCGAGTAAGGATATATCATGGCAATTCTCAACAATCATGTCTGACTTAGTAATCTTCAGGCTGTCATCAATTTGGCTTTCAATTCGTGCTTGTGCTTCGGATTGGGTTAGACCACGTTCGATTATGCGCTGAACTCTTAACTCGGGGGGTGCGGTTATCAGCACTATGTAATCGAAGCATTCGAATAAATCCGCTTCAAATAGAAGCGGAACTTCAAATATTAGCACCTTGCTGGTTGAATTAACAACTAACGCCTGCATATCAGCCAGGACTAAAGGGTGTAACAGGCTATTCAGGTGAAGCCTGTTCTGCTTATCATTAAACACAATATCTGCAAGCGTCGCCTTGTTAATAGCAGGTCTCGCGGTATCTCTTGTTATTATCGAATCACCGTACCTTACAACCAGTTCGCGAATAACGGCCTCATCATCTAAGTGCTTGTTAGCCAGTTTGTCCGTGTATATAACAGACTTGCCCAATTTCTCTAAACAGCGGCAAAAGGAGGTTTTACCACTACCAATATTGCCGGTTATGCCTATTATCAGAGGGCGATTACCTGGTTGCATCTGTCAGTATTTGCATCAGTTCTTCAAATGCTACATCAGTTTGGATTGCTCCAGCTTGCGCCACAGATACTTTTCCAGTTTGCTCTGATACAATTATTGCTATTGCATCACTCAGTTCTGTAATGCCAATACCAGCAAGGTGACGAGTGCCAAACTTGCGAACATAATCTTGTTTCTTAGAGAGAGGAAGTACAACTTTGGCTGCCATGATGCGTTCGCCCCGAATGATGATTGCTCCATCGTGTAGTAAGCTTTTGGGGTTAAATATAGTTAGCACTAATCTCATTGATATAGCGGCATCAATCAGTTCGCTGCTCTGGATGAACTCATGGAGTTTACGTTTGTTCTCAATAACTATCAGTGCACCAGTTTTGCGGAAACTCATAGAGGAAACTGCGTCAATAATGGGCGAATATAGCGAAGTTCTTTCTCGTTTTCTAAATGCAATCCCAAGCTCACGCGAAAGGTTAAGCCTTGCCAGAATGGAGCGAAGTTCTGGTTGGAAAAGTATAACTACAGCTATAATCCAGAAATTACGGATGGCACTTAGCAATGAACTAACCACTCGTAAATCGAAAACTACAGCCAAAAAATATAGCAGCATGATAAATAACAAGCCCCACAAAACCTGATAACCACCGGATTTGCGTACAATAAGCAGCGATTGATAGATTAGAAACGCTATGAGCAGGATGTCTATGAAATCTTTGAATCTTGGTATTAAAAAACTCATACTACTTGTCCATTAATCCATAGTTCGAAATAGCTGACAATACTTTAAGAAATTGATTATGCTGAGCAACATCATGACATCTGATAATAGCAACCCTTTTGTAAGTTGCCCATGCAGCAGCAGCAAGGCTTCCACCCAGCCGTTCTTCAGGATCGGAGGGTACAATACTATTAATAAAGCTCTTTCGGCTTGCTCCCAAAACTATTGGTAGTCCAAATGAAGCAAAGCTGTCGATTTCTCTAATAAGTGTAAGATTATGCCGCAAGTTCTTTCCAAAACCTATACCTGGGTCTATCATGATATTATGCAGCTTGATGCCTTTTCTGAGGCAGAACTCTATTCTTGCCGTCAAAAAACTCTTCACTTCGTCAATCACATTATCGTATCTTGGGCAATTCTGCATGGTTTCTGGTTGACCCTGCATGTGCATCAGGATAATCTTGGCTTCAGGATAACTGCTGAACACTTCAGCCAAAGCTGGATCAAACTGAGCTGCAGAAATGTCGTTTATAATGTCTGCATTGGCCGTTAAGGCCGCCATGGCTACGGATGACTTTCTGGTATCTATAGACACACTAACATTGGGATGCGTCCTTTTCACGTATTCTAAAGCAGGAATAATACGAGATAATTCTAGCGATTCGTTCACAGGTGAAGAACCCGGTCTGGTAGACTCTGCACCAATGTCAATAATTGCTGCGCCGTCAGATATCAGTTTCGAGGCATGTGCAAACGAGGCTTCTTCATCCAGATACTTATTGCCATCAGAAAATGAGTCTGTGGTTATATTGAGTATCCCCATAACAAGGGGATGGCTTAACTGATTGTTCAAGAGTAAGCTTAGGCTATTCATCTACAACAAACCTACAACGTATCCGATACAGTTTATCAGCTTGATAAGCACCCTTGAATCCGAATTGCCATTGGGGTAATACTTTATTAACAGCCTCTACATAGGTTGTAGAACTAAAGGAAATAATCTTGACAGAGTTAATGTCCACTGATCCCTTATTGTTAAGCTTAAACTCTAGTAAAACTTCTCCATCCATAGTTGGAATAATATTCGGCTTAGCTTGTTGTATAATGTATGCTTCCCCATTACCCATCTCCATGTCGGCAGAAAAGCCAGAATTTCCTCCCGGTATAGTATTGCCTATGCTTAATAAGGGACTTGCATTTCTTTTGCGATTTGTAGTGTTATTTTCACTGAAGCTTGTGGAAGGTGCTTCTATAAAGGGGCTTTCGATAATCCTCGGGTTCGTAGTGACAATCGCAGGTTCAGAGGTTTGTAAATCACCCGCTGATGTTATGTTAGAAGCAATATCGGCCACCTCACTTGGTGAATTGGGAATAATTCCTTTAGAGCTTTGCTCTTTACTTGCTTCCAGATTACCATTAAACTCCCACTCGAATACATGCCAATGTTGTGGTAATTTGGGCTTGATAATCATCAAGGCTAAGATGATGATGAGCACGGCGTGGATCAGCAGTGATTGAATATAAGCGTTTCTAATCAATCTAACTGGCGTAATATTCACTCTTTACCCTTACCTTCAGTTGTTGCCACAAATATCCGTTCAAAGCCAGAACTTCGAACAATATCCATCAAGCCAATAAGTTTGTCGATGGGCATATCATGTTCTGCAGATATACGTACTACTTGCTCGGAGTCAATATATTTTCCCCTCAGGGCAGAAGAAATCTCTGATATACTAATCGCTTTCTCGTTTAAGTACAATCTGTTATCTTTATAGTATGTAATACTTATAGTTTGATGGCTTTGCCTCACTGATGTTTTTGAGCCTGGGAGGCTTATAGGCAGTCCAGTTTGACTGGCAAAGTTGGATGCAATAAGCAGAAATACTAGAAGCAAGAATATAACGTCCGTCATGGATATAAGGATGGTGGAACTAATCTTTTTCTTAGATACCTGAAGTTTCATTGTGTGTTATAATTCCTTACTGGCATCGAGTTTAATCATGTAATCCACAGCTGTGTCTTGCATGTCTTTGGCGATATTCTCAAGATGTTGCACTAAATCGTTATAAAATATGATGGTAAAAATACCCACTATCAATCCGCCAATTGTGGTTAATAAAGCTTCCCATATTCCCCCTGCCAGCATGCTGATATCAACACCACTCTGGCTTTGAGCATGGATGTTCATGAACACCCTTACCATACCGATAACGGTGCCAAGAAAGCCAATCAGCGGTGCAACTGCGGCAAACGTAGATAGCCAACCAAACCCCTTTTCCAACTGATGCAATTGCAGAGTCGCCGTGGACTCCATACTTTGATTCATCAGTTCCCAATTCCTTGTTTTGGTGTTAATTAGCTTATCTAACATCATCCCAAGAGGGCTTTGGTCACCATACATTTTTATTACGCTTTTCATGTTATCAAGTTTATCTTGTTGAGCTAGTGATGCCTTAAGCTTGTTATTTGCTGTAACTACTATCCTTAACTGGCGGTATTTATCAATTATGATACCTATGGCAATCACGGATATCACCATCAGTACATACATTAGAACGCCACCCTTAACAATCATGCTGAGTAAAGACATGTTACTCCTTGTTAATAGTTCATTTAGTAAACCATGAAACACCGGACAAACCGGTGTTCCATGGGTGTTTATCTAATTAACAGATTCAAGCATGTTGAATCTGGAAACTCTTCATGAATTCGGCTAATGCATGTGCAGCGGGGAGCGGAAGTGAATTATAAGTCGAAGCTCGGCACCCTCCAACATCTCTGTGACCTTTTAGGCCAATCATACCTTGTTTCTTAGCTTCACTTATAAACAGAGCTTCTAAATCCTCAGATGGTAACCGGAAAGTAATGTTCATCAATGAGCGGTCATCAGGTTCTACTGTACCTTTGTAGAAACCATTTGACGCATCCATTGCGTCGTATATGTACTTGGCCTTTGCAATGTTATTCTGCTCTACGTTCTCCAGACCGCCATATGCTTCAATCCACTTCAACACCAAGCCAATAAGGTAAATGGTGAAGGTTGGAGGTGTATTATACATACTGCCGTTCTTGGCATGAAGCTGATAATCCAGCATTGAGGGAACATTGGTGGCGGCAGTGGCCAGAAAATCTTTCTTGATCATTACAACCACGCAACCTGCTGGACCGACATTCTTCTGTGCACCTGCATAGATCATGGAATACTTCTCCACATCAATTGGCTTACTCATAAAGTTTGAGCTCATGTCGGCTATTAGGGGAACACCTGCTGGCACTTCCGGGTCGAATTTCCATTCAGTACCGAAAATTGTATTATTGGTGGTGATGTGCAGATAAGCAGGATTATCGGAAAGCTGCCAGTTCTTTGGGATGTAGCTGAAGTTCTTGTCTTCAGATGTGGCTGCAACGTGTACAGCTTTTCCAATCTTTTTTGCTTCAGCAATAGCTTTCTTGCTCCATACACCTGTATTGATGTAGTTAGCTTGCTTGCCATCATGAGCGAAACTCATGGGCACCATCAGGAACTGCATGCTTGCTCCGCCTTGTAGAAAGAGAACTTCCCATTCATCGCCCAGACCGTAAATACGCTTAACGGCTGCATAGGTTTCATCGATGATGGCTTGATATTCCTTACTGCGATGGCTCATTTCCATTACGGAAAGTCCCATACCTTTGTAGTTGAACAAGTCTGCCTGTGCTTCTCTAAGCACTTCTTCTGGCAACACTGCTGGACCTGCGTTAAAATTGTGTACGCGTTCCATTTGTATCCTCCTGGATGTATTTTTGTATTCTATGAGCAAGAATTTCAAAGTCCATTCTTTCAGGCAAGTTATTTTTTTTCCTTCAAATCACACATCCCCCCGATATTTAGCTAGACAGTGATTGTGTATGCCTTATTGATTAAGATTTGAAGCCTATGCTAACCAGAAAAAAGCAGGTGTAATCTCAGACTGGTTACCTCTCAATTACCACAATTACCTCTCACCATCACGAGTCCATCACGAGTCCATCACGAGTCCATCCTGAATCCAATCCTAAATCCATATAAACTCTCACCCAAAGTTGCAAGCCAGTCTCACTTGGACAAGTGGGGATAACGCTTTATGTGGTGTGGAGATATGATGTACTATGTTTGGACTTGGACATCGGCTGTTTTGGACGTTCCTGGACGTATTTGTATCATCGATAATTGCAAATAGCGCTGATTTTGGACTGGATTTGGACATCTGCCACCTCCAGTCCAAAATGCCGAGTGAGAAAAGCCGCAACTGAAGTGACAGAATCCCGATCGGTAATAACTCAACACTCTGATCCTTGTCATTTATCAGGATGTCATTGTCCATATTAAGGGCTGTATGAGTAATGATTTAGAAATGCCTAATTCAGTTCGGCAGGATCAAAAGGTCTGCCTTGTGGAAACGAGCTCCACTCTCAGTGGCAAATAGACTAAGTCCCTACATTCAGCTTAAAAAAACTTGATGCTTCTGTTGTAATGCGAATGGGGCTAAGGAATATCTATCTCAACAAGAGCATCTTCCGTGTCGCGGAGTACTTTCCTGAAATCATTTTGAAAAAATAGATGCCGGCTGCAACTGACTGGCCGTTATCGTTCTTGCCATCCCAGCTAAAAGAATGCTCACCGGGCGACAGCTCTTGATTGTTAACCACGGTACTAATCAACTGACCGCGCAGATTATAGACAGCAACAGTGGTTGGACTGTTGTCTATCTGTTTGATTGTGATATTGGTGCTACCCCGAAACGGATTGGGGTAACAAGTAATGTTATTGGTGACAGCCGGAGGGGTTGGATCGTCGTTAGCAACAGGACCGACATGCATACGGTAAATATGCAGATTGTGGGCGATATAGACATATTCGCCCCAATAGCAAATCCCATATGTCTGGCCCGATTGATCCGGCATATCGGTTGGCTGGACAACCCATTGCCAGCTGGTGCCATTGTCCAGTGAACGGATAATGCATTTGTGACTGGTATTACCATCCCAGACACCAGCAATCATGTAAAGATTATTGGCCGCCGCGCTTATGGCGCAACTAGTTAAACCGCCAGATGGACCAAAACCATTACCAAAGGCGGTAAAATCCACCGTCGACCAATTTTGTCCAACATCATCTGAATAACACAGGTTTGGGTATGATATTACGACTATTCTTGAACCACTAACCAGTGCACTGGATGGATAATTGCTAAGCCCATCCTGATGAAATTGCCAATCGATACCGTTAGTGCTGACCAATGCGCCATGTGGATAATACCTCCCGACTATCATTAAGCCTGGAGAAAAATCAGAGGCCAAACAATTGCCATAGCTTGGCCCATAGACCAAGCTCCAGCTCTGACCGCCGTTGGTAGTCCGATAAATCTTCAAACCATCAAAGCCGAAATAAGGATTGAGGGCGATATAGCCCTCTTGCTGATTGATAAATTGAACATTACTGACTATATAGCGGACAGATTGTTGCTCTAATTGACCGGTTCTAGTCCAACTCTGGCCGCCATTGATGGTTTTATACAAGACTGGACGACTTAATGAAGAATCAGATGGCCGATATATTTGCCCACCACAGTAACCAATAGACGAAGAGATCATCCAGGCGGAGTCCAAATATAAAGAGTCACAATCGGCCACTAATATATTTTGATAGTTAATCCCGTCAGCTGACACAATAAAGTACCTGCCGCCAACCCCATAAATCATGCCTGAAGACTGTCTTATTGTTTGATACTGAACAAAGGTTGAAAAACAGTCTTGCCAGTTTCCATTAACGTCTCCAACCAAAAGCTGGAGAGTGGCCAACAAAGCAAGGATAATTAAGATCTTCTTCATATAGCACCTCCTGTTTAACTCGAGCATAATGGTATCTATGATTGCTTAAATCCAATCTCTTTCTTCTTTGCTTTGGGTGGTTCCATCAATAGCTTGAGTGCGTTTACGATGGCGACGATATTCTCATCATGTTTCCCAAGCTTTGCTTCCAGTTCGGATACTTTCTGGGACAGTTCTTTGTATTGCAAGATATGGGTGCGGAGATTGACAAAGGCTCTAACTACATATACACTCATTTCGACAGCCCGGGGTGAGTTCAATACTGATGCTGCCATGATTGCGCCGTGTTCTGTGAACATATAAGGCAAAGAGCGGCGCCCACCCCAACTTGAGGTCGCAAAATGCGACTTCAAGACATGGAACTCATCTTCCGATAACTGAAACATAAAGTCTTCGGGGAATCTCTCCATATTCCGTTTTACCTGTTCATTCAAACGTTTGGTCTCTACTTCGTACAGTCTTGCCAAGTCGGCATCAGTGATCACTTTTTGGCCCCTGATCTCCAAGATCAGGTTGTCGACCGGGACGGTTGGCAGAGCGTTCTTCATAATAATACTCCCTGGCAAATCTTGAAATCACAAATTATGATTATGAGTATGGTGTATTGTTTAACAAAAGCCTGAGCCCGGAGTTCAGTCCCGGTGCTATTCCTTGTCCTACTTCTTGTCGTAACGAAACCTACTTTTAGCATAGATTCAGCTTTTTTGTAAAGTATAACCTTGTCAATCCTTTTCTCAATGCTAATCTCTCTGTTGAGTCCCAAATGTTGGTGTAAATATGGGATCTCAACTATTTTTTCAAATCGTATCACCATTTTTTCAAATCGGCAGTTTTGTGGGTTTGCGATATCACGATTTTTTCAAACGAGTATCACGATTATTGCAAATCATCTTATCACTTCTTAAGCAGAGGGTAATCCATTTTATCTAACTCGCAACCAGAAAGTTGCAAAAAACCATTAGCAGCATGTCAGTAGGCTTATGCAACTGCTTTCCTCATCCTCGGTTTCAGTTTTATGCATGATTCCTTACGCATTTTCCCCAGTATGCCGGGTTGGATGAAGGTGCCCAACTTCAGGATTCTCTCTCTTGATAAGACTTTGTACCCGCTTCCGTTGATGCCCACCATGCCAATCGATGCCAGTGCTTCCAGATAGACAAAGACCAGTTGCCTGCTCTTGCCATAGTCTGAGACAATCTCCCGGATGGAATGGTATTGCTTGATGTTTAGCAAGTTTAGGATTTCTTCTGCTACCTGAGTGTTGTAGTTCCACTTGCCTTTCTGATTGAAGCTAACCTGCGACTGATAGCGGTTACAGCAGACGTAGAGCTTGTCTTGAGTTGAGATGCATTTGATTTCCTTGTTTGTGAGCTGCGTTCTGATGGACTGCCTTACGGTCTTGGTCTCGATTCCGGTAAGCTCTGCAATCGTTTCTGTGTTGAACGGTTTTCTGTACTGATGAACGAAGTTTCGGATAATATCATTGTGTGTCATGGCTCAATCTCCATCACCGCACAATTCAACGTGAAATGTGGGTTTTGTCTGATCCTGCCTTCCATGATATACATCAGTTTGATGGCTTTTCTGAGGTTACCATTGCAGTTGAAATGGATAGTAT
>CALLHY010000008.1 GCA_938009275.1 uncultured bacterium
TCTAACCCTCTAACCCTCTAACCCTCTAACCCTCTAACCCTCTAACCCTCTAACCTGCTAACCCGTTAACCCGTTAACCCGTTAACCTGCATATCCGCTAATCTATTAACTTCTCTTTTCCTCTCTGGCTCTTTTACTCTATGTTAAATAGGATTCTGTAATGTACCTGTTACAATTGTAAGTGGTGCTATATCTTTGCCAAACATGCAGTTGACAAGCGAAGAAAGCGAATTATATTGACAAAAGGCCTGTATGTAATACTAGGTGACCAAAATTATGAAACTGGAGACCAAACAATGCTAAGGCAAGTCCTATTATCCAAGCTCCACCGCGCCACGGTAACCGAGTGTGACCTGAATTATAATGGCAGCATAAAGATAGATGAAGCCCTGTTGGAACAAGCGGGAATGCGTGAATTTGAACGCGTGGAAGTATTTAACATCACCAATGGCAACCGCTTTTCCACCTACATAATCCTCGGCGAGCGCAATAGCGGTGAGATTGGCATAAATGGAGCCGCAGCCCGTTTAGCCCATGCCGGCGACAAGGTGATAATAATAAATTACGGCATGATGGATGAGGCAGAGATGCAGGCACATAAGCCTCGCATTGTGGTTTTGAACGACGAGAATAAGATAGATAACATACTGTAAATGCAGATTATATACAGTCCGGCAGAGATGCAGGCGATTAGCCACGCTTGGGCAAGGGGCAAGAGCATTGGCTTTGTGCCAACCATGGGCTTTTTGCACGAGGGGCACCTATCTTTGGTACGCGAATCCAAGTGTAACTGCGATATAACCGTGGTTTCCATCTTTGTAAATCCCTCTCAATTTGGTGCCAATGAAGACCTTGGCAGCTATCCACGCGATATGAAGCGCGACTTGGAGCTACTGGAAGGTTGCAAAGCAGATTACGTGTTCTGCCCAGAAGCCAGCGACATGTATCCCAAGCCCTATCATAGTTGGGTGAATGTGGACGGTCTTAGTGAAGTGCTTTGCGGTGCCAGCCGTCCTGGCCATTTCCGTGGAGTTGCCACAGTGGTCTTAAAGCTGGTAAATCTGGTAAAGCCGGATTACATGTATATGGGTGAGAAAGACTTCCAACAAGTGGCGGTGCTAAACACCATGCTAAAAGAGCTTAATGTGCTTACCCGGATAGTATCCTGCCCCATAGTCCGTGAGCCGGATGGCCTGGCGATGAGCAGCCGCAATACCTACCTGACAGGCGAAGCCCGGCAGCAGGCATTGTGTTTGTCCCAGACAATTATTAATGCCAAACGCAAGTATAAAGATGGTTGCAGAGACGTAAGCAGCATTATCGCCGAGTGCCAAAGCATTGTCAGCAGCTATGGCGGTGAAACGGACTACATAAAGATTGTGAATCCAAACACATTGCTTGACGAACTAATCCCAAAGGACGATAGCAGGATAATATTGGCAGTAAAGATAGGCAAAACCAGATTGATAGACAATGCCAGTATCACACCCGTTACTCTATAAGGCAACCGATTTCGGAACATAGGCAAACCTTGTACCCAATGTGGGTTTGAAGGCATAACAAAAAGCAAATCTTGACAGAAGCATAAGGGCAGATTTTTTGGTTCGGATATGCTAAAACACCGTGCGAAAGTGGCGGAATTGGCAGACGCGCTGGACTTAGGATCCAGTGAGGTTAAACTCGTAGGGGTTCGAGTCCCCTCTTTCGCACCATCAGTACTATAAACCATAGGCAGAGATTTTCTGCCAATCCGCAAGATTAATCAACAGGAGAATACAGTGCAGGTAGAAATCAATGCTATTAATGCCGTAAGCAAAGAAATTAACATCACAGTTCCCGCAGAGCGAACTGATAAGGCGTATGAGAAATATATCCGTAAAGCCTCAAAAGACATAGCCGTTCCCGGTTTCCGCAAGGGCAAAGCCCCCTTGGCAATGGTGGAGCGGATGCATGCCGACACCATTCGTGACTACTTTCTAAAAGACTTTGTGGATGAAGTGTTCGACGAAGCAGCCAAAGAGCATGATATCCATTTCCTGCTTTTCCCCGAAGTGAAAGACATCACCTGGGAAAAGGGCAGTGAGATGATAATAAAGATAGAAGTGGAACACGAGCCGAAGATTGAATTTAAGCAATTAGAAGGGCTTTCCATTCCGCATCAACCCCAGCTTTTGGAAGATGAAGTAGAAAAATATCTGCAAGGCCTGGTGAAAGACAATGGCCATGTAGTAGATGTGGAAACTGCTGTAGAAGACGATGAGATTTCTGCCGAAATCAGCTTTAAGCACGGTAGCGAAAGCTTTAGCAAAACGGGCACCCTGTATGCAGGAAGCGGAGTGAACAATCGCTCGCTTGCCGAGCTTATCGGCTGTAAAACCGGAGACGTGGTTGAAGCAAAGCTTCCGGGCAGAGCAATCATGCTGGCAGTTAGAGATGCCGGCTTACCGCTGGAAAAAGACTTTGCCTATGGTTGCAGCATTATGGTGAACAGCATTTCACGCATGCAGTATCCAGCAATTGACGATGAATTTGCCAAGGATATGGAGTTTGACTCTCTGGATGCCATGAAGGCCAAGATAGCAGAAGACATGAAGCTTAGGAATGAGCATATAAACATCAATATCGATAACTACAGCGTTATCAATAAGCTGTATGTGGATAATAACTTCGAGCTTCCCCACAAGACTATAGAATATCTGGCAGAGCAAGAAGCCTCTAAGGTAGATAATCCCGACTATCGTAAGTTCTACATATATCAATACAAGATGCAGATTGCTCAGGAAATGATTAGCATGTATGTAATGAACAGCCTCAGACAAGCAATTCCCATGGAAGTAAGCGATGAAATGATGGCAGAATACATAACCCATGAGGCGATATTGGAAGATAAGAGCGTGGAAGCTTACAAAGAGCAGAATGCCGATTATCTTGCCCAGGCTGAGTATAAACTTGCTGTGCAAAACTACTTTATTTTAAGGCAGATAGCCAATAGCAGTGATTTCTTTGTTCCGGAGCCAGAAGCCGAATCAGAGATTCCCGAAACCGAAACTGAAGCCGTGGAGACAACGGAGGAATAATGAACTTCATCCCAATGGTGATAGAACAAGTAGGGCGCGGCGAACGCGCTTATGACATCTATTCACGCTTGCTGAAGGATAGAATTGTGTTCTTGGGCGGAGCAATTGAGGATAACCTTGCCAATACAATAGTGGCTCAGCTATTGCACCTCGAAGGTGAAGACGCGGAGCGCGACATCTATATGTATATCAACAGCCCGGGTGGAATTATATCCTCGGGTTTGGCGATATATGACACCATGCAATATATAAAACCCAGGGTTAGCACCATCTGCATCGGGCAAGCCGCCAGTATGGCTGCCGTGCTTTTGGCAGCAGGTGCACCGGGAAAGAGAACCGCTTTGCCGAATAGCCGGGTGATGATTCATCAGCCTATGGGCGGTGCCCAGGGTCAGGCAGCAGATATCGAGATTCAAGCCAAAGAGATTCTGTATCTTAGAGAACGCATGAACGAGATATTGCACAAACACACCGGTCAAAGCCTTAGCAAAATAATGGAAGATACCGACCGTAACTACTTCATGAATGCAGAAGAAGCCTTGCAATACGGGATGATAGACGAAGTAATCGCCATGAGAAAATAAGCTTGACTAAAAGTCGGGCATAGAATAAAGTACAGGGCAGTGCTGATATGGCAATTGCCCTGCACTAATATCCGGGATAAAATACGAATGGGAGGATTTCTTGGATAAATACAAAACCCTTAGCTGTTCCTTTTGTGGAAGAGCCGAAAACGAAGTGAAAAACCTGATAAGAGGCATTGGCGGTAACATTTGTGACGAATGTATCGTTATGTGCCATACAATTATAGATTCCAACAAAGAAGAACCAACTCACGAAGAATTTGACGCACCCATCCCCAGCAAGATAAAGAGCTTCCTGGACCAATATGTAATAGGGCAAGACAAGGCTAAAGAGATTATCGCTGTGGCAGTGTATAACCATTACAAGCGCATCTTTAAGCAAAGCAAGAATGACGAGATAGACCTTGAAAAGAGCAACATCATGATGATTGGCCCCACTGGAAGCGGGAAGACTTTGATTGCCCAAACCCTGGCAAGATTCCTTCAGGTGCCGTTTGCCATTTCCGATGCCACTACCTTAACCGAAGCCGGATACGTGGGCGAAGACGTGGAAAACATTCTGGTAAGGCTATTGCAAAACGCCAATTATGACGTTGCCAAAGCCGAACGGGGAATAGTTTATATAGACGAAATAGACAAGATATCCCGCAAGTCCGAAACACCCTCCATTACCCGTGACGTTAGCGGAGAGGGCGTGCAACAGGCATTACTGAAGATACTTGAAGGCACCAAGGTAAATGTCCCGCCCAAAGGTGGACGCAAGCACCCGCAGCAAGAATTTATCGAAATAGATACCAAGAACATCCTGTTTATAGCAGGTGGAGCATTCTTCGGTCTGGAAAAGATAATTAAAGAACGCATGGACAAGAAGGCTATTGGCTTCGACGTGGAGCTTGGAGAAAAGCTAAATGATGCCGATATCTTTATGCAAACCACGCCTCATGACTTGCTGAAGTATGGCCTTATTCCCGAGCTGATAGGCAGAATGCCGGTTATCTGCACCTTGCATGAGCTTACTGAAAGTGCGTTAATAGACATTCTGGTAAAACCCAAGAACGCCATCTGCAAGCAGTATCAGAAATTCTTTGAAATGGATGGCGTTGATCTGAAGTTCGAGGATGATGCCCTGAAGGAGATTGCGCGAATTGCCATCACCCAAAAAACCGGTGCCCGTGGTTTGCGCTCCATCATGGAAAAGTTTATGCTAAAGATTATGTACGATATACCCGATAGAACAGATGTGGAATCCTGCGTAATAACAGCAGACGTGGTAAATCAATCCGCAGAGCCAGAATTTGGCCTGATAAAGCCTGTAACCCAGAAACAGCAAAGCAGCTAAGCCGTACAAAGGAGCTAAAGATGACAGCAGAAGTAACCAGCCCGCGTAGAGAAAAGCTCGCTAGTTTACTAAATGATGGCGAGAACATTATAGTATTTGCCAATTCACAAGCTAATCTATCCAAGTTTGTGCAAGATAATAACTTTTTGTACTTAACGGGACTAAACCATCCCGAGCTTATTTACGTGGCAGGCAAAGCAGGCGGTCGATTCAATGATATGCTGTTTATTGAACGCAGCGATCCCGAACGCGTGGTTTGGGAAGGGGCAAAGCTTAGTGCCGAAGAGGCAAGTAAGATAAGCGGAATCAAGCGTGTTAAGTACCTTGATGAATTCTACGGCGTTCTCTCCGGCATGTGTCCAATGATGAGCACCATATATTCAAACCTTGGCTTTGTTGCCCTGAATAAGCCCATGTCATATCCCATGTACATGCTTGAGCCGATTCGTTCAAAACACCCTCAGATAGAGATAAAGCAGCTAAACAATCTTATTGCTCCGCTTAGGAAGATAAAGGATGAATGGGAACTGCAACAGCTTCAGAAAGCCATAGACATTACCGGTAAAGGCATCATAGATGCAATGGAATACACTACGGCTACCATGATGGAATACGAACTGGAAGCCATGCTGTTTTACCGGATGCAACGCAGTGGCGTAAAAAACTGGGGTTTTGCACCTATCATTGCCTCGGGCATAAATGCTGCAACTTTGCATTACGAAAAGAACAACTGCCGCATCGAATCCGGAGATCTGGTGCTAATGGATGTAGGTGCATCTTACAACAACTATAGTGCGGATGTTACCCGCTGCTTCCCTGTTGGTGCCACGTTCAGCGAACGTCAGAAGCAGATATATTCCATCGTGCTGGATGTGCAAAAGCAAGTGATAGAAATGATTAAGCCCGGAGTAACCCTTGCCGACCTGAACCAGGCTACCACCACGATGTTAGCCGAAGGCATGCTGGCAATTGGTTTGATAGAAAGTGCGGACGACGTAACCAAGTACTACATGCATAGCGTTAGCCATTTCCTTGGTATGGACACACATGACCTGGGCGGCAGAAACGCAGTATTGGAAGTGGGTAATGTGATAACTGTAGAGCCAGGCATCTACATCCCGGAAGAAAAGCTGGGTGTGCGCATCGAAGATGATGTGTTGGTAACCGAAACCGGATTCTGTGTGCTTTCTCAAAACATACCCAAAGAGATAAGCGAACTGGAAGAAATACGCAAAGCTGCTCTCAGTAGATAATGACACGCGCTATCTATCCCGGCACCTTCGATCCCATAACCTATGGGCATTTGAATATATTGGAAAAGGCTTGCAACATCTTTGATGAAGTGATTCTAGCGGTAGCCGATCAGACAGGTAAGCAAACCGGCTTCAGCCTTGAGGAGCGTTACCGGCTTTGCTCAGAGGCTACTGCGTATTTGCCCAAAGTGCATGTATCCACCTTCAGTGGCTTGTTTGTGGACTATGCCAAAGCTATGGATTGCCGAATTATGATACGTGGCATGCGTGCCGTATCAGATTTTGAATATGAGCTATCCTTAGCCCTAACCAACAAAAAGCTTAATCCCGACATTGAAACCATCTTCCTGGTTCCCAGCCTCAAATACATGTATCTTTCATCCTCAATGATTCGCCAACTCGCCAGCCTGAACGGGCCTTTGCAAGATTTCGTTCCGGAGGTGGTTGCCAAAGCCATGCAGGATAAATACGGCAATAGCCCTGTAAACAAGGACTAAGCATGGCGCGAAAAGAGAACATAGACTCCGAAAGCAAACAGAAAGTATCGGAACGCAGCCTTCCAGCAGACGTTAACGCAGAATCAGCCATTCTATCTGCGATGCTGATAGACAGCGATGTGGTTAGCAAAGGCATAGAGAAGATAAAAGAGGAGTTCTTTTACCGTAGTGCGCATAAAATGATATTTCGCGCTATGTCCGACCTCTTTAATGAAGCCATCGAGATAGACCCATTAACGCTTATCAACCGTCTGGAGCGAAACAACCAACTGGAAAGAGTTGGCGGTATACCGTATATAAACGAGATTGCCGACTTCGTGGTCTCCAGTGCTAATTTCGATTATCACCTGAATATTGTTACCGAGCAAGCGCTCCTACGCCACTTGATACTGGCATCTAACGGGATTATTGAATCCTGCTATTCATCAACCCAACCGGTTAAAACCATAGTTGATGAAGCAGAGCAGGCAATCTTTGCCATTGCCGAATTACCCAGTCATCAGGGCTTCCAACGCATAGACAAGATTAGCTCCGAAGTTTTACATAGCATCGATCAGATTGCCTCCACCAAACTGCCTGTAGTGGGAGTTAGTAGCGGGTTCAATGTTTTAGACCGCATGACAGGTGGCTTCCGCCCCGGACAATTCATTATTTTAGCTGCCCGTCCCGCAATGGGGAAAACTTCATTAGCGCTCAATATCGCCTCGCATTGTGCGGTTAATCTGAACAAAAAAGTGGCTATATTCACTATGGAAATGGCAGCCGACGAAGTTATAATGCGTATGTTCAGTTCTGCTTCGGAAGTGAACATGGACAGCATGATGAAAGGATATGGCATGAATGAAGAAAAGCTGATTCGCATCATGCAAGCCTCAGAAGTGCTATCCTCTAAACAAATTTTTATAGATGAATCGGGTACAAACACCCCTCTGGATATTAGAGCCAAAACGCGCCGTTTAGCTGCTGAGATTGGCGGGCTTGATCTGATTATGATAGACTACTTACAGCTAATGACACTGCCCCGCGACAAAGACAGCAGACAGCAGGAGATATCCGAAATCTCGCGGGCTATGAAGATATTGGCTAAGGACATGAAGGTTCCTGTATTGGCACTATCCCAATTAAACCGCGCGGCAGAAACCAGAGAAGATAAACGCCCCAAGCTTGCTGACTTGCGTGAGTCCGGTGCTATTGAACAAGATGCCGACCTTGTTATGTTCATCTACCGGGACGAGTATTACCACCCAGATAGCACAGAGAAACCCGGCATTGCCGAGATAATCATAAGCAAAAACAGGCATGGTTCCACAGGTAATGTAGAGCTTGGATTCGAAAAGGAATTCACTCTATTCAGGCCTCTTGACAACGTTCATGATAACTAATGCACTGGCAGGCATAGGCGAATACATAATTTTCGTTGGACGGGTGCTTTCCAAGCTGCCCTCATTGCACAAACGGCATCAAGAATTCATAATTCAATATAAGCGCATAGGATTGGATTCACTTTTTTTGATCTCCCTGACCGCTGCATTCACAGGCTTAGTTACTGCTCTGCAAGCCGTATATCAATCCAAGGGCTATATTCCCACCAGTCTTTTAAGTGTTCTAATTGGGAAGTCTACCATGATCGAGCTTGCACCGGTTTTAACCGCTTTGGTTCTAACAGGTAAGGTTGGAGCTTCAATAGCGGCAGAGATAGGCACTATGAGGGTTAGCGAGCAGCTTGATGCCCTAAGAAGCATGAGTATCGACCCCCATGAGTTTCTTTATATGCCACGGATAACAGCTGGCTTTATAGCCTTTCCCCTTATCACCATTTTTGCTGATGCCATTGGGATACTATGCGCATGGTACTTTTCCTGGCTTCGCTATGGAATTCACCACTACACTTTCTTCAATAACATGCGCAGTTATTTCGAGCCAACCGATCTTTTAGGCGGGCTGGCAAAGTCTTTTGTTTTCGGATTTATAATCACCACTTTCGCCTGTTTCCATGGTAATCGATGCACAGGCGGTGCCGAAGGGGTTGGCAAGGCTACTACGCTAACCGTTGTCTATTCTGCTGTTGCGATACTAGTAATGGACTTCATGGTAGCATGGGCTTTGTTTGGAATTTAGTAATGCTAAAACGGATCCTTTTCATTAGCCTTATAATTATGCTTGCAGCCTGCGGCAAGACACAAACCGGAAAAAGCCCAAAACCTCAAGCTAGGCAATCGTTAACCATTTTTTGCACCGATCACTTCCGTAAATCCGGCTTGGAAGCTACCATTGTGCCAGATTTTAGCAAAAAAAATAATTGCACAGTGAATGTAGTTATTTTCCGCAATGCTGCCGAGTTAGCCAAAGCCATTAAAGCCAGCGAGAATGTAGGTAAGTTTGACATTGCCATTGGCGTGGATAATGTTTTTGCAGCTTCCGAATCGCTCTATACTCATTTTGTTACCCCAGAGTCTTTTAATCCCGATCAACTAAGCAAAGACGCAATTAGTGACCCCGGCTTACGTTTGCTGCCCTATGCCTACAGCAACCTGTGCATTATTTACAACGAAAAAAGTATCACCGCCCCCCCACAATCATTTGGAGAGCTTCAAGATGCCCGGTATCTCAGCCAAATAGCTGTGTGTGATCCACACGAATCTGGAGTAGGACGGGCAAGTCTATTTTGGAGCCTGGCACTATTTGGCAACGATGGTTATGAACACCTGTGGAAAAGCCTTCGCAAAAACATATACAAATCCTATCCCGACCGCAATGAAGCCCTGGAAGCTTTAAAGAGTGGCGAATGCAGCCTGTTACTAAGCCTGAATACCATACCTGCCCATCTGAAAGAAATTGACCCTGCTTCCCGCAGTTTCGGCATATCGATGCTAAAAGAAGGGAGCTATCAATACACAGAAAACATCGGCCTTCATCGGGGCAGTGTTAATCACAAGACAGCCGAAAAGTTCATCTCATATTTCTTATCCCAGGATGCACAGAAGATGGTGATTTATAAGCTGGGCATGTTTCCTGCCAACAAAAAGACCCAGCTTCCCATGAGTTTTACCTCAATACCCCTTACATCATATTCGGTAAATAGCAAACTAAGCCAGGTCCAGATAAACGATTTCCTTAGCTCCTGGCTGTTATTCTGGGATAGACTGTTCGGCTTTCAAATATCATGAAGCCAAAGCTGCACATAGTTTTATACGAACCAGAAATACCGCAGAATACGGGTAATATTGGCCGTTTGTGCGTGGGAGCAGATTGCTCCTTGCATCTTATCAAGCCAATCAGGTTCATGCTGGATGATAAAGCCATCAGGCGAGCTGGGCTGGACTACTGGCAACACCTTGATCTCCACATTCACAACAGCTTTGAAGACTTTTGCTCCCTTTTCCCAAATGGCAAAATGCACTTTGCCACCACCAAAACCCGCATTGGCTATTGGGATACTAAATTCAGCGAAGGGGACATTCTGATCTTTGGGCCAGAATCACGCGGGCTTCCAGAAAGCCTGCTAAATCAATACCCTGGTAGCTGCATCCGTATCCCAATGAGCGACAAAATTCGTAGCATTAATCTCGCTAACTCAGTGGGAATTGTAATGTACGAGGCACTAAGGCAAATTGCAGCTAAGTAAACCATTTTCATATTTATATTGCCCATTTAGCACGGTTGCTTAGATTATCCAGGTATGCCGTGAACAAGGAATTAAGTATGAAAACATTCATCAGATTGCTAGTCTTGTTCATCCTGTTTATGGCGGGTTGTGCAACGGCAAATGCAAACAGTCTCAGGCCTGTGCGTCTTCAGCTAAAATGGAAGCATCAGTATCAGTTTGCCGGTTATTACGCTGCCATAGAAAAAGGCTTTTATAAAGACCTTGGCATGGATGTTAAGCTCCTTGAAGCTAATCCAAACGAGACACCTTTCGACGCCGTATCATCGGGAAAAGCAGATTTTGGCACCTGCACAACAGACATACTGATAGCCCGCTCCCAAGGCCATAAACCCGTAGTTCTTGCTAATATATTCCAACACTCACCACACATTATCATTACCCTGGAGGATTCTGGGATTAGATTTGTGCACGATTTGAAGGGCAAACGCATAGCCGCTGAGCCCTATGCCGCAGACCTATATGCATTTCTGCTTGCCGAAGGCATAAAACCCGCAAACATCCAGGTGGAAGAACTGAATTTTAGCATAGAAAAGCTAATAAAAGGCGAAGTTGATGCCATTACTGCCTACTCTACCGACGAAGTATTCCCTCTGCAACAGGCAGGATACAAGCTAAATGTACTTTATCCATCCAGCAGTGGCATAGATTTTTACGGTGACCTTCTCTTCAGCAATGAGGAACTTATAAAAAAGCAACCAAAGCTGGTAAGAGACTTTCGTGCTGCATCCCTAAAGGGCTGGGCTTATGCTCTTAGCAATCCCGAAGAAGTGGTTAACATCATATATAACAAATACAGTAACCGGCATACATTAGAACATCTACGCTTTGAAGCTGTGGCAACCCGAAGGTTAATACAACCCGATGTGGTAGAAATTGGCTATACTAATCCCGGCAGATGGGAACATATAATCGCTTCATACCGGGCTCAGGGTTTTGTGAGTGAGAACTTTAAAATTAGGGGCTTGCTATATAATGACTATAAGGTGAAACGCTTCTCCATTCCATGGCGTCTGCTAACACTTTTAGTTGTCGCTCTTGTAGCAACCCTTTCTTTAGTGCTATTCTTCTATAGTCTAAACAAAAGGCTAAAGAAAGAGATTGCACGTGGAGACGCTGTGCGTGAGCAGCTATCGAGTTCAAACAATGATCTTCAGGCACTAAGGCAGGAGCTCCAGACTAAAAACGCAACTTTAACCGGTGTTCTGGAAAGCATGCAGGAGATAATATTCTCAGTAGATTCGCAATTGTGCTTCACAAGCTTTAATAATAGATATGCTAAGGCAATTAAGAAATTGTATGGCAAAGACATAAAGCTGAATGATAATCTGATGCAATATGTTAACGATGATGACAATAAAGAGTTTCTGCTTAACAATATCAACACTGCCCTTTCAGGCAAACTGGCTGTAAAGCAGTTTTTCAGTGGTCAAACCCGTCTGAGCAAGTTTTTTGAGGTATACTTCTCCCCCATTCTTTCTCCAGATAGCGAGGTAATAGGCGTTACCGTGCTGGCAAAGGATATAACCGATATCAAGAAACATGAAGAAGAATTGAAGTCTCTTAATGAAGACTTGGAAACACACGTAAGAGAACGCACCCGACAGCTTATGGATGCCCTGGAAGAAATAGATAATCTTGCCTATTCGCTTTCTCACGATCTTCGCACCCCTTTACGAGGTATAAACGGCTTCAGTTCGTTGCTGCTGGACGACTATGCCGACGTTTTAGACGATGATGCCAAGCGGCACCTCAACAGCATAAAAAAGGATGCCTTGCATTTGGGTGAAGTATTAGATGGCCTGCATGGGCTATCAAACGTTGCCCGTAAAGACCTGAACCTAAGCAATACTAACCTAAGCATTATCGCCAAACAAATTGTGGACGGGCTATTACAAAATGTAGATAATCGCAAGATTGAAGTAGTAATCCAGGATGAGCTTATCGAGTATTGCGACAAGATGTTAGTAATTGTAGCATTAGAGAATCTCTTGGGCAATGCGATCAAATTCACTGGAAAGGTTGAGCACGCACGCATAGAATTCGGCGCATTTCCCTCCGGTTCAGGACGTACCTATTATGTAAAAGACAACGGTGTGGGCTTCAATATGGAGCATGTAAACAAGCTATTCAAAAACTTCCAGCGTCTACACCGTAGCAACGATTTCGAGGGTATCGGCATCGGTTTGGCAACTGTGCGCAGGATAATTATTAAACACGGAGGCAGCATCCGTGCGGAATCATCTTCAGTAAGTGGCGCAGCTTTCTATTTCACACTAAACAAACATAGTTAGCTTGTTTTACAACCCACTTTTCGATACCCTCTTGTAACAGCTTTTTCCCGCTAGCACCGTGATTCAATTGCGGTAGCATAACGGATGAAATACGCATCTCATTAGTAATTCATCCGTATTTCATCCGTAATTCGTTCAAGGAAAGTGTCCCGTCCTAAACCGAAATCTAGCAAGCCAGTAACTGTGAGTGCCTTATAGATAAAGAATTGAAGCTTCTATTAACCTGAAAGAATCAGGTGTATTCTCAGACTAATAACCTCTCTATGTTCTCAATATCTCAATAATCCAATAATCCACAATTCACGAGTCCATCACGAGTCCATCCTGAATCCAACTCTTAAAACCTTAACATCCCTTACTCGATCAAGGAAGCAATGTGTGATGATACTGCCACACTCCTGCCGCGATCACGCCGCGTTGTGGCAGAATCGCGGCGTGGTCTCGGCATAATTGTAACACAGTGCTTCCTTGATGAAGAGAGGAACAATAGGGAGAAAAGGGGGAGGTTCTTGTGGAGGTTCTTGGAGGTTCTTAGTGGAGAGTGGGGAATTAGAGTGGAGTTAGAGACATAGAACATGAGATGTTTAGGTTAAATATGTATATGTACAAACGCATGCTTTAGCTCAACAATGAATACCAACACCTTTACCAATAAGTGAAATAGCTCTAAGCAAACTAACAAGCTAATCTCTGAATGAAAAAAGGGGGGGATGCAGCAGGGAATTTCCATTTTGTGCCCAGATGTTTCCTGACTGCATGTAGTGATGCTTGCTACATTTCAGATAGAGCTTGCTTGATTATCTCATGCAAGTGAGTGGCGAGGGCATGTTTGTCGTGATAAATGGCATTCTGAGGAGTTATCGGGGGCATAATGCGCATTTTGAGATGGGTTTTGTGAATCTGTCTGTCTTTTTCCAGTATCTGCCAGCTTCCCTTCAATGCAAGAGGAATGATGGTGGCATCTGCCATAATAGGAAGCTTCAGGCTGCCCAAATGAAACTCGCCCATGTTGTTACTTCGGCTGCGCGTACCTTCCGGGAAGATAACCATCGGATGACCGGATTTAATCACCTCAGCACTGGTTTTAAAGCTGTCCATCGCCTTGCGGGCACTGCCTCTATCTATGAATACACAAGGGATTTCACGCATCCAATGGCTGAGAATGGGAACCTTGAACAGCTCTTGCTTGGCGATGAAGCCGGAGGGAATGCCAATGAAACCCAGCACCATGGGTATGTCGAACATACCTTGATGGTTGCTGATAAAGCAAATGTTCCTATGCTCTGGCAAGTGTTCCTGTCCCTCAACGCTTATCGTGCTACCGGTGCTGAGAACAGTTGTTCTTGCCCAAAAGCGCACAACCTTCTGAACCCAATTATGATATGTCTGTTTGGGGAATATCAGCTTTAGTACTACAAAAACTAAGTATGCCATCATGCAAAACAGCATGAATGAAATAAAGAACACTTTCCACATTAAGGATTTCATATAATCTTCTCTTAGTAGCTGAGATTAACCCATTCTTCGTAGATATTATGAAGAGAGGTTATCCAGCCACGCTTTTTTAGTGCGTAGTCGATGGTTTCCCAATACAGGCTTCCCCAAAGAGGGAAATCGATAGGATCAAAGCTAGTGTTATGCCACAGAAGCGATACATGGCTCTGATACTTTGCTGCCACATCGATTAGCCTGCGCAATGAACGCTTTGCGGCAAAGTAGTTCATATTCATTGCCCGATGAGAATAAAGAGTGGTGTCCATAACAATCAATGGTATTTCCAAAACTCTGAAAGGCCTGTTCTCCTCTATATTGAAGGGAAAGAAGGGAAAGGAAATGCCAGCCCGAAAACCAATATTTTCCCAGTAACCCAAAGTGGAATCGTATTTTATGCCAGCCGCTTCTAATATGGAGAAACTCTTTTGATAATTGAAGTGCAAATAATGGGTTCTGTATCCTGTGGGCGTGAAGCCTAGTTCGCGAAGACGGTTTAACTCCACTTGCAAGGCTTCAGCGTTAAAAGCAGATTCAGGGCTACCATGCAATCCCACTTCTTGTTGCCCAAGCAGGTCGATAATCTGTTCACGAGCTTGAATATCGCTAATGTAGTTCTGCCGTTTGTCCTCAAAATCGTCCCGAGCTAGCAAAAACCAAGTAGCTCGCACGCCCTTATCATTTTCTCTTCTGGCAAGGGATTTCATTGTTTTCCAAGGGCTATACATCAGGTTTTTATGCAGCAGATGCCCCAGAATCTTATATATGGCATTTAACGGACGTCCTAAGAATGTGCGCAAGTTATACTTAATGTTATCCAGTTTGGTTCTGCCATCCCAGTAATTCCAATAGTCAATGTCGTGAGAGAGAGATACGGCAAACTTGCGGTCTTCAGACCAGTTTGTGTCACGGATAAACTCTGGAGTGTATTTTTCCATGGCATACATAAGCATCTGGCAATATACATCCACCACTGGAGTTTCGGTAAAATCCCATCTATATTGCAGGCTTTGCTTAAAATCTACCCTGCTCTTACCTTGATTATGGGCATCCAGTATGTATTCATGCCAGCAGGATAGAAAATAAAACCCACTGGCAATAATGTCTTTTCGAAACACACAGCTCTCGTTTGCAAAGGAGAATATCCCCCCACCCTGAGAGAAAAGAAACGGTACGTGTTCGCTTCTGAACTTGCAGAAGTTCACGTCCTCCAGCGGATAAAGCTCTCTTCTGGAAAAGAACTCAGCAGTAGCTGGATCGTAATGAATCTTAAGCGGATATTCTCTTTCTGTAGGTTTGCCATAATATAAGTGCGCACCATCATGGTGCTGACCGTATAAAAACTTGGGGCTAAGCCGAAGTATGTAGCAATAGGTACGCAACACAAACTCCGCCTTGGGTAAGTATTCTGGCGGCAGCGCAAGCAAGATGTTTATATTAGGATAGCGTTCCATCTGCCCTTAGCATCTTAGATTTTCCATCACGCTTCTTAGCTGTAATGCCCTTTGGCTGTGTATTAGGGATAAGCAGCAGCTTCATAGCCTCGGGTATCTCTTTTACAAAGGTGATGTTCAATCCCTCCAGTATGTCTTTGGGGAAATCGGATAAAGACTCACGATTCTCATCTGGTAATACTAGATTATTGATTCCGGCGCGCTTGGCAGCTAATAGCTTTTCTTTTACACCACCAATTCCGAGCACCTTACCCTGTAAGGTCACCTCGCCAGTCATTGCTATATCGTGACGCACCTTCTGTCCTGTGAAAAGAGATGCCAAAGCAATGGTTAAAGTTATACCCGCAGATGGGCCATCCTTGGGCACCGCACCAGAAGGGAAGTGCACATGTACATCACCGGTTTCAAAATCCTTCGGGTTTATCTTATACTTCTTGCTGTTCGACTTAAGATAACTAACAGCGATGCGTGCAGACTCTTTCATTACATCACCCAACAAGCCAGTAAGCAATATATTGCCCTTACCAGGCATACGGGTGGTTTCGCAGAAGAGAATCTCCCCGCCATAACTTGTCCACGCTAATCCGGTTGCCACGCCTATTTCGGGCTTGCGGTTGGCAAGCTCAAGAGTATATTTACGCGGCCCAAGATACTTTGCAATATCGGCAGCCTTGATAGTCCACTTTTGCTTGCTACCCATTGCCACATCACGGGCAATTTTTCGGAAGATAGAGCCAATTCTGCGCTGCAGATTACGCACACCCGCTTCACGGACATAGTAGCGTATCAGCTCTTGCAGTGCAGGTTTAGTGAACACCAGCTCTTCACCCGCCAGACCATTATCCTCCTGTTCTCGGGGAATTAGATATGCCTTGGCAATCTCTATCTTATCATTCTCGAGATAGCTGGTGAATTCTATTATCTCCATCCTGTCCCGCAGAGGGGGCGGAATGGTTTCCAGCGAGTTAGCAGTAGTAATAAACATTACTTCAGAGAGATCGAAAGCCAGATTTATATAGTTATCTACAAAGTTGTTATTCTGTTCCGGGTCCAAAACCTCCAGTAGTGCTGAGGCTGGATCACCCCGAAAGTCTCTGCCAAGCTTATCTATCTCGTCCAGCATAAACACAGGGTTTGCCGTGCCCTGACGCTTAATCTCCATAAGTATCTTACCCGGCATAGCACCAATATAGGTGCGGCGATGCCCGCGTATTTCTGCTTCATCGTGAATTCCACCCAGAGACATGCGGATGAACTTACGGTTAAGTGCTTTGGCTACTGATTTGCCTATTGAGGTTTTTCCCGTGCCGGGAGGGCCTACAAAACATAGTATTGGCCCCTTGAGGTGCCCTTTCAGCTTCTTAACGGCTATATATTCCAGAATTCTTGTTTTCGCTTTTTCCAAGCCGTAATGATCCTTTGCCAGAATTCGCTCTATCTTTCGCAGGTCAAGTCTATCTTTGCTATAGGTTGTCCACGGAAGATTTACTATCCAATCCAGATAGTTGCGGATAACACCATATTCACTGGCAGCGGGTTGCATGGTAGAAAGCCTTTCTAGCTCTTCGTATGCCACTTCTTTAACGTGGTCGGGGAGCTTATTTTTTTCTATCAGTTCGCGCCACTTAAACATTTCTTTGCTTACTTCGTCCGTTTCACCCAATTCACGGCGTATGGCATCCATCTGTTCACGTAGATAATACCTGCGTTGATCTTCGTTCATCTCCAGTTGGATGTTGCTGCGGATATGATTCTCTACCCGCATTTGGCGGATAAGTTCTGCAAGGCTGTTATTAAGATAGCGAAAGCGTTGTTTCAGATTGCTTAGCTCTAATATCTTCTGCCGATCGGCTACGGGCAAGTCTATGTTTCCGGCTATTATGTCGGCTACTCTGCCAGCTTGTTTTATATTATTCAATCCGGATATCATTTCTCTGTTTAGCAAAGTACTTTCCTGAGATATCTTCTCCAACAGTTCTATAGCTATGGTTCTATATGCTTGAATTTCTGTATCTTCGGCGTTTTGCTCGGGTATAGATTCCACATCCACCATAATGAATGGATCTTTCTGCACCTTCTTTTGCAGCTTAATGCGGGAGGTGCCCTGTAAGAGCAAGGATATTGAACCATCCTGGTTGCGGAGCATACGCAGTATGGTTACGGCTGTGCCAATGCTGGCAAGCTCTGTATCGCCGGAATCACCCTTTTCCACATCGAGAAAAAAGGCCATCAACTTGTCATTTGACAAGGCATAATCTACTACAAGTTTTGATTCTTCGTCTGTTACAACAAGCGGCATCAGCAGATATGGAAACATAACTACACTGCTTAAATGCAGCACCGGAAGGGTTCTGGGAATTCTATTATTGGTATCTTCCACTAAAGCACTCCTTTGTATAATAGTGATACCTATATTGATAAATCACTTCTGTAAAAAGTCAAGTGGCATAAATGGCCTTATTCTGGCAAGTAAAAAAGTAGGAGCCTGTTCATAAGGGTTATATACCAGTAAGTATTCTCCCTTTTCACACCACAATATCTTGCTTTCACTTTCGTTCGCCTGGCTATCAGGTATGCTTTTAACAATCTCAGAATTAGTCCTTAAGCTGATGCTATGCCAGGCAATTGTGGGATGTTCGTAATGCAGCTATGTTATTGCTGAACAGCTATGTAAAGTGCCGTTGCCATCTTTACCAGGTTGGCATCTGTGGCATTTAGATTCTCAGATAGCTTTTTGGCTATGTTGGTCATGATTACAAACGCGGCCTGATAATCACCTGCGGCATATTTTTCTAAATCAGCCTTAGATAGAGTAAATAAGAGGCAATCTTTTTGGGCGATAATGTTGGCAGTCCTGCTTGCGTGCCCTAAAACTCCATTTTCGCCAAAAGTTGGCAAAAGGCTGGCACAAAGGGTTGCCAATACCTTTTCTGTGGAAGCCTGGTCTTCATCAAAACCCTTTACTAAATCTTTGGTAACCTGAACGCATCCATCTGCCAATAAGTACATTTGATCGCCTATGGTGTTCTCTTTAATGATGTAGCTACCATGTTTTGCTCTTACTGGCTTTAACAAGGGTTGTAGCTTCTCCAGTTGCAAAATACTCAGTCCCGCAAAGAGAGGTACGTTTTGTAAGGTGCTGATTTCTAACATCCCCTCTCCTTAGGCCATTAGAATGGCATAGTCGTTTGCTACTATCAAGCTGTCCCGTGAAGGATTCCAGCGAATATTGCGTTTATCTTCATGCAATAAACGTTTAGACTTTGCCAAAGCAGCTTTTATGAACTGGTCTATACCCGTACTATCGTCCGCAAGTATTGAAGCTGACTCCAGCTCGGGTTCTTTATTGTACAAACCAATGGCAAGCTTGCCATGTTCACGATATAGGAAGTCGAACCATTCACCATAGCTCTTACCAATGAAGTTATCTGGTGCTTTTAGCGTTGTTAATCGCTTATCAGGGTCTTTGGCCAGGTGGCAATACATGGAAAGGCTGTTGTTTTCGAGCACATTGTTAGCAAGTATGTATCCACCCAAATCATCCCAAATAATGATATTTGTGATGCCAATCCGTTGTAGCATATTACGGTTTTCAGTATTGATCAGCTGCACGGTTATCCTGTCTTTTTTCACTATGTAGTGCACCGCATTGGCTACGATGATGCTACGATCGTCGGCCGCGCTGCGGTCGAGGCTCTGATCGGCAAGAATTATTATCTGCGAAGCATGTTCAATTGCTGCTCTGCGCAAGGCTTCTTCCTGAGTGGCTTCACCACGCACAAAACTAAGAGCAAGGGATGGATAGCGAGCTTCCAAACGTTCAAAGAACTCTGGTGTTTCATTTGCCAAAATGCACACATCGGTATCCAGAATATGCTTTTCGATTAATGCACGCAGAAAGAAATCTCCTGTGTTGTTCCAACCACAGATTACTACATGATCATGAGTTCTAATCTGTTTCAAACCTTTTGCTCCTTTTAATTTATCTTCCACAAACAGGGAAGCTACCAGGCCGGTGAACACCGATAGCGAGGTGAAGCCGACAATAATCAGCACCATACCAACAATCCTGCCCGGATAGGTGATGGGAAACTTATCGCCATAACCAACTGTGGCAATGGTTACTACTGCCCACCAGATACCATCCCAGAATGAAGCAATGGTGTTAGATTGATTCCCTTTGTACTCAAAGAACCACACCATGAAAGCAGAAACAACTAACAGGATGAATATAAACAGAACCACCAGCATGAAGCGGAAGGCAAGCTTGCGTGCATCAGGATGCACGTTAAAGTGCAATGCGATTCTGCGGATAGTCCCCTTTTTCTGGTGCATAATGGCTATTTAAGCGATAATCAAAAACAGGATCATGTTCATAATGCCTATCAGCAGATTCAAGGCGGCAAAAGCGATTAGCAACGGCTTGTAAACATATTTGCGGAAATAGCCGTAAAAGAAATCGATGCTAAACTGAAAGTCGAAGTCGTCGATTCTATGCTCTACCCTTAGCTGCTCCACCAGGCGTGGCACTGTTTTGCGTAATACATTGGAAGCAATATTCACAAAGGCATCAACAATCTTGTTGCGAATGCTATCCTTGAACTTTGCCGGTAAGAACCGCCAATCATCCACAAAGCTTGTTTTATCCCAGAGAAAGTTGTGGATCTGCTTCAGCCATTTCTTTAAGTAGCCGGTTCTGTCCGGGTTGGCAGCTTGTTCCAGATAATCGTGCAGGATGTCTCTGGCTTTACTGAAAAGCCATTCCCGCTTTGCCACCAGAAAGCCGGGGGTTAAAGGGATGCGTTTGCCAAATACATAACGGGCTTTGGCATTGAACAAGAACCATTTCAGCATGTACACTATCGATAGCCCTAAAGCTATGTTCCAAACAATAAATAGCAGTGATTTTAAGAATATCATCAAAAACCTCCTCCTGCTCCGCCGCCACCGGAACGGCCGCCGCCAGAGCCTCCGAAACCGCCGAAGCCACCAAAGCCTCCGCTGCTTCCTCCACCCCAACTGCCACCGCCACGGCCTCCCCAGCTTCCTCCTCCGCGTCCACCCAGAATGGACATCCAGATTAGAACCTCAAGGATGCGGCCTTTGGTTACAATCATAAGTATTATGAATATTATTATCAGTCCAATCCCGCCCCTGCCTGTAGCGGCACTGCGCCGGGACATCCCCCTGGCATAATCGGACATACCGGTTAAGGTTACGCCCTTTTCTTCGGCAAATTTTGATAACAGCATCAGGCTGCCCTGTGTAAAGGCTTCATCCCAGTTTTCGTTACCCCTGCCAAGATAGCTCCGCATGGTTTGATATACTTCACTCGCATAAGCATCGGTAATATAGCCTTCGGAGCCATAACCAACCTCAATGCGCAGCTTACGCTCTGCCAAAGCCAGCATTACCAATACGCCTTCGTCGCGCTTACTGCCAATTGTCCATTCTTTGTATACTTGAACACCGAAATCAACTTCATTAGCTCCTCCAATAT
Source organism: uncultured bacterium (assembly GCA_938009275.1). Lineage (GTDB taxonomy): Bacteria > Cloacimonadota > Cloacimonadia > Cloacimonadales > Cloacimonadaceae > Cloacimonas. Next base: position 21,154 of record CALLHY010000008.1, read on the forward strand.
CAGGAAAGGTGGCTATAAAGAAATCGCAGCCTGTTTTCTCGCGTAGCTCAATTGCCCAGTCGTTTATACGGTTTCGGGTTTCAGGTGTCATTAGTTCGGCAAAGTCGTTAACAAAGCCAACATATTTGGGAATCTTGGCATTTAGAACTGGTATAAAACCAGCCAGAAGCAACAAGGAAAGCGCAAGTTTGAAGCTAAACTTCATGCAGAATGTGCCCCATTTTGGTTTTCTTGGTGCTAAGATACAGCCGGTTTTCGTCAACGGCTTCAATCTCTATCGGCACACGCTCCACAATCTCCAGACCGTAGCCGGTTAAACCAACTATCTTCTTGGGATTGTTGGTAAGCAGTCTGATCTTTTTGAGCCCCAAGTCCTTTAGAATCTGTGCCCCAATGCCGTAATCACGCAGGTCTTCAGGAAAGCCAAGCTCCAGATTAGCCTGTACAGTATCTGCCCCATTATCTTGCAAGTGGTAGGCTTTTATCTTGTTCAAAAGCCCAATTCCTCTACCTTCCTGGCGCATGTATAGAATCACTCCCCTGCCTTCTTCGGCAATCATTTCAAAGGCTTTGGCAAGCTGTTCACCACAGTCACAGCGCAAGCTATGCAGGGCATCTCCGGTTAAACACTCCGAATGAACCCGAACCAGGATGGATTCATCGCGATTTATCTCTCCCATCACCAATGCTAAATGGTATTCGTCTGATATGTTGCTTACGTAGGTAATAATATCGAACTGGCCATACTTAGTGGGCAATTTTGCCTTTGATACATGATGCACCATTCGCTCTTTCTTTCTGCGCCAATGAATAAGGGATTCTATGGTTATAATCTTTAAGTTATGCTCCCTGGCAAAGGGAATAAGATCATCAAGACGTGCCATCTCTCCATCTTCGCGGATAATCTCACATATTGCACCCACAGGGTTCAGTCCCGCAAACTTAGCTAAGTCCACGGCAGCTTCCGTGTGCCCAGCTCTACGCAAAACTCCCCCCTTCTCTGCCAATAAGGGAAAGATGTGGCCGGGACGCATGAACATGGCAGCATTGCTATTGGGATCGGCAAGAGCTTTGATGGTCATTGCCCGCTCTGTCGCTGAGATTCCCGTTGTGGTTCCCTTTATCACATCCACTGAGATGGTGAATTTCGTCCCCTGCCTGTCATTGGTTTTGCTGGTCATTAGGGGGATGTCCAGCCTTTGGGCTGCTTCAGCTTCCATGGGCACGCACAATAAGCCTTTACCGTGGCTAATCATAAAATTAACCTGTGCGGGGCTTATAAGGTCTGCTGCCATTAGCAGGTCACCCTCATTTTCGCGGTTTTCATCGTCCACCACGATTATCATTTCGCCGGCCTTAATAGCCTCAATGGCATCTTCAATGCTGCTGAATATGCTGTTGTTAGTGTTTATGTTTAAGTCTGTCAATCTCAGTTTTCTCCTTCGAGTATCTTTTTAATGTCGCTGCTATCTGTGTCAATAGCAAAATACTTGTCCAGCCACTCTAAAGTGTAGGCTATGTCCTCTGGCAATGAAGCAGTAACGCTTATCAGCTTTCCGCTAAAGGGATGCACAAACTCCAGTTTCCAGGCATGCAAGGCTTGTCGGTGCAGGTGAGTGGTTAGCAGTTCGGTAATCTTACGTTTCATGTTCTGAGGCACCAGGGAATGCACATACTTCCTGGTGTTATACAGCAAATCGCCCAATATTGGATAGTTTATGTAAGCAAAGTGCACCCTTATCTGATGCATTCTTCCGGTTTCAAGATTAACCTTATGCAGGGCAAAATAGTGCCAGGTCTTGATAGTTTCGTAGTGTGTTAAAGCAAATCTGCCTTCATCAGTCACACACATCATGCGGGGATTCTTGATGCTTCTGCTTATGTATGTTTCTATGGATCCACTTGGTTCGGGCACACCCGCTGTTATGGCCAGATAGGTCTTCTTGATTTCTCTGTTTGCAAACATGTCCGATAGCTTGGCTTGCGTGGCATCATTCTTTGCTATCATTATCAATCCCGATGTACCCCGGTCTAAACGGTGAACAATACCCGGACGGTTTACTTCCCTGCCACTGGACAGATTGTTGCCAAAATGGTGCATGATTGCATTTACCAAGGTGTTATCAGGATTACCAAAGCCGGGGTGAACTATCATACCCGGTTCTTTGTTTATAACGGCAAGATCATCATCTTCATACACAATTTCCAGAGGTATGTCCTGGGCATAAACTTCCAAAGGCACCGGCTCAGGCAGATTAAGCACTATCTCGTCGCCATCTTTTAGTGGATAGCTTTTCTTCACTGGGATATTGTTTACCAGTATGCGGTCTTCGTCAATCAACCTTTCGATAAAACTGCGTGAATATAGCTCTTGAATGTTCAGTTCCACCAGATATTTATCCAGCCGAAGTGAATCGGGGTTTTCGTAAACAACCCTAATCGAGTTTTTCATGATCTACAAAGTCCAGAACATACACCGCCCCGGAAGAGATGCCTTTTCTATTGCGGACAACAGAGCCGTTTATTCTGGCTTTTCCCAGATAAATAAGATCTTCCACCACCACATCATAGATGTTGTTTCCATATCTAAGGGCGTCTATCATCACCGACAGAATGCGAGTATGATAATCATTCTTGATTATCAACTCATTCAGATTCACCATTTCGGTTATCATAGGGAAACGCTTGCGCATGTTTTCGTTGCAGTACACAACGTCTCCGTTTGCGCTCGATATCAGCACCGCTTGAGGCAGCAAATTTATAAGCAGTTGAATTCGTTGATGATGCTCAAAAATCTTATCTGCCTTCACCTGGTCAAAGCGCATTATTATCCCCAGCATCCTATCCAGTGCAAAGATAAGGTCTTGAAAGTCCTTATCCTGATCATAGGTGCTGCTATCTATATCGAGCTGATAATTGCCATTGGATATACTCTCCACCAGCGATCCCACCTCTTTGATAGCCCTATGCAGGCGATAGGGTATATAGTTATACAACACTACTATATATACGAAGATTAGAAACACAAATACAATAACTATGGAATGAATATCCACCGCCAGGCTATACAAATCCTTTGCATTTCCAACCGCTACCAGTAGAAAGACAGTTTGCAGGGTTATTAAGCCGAATAAAATGGCTATCATAATATGATATTTTGACTTAAGAGAGTTTTTCATAAATCAGTCCTTGTTTACCGAAGTCTCGTATATCAGCTTATCAACATTGCCCTTGGGGCCAAGCAGGATCAGCACATCACCATCATTGATAATGTCATTTGCCCCGGGCATATCGTTCATCCGCTTCTCTATAACGTTTCTACCATCATCGGTAACAGATAGGTAGTTATACTTTATTGCCACTACGTTCACTCCGCGTTGAGTTGGTAAAGCCAGTTCCTGCAAGGGACGGCCCACAAACTCCCGCGGGGCTATCATTTCCACAACGATGTGTCCGCTGGAGAGATTTACGTATTCCAGGATGTTGCGTGAAATAAGGGTCTTGGCAAGTTGGTTACCAACCATCTCTTCCGGGAGCAGTGTATGCTGCACACCTATCAACGATAAGATACGGCCATGTAGTTGTGATTCAACCTTGGCATATATTATCCCCACACCAATTTTCTTTAGAATGGCTGAAGTAAGGATGCATTCTTGAATATTGCTGCCAATTCCCACTATCACTGCATCAGCCTCATTCAAGTTTTGCGAGCGCAATGCCGATTCGTCGGTAGAATCCATGCAGATGGCTGATGTAACTAATGCGCTTACCTCATCCACCAGTTCTTGCTTTTTATCTATAGCGATTACTTCCATGCCGTTTTCTGCCAATATCCTGGCAACAGTCATACCAAAACGCCCAAGTCCGATTACTGCGTATCTTGCCATTGTAGCTCCTTATGGCTGATTAGCCAATTGCTATCTTCTCTTCTGCAAAGTTTACATTAGGTTGCCGTTTCCTTATGGAAAAGGCATAGATCATCGTTAAGGGGCCAATTCGCCCAATATACATTAAAAGTGTTATCAGCACTCTTCCCGAATAGCTTAAGTCCGATGTAATGCCCATCGATAGCCCCACTGTTCCAAATGCCGATATAGCTTCAAACAGCACTTTCTCAAATGGTAGAGGCTCAATTAGCAGCAAAATGAACACAATTGCGAAAACTATCGATGCTGCCAGGGATAGTAGCGTTGTAGCTTCCCTGGCATTAGATTCTGCTATCTTGCGGTTAAAGATAGTTAAATCTCTCTTACCCCTTAGCATCGATACCACAGAAAGCACCATAACGGTGAAGGTAGTGGTTTTAACGCCACCTCCCGTTGAGCCAGGCGAAGCTCCAATGAACATCAGCGCCAGTGCCATAAGCACCGAAGCAGAGCTAAACCTGCTAATATCTATGGTATTAAAACCTGCTGTGCGCATGGTTACCGATTGAAACCATGAGCTTAAGAGCCTGTGGCTAACTGTGAAATTCTTCATAACTCCATAGTATTCGGCCACAAACAGAGTGGCAAAGCCAAGTAATATAAGACCGCTACTGGAGGCCAAAACTATCTTCGTATGCAGTGTGAGTTTCTTTACCTTGTCTCGAGACAAAAAATAGCGGTATAAGTCTATCAACACAGAAAAGCCCAGTCCACCCAGTATTATCAGTCCGGTTATGGACATATTTACCAATGGACTACCAACAAATGCGGACATGCTATCGCCCCAGAGAGCAAAACCGGCATTGCAAAAAGCAGAAACCGAATGGAACACGCTATAATACAAGGCTTGCGTTGTGGGCATTAGCTTCATGAACTTGGTGAACAACAGCATTGCACCCAAAAATTCTATCACAACGGTAACTAATACAATGCTGCGCAAGAGGTGCAGAATGTTCAGTTCTTGTGTGTCGCCAACTACACGCTGCATCACATTTTCCAGCTTCAAAGTGAGCCGTTGCCCCATTATCAGCGCAAAGGCGGTTGATATAGTCATTATACCCAAACCACCAATCTGGATTAGCAAAAGGATAACGATCTGCCCAAAGATAGAAAAATATGTGCCTGTATCCACTACCACCAAGCCTGTTACACAAGTTGCCGAGGTGGAAGTAAACAATGCATCCAGGAAATGGGTAACTTCGCCATGGGATGAAGATGCCGGAAGCATCAGAAGCACAGTACCAATAAAGATTACCACCGCAAAACTGAGCATTAACGATACTGGCGGATTGCCGGTAAGCAACTTGTATAGCCTTCCCTCAAAGGCTTTGAATATTATGAATTGCATTATATAGAATGTCTGCCGGATAAGTAAAAAGAATATTACGAACTTAGCCTGATATATGAGTAGCATCGCTCCCATTAGTAACATCCCCAAGTCTGCCAAAACCATTCCCTTTTTCCTGGATACATCTGGTTGTAACACTCTATTCAGGATAGTTAATGATAGCAGAAATAGATTTGCCAGAGCGGTAGCAAATTCTATCATCCGATAGTTTGTGTAAAAGTCTATAATCGGCTCTACAAATATTACTATAAAGCTCCAGCCTGCAAGCAAATAAGCTACTAGTTCTATGTGTTTAAGCGGGGCAGAGCTCTGGTTTTCTGGCATTATTACTTGCCCTATAAGCTTTTGATGTCTTCTTTGATATCTTCGCTGATCTCAATAATGCCTTTTGAGGCGGGGATGGACTTCAGCAAGCCGGAATCGGCGAATAACTTCTTTAGAGAATAGGTTTGGGCATAAAACTCCTTCACTCGCTGGGCAATGGCTGCATCGGAATCGTCCCCACGTTGCTTCAACTCTCCGCCACATAGATCACAAATGCCTTCAAGCCTGGGGATGCGGCTAATCAGATTATAATTTTCGCCACAGTTACTGCATACCCGGCGGGAGCTTATTCGCTTTAGTGCCTCTGCTTGTCCCAAGCTGAGATAATATACCCGTAACAACTTGTAGTTTGCCATCAAAAACTTTGCCTGAGCTCTATTGCGAGGAAATCCATCGAAAATAATGCCAGCAACAGATGGCTTTAAAGAGCTGCTGATTAGCTTGAAAACAGTACCATCATCCACCAAATCTCCCTTGGCGATGATAGACTTCACCATTTGCCCAATCTCGCTTTGCGAAGCTATCTGCTCTCTAAACAAATCGCCTATGTTTACATGCTGATAACCTGTCCATTCAGCAAGTAATTTGGCTTGAGTTCCTTTTCCACTGCCTTGAATTCCTAAGAATACTATAGCATTTGTCATATTTTACCTCAGTTTGGGCATTTATTAAGGCTTGCATAGTTCTGTCAAGCCAATTCTGATTTCTTCACTATCCTCTGTTTTTTGTGGACTATAAGCGGTGCTTCCCTGCTGCTTCCTTGAAGCTATCCTGTGTCGAATACAGGAAAGCAGCAAGGAAGCAGCAGGGAAGAAAAGATTTTGCTCGACAGGACAGGCAGAAAAGTGTCTTTCTGCTGTAACCCATTATGGTGGGCATAAATATGCATCACTTATAGCCCACTCTTATCTTCAATAGGGTAGTTAAACCATATCTCTATTGTTCATTGTCGATCAGAGGCCCTTTGCCGAAGCTAATTTTGCCGGTAAAATAGCGCTTTCGCATTGCCTGATACTGATCTTTCCAGGCCTGAATCCCGTGTGTCTTAATATAGCATTGGGTAAAAAGCTTCATATTATGGGGAAGCGAATTTGCTCTATCGGCGGCAGGATGAAGTTTGTTGCAGGGGAAATCACGGCATTCAAAACACATATCCACTTCATGATCCAGGGCACAAATGTAGTTCTCGCACCTGGCCGGAAGGTGGAGACAGTTACCATCCACTGCCCGGCAACCAGGGCATGGCAGGTCTTCTGCTTTCATCCCGTTAGCAAGCAAGACTTTTAGCAGATCCGGATTGTCTTTTACCTTGTACGCGGCACATTCGGCACAATATATCCCGCAAGGGGAAACCAGGCTAAGTTCTTCTTTGTTCAGCATCATTATCTCCTATTGTAACGATAATTGTAGCCAACTAATTATCTCTTGGGGGATTAGTCAAGCGAAACTAGCACTGTGTCTATGGCTGGAGATTGCATGTATCAGCCGTTACAAACAATATGGTACTTAGCGAGTTATCTTGACACAATAGTCTATAGTTCATTAGGTTGAATTCTTGGGCTGGATGTAGACATGTGGGTAAAGATAAGTGCCATCAGCCTGAGTGATTAAGTGTATTATCAGGAGGAAGAAGTGAGTTTACACAGTATTTTGTTGGTTGAAGATAGCCCCTCGGATGTCGAGCTGACAAAACGAGCACTATCGAAAAGCCAGATTGGCTCTAAACTGGAAGTTGTGGAAGACGGTTCAGAAGCCATTGATTACCTGTTTTGCCTGGGTGAATACTCATCCCGTGATCCTCACAGCAAACCCGATTTAATTCTGCTGGATTTAAACATCCCCAAGATTGATGGAAACGAAGTGCTAAGACGCATCCGTCAAAACGAAAAAACCAAACATATCCCAGTGGTAGTTATGACCTCATCTAATGAAGAGCGAGATTTAATTACTGCATACAATAATGGAGCCAACAGCTATGTCCGCAAGCCTGTAGAATTTTCTAAGTTTGTGGAAGTGGTTAGCCTTTTAGGGCATTATTGGCTGGATATAAACGAATTGCCAAAAGACTGATAATATCTCAATAATTGTATCTAATCAGGCGTTTGCTGCTGCGAGGATAGGATGAATCAGAAAGTGTTTGTCGAGCTTATATACAACGCTGCACTACTACTTGCTTTGGGGATAATATTCGACACAGTAACTCTGCGTAATTACAAGCGCGGAATTATGGCCGAGATATTAACCGGATTCAGCCTGGGCATAGTCGCATTGGCAATAATGTTAAATCCATGGGTGCTACAACAGGGCATTGTTTTTGATACCCGGTCAATACTTCTAAGCTTAACGGGAATGTTCTTTGGTTCCATTCCTGCTGGGATAGCGGCGACGATGGCGATTATCTACCGGATTATTGTAGGAGGTCCGGGAATTTACACAGGTGTGTCAGTTATTATCACCGCGGTATTATGGGGTGCTTTCTGGAAGAGGATTCATTTTGTTTGGAAGCGTCCTTACGGCTTTGTAGAATTTTACTCTCTTGGAGTTGTTACTCACGTAACAATGCTTTATCTGATGCTATTGATGCCTCGAGCCTCTTGGGGAGCTGTGTTAGGGGCAATCAGCCTTCCTGTGTTGGTAATCTACCCCATAGCTACTGTGCTGTTGGGGCAGATAATGGTTCATAGAATGCAGATCAGGCGCGATAAGCTAAGTCTGGAAGTTAGCGAGAAGCAGTTCCGCAGTTTGTATGAAAATGCACCTGTGGCATATCAGTCTTTAGATGTTAATGGGTTTTTCTTAACTGTGAATAAAGCTTGGTTAAGGGCTTTGGGCTATGACCGCGATGATATTATCGGGCTAAATTTCGCAGACATCCTTCCCGAAAAGGATAGGGAGCACTTTGCCCAAAACTTCCCCAGATTCAGAGTTGCCGGACATATTGAAGATGTGGAATTTCATCTGTTGAGAAAGGATGGAAATCTCATCCTGGTTAGTTTTAACGGCAAGGTTATCCACGACGAATATGGCAATTTTAAGCAAACCCAATGTATCTTTACAGACATTACCGAACGCCGAAAACAGGAAGAAGCTCTACGCAGCATCGAGTGGATGCTCAGCCGTCACGATTATGATGTGGAGTTTTTGTCCGAATATGGCGATATTAGCGAGAACAACACGAGCAGGCTGATTTTGGACTCTGTAGGAAAAGATGTGTTGAAGCAATTGGTAGGTGATTATCTTTCATTACTAGACACTTCATCCGTCGTTTACGAGAAAAATGGTGATTATGCCATTAGCATGTACTCATCTGCGTGGTGTAGATTGCTGGATAATTCGTCTCGTGAACTGTGCGACACAGATGATAACCATGAGGCCATGTTGTGTGGGAAATGGCTATGCCATGAGTCATGCTGGACAGACGCATCAAAAAAGGCTATAGAATCCGGCAAAGTAGTAGATATCGAATGCAACGGTGGTATTAGAATATATACTGTTCCAATTACCACCTCAACCGGTGTTATCGGAGCAATAAATGTTGGCTACGGAAGTCCACCCAAAGATGTTGCGAAACTGCGTGAGCTGTCACAAAGATACTCATTGGATACCCAAGACATTCTCGATAGAGCCGAGGCATATCTGCACAGACCACCCTATATTATTGAGCAGGCCAAGAGGAAGCTTCACACTGCTGCCAGAATTATTGCAGAAATAGTGGAACGGCGATCCGCTCAACAGGTTCTTGCTCAAAGTGAAGAAAGATATCGCCTACTAACTGAAACCGCTCAAGACCTGATAATCGTGCATGATTTGAATGGCTTTGTATCTTATGCAAATCAAAAAGCCAAGGACTTTCTTGGTATAAGCAACGTTGATAATACTGCAGTAAACATGCTGCAATACATTCATACAAATCATCACCAAATGCTGCTTAGTCATGCCGAAGAAAGAAGAAAGGGATATCTGGGTCATAGAATGTACCAATTGGACGCATTGAACCATAAAGGTGAGCTTCGCCAGATGGAGGTTAGCAGCACACCAATAGTTACCGATAACCAGATTGATGGCATTTTGGCAGTTATCAGAGATGTCTCCGACCGAATTGCCGATCAGGTAGCCATCCGGGAAAGCCAGAAACGCTTTGACCTCTTTATGAATAACCTCCCCGGAGGTGCCTTCATAAAGGACAGCAAGAGCAGGGTGCTCTTTATGAACCGCTATCTGAAAAACCTGGTGTTCTCTGACGACTTGATAGGTAAGACACCTCGGGAAGTTTACAACGATGATCTGGCACAAACAATCCTGGCTGAGGACGCGATGACCATGGAACAGGGAATGCTGCATGCGATAGAGGAGATTAGGCACAAGGACGGTAGTATGCACTACTATGATACTACCAAGTTTGTTCTTCCGAATCCCAATGCGGAGCCGATGATTGGTGGAGTTGCCTTGGATGTAACCGAGAGGAAAAGGGCAGAGGAGCAGCGAAACCGCTACGCAAACCGTCTGGAAATCTTACGGGAAATAGATAGCATTGTGTTGGAAACTCTATCGCTGGAATCAGTCTGTAATGCTGCTGTGGAGAAGCTACAAACCCTTATCCCCTTCACTATTCTAACTGTTAATGTCTATAGAGATGGAGTGGTTTCCTTCCCAGCACTCAAGAAACCGCAAGGTGAGTATGATTATCTTTCCATAAACCGTCCTTACCAACCTTCTCTGCAATACTTAAACGAGCTAAGGACGCGAAAGACAATTTTGGAAAACCGTGTTCATGATGAAATCCCCAGGCCCGGCATGCCAGTAAAACAAAAGCTGTTAGCCGATGGCATAAACTCAATGATGTACAATGCCATGATTATGCAAAATGAACTGGTTGGATTCCTGTGGTTCTCCTCCACGCAAGAGGACTTATTCACCGATGAGCACCGCGAGATAGCCGATGAATTCGCCAACCAACTTGCTATTGTGCTTCATCAACTGGAATTGATAGACCAGATAAAACAGCACTCAATAGAACTTGAACAAAAGGTGAATGAACGCACAATGCAGCTTTCCACAGCAAACAAGGAACTGGAAGCTTTCTCTTATTCTATTGCTCACGATTTGCGGGCACCATTACGCACCATCGACGGCTTTTGCAGTATCTTAATGGAGGATTACGCGCCGAACTTGCCCGACCACGCCAACAACTTGCTTGGTACCATACGCAATACCTCACATAGGATGGATACACTAATCCGCGAACTACTGGATTTGGCTAAGCTGAATAGAAACGCGCTTAAGCCTGTGATGGTCAATATGCGTGCAATGGTGGATGAGCAATGCATCCACATTGCCAATGGCCTCGCTCCTCTTGAGTTCATGGTGAGCATTGATGAATTACCAGAATGCTATGCAGATGAAACGCTAATTAACCAGGTTTGGCAAAATCTGCTGGAAAACGCCTTCAAGTTCTGTTCCACCAAAGCTTACCGCAGAATCCATATTGGCTACTACCTTAGTGATAACAACATTGTTTACTACGTAAAGGACAGTGGTGTAGGATTCAAAATGGAGTATATGCCTAAGATATTTGAGGCGTTTCAGCGTTTACACAAGGACAAGGAATTTAGCGGCACTGGCATAGGCCTGGCGATTGTAAAAAAGATAATTGAGCGTCATAATGGTAAAGTGTGGGCTTTAAGCAAGCCTGATTTTGGTACCACCATGTTCTTCTCCATCCCCAGGCATATCGAACAGCAATAGCATAGCATTCAGTAATGTCCGCCCCTTTGGATGGGGCATACACTGCCTACTGATGAGCTTTTCTCAATGTGTTAAGATTATTTAACCCAATCTTGAGCCTTTTTGCTTGTCTAATTCAATCGCTTTCAGCTTATGGTAATCGTGTATCGCGAAAGCAAAATAATCTTAGATGAAGGGTGTGAGGAATGCGTAAACAAATCTTTATGGTAGAAGACGAATCGGATATTCTGGAGCTGTTACAACTAAAGCTGGAAAGTGCTGGATACGCCTGCAAAGGCTTCTCGACAGCCCAGCCCATGCTGCTGTTACTGCAGCAGGTGATACCAGACCTAATCCTCTTAGACCTGATGTTGCCAGATATGGACGGCATGGAAGCCTGCAAACAGTTGAAAAGCAATCCCGCAACGGAATCCATCCCCGTTATCATGCTAACTGCCAGAACCGATATTGAAGACAAGATAATGGGGCTGGAGTATGGTGCAGATGATTATATTACCAAGCCCTTTGATGCCAAAGAACTGCTTGCCCGAATCAATGCCGTGCTTCGTCGCAGCAGTTGGGAAAGCTCAAAAAATGTGCTTAGCATCACCCCAGATTTTGTAATAGACTTCAATCGTTACGAAGTGCACATATACAACAAGCGCGCCGACCTCACCCTTACTGAATTCAAGATACTTCAGCTACTTACCAAGCGTCCCGGCTGGGTTTACAATCGTAGCCAGATACTGGACTACCTGTGGGGAACAGACAAAGTGGTGATAGAGCGCACCGTTGATGTGCACATCCGCAATCTACGCGAGAAGCTGGGCGACTTTGCCAGTATGATTGCTAACATTCGTGGGGTTGGATATCGTTTTCAAACCTCTCAGGAGGAAGAGCTTGGATAAGCATAGCTTGTCTTACACCCTTATAGTATCTCATTTGGTAATCCTACTGGTTTTGGGCACATTGCTTTTCGCCAATCTGCCCGACTGGACAATCCTTATTGGTATGATAATAGTAGTAGCATTTATGCTGGCTACCATCCAAAATAAGCTACGCAAGCACTACCGTGAAATATCAAAAACCGCCGAACGCATTGCCCAGGGGGATCACAGCCAACGCATCCCCAGTCTCGAACTGGACGAATTCGACCACTTGGCTCAAAACCTGAACAGCATGCTGGGCAAGCTCGACAACACTATCCATCATCTTGCTATTCATCGCGAAGAGCTTAGACTGGTGCTAAGCAGCATCGATGATGTGCTGTGGTCACAAAACCCAGAAGGCAGGCTGGTGTGGGCCAATGAGGCCTTTATGAATCTGTTTAATGCCTATAATCCCGACATCCAGCAATATTACTGGGACGTTATCCGCGAGCCGGTGCTATTGCAGAAGATAAAGGAAGGCGAGGCAACTCAGGACAGGCTAATGACCGAAATCCAAATTGGCGAAGCTGGTTTCCTATTGTCTTGCAGTAAAAATGATGCCGCCCGCCGCAGAGTATTTATCTTGCAAGACATAGCCGCCATCCGTGCAGCAGAAAAGATGAAAAAGGATTTCGTGGTTAACCTTGCTCATGAGCTAAGAACTCCCCTAACGGCAATTAAGGGCTTCACCGAGGCTATGCAGGACAATCCCAATGCCGATAGCGAACGATACTTAAAGATTATCGGCAACCACACCGATCGCCTTATCCACCTGATTAGCGATTTGGAACAGCTTATTCGTTTGGAACGCACCAGCGAGATTAGCATGCAGGAGATTAGCCTGAACACCTTTTTTGATAACCTCCAGATGATTCTTGCCCCGCACATTGAGGCTAAGGGGCTGAAATTCAACCTGATTCTTGAAGAAAACCTCCCCCGCTTTGCCTGTGACCCCTTTAAGCTGGAGCAGGTGTTTATAAATCTGGTGCAGAACTCATTGCGCTACACAGACTCCGGGAGCATAAACATCCACTGCCAGGCGGTTAACAATGATGTTACATTCAAAGTGAGCGATACCGGCATCGGCATAGACCCATCCCATTTGCCTCGCATTTTCGAGCGATTCTATGTAGCCGATCCTTCGCGCAACAGGCTGAACAGCGGAACCGGATTGGGGCTGGCAATAGTGAAGCATATAGTTATTCTGCATAATGGCAAGATAGAAGTAAGCAGCGAACCGGGGATGGGCACCAGCTTTAGCATTAGGCTCCCCAATACAGCTTCAAAATACTCACATGACAGAAAAGCCAGTTTTTGAAGAGATTCTACCAAGCTACCGCAAGCTTGCCTTCAGCATTGCTGCGAACTACCGCAAGTGTGGTATCCCAATGGAGGATTTGCAGCAGGAAAGCCTTTTGGGCTTGTTCAAAGCCTGCCAGAATTATTCTCCCAGTAAGGAAACGAAATTCAGCACTTATGCCGTTTACTGGATAAAGAAACAGGTGCTGGAAGCTATTCGCAGAGAACTGGGACAAAGCTACAGCACCAGCGAACTCTCCGAAGAACATACTAGCAGCCTATCTGCAAGAGACGAAGCAGAAACCGATATATCTCCATTAAATCTGCCACAAGACATGCCGGAACTGGAGCAAAACATTATTCGGCTGTCTTTCACCGAAAGCCTTAGCCTAAAGGAAATTGCCCAAAAGCTGGGCATCAGCGTAGAGAAAACCAAGCAGCATAAGCAAAAAGCACTAAGACGGCTAAAAAGTAAGCTTCCTGCCGACCGCTAAGCTATGCCAAGCCTGTAACCTGGCATTATTAAACCCGTCTTAGTCGTCTTCGCTATGATGCTTTATGCTTCTTCCTCTAGCCAGGTAGATGGTGTTCTCTGCTATATTGGTAGATAGGTCACCAATGCGCTCCAGATTCTTAGCTATTCTAAGAACGTGTAGATAGAGGTCTATCTGTTGTGGCTGAGCTTTCATTAGCTTCACCAAGTGTTTGTAGATAGAGCGGTTCAGGTCATCCACAATGTTGTCGTCATTACACACCTTGCGCGCTGCGGATACATCCTCTTTAGCAAAGGCATCCAGGCTTTCCTTTAGCATTGCCAGAGTGGCATCCTTCATGGTTACCAGTTCAGGCAATTCCACAATAACGGGATTACCAATAAGCTGCGCTGCGCTTTCGGCTATGTTCACTGCTTGATCGCCCAGGCGTTCAAGATCGTTGTTTATCTTGTATATCATAAGTATCTGGCGCAAATCTTTGGCTTCAGGCTGGTGCAGAGCGATAATGGACGTGCATTTGCTTTCCAGTTCCATCTCTATTTGGTTTACCCGCTTTTCAAATATCATTACTTCGTCCACGAAACTCGCTCCCGTGGAATATAGTCCGCCAATAGCCATGCTTACCATCTTTTCCACAAGGGTAGCCTGTGCCATAAGAAGCTGTTTTAGTTCTTGCTTTTTGCTGTTAATCATCTATATCTCCATTCGCAATGCTATTTATAATTTAACCGAAAACGCCGGTTAGGTAAGCTTCAGTTCGTTTGTCTTGGGGAACAGTGAAAACCTTTTCGGTTTCATCGAACTCCACCAACTGCCCCAGATACATAAAAGCCGTGTAATCTGAGATTCTTCCCGCCTGTGCGATGTTATGGGTAACTATCAGAATAGACACGCTTTTCTTCAGCTCCAGGCACAGCTCTTCGATCTTTGCCGTGGACTGTGGATCAAGGGCAGAGGTAGGCTCGTCGAGAAGTAGAACTTCGGGGTTGTTTGCCAAAGCGCGGGCAATGCACAGCCTTTGCTGCTGTCCTCCCGATAATGCCATGGCGGGCGAATGCAACCTGTCTTTCACTTCGTCCCACAGCCATGCAGCCCTTAGGCTTTCTTCCACCCGGCTGTGAATGTCGCACTTGCTATGCTTGCCCTGAATTACGAGGCCAAAGGCAACATTGTTATATATACTTTTGGGGAAGGGATTGGGCTTTTGAAAAACCATGCCAACCTTTGCCCTTATCTGAGTAACGTCGGTTTTAGAGCCATACACGTCTTGTTCCCCCAAGCTTATTTTGCCTTCTATTCTGGTTTCCGGTATAAGGTCATTCATACGGTTGAAGCAGCGTAGCAGGGTGGATTTACCACAGCCGGAGGGGCCAATGATAGCTGTTACTTTCTTTTCGTATAAAGGGAAGTTCACGTTGTGCAAAACCTGATTCTTACCGAACCATAGATTTAAGTTTTCAGCGTATATCCTTGTTTTTACCATTTTCTTTTTCTCCTGATGGAATAACGTACATAGATAGCCACAGCACTGATAATAAGCACCATCATCAGTAAGACCAGAGCAGTCCCGTAGGCTATGGGCACCTGAGACTCAGCATGCGTGCCCTCGGTCATAAGTGCATAGATATGATAGGGTAATGCCATCACTTCATCGCCTACGCTCTTGGGCAGCCTGCGCGAGAAGAAGGTGGCAGCCGTGAACATAATGGGCGCAGTTTCGCCGGCAATACGACCTATACTAATGATGGTTCCCGTAAGGATGTTTGGCAAAGCAGTGGGCAATATAACCCGCATGATGGTTTGTCGCTTGGTTGCGCCCAATGCCAGGGAAGCGTGTTCGAAGTCCTGCGGAACAGTCCTGATGGCTTCTTCGGTAGTATTTATAATCATGGGCAAGGCAAGTATGGCAAGCGTTAAGGAACCCGATAAAAGCGAAACATCAAAACCCATAAATGATACAAAGATAGCCATTCCGAACAAGCCAAAGATAATTGAGGGAGTTCCAGCCAGTGTGTTTATGGCAATCTTCAGCACCTTTACCATCCACACCGGTTTCCCGTAGCTGGTAAGGTAAATTGCGGTCATCACACCCAGGGGCAAAGCAATCAGGATTGCTAAAGTAGTAAGCCAAAAAGTTCCAACTATGGCAGGATATATCCCGCCTTCGGTCATGGCATTGCGGGGAGCACTAAAGATAAATTCCCAGCTGATAACCCTGTAGCCCATGAAGAACATGCGACTGATGAACACCAGCAGAAACATAAATGTAATGAATAAAGCAACTCCAAGTATGCCGGTGCCAAGGTAGCTGTATAGCTTGCGCTTGTTCATCGCGAGCTCCTTTTCAAGAACACCAGCTCCGTTACGAGGTTTGAAACAAAGGTTATGCCAAACAGCAAGATAGCCAGTGCAAACAGAGATTGGTAATGCAGGTCGCCCACTACCGTTTCTCCCATTTCTGCGGCTATGGTAGATGTCATTGGGCGGGTAGATTCAAATATGCTCTTAGGAATTTGTGCGCTTCCACCCGAAACCATTAGCACCACCATCGTCTCGCCTATTGCTCTGCCAAATCCCATCAGCACGCTCCCGATAATGCCGCTTTTAGCAGCGGGGATAACTGTGCGAAATATGCATTCAATCCTGGTAGCACCCAGAGCTAAGGCGGCTTCTCTAAGGCTTTTTGGCACATTGGACAGGGCATCTTCGCTCATGCTGGCTATAATCGGCACGATCATAACACCAAGGATTATGGATGCGGTAAACACGTTCAAGCCAGTACTTAAGTGAAACCAATCCCGTATCAATGGAGCTAAGAAAGCCATACCAAACAAGCCATAAACCACAGATGGGATTCCCGCAAGTAATTCTATTATGGGTTTGGCTATCTCTTTTAATCGGTTGCCGGCAATCTCGGAGATGAATATTGCCGAGCCTAAACCAAGTGGTACGCCGATTACTAATGCTCCCAGGGTTACATAGAGGCTTCCAACTATCAGTGTATAGGCTCCAAACTCGGGGTTTTCATGGGTGGGATACCAGGCACTGCTGCCAAAAAACTCTTTGGTAGATACCACACTGAACATGGGCAGCCCTTCGTGAAAGAGACTGTAGATAATGCCCAATAATGCTACAATGGTAAATAGCGAAGCTATATAGGTTATCCCCTGGAACAATCGCTCTTTATATGTCTTCATAACCACCTTGATAAACAGGAGAGAGCATGGCATATGCCAGGCTCCCAACCTGAAGTTCTCTTATTGATGACGCTTAGTTTAATGTTATAAAGCCTTGTGCTTTCACTATTGCCTGCCCTGCTGCTGACTGAATAAAGCTAATATAGCGGGCTACTTCACCAGTTGCTTTGCCATTGGTGTACATATACAGCTTGCGGGATAGCGGGAAGCTTCCGTTTTTAATTGTAGTTTCATTAGGAGTAATGCCATTAACAGTTACCACCTTCACATTGTCGTTCACATACCCAAGGCCTGCATAGCCAATGGCACCTGGAGTGCTGCCAACCGTAGTAACAACAGCATTGTTCGACGCCAGAAGCTGAGCAGAGGCATCTACCTTTGCTCCACCAAGGGCTTTCTCGTTAAATACTTCGAAGGTGCCAGAGGCAACATCGCGTGATACAACTACTATAGGTAAGCTGGGGCCTCCAACTTCTTTCCAATTCTTTATCTTTCCGGTATAAATGGCTTTAATCTGGGCAACGCTCAGGTCGCGAACTGCATTGTTCTTGTGCACTACTATGCAAATGCCGTCATTAGCTACTGCATAGGCTGTGGGATTTATCCCCTTTGATTTACAAGCACTGATTTCTTTGGCTTTCATGGGACGGCTGGAATTGGCGATATCCACAGTTTTATTCTGCAAGGCAGCCACGCCAACGCCTGATCCACCACCGCGAACAGAGATATTTACATTGGGATTAGCATCCATAAAGGCTTCTGCTGTCGCCTGAGCTACTGGCAGAACGGTTGTTGAGCCGGAACAGGTGATCTGCCCACCTTTGGCGAACATGGGAATCGCGCAGATGCTAAGACTGAGGGCCAGAACGATTGCTTTGTATGTGTTATTCATTTATATCTCCTTATTTTACTGTATTGGCAAAGCGCCATTTTAGCTGCAACATTAGCTGATCACTGTCCTTTTTACCATTGGCAAAGGCAGCAGCAGATTTTGCTTCATCGTAGCTTTTGGTGGTGTAGTTCAATTGAAGCTGCATGGCTGGAACCGCGCTGTCGTCGTGCAAAAAGTTATAATTCAAACCTGCGGTTATGGCAGTTAAGAGGTTCTTATTGGCTGTGTTATCGGTCTCGTCCCATTGGTCAAATCTGCCCACCACCTGCATATCTATGGGCAAATACTCAGCCAGGCTTACTATCGGCATAAGCATTATGGCATTAGCAGTGTAGTCTTTGGATGAAAAATCGGATAGATATTTCACGTCTTTGGAAAGATATTCTGCCCAAAAATCCACAGGGCCGTAAGCAAGACGCAGCACACCATCCAGAAGTGTTTGCTCGTTGTAGGATGAGTTCAGGGTGCCATCGGCAAGCTTCTTGTCGCGTTCCACACTATTGGTCATAAATGAGCCACCAACCGTTACACCGGTAATAGGGGTTAAACGGAGATTGGCAAGGTAAGACATATCAGTGTTGTCTTTTAAGTTGCTTCCCCAGTTCTTATAGCCTTCCCCATTATACACGCCAACCGCATACTCCCCCATGCCATTGGGAAGATAGCCATTAACTGATAAACCGTAGTCGGCGGAATTGGCAAGCTTGTATTCGTCCGACGGAGCTTTGCCGATAAGAGTGTAGTTCCAGTCATAAATTGTGCCAAAATACACTTTTTGCAGTCCGGCTGTAACAATCAGATCATTAACCGGAGTAAGCCCAGCAAAATCCACATAGGCATACTTAAGCTTCAAGCCGGCACCATCTTTTAAGGCATCGGTGGAAAACATATCTACGGTAAAACGTCCCTTGGTGGTTTCGGTGAATTTCTTTTCCAGTCCGAAATAACCTCTTTCCAATGAAAATGAATTGCGGGTAGTTACATCATTACCGTCATAACCTTGTGAGCTGTCCATGGTCCAGCGGTTCCACATTTCTCCGCTGATTTTCAGCTCTGCACTTAGCATTGTGGGCACGAGTATTATACCCAAGAATAAGACCAAAAGTAGTTTTCTCATTGGTACTCCCTTTTTTTGTTTAGTCTGCCCCTATTATACCTCCCGATTGTTAAGATTTCGTTATGCAAAAGTTAAGAATGCTTAACCATGCTCTAATGCGCTGTGCTGCAAGCACATCACTTGCTAAGAGCTGAAAGCATTCCGTGCTCCTGGCATCACCACACTCCCAAAATCAATCGGACATGGATTGTGAGTGCCTATTAGATTAGGGTTTGAAGCTTATTCAAACCTGAAAGAATCAGTGTATTCTCTGACTAATAACCTCGAAATAATCTAAAATTCCGCAAATCCACTTCACGAGTCCATCCTGAATCCTGAATCCAATCTGAATCCAATCCTGAGTCCATTCCTGAGTCCATTCCTGAGTCCATTCCTGAGTCCATCCTCCACCATCCTCAATCCATTTTAAAACCTTAACATCCCTTACTCTATCAAGGAAGCAATGTGTGATGATACTGCCACACTCCTGCCACGATCACGCCGCGTTGTGGCAGAATCGCGGCGTGATCTAGGCATAATTGTAACACAGTGCTTCCTTGATGAATAGAGGAACAATAGGGAGACAAGGGGGAGGTTCCATGGGAAGAATCAACGGAAGAATCACGAAAAACGAGGGGATGGAGATTCACTAAGTAACATCATGCTGCTGTTATTGCACAATTATATGAACTCATCGCAAACAAAGTCCTTAACGAGTTCTAAGTATTAGAGTATATAGTTCAAGAAATGCTCAAGCTAACATTTACTTGTAATAGCGGAACTATTCTTGCATGTCATTTTTGGACTGGATTTTGAGCATTGTGACTGTTGACATCATTCGGCATAAGCGTTACATGTACATGCCAATCAAGCAGTTATCCTTATGCCGAAGTTTTAGATTAGAATAGATTGTAAATATCTACTATAGGAGATAGTATGAAAAGAGCATTATTGATGCTTTGCCTTTTGTTTATTGCGGCAATGGCATTCTCTGCTGAAAAGGTATTAGTGGGGGTAGGTGATAATTCACTGTCCCTGATTAACTCCACTATGAACGAAACCATTCTACAGTATCGAATTAATTCGTTTGAGAAGGAATCGGTAAAGATTAATGGTGAAGAATGGTTCCATATCCGCTTGCCCAAAGAGGGCATAATGCAGGATAAGGGTATGCCGGAACTACCGGTGTATAACCGTAGTATCATCATCGACGGCACCGCAAAGGTTAGTCTGGAAGTGTATGATATAGAATATCAAGACATCTACTTACCAGTTGCGCCATCCAAAGGTGTAATAAGCAGAGACATTGATCCTGCCAAAGTCCCATATACTTTCGATAAAGTCTACATGGGTAATAACCTCTTTCCCGCTAATATGGCAGAACTCTCTGAGCCTTACATCTTGCGTGATTTTCGTGGTGTAACGGTTCAAACTACCCCCTTTGCCTACAATCCATCTACCAAGACTTTGCGAGTTTACACTGCTTATAAGATTCGCGTTTACAACGATGGACTGGACAGCATTAACACTCTTAGCAAGGCCAGATCTTCTGTGTCCAAAGACTTTGCTCCTCTATATGAAAATCACTTTGTAAACTGGAACAGCTATCGGTATACACCCGTAAACGATTCCTATGGCAAGCTTTTGGTGATTTGCCACAGCAATTATCTTACACAGATTGCCCCCTATGTAAACTGGAAGAGACAAAAGGGTATTCAAACAGAATTGGTGGAATGGAGCACAATAGGCACAACCGCTGCTGTATTGAAAACCTATATCCAAAACAGGTATAATGCCGATAACAGCATCACCTTTGTCCAACTAGTTGGCGATGCTCCACAGATACCGTCTCTATCCTCCGGTGGAGGTGGCAGTGATCCACAATTTGCTTTGGTGGCAGGTAGTGATAACTACCCTGATATCTTCATAGGCCGCTTTTCCGCCGAAAATACCACTCAAGTAACTGCACAAGTAAATAAAACCATTGCCTACGAACGTGATGCAGCAACTACCGATACCTGGCTTTCCCGCGCATTGGGCATTGCTTCTGCCGAAGGTGGCAGCGGTCAGGGTGACAATGGTGAAAGTGACATCGCACACATGAACCTGATTAGAACAGACCTGTTAAACTATGGGTATACAAGTGTAGATCAGGTTTATGATCCCAGTGCTTCCGCCTCAACGGTTACAACGAACGTGAACGCCGGACGCGGATTTATAAACTACGTTGGTCACGGTTCCGATACCTCATGGGTAACCACAGGCTTTAGCAGCACCAATGCCACAGCCCTTAGCAATGGCAATAAAACACCATTTATTATGGATGTTGCCTGCGTGAATGGAAACTTTGTGTCCATTACCTGCTTTGCTGAGGCATGGATGCGAAATGCCAATGGTGGAGCCGTAGCAATTTATGCCAGCACCATAAACCAAAGCTGGAATTCCCCTATGAGAGCTCAGGACGAAGCTACAGACCTGCTTATCGCCGAATCTAAAACCACTACAGGCGGGCTGTATTACAATGCATCCTGCAAAATGATGGACGTTTACGGCAACACAACTGGGTCTGATGGCGTTAATATGTTTTACACATGGCACATCTTTGGTGATGCCTCGCTTAAGATACGCACCAAAACCCCTCTTGCCATGAACGTAACCCATCCTGCAACTATCCTGATAGGCGCAACAAGTTTATCAGTAAGCACCGGTGTGGCAAATGCTATGGTTGCCATTACCTATAACAATACCATTTATGGAGTAGCCACCACCAACAGCAGCGGTAATGCCACCATTACCCTGAGCAATCCGCCCACAGGAACTCTGAACTACACTATTACCGCCACTGCTTTTAACCGGGTGAGCTATATCGGTACCGTTCAGCAGATTGCCGGTAGCGGGCCATATATGAATGTGGAAGCTGCAACTTATGCGGATAACAACAATAACGAGGCGGACTTTAATGAAGCGGGACGCTTTAACGTTACATTCAAAAACGTGGGAACAGCCACAGCAACAAATGTAACCGCTACTTTAACCTGCAGCACTCCCGGCATTAGCCTGGTAGATGCAAGTGAAACAATTACCTCTCTTGCTTCCAATGCCAGTACTGCCATCAACAATGCGTTCAGCTTCAATATAGCAAACAACGTGGTTCATGGAACAAATGCCAACTTTACCATCACTATGACATCAGGTACCGAAACGTGGACATACCAAACCAGTCTTAGCATAAATGCTCCACAGTTTGCCTTTGGAAACATGACAATTCTTGATCCCAGTGGCAACAACAATGGACGCCTCGATCCCGGCGAAACGGTTACCATATCCATTCCCCTGAATAACGCCGGTGGAGCGGCTTCATTAAGCGGTAGCGCAAGCCTTTCCTGCTCAACAAATGGTATATCCGTTATAGCCAACACTGCTAACTTTAGCTCAGTAAACGCCGGTGGAAGCACGAACCTGAGCTTCAGCGTCTCAGCAGCCTCCGGAATGGCCGTTGGCACCGTTGCCAGCTTTGGCTTCAGTTCTACATCTGGCGTATATACTGCTAATAAGACCGAAACTACAGCCGTGGGACTGATTATTGAAGACTTTGAAACAGGTAACTTCAATTCCTTCCAATGGATTCAGGGCAGCACCCCCTGGACTACCGTTAATACAGGTGCTTATGCCGGAACCTATGCCGCCAAGAGCGGACTGATTAGTTCTAGCGGAAGCACAACGATAGAGACTACCCGCATCCTTCCGGCTTCTGGAACTTTGAGCTTCTACTACAAAGTGTCGTCGGAATCAGGATATGATTATCTTAAGTTCTATATAGACGGAGTGCAGCAAAACCAATGGTCGGGTGAAGTGGCATGGACTCAAGCTTCCTATACACTTAGTGCTGGAACCAGAGTTCTTAGATGGGAATATATGAAAGATACAAGCGTTGATGACGGTAGCGATTGCGCTTGGCTGGACAATATTATCTTCCCCTCTTCCACTGCCCCCAATCCCTATTATGCACCTCAAAACTTAGCTGCTTCAGCAGGCAACGGTTTGGTTAGCCTTAGTTGGCAAGCTCCCGCCTATGGAACACCTACCGGTTATAAAGTGTTTAGGAACTCAAACCTGCTAACTACCGTAACCGGACTTAGCTATGTGGATAATAACGTTACAAACGGCAGCAGCTACAGCTATTACCTGAAAGCTGTTTATAGCGGTGGTGAGTCCGATCCAACTGCTTCTGTTAGCGCAACTCCGGCTGTTATTTCCGAAGTGATAATCGGCTCTGGAACTGCTGCCACAGGCAATCAGGCTGCCTCACCGGTGAACGTTTACTATAAGAGCTTGCATGGACAGTCTATCTATACCGCTGCGGAATTGAACAGCGCAGGTATGGTTGGAGCTCAAAACATTACTCAAATAGGTTTCAACATTACAGGCCTGCCTACGGTTGCTATGCCGAACTTCGTAGTTAGAATGAAGCATACTACCGCCACAAACGTTGCCAGTGCATGGGTGAACGTGGATGCCAGCAACATAGTATATTCCAGCGCATCATACTATCCTACTCAAACAGGTTACAATATGTATACCCTTTCCACTCCATTTGCCTGGAATGGAACAGATAATATACTGATAGACACAGCTTTTGGAGTGTTTTCATCCTCCTATGCCTCTACTGGACAGGTGCAATACACAACCGTTACTGGTGGCTACAGGTATGGCAGAAGCGATACTGTTGATCAAACCAACGTATTTACCGCCACTACAACCGCCACAACCCGTCCCAATGTGAAATTTGTATTTGCCCCCACCGCTACAGGCCCGGCAATATCAGTCAGCCCTGCTTCGGTTAGTGCAAGCGTTTATGAAAGCGAAAGCACCAGTGCCTCTGTAACCATCTCCAATACTGGTACTGCTGCCCTAACCTGGAATGCAAACTCCAGCCTCTCATCATGGGGCTCGGTAACACCAAGCTCAGGTAGCATTGCTGCTGGAGCTAACACAGTAGTTACAGTAAACATGAATAGCTCGGGTCTGGCAGTAGGCACATATAATTCTACTATTGCCATCACCTCCGATGCCACCACCAATCCCAATGTAAACGTACCCGTTAGCTTCACGGTTAATGCCAGTCCTTACCCTGCAGGCCCGAGGTTTGTAGCAGAATGGGAAAATGCCACAGGTGTGATAATTGCTTATGCCAGTGGCTTTGGACTTCCATACAGCATGATTGCCGATCTCTCAACCCGGGGAAAAGTATATGTTGTGGTTACCAGCGGCAGTCAGAGTACTGCCAGTTCTGCTTTATCCAGCAACGGTGTAAGTATGTCGAACGTGTATTTTATTAATCCCGCAGGAGTGAACTCGTATTGGACTCGCGATTATGGCCCATGGACTATTATGGATTCCAATGGCGATATGGGCATTGTGGACTTCACATACAATCGCGTGCGACCTTACGATGATGTGTTAAACGCTTCGCTTGATGATTACTTCGGTTTTGATTATTATGAGCTTCCTCTTGTAGCTACAGGCGGAAATGTAATGACTGATGGTTATGGCAAGATGATGTCCACAAGGCTTATTCTTACCGAAAACGATGGAGTTCAGAACTCACAGGTTACTGAGTTCAATTATACCCAAACGCAGATTGAAGACCTGGTGCAAGATTATCTCGGTGCCAATGAGTACCAATTCTACACCGATCCTTTGGCAAATTCCAGCATCGATCATATTGACTGCTTTGCCAAGCTGCTCGACGTGGACAAAGTGATAATAGCCAGAGTTCCAAGTTCACACACAAACTATGCTGCTCTTGAGGCTGTTGTTTCCGAATGGCAGAGCAAAACATCAAGTTTGGGAACACCATATCAAATCTACCGGGTAGACCAGACAAGCAGCAATGAACCTTACACCAATTCCTTCATCTACAACAAGAAGATTTATGTGCCACAGTGGAACTCAACTGCATCAGCATCAGATACAGCAGCCTTGAATGTTTACCGCGCAGCCATGCCGGGATACACAGTTCAAGGTTACTACAACAGCTCTTTCCTCTCTGATGACGCTGTCCACTGCCGGATAAACACCATCTTCGATCCTCAGATGATACATACCCGCCATATCCCCCCCACATCTGCTCAAGCTCTTGCTTATATAAGCATCAGCGCAGAGATTACCCACGCCAATGCCCTAAGCCCAGCAGGTACTTACGTAGCTTATAAACACGGCAGTTCGGGAACATGGCAATATGCCACTCTGAACAATACCGAAAACAATGTCTGGTCTGCTTCCATCCCAACTCCAGCTTTGGGACAAACGCTGTATTACTACGTTCTTGCTACCGATACCACTTCAAGAACATACACTACTCCCCTGTGTGGAGCCAGCGACCCCTATGAAGTAGTAGTGAACATTCCCCCCGCAAATCAAGCCCCAAGCATTGAACTTCCCCAAGGCTTCAGCTTCGATAAGAACTCCAGCCTGGAACAGAGCTTTGCAGCCTACATCAGCGATCCTGATGATGATGCGCTAACACTATCCGCAAGCGGAAATAGTAACGTTTTAGTGCAGATAACTGGCTCTACGGTAAGCTTTAGTGCGGTAACTAACTGGGTGGGAGTAGAAACCATAACCTTCACAGTTAGTGACGGTCTGCTAACAGACAGCGACACTGTGGTTGTAGAGGTTACACCAGTTAATGTACCTGCGTGGGAACCTGTAGAATATGGCAGCACTCCTGCAGTTGTATATGCAGTAGTTACCATAGACGAGATACCTGCCGCCATAAACGACTGGGTGGCAGCTTTCGTGGGCGAAGAATGCCGTGGAACAGGTTATATCACCATGATCGACCGCAGCACAGCCACCACTAATTTGGATGTTAACCTCGCTGCCCCAGGCGAAGTGGTTACCTTCAAAATCTATTGCTATACCGAGGACACCGTTTATCTGGTGCCCGAAGTGCTGTCCATGGATCCTGGAACCACTTACGGAGAAACAGAGCCAGTAGTGTTAAACGGAGTTAGCGAAGTTATAATGCAAGCCCCAGTTGCCGCCATTCAGAGCTCCTCCACCGGTGCCAGGATTGCCTGGAACGCTGTCCCATTTGCTGGAACCTACAAGATATTTGCCTGCACCGAACCTTATGGCGAATACACACTTGTTGGAACCACCAGTTCGCTTAACTGGAACATCGACCCCGACCAACCCAGGATGTTCTATCGAATTGTAGCAGTTCAAAGCTCTCCACGCAAAGCAATCCGTAACTAACTTAACCAATGATGATAAGTGAGACCCGGCATACACCGGGTCTCTTTTTTTACTGAGATAGTATCAGTTAGTCATTTGCTGCATACCCACAAAGGATTAGTTAAGCCTGTCATGTGGAATTATTTTCACAGAAAAAGCGGCAATTCGCTATTAAAAGCTTGTCAAAAATACTATTTCATGTATTCTGTCATTATGCTGTAAACACACTAATAGTGCGCATATTGCGAAGTGCGGTTTTGATGCTGTGATTCGTGGTGCTATATACATGTAGTTTATAGCCTTACGAACCGTATACATAGAGTTTACACATCAATAAATTAGCAGGAGTTAGTTATGAAACCTTATAGTTTACTACTGGTTTTAGCAATGCTGTTGGGAACATCCCTTGTTTTTGCAGCGTACACCAGTCCCGGCTGGAGCTATGGATATGACATTGGCATATCCAGAGGCGATAATGCTGGAAGCGCAGAAAACCTTGCACCGTTGGTACAAGGAAGAGTGCAGCTTGAGTTATTTGATTTCCTTTATGCAAGAATCGGCATGGGATTTACCCCCCTTCATGCCTCCAAAACCTATTCCACCAGCACCCTTTACGGAGACTACAGATTTGTATTCCAACCTTACAAGAAATGGAAGTTCAATCCGTTTATATACGGCGGTACTGGTGGTTCATTAGACCTTAGCGAAAGCAAAGCCGACATCATACCTCATTTCCCCATGGGTATAGGTGTGGACACCAAGCTTAAACCGGGAATGAAGCTGGAGATTATGGCTGGCTATAACCTTACCAATTCGGATATGCTAGACAGCCGTCTGCGCAAAGCCGACGAAACGAACAGCCTAACCGGCGATCTACAAGACGGTTTTTGGAACCTGATGGTTGGTCTCTCTTTCTCCGACAAAGGGCCTCAGCCAGCTCCTCCGCAAGTGGTTACCATCACCCCTCCCCCTCCCCCACCTGCTCCAAAACCCGTTACTCCGGCTCCTGTGGTTACCCCTCCTCCATTGGTTGTTACTCCTGTAGTTCCTGCTGTTGACCCCAACACTGTAGATACAGATGGCGATGGTCTATATGATGTAGACGAAATTGGTAAATACAATTCTGACCCTCGTAAAGCCGATACGGATGGCGACGGACTGAATGACTATACTGAAGTATTGAAGCACAAAACCGATCCCCGCAATCCCGATACCGATGGTGATGGACTGAAAGACGGCGAAGAAGTGCTAACCTATAACACCGATCCGCTTAATCCCGACACCGATGGCGACAAACTGCAAGATGGTGCCGAAGTGCTGAAACACAAAACCAATCCATTGGTTAAAGATACCGACAAAGGCACCGTGGACGATGGCGAAGAAGTTGCCCGTGGCACAGACCCGCTGGATCCCAAAGATGACGTGCTAGACCTCTCCTCCGGTGCTTCCTTCTCCCTTGAAGGCATCATGTTCGAAACCGGTAAGGCAACCATTCTCCCAGCTTCTGAAACCATATTACAACAGGCTTATGATGCTCTGGCTGCCAATCCAACCGTTAAAATTATCATCATTGGTCACACCGATAACGTGGGTAGCGCGGCCAGCAACCTTACTCTATCACAAAACCGTGCCGCTTCTGTGAAGACCTGGCTGGTGAATAAAGGCATTGCTGCCGATAGAATTAAAACCGAAGGTAAAGGCCTGACCGAGCCTCGTGCAACCAATAGCACACCTCAGGGCAGACAGCTTAACCGTCGTATTGAATTCAAAGTAGAATAACACCTAAACCATCCCTAATTACACACACCCGGAAGCTGGCTGATGCCAGCTTCCGGCTTTTATTATTACAAAGAGCAAAAGAGAAAAGAGGGGGGAATCTATAACAAAGAGGGAAAAAGGGAAAGAGGTTTGCGTTAGCAGGATTACAGCTTGTTAAGTAGCATTCCAATGCTACGACGTCTGATTAACGAAGCAGCAGGATAACAGATTAGCTGGCTTAGATTCCTTATTCCATTAGTTCGCTTGCATATCTTGGTAGAAACGCATCCCTAATCGATGAGTTAATCGTCTATACACAAAGATAATAAATACTACTTCCCTGCTTCTTCCTTGCTGCTATCCTGTGTCGAATACAGGATAGCAGCAAGGAAGAAGCAGGGAAGAAGCTCGAAAGAACAGTGTATCAAAATTTGGTTGACGGAATTTTAGCATATCTAAACTACGGCGTATATCACAATAATGGAGATTGGTAGATATGCTGGACATTAGATGGAAACAAAGATTTAGTAATTTTTCGAGCGCTTATAAGCTCCTGGGTGAAGCAGTCAGCATAGAGAGTCCCTCCGAATTGGAGAAAGAAGGTTTGATTCAACGCTTCGAATATACATTTGAGCTTGGATGGAAAACTCTGAAAGACTATCTGGAAGAGAAGGGCTTTGCGGAGATTGTCGGCTCTAAAGACGCGATTCGCCTGGCTTTTTCCAATGGTGTTATCAGTAATGGAGAGGTATGGATGGAGATGATCACGGATCGGAACCTAACCTCGCATTTGTATGATTCTGCTGTGGTTAAGCAAATTGCCGCCAACGTGGTGAATAAATATTACCCTGCATTCACCGAGCTACACGCACTCCTGAAAGAAAATCTGTAATGGCAAAAACTACTACCAAATACGGTATCAGAACAGAACATTGGAAAGCTATGCTCTCCATCCTGAAAAGCAATCCCCTGGTTAGTGAAGTTATCATCTATGGCTCACGGGCAAAAGGGAACTATAGACCAGGCTCGGATATAGATATCTGCCTGAAAGGAAGCGAGCTAACTCAATCTGACATTAACAGCCTAATGACAAAACTAGACGAGCTTAACCTGCCATGGATAGTAGATTTAACTGGCTATAACATAATAACCAATACTGACCTGATAGAGCATATAGAAAGAGTTGGTATAAGGCTTGCTTAGTGTGGAGCGTTTTCAGCCCATATACGTTTAACTTGACTAACCCATGATGTAGACTGAGTTAACTTCAACGATACCCGAATCAAATAGCAATCGCACTATTTTCCTTGACTTAATCTGCAGTTTTTTACGAGCTGTCATATTAGATATGTGTCGAAGGAATAAGTGAATGACATTACGTGAAATCATTACTCTGTTGGACGCGGAAGTGCTTGGCCCTGAGGTGGATATAGACCGCCCAGTCCCATGCGCATTTGCATCAGACCTAATCTCAGACATCCTGATGTGCACCAAAGAACCTACTTTGTTGCTAACAGGGCTAACTAATAATCAGGTAGTCCGGCTATCTGATATGATCGATTTAGTGGCAATTGTATTTGTACGTGGAAAACGCCCCTTGCAAGACGTTATAGAAATGGCGGAAGAGCGCGGCTTACCAATTATCTGCACCAAGATGACCCTATACCGTTCCAGTGGCTTGCTGTTTAACGCAGGCTTAAGAAGCTGTAAAATATAAGCATGGCAGATTACTGGAATATTGCTCCGGGAATGGAGAACGCTCTTAAAGAGTGCTTTTCCAGAGAAGTAGAAGCAGACGTTACGCTGGAATTTGTAATCCCCGAGAAGGATTTCAACAATGCAGGCAAGGGCAGCTCAGAGGTAAAAAACCTGCTGAAACGCTTGGGTGTGGATTCGGAGATACTCAGACGAATAGCCGTTGCCAGTTATGAAGCCGAGATAAACGTTGCCGCACACTCAGTTGGTGGCAAGATGACCAGCTTGATATACGACGACATGATACACATAAAGTTTGAAGATAACGGCCCCGGCATAGCCGATATTAAGCAAGCCATGGTGCCAGGTTATTCCACAGCGGACGACCTGGTGCGCGAGTTTGGCTTTGGTGCCGGATTGGGACTGCCAAATATTGAAAAGAACAGTGATGCTTTGCATATATCTTCGGAGGCAGGGCAAGCAACTTTGGTAGAGTTTTTAATCTTCTTTTCGTAAGTTATGAGTGAAACAAAATACTTTCATGCTATTCAAATCCTGGAAGATAACTGCACCGGATGCACTGCCTGTGTGCGGGTTTGCCCCACAGAGGCAATTCGGGTTCGTGACAGAAAGGCCTCTTTAGACCCCAATCGCTGCATAGATTGCGGAAACTGCGTAACAGTATGCCAGTTCCATGCCATCATCCCCAGCAGCGACCCTCTGGACATAATAAATAAATTCAAGTATAAAGTGGCAATCATCTCGTCATCTTACTTTGGACAGTTTACCGAGGACATCAGCTATGGCATCGCCAAACAGGCTATACTGGAGCTGGGTTTCAACGAGGTTGCCGAAGAGGCGATGGTTACCGAATTTATGATCTCTATGATTAGAGACTATATTCGTGATAACAGAGATAAGCGGCCGATACTTAGCAGTAACTGCCCGGCAGTGGTACGCATGATCCAGGTAAAGTTTCCGGCTCTGCTTCCAAACCTCTTTCATCAAGAAGCCCCGATGAGTATTTTAACCCGCTATTTACGGGAGAAGATTTCGGCCAGGGAAAAGCTGGCAGATAACGAGATCGGGATATTCTTAATTGTGCCCTGCGTAGCCCACGTTACGGCTGTGCATCAACCTGAAGGGGCTTATAAGCACTTGCAGGATGGAGCTTTCTCTACCGGGATGATTTATGGCAAGGTGCGGGAGATTATCAAGAAACTGCAAAACAATCCCGAACAGGTGGATATTGATACCTATCCCCAGGGATTAACCTGGGCACTATCGGGAGTGCAGGCAGAACTGGTGGATTGCGAAGATATTCGCGCGCTGTCTGTTAACGGTGTGGAAAACGTGATGGATATATTATCCCGCGTGGAAGATCATTATCTTGATCAGTATGATTACATTGTGCTGCGCAGTTGCACCAATGGTTGTGTGGGCGGTTGTTTGAATGTGGAGAACCCATTTGTGGCTATGAGCCGCATAAAAAAGATGATAAAAGAGGGCGAAAGCAAAGACATTAATGTGGATGATCTGGAAGTGCTGTATCACCAGGGTGAATTCGCAGTTGTCCCTTTAACTCCACGCCCGATAATGGAACTGGATAAAGACATAAAGAATGCTATCAAAAAAATGAAGCGAATAAACGAATTTCTAACCATGTTGCCCGGGCTGAATTGCAGTGCCTGCGGCAGCCCCACCTGTTATGCCCTTGCCGAAGACATTGTTATGGGAACAGCCTCAATAGATGATTGCGTGGTTCTGCTAAAACGCCACAGCAAAGAAGGTGATGAATAGGTGAATAGCTTGATAATAAACATGAGGATAGATACATGATTAAACTGACCGACTACATGAAAGCCATTGATGCGGTTAATTTTACTCCCGCCCTGGATATTGGTGTAATAGAGCTTGAAGGAGCTTACGTATGCGACATGCTAAGCGATGTGATGGGCTCTGCCAAGCCGAAACAAGCATGGATTACCATTATGAAGCATCTGAATGTGGTAGCTGTAGCATCCATGACAGGCATACCGGTTATCGTTTTTGCCAAGGGTAATCAACCAGATGACACGGTAATCGACAAGGCAACTGAAGAGGGCATCGCCCTAATCTCCAGTCCGCATGAAACCTTTGTTCTGGCGGGTAAGCTGTATCAGATGGTGAAGTCATAACCTGATTTGATAATGCAATGGTATAAAGCAGACCTGCATATTCACTCTGTATTAAGCCCCTGCGGAGGCTTGGAAATGGCTCCTCTTGCCCTGATGAAGCGTGCATCCGAGTGCGGCATAGAGTGGCTGGCAATTACTGATCACAATAGCATGGCAAATTGTCCCGCTTATGCTGAGGCGGCAAAAAGGGCTGGCATATATTTCACATGGGGGGTTGAGATTCAGAGCTCGGAAGAAATACACATTCTGGCTTATTTTGATTCCCCTAACAATGCGCAAGCTTTTGACATTGAGCTATATAACTCACTTCTGCCAATAAGCAATGATCCCGACTTTTTTGGGGATCAAGTTGTTATTGACGAAAATGAGAACATAATAAGAATGGAACAACGAGCTCTAATTAACTCCTCGATTTGGGACATTGGCCAAGTGGTGGAGAGAATAAAAGCTTATGGTGGTTATGCTGTGCCAGCGCATATAGACGCAAGCGTTAATAGCATAATCAGTCAGCTTGGCTTTATGCCAGCAGAACCTGCCTTTGATGTGTTTGGAATAACAGCAAGTTTAAATGTGTCAGATTGGATTTGCAAGCAGCCTTATTTTGCCAATCGAAGTCTGTTAAGGGCTTCAGATGCGCATTACCTGGCTGATATCGGAACAGGCTTTAGTATGCTGCTAATGGAAACGCCCTGTGCAGCAGAGCTGAAGAAAGCCGCTCTGGGGCAGGAAGGCAGAGAGATAAAAGCCGGCTGATGGTAACTGGAATTAGAAAAAAATATAGAAGCACAAGGAGGAGTTATGACTCCCGAGACAAGTTTGCACAATAAGCTGTATGACCGTCTTAAAGAAGTTATCGAGGAAAAGAAAGGCCTTAGGAATCCCCTGATAGAGATACTTCGTACAGCTCAAGAGATTTTTGGCTATCTGCCCATCGAAGTGCAGGAATTTATCGCCAATGAAATGAACATCCCCGCCAGCAAGATTTATGGCGTGGTTACTTTCTACAATTTCTTTTCCATGAAGCCCAGAGGAAAATACACCCTTAATGTATGCACCGGAACAGCTTGCTACGTTAAAGGCGCACCTCGCTTGATTCAGATGATTTCTGATCACATTGGCTGCAGTATGGGCGAGACCACCAAAGACGGATTATTCACCCTAAGTGCAGTTCGATGCTTAGGTGCCTGCTCCTTAGCCCCTGTATTTGTTATAGGCGAAGATACTTTTGGCCGTATCGAGAATAAGGACAAGATAGCAGAAATCCTGAATAGATATAAATAGTAATACGGCACAATCATGCAAGATATATCGTTGCACCTGTTGGATATAATAGAAAACTCCGTACGGGCTCAAGCAAAAAACATCAAAATTCGGGTTATCCGAAATGTTCAAAAGAACCGCCTGCGTATAATCGTGGAAGACGATGGCATAGGCATGGATTCACACACTCTGGAAATGGCTCAGAATCCCTTTTATACTTCCAAGCAAGAACGCGAGAAAAAGGTAGGATTGGGCATCCCGCTATTCAAACAGAATGCAGAGCTCTCCAATGGCTGCTTCAAGATGGCAAGTGAACCGGGTTTTGGAACCGTTCTTACGGTAGATTTTGAACTGGATAACATAGACAGAATGCCCCTGGGTAATCTGAAGGATACTCTATTGGGCGCAATAGTCGGTCATGCTGAAGTGGATTTCTCTATTAACCTTAGTGCCAAAGAGAAGGGAGTGGAACAGAGCTTTCACTTCGACACAGCAGCAATTAAAGAAGAATTGGGAGATATCCCGCTTACCTATCCGGATGTAATAGAATACATCGACCAATCGTTACAAGAAGGAATACAAAATACAAACATGGAGGAAGTCTGATGAAAACACTCGCAGACCTTAAGAAAATCCGTGAAAAAGCTCAGGAAGAAATGAAACTCCGTGGCGGAAACGTCCGCATCAAAATCGTTGTCGGCATGGGAACATCCGGCATCGCAATGGGTGCACGTGAAGTCATGAAGACCTTCCTGGAAGAAATTGCAAACCGCAACCTTACCGACGTGCTGGTTACTCAAACCGGCGAAAAGGGTCTCTCTTCGATGGAGCCGGTTGTTGATCTCATCGAAGAAGGCAAGCCCAAGGTAACCTACGGGAACATGACTCCGGACAAGGTTAAGAAAGTTGTTGTAGAGCACATCGTTAATGGTAGAACCGTCTCCGATTATGTTGTCGCAACCGGCAATTAAAGGAGGAGGAACTGAAACATGTCTCTGAAACGAATTGACCTCTTAATCTGCTGCGGTTCCGGTTGTGTTAGTGCCGGTTCGCTAAAGATTAAAGAACGCTTTCACGAGGTTTTGCAAGAAAAGAACCTCGCAAACGAGATTAACATCATTGAAACCGGTTGCATGGGTCCCTGTGACTACGGCCCTGTAATGGTGATCTACCCGGAAGGAACTTTCTATAAGAAAGTAAGCCCGGATGATGTTGAAGAGATCGTGAATGAACACTTCATCAAAGGACGCCCAGTTGCGCGTTTGATGCTTCAGGATGACGAAGAAAACACGTTTAATACCCAGCGCGAAGTCCCATTTTACCAGAAGCAGGTGAAAGTGGCATTAGCAAATTGCGGGTATATCGATCCTGAGAGTATGGATGAATACATTGCAACAGGCGGTTATGAAGCACTGGGAACTGTGCTAACTACCATGACACCGCAAGACACCATAGACGTAATCAAGAAATCTGGATTACGCGGACGTGGCGGTGGCGGATTTCCCACCCACATCAAGTGGCAAATGGTTCATGATAATAAGAGTGATGAAAAATATGTGATCTGTAATGGTGACGAGGGCGACCCCGGCGCATTCATGGATCGCTCCCTGCTAGAAGGAGACCCTCACCGCATTCTGGAAGGAATGATGATCGCTGCCTACGCTATTGGCGCAAGCAACGGTTTCTTTTATATCCGTGCAGAATACCCTCTTGCCATCAAACGCATTAAGCTTGCCATAGAACAAGCAAAAGAAGCAGGATTGATGGGCAAGAATGTGTTTGGTAGCAACTTCTGTTTCGATGCAGAAGTTCGCACCGGTGCCGGAGCATTCGTTTGCGGAGAAGAGATGGCTCTTATTCACTCCATCGAAGGTTCACGCGGGAATCCCACTCCCAAACCTCCATATCCGGCAGTACAGGGACTTTGGGGCAAGCCGACCATTGTGAACAACGTGGAAACCATCGGCAACATCCCCACCATCTTCCTTAAGGGTGCAGATTGGTTTGCCTCTATGGGAACAGAAACCAGCAAGGGTACCAAAGTGTTTGCCCTAACCGGCGACATCAAGAACACCGGCTTGGTGGAAGTTCCGATGGGCATCACCCTGCGCGAACTCATCTTTGATGTGGGCGGCGGCATGACTGGTGGACACAAGTTCAAAGCCGTGCAGCTTGGTGGCCCCAGCGGTGGATGTTTAACAGTGGAACACCTAGACGTAGCTGTGGATTATGAAACACTAAAAGAACGTGGAGCAATGATGGGTTCCGGTGGTGTTATCGTTATGAACGATAAAAACTGCATGGTGAACATCGCTAAGTTCTTTATGGACTTCTGTGTAGATGAATCCTGTGGTAAATGCTCACCTTGCCGGATCGGGCTGAAACAGATGCTCGATATACTGGAGAGAATTACCAGTGGTAAAGGTAAAGAAGGTGACGTGGAAGAACTGCAACGCCTGGGCGAAGCTGTAAGCAAACTGTCTCTTTGCGGTTTGGGACAATCAGCTCCCAATCCCGTGCTCTCTACCATCCGCTATTTCCGTGAAGAATATGAAGCTCATATCCGCGACAAGAGCTGTGCAACCAAGGTCTGCCTCGATCTGATGCATTTCGACATAGATAAAGACAGGTGTATCGGCTGCTCGCTTTGTGCCCGGAAATGCCCTGTAACTTGCATTACAGGAAGCCGTGAGGATAAATATACCATTCATCAGCTTGATTGCGTAAAATGTGGTAATTGCCAGGATGTGTGCCCGGTGAAAGCAGTTTCCCGCATTCCCGGAATGCACCCGGAAGTAACCGCCAAGCGTGAAGCTGAAGCAAAGATTGCTAACCACCACGACGACTAAAGGGGAAAGTATGTACAAAGAAATCTGCAAGAAGTATGCTCCCACCAAGGATAACCTTATCCAGATTCTCCACGAGATTCAAGATAGCCATCCTCAGCACTACATTTCGCCCGATGCTGTGGATACTGTTGCCGAGTACTTAAACGTGCCGGCAAATCATATTTATGGAGTGTTAACATTTTACACAATGTATAGCACCAGCCCGCGCGGAAAGAACATTATCCGTTTGTGCGAATCACCACCTTGTTACATAAAAGGATCTGAAAACATCCTGCGTAAGCTGAAAGTAATTTTGGGAGTAGAAACCGGCGGAACAAGCAAAGACGGCCTTTTTACCCTGGAACTTTGTGCTTGCCTTGGTGTTTGTGGAAACGCTCCGGTAATGATGATAAACGAAGACGTTTATGGTGATCTAACCGAAGAGAAAGTGGAAGAAATAATCGACAAGATCAGGGGGATGAAATAATGAAGTACTATCGCAGTCATATCCTGGTATCGATAAACGAAACTTCCATAGCTGCTGGTGTACACGGCTTCATTCAAGCGCTTCGCAACGAACTGGCAAAAGCGGATTTAACAGATGAGATAAACATATTGGAAACCGGCCCGCTTGGATTCTTTGGCCGTGGCATTTGCATTACTGTTTATCCCGAAAATGTAAGCTATGAAGCTGTGAAGGTAGAAGACATTTCTGAACTGGTGCAAGATCACTTCCTAAAGGGTCGCCCAGTAAAACGTCTAATGCTTGATGCGGTAAATAAATTCAGCCCTAACTTCAACTATGCCAATCGCATTGTGTTGCGCAATTCCGGTATAATAGATCCGGAAAACATAGACGACTACATTGGTGCAGGTGGTTATGAAGCATGGGAGAAGGCACTTACCCAGATGCAGCCTGCCGACATAGTAGCCGAAGTAAAAAAGTCCGGCTTGCGTGGACGCGGTGGTGCAGGTTTCCCTGCTGGCGTAAAATGGAGCTTTACTGCTCCCTTGGAAGCCCCACAGAAGTATGTGGTGGTTAATGCCGATGAAGGTGAACCCGGTACATTCAAAGACCGTTTAATTATGGAAGGTGATCCACATCAACTGCTGGAAGGCATAATGATTTGTGCCCGCGCAATTGGTGCCACCAAAGCCTACATCTACATCCGCGGTGAATACAAGCTCTGTATCTCCCGTCTGGAGCTTGCCATAAAGCAAGCCAAAGAATATGGCATTTTGGGAACCAACATCTTTGAAAGCGGCTTTGATCTGGACATCATGATCAAGATTGGTGCAGGAGCTTACGTTTGCGGAGAAGAAACAGCCCTTATAGAATCCCTCGAAGGTAATCGCGGAAATCCTCGCTGGAAACCGCCATTCCCCGGCGTGAAAGGCTTGTGGCAAGCCCCCACAGTGGTTAACAATGTGGAAACTCTTGCCAATGTTCCCTTCATTATTGCCAAAGGTGCCGAAGAATACATGAAATACGGAACCCCAGAATGCACCGGAACCAAGGTTTACACCATTCTCGGCGATGTGGCGCATCCCGGTCTCTGCGAAGTTGATATGGGAACTACCCTGCGCACGATCATCAACGAGTATGCCGGTGGCATGAAAAAAGGATTCCGCTTTAAGGCTGCTCTCGTGGGCGGCGCGGCAGGCGTTATTCTTCCCGATCGCATGCTGGATGTAAAGATGGACTTTAGCAGCTTGAACCAATACGCAGCCGTGCTGGGTAGCGGAGCAATTCTGGTAATGAACGAGCATCAGAGCATTGTAGATATGCTTTGGAGCATCCTGCGTTTCTTCCGTCATGAATCCTGTGGAAAGTGCTCACCTTGTAAGAATGGAACCCAGCAGTTGTACCGCCTGATCACCAAGATTAAGAAAGGCGAAGGTACAATGGACGATGTAGATTTAATGCACACGATTGCCGAAACCATGTTGCACACTTCATTCTGTGCTCTTGGCCAATCCCCCATCATGGCTATCCGCAGTGCAATAGAAAACTTCCGTGATGAATTCATCGCAATAACAAAAAAGTAAGATAAAAGAGGATTGAAACTATGGCTAAGATAGTCAATGTCTTTATTGATGGTCATCATCTGGAAGTTCCGGATACCATGACAATCATCGAAGCCGCAGATAAACACGGCATCCATATTCCCCGCTTGTGCTACCACCCAGACCTACCCCCAACAGCCAACTGTGGTGTTTGCGTGGTTGAAGTAAGCGGAAATCCCACTCCCAAGCGTGCCTGCTGCACACCTGTTACCGAAGGCATGAAGATTGCTACCAATAGCAACAAACTGCGTTCTTATCGCAAAACCCTGGTGGAAATGATTCTGTCCAATCACGAAGTTGTGTGCCCCACTTGTGTTGCCAACAACAAATGCGAATTGCAGACTCTATCCAACAACCTGGGCGTTGATCCCGATCACCTGCCAAATATCCTGGCGAAGCAACCTGTGGATAACACCAGCCTTTCAATTATCCGCGACGTTAACAAGTGTATCGCCTGCGGACGCTGTGTCACTGTGTGTAACGATGTGCAGACTGTTTACGCTCTCACTTTCAGTGATCGCGGCATAGACGCCCACATCGATACTGCCTTTGCCAACGGCATGGCAAACAGCCCTTGCGTTAATTGCGGTCAGTGCACAGTTTACTGCCCCACCGGCGCTCTTCGCGAAAGAAGCGAAGTGGATGCAGTATGGGAAGCCATTCTTGATCCCGACAAACATGTCGTGGTGCAGGAAGCTCCCTCCATCCGTGTGTCCCTGGGTGAAGAATTCGGCATGCCCTTAGGCAGTGTAACCGCCAAGAAAATGTACGCCGCCCTGCGTAAAATAGGCTTCGATTCCATCATGGACACCAATTTCACTGCCGATCTCACCATCATGGAAGAAGGCACAGAATGCGTCACAAGGCTGAAAGCCGGAGAAAAGCGCCCATTAATAACCTCCTGCTCACCCGGCTGGGTTAAATTTATGGAAACCTATTATCCCGATCTGGCAGATTGTGTTTCCACAGCCAAATCACCCATGAGCATGTTTGGCGTTCTTTCTAAAACATATTATGCTGAAGAACGTGGCATCGACCCTGCCAAGATAGTATCAGTTGCCATCATGCCCTGCACAGCAAAGAAGTTCGAAGCTCGTCGTCCAGAAATGCGTGATAGCGGATTCCAGGATACAGATTTCGTGCTTACCACCCGCGAATTCCTGCATATGATTAAGGAAGCCGGAATCGACTTCGCCAATCTTGCCGATGAAGATGCCGACGAAGGAATGAGCTTCTACACCGGTGCAGGAACCATCTTTGGTGCCACCGGCGGTGTTATGGAAGCTGCCATTCGCTCTGCTTACACCCTGGTTACCGGTCAGGAACTGGATAACGTGGAGATTCAGGCTGTCCGCGGTCTGGAAGGCGTGAAAGAAGCTACCGTCAATGTTCCCGGCTTTGGCGATCTGCGAGTTGCAGTGGCTCATGGCCTTTCCAACGCTCGCAAGGTGATGGATCGTGTTCGCGAAGGCTTGAAAACCACAGGCGAATCACCATGGCATTTCATAGAAATAATGGCCTGCCCCGGTGGATGCGTTGGTGGCGGTGGACAGCCCTATGGCAATGACATCGCTTCCCGTGCCCGCAGAGGCCTTGCCCTGTATGAAGAAGATAGAAGCCTCCCCGTGCGCAAGTCTCACCACAATCCCGAAGTTACGCGCATTTACGAACGCTTCCTGGGTGCTCCAAACTCCCCGCTTGCTCACAAGTTGCTTCACACTCACTACTTCAAGCGCTCGGTTTATACTGGCCAGGTTACCGAAGAGGCCACCCACAAACACCACTAATAATCAATAGTGATAAATCAAAGGGCGGGAACACCTGTTCTCGCTCTTTTTTTAGTTTACCAGTCTTGTATTCCCCCTTATAGTAGCCAGATCGCCACAACCGCAGAAAACAAAAACCGAATTAGAGAATATTTTGCTTGACTTGCTAATACAAAACATCCTAATGGAGACAAATAGTGAAGTGTTTGAAATTCGCATTTTTGGCGCGGATATACCACGGGTATAATAGATATTACCCTGCCTGCCCTTAAGTTTGAATTAGACATTGCACCAGGCTTGTTTTTATGTTGGCCAGTACCTGTTGTTGCCACTGTTACTATCATTCTTTCGATCTATCGCCAAAGAAGTGATTCATTCACCTGCCACAAAGGAGATAGAAATGAAAACCAGAATGCTAACTATTTGTATCATTGGCGCAAGCATCTTGTTAATCAGCCTGGTAGCTTCTTGCAGCAAAAGCACAGACCCACAAAGCGAAACCGGATCTGTTGCCAATCCTACTATTACTCCCGATGCAGGCCCCCACAATACTGCCCAAACCATTAGTATCCACTGTTCCACGGCTAATGCAAAGATCCACTATACTACCGATGGAACTGACCCTAGCGAAAGCTCTACCCAATACTCTACCCCCTTCGAGCTGAGTAAAGACACGGTGCTTAAGGCAAGGGCATTCAAAGCGGGTTGGTTGCCCAGCGGTGTAGTAACCGTAAACTACATGATAACTGCTACGGTAGCAAATCCCGTTCTAAGCCCTGAGGAAAATGATTTTACTACTGCCATTAGAATAATGATGAGCTGCATTACTCCAGAGGCAGAGATTAGATACACTACAGATGGCTCAGACCCTACTGATAACTCTACCTTATACTCATCCCCCGTCCGTTTCGAAGATAACGTAACCATAAAAGCTGCTGCATTCAAAACAGACTGGGTAAGCAGCCAGGTTATAACCAAACAGATAACTGTGAATCCTATTGTGCCCCCTGTTCAGATGGTATTGGTAAATGGTGGAACTTTTAATAATGGTGAAGCCGACATCACAATCAGTAGCTTTTATATAGACAAAATGGAGATGAGCCAGGCTTCATTCATGGCAATAATGGGCATGGACCCGTCTTTCTTCAATTCTAATGATAACAGACCTGTGGAACAAGCCTCATGGTATGACGCAATTGAGTATTGCAACCGCAGAAGCATTATGGAAGGCATTACTCCCTGTTACAGCTATGGAACACATGGCAGTAACCCCGATAACTGGCCAATGGGCTGGAACGAGGCTGATGCTAATCACACCCTTGTTATCTGCGACTGGCTTGCCAATGGCTACCGTCTGCCTACCGAAATGGAATGGATTTGGGCAGCCAAAGGTGGAACATTATCACAAGGGTATATCTATAGCGGTTCTAATACAATTGCCGATGTAACCTGGTTTGCAGATAACTCGGCTGGAGAAACCAAAGTTGTGGGAACCAAAACGGCAAATGAACTGGGACTATACGACATGAGCGGAAACGTTTGGGAATGGGTGTGGGACATCTACGCTCAACTTAGCAGCGAAGCCCAAACTGACCCCATTGGTGCCGATGCTGGGCCAAATCGTTTGCTTATGGGCGGTGCCTGGACATCCCAAAGTATCTACTGCAAGATTGGCTATCGCTTCAATTTCTTTTATCCCACCAATCATTATTATAGCTTTGGCTTCCGGGTGCTTAGGAAAGCATAGTGGGAGTTAAACAATGATGAAAGAGAAAGCTTAAGAATAAGCAGGTTAACATGTTAGCAGGTTAGCAGGTTAGCAGGTTAACAGGTTAACAGGTTAACAGGTTAACAGGTTAACAGGTTAACAGGTTAACAG
>CALLHY010000009.1 GCA_938009275.1 uncultured bacterium
CTGTGCAGGTGATTGGGCTAACAATCAGGAATGGCCGAAGTAGTCATTTCCCTTTTACAGATGTATTCTCAAACGGAGGAGGAATTAGCGTTATGCGGAGTGTGGCCGAAATCTCCAGGTGTGTAATCCACCATTGTCGGGCACATTACGGAGGAGGGATTAGCGCAATTTACTCGACTGTTTATCTAAGCAGTAACCAAATATATGCAAATGTGGCAGAAGGAGGAGGGGGCGGAGTAAATGCAAGTAAACCTGGGACCCGCATCGTATTTGGACAGAGTAAGTTGAACAGTGTTTTTTTGAATTCGGGAACAGTCGGCAGTGATATTGCTTACTCAGATGCATGCGAACCAACAGTAATATACCTGGACAAAGGTTCTGTTTCAATTAACGATCCTTACTTCTACTACAATCCGTGGCATACGCCAATTTTCATCAACCGCGGGGCGATTTCACAGGTTGATCATGATCTATGGGTGAGCCCGCAAGGAGACAATGCCAATAGTGGCACATCGGCTCAAACGCCACTAAGAAACATTTCCTTCGCCTTAGCGTTAATACAACCTGTCGGCAGTGTTGCTCGCACTGTTCATGTAATGCCGGGTGTATATTCATGGAGTCAAACAGGGGAAGCCTTGCCTCTCCAACCTAAGAGCTATGTAAATCTAATCGGGGAAGATATGCATAGTGTAATCCTCGATGGTGAGCAATATAGTTCTTACATTATTGGTAATAGGGCTCAAGACTATTTAACTATTAAAAACTTCACCTTGGTTAACGGCCGATCAAAGAGAAGTAATCTATTCTGGCTGGATGATTTCGTGAATGGTCACACCAATCTGATATCAGTTGAAAATATCCATATCAAAGACTCATGGGCTATGGCAGATGCCTTCAGGATTATGTCCTGTCACAACATCACCGTAAACAACCTAACAATTGAGGATTCTCAAGTAGGTAATGGGTTCAATATCTATGTGTATGAAACAGGAAACTTCTCAAATTTCCGGGTGCAGAGGCTTAGCTCAACTAATGAGAATATCTATTATTCTTCTTGTACCGGGGGTGGTTTTTCGAAGCCC
Source organism: uncultured bacterium (assembly GCA_938009275.1). Lineage (GTDB taxonomy): Bacteria > Cloacimonadota > Cloacimonadia > Cloacimonadales > Cloacimonadaceae > Cloacimonas. Next base: position 1,083 of record CALLHY010000009.1, read on the forward strand.
TTGCGTGCTGCTGCATTACAAACCACGATAAATATATCCAACTTCCTTATCACAGATATTGTGGATACCTCGCAGTTTTGGAGCAATGTAGCAAGTGGTTTTGCTTTGACAATTGAGGGTGGAAACTGTGACTTGATGATTAGCAATTGCACTATAGCCAATAACAGCTCAGTAACTCAAAGCGGAGGGTTGAACTTCTCATTGGAGAACTGTAATGTGTTAGTGTCTAATACAGTAGTCTCTAATAATATGCCTTTTGAAGTATTGTTACATGCCTATAACGAATCCGCCTTTGCTGATATTTCTTTCAGTAATTGCCTTGTTACGGGCGGAAGTGATAGCTTCTTTCTGCTTTCCGGGGACATCTCTAACACGTGGGTAGAGGGTAACCAGTTTGGAGTTCCTATGTTTGCCGGTGGCGATGTAAATGATCCACTATTCTACAGCCTTGCCGATGCATCCCCCTGCATAGACGCGGGAACACCGGACATAACCGCCCTCAGCCTCTTGCCCTATGACCTGGCGGGTAATATGCGCGTGTGGAATAGTATAATAGACATGGGTTGCTATGAGTTTGGTGCTCCCCCTGTGGCGAATGATGATCCCGTAATCCCTCAGCCCAACGGAGGCATATCTGCTACTAACTATCCCAATCCATTTAATCCCGAGACTAGCATTCGCTTCCATTTGCCTGTGAGTGGATTAACGGAGCTTGGCGTCTATAACCTGAAGGGGCAATTGGTGCGCAAGCTCTTATCCTCCGATATGGCAGCGGGAATGCACACAGTGCAGTGGGACGGCAGGGATAAGCATAATCAGCCTGTAAGCAGCGGGATGTATCTATACCGGATAGTTAGCGGCAAGCAGCAATGTATGGGAAAGATGGTGTTGATGAAGTAACGTAGCTTTCTGTAGCTACGAAATCGTGGAAAAGTGGAAGAGTGGAAGAGTG
>CALLHY010000010.1 GCA_938009275.1 uncultured bacterium
ACCACCGAGATCTACACTCTTTCCCTACACGACGCTCTTCCGATCTGTTTGTGAAACGGATATCATGCCTATCCCCTTAGAGCCTTATGGTTACAAGGCTGCCATCCTCAAGGTTTTCGCTGCCACTGGTTACTATCCGCTCGCCTATTTCGACACCGGATAGAATCTCTACATTCTCACCAATCACTTTGCCTAGGCTAACCTCACGTTTTTCCGCCTTATCACCCTCAGCTATTACGAACACATAGTTCTTGTCAAATTCCTTTACAATATTTGTAATGGACGTGTATAGCATATTGTTATAACGAGTAGTGAGTATTTTAGCACTAACCACCATGCCTGGCAGCAGATTGCCTGTTTGATTGATCTGTATCTCGATAGGGTAAGTAACACTATTGGGCATGGGGCGGTTACCAAAGCCCCGAATTGTGGCACGGTATGTTTGGTTGCTTGGGGCATAACGCACTTCCACGGCCTGGCCCTTTTTTAGTTTGCTAATCTGGCTTTCGCCCACGCCTGTTTTCAGTATTAGAGTGCTGGCATCGGTAATGGATGCAATTGCCTGCCCAGGATTTATGTACTGACCTGAAGCAACCATCAAATTGGATATAGTTCCGCTTTCTGGAGCAAGCAAGTATGAATTGGCAAGAGCCAGGCGGGCTTGTTCACGTGCTGCTTTGGCACCGTCAAAGCCGGCTTTAGCACCCTTGAATGCAGAAAGTGCGGTGTTATACTCTGCTTCCGAGATCAGGTTTTTGGCTCTTGATGCCTCGGCAAAGTTTAGGTTCTTGCGCGCATTCTCCATCGCCGTTTCTGCGGAGAGCAGTGCTGCTTCGGCTTGTTCCAGGCGTATCTGAGTAACTTCGTTCTCCACCATACCAATGCGTTCACCCTTATTAACTCGGTCGCCCAAGCGTTTATACATGCTGATTATTCTGCCGGAAGTTTCGCTGCTCATGGTGATGTCGGTAATGCCTTCCAGTTTGCCCGACAGGCTAATATATTCGTCTAAAGAGCGCAGGCTGAGTTCTTCTACCATTACTGCCTGACGGTCGTTATTCTCTGGTCTGCCTTGCTTTTTATTGTCTCTGGGCTTGCCGCAAGCGCTAAGTGCTATTAGCAGGCTTAGTATTATTATCAGATTTCGCAGTTTCATGTTTCCCTCTTAATTCTGTATTAATGTGTATAGTTCGGTGTTGTTTTCCAAAGCCAATGCCTGCATCAAAGTGCTACGCGCCTTCAGGTAAGCATAAAAGGCATTGGTGTGGGTCATGCGGGCGGATGAAAGCATCAGCTCTGCATCCAGTAGTTCCATGCCGGATATCATGTTTTGGCGGAAGCGTTCCTGCATTTGGCTATAGAGTTCTTCGGTATAGGCAAGTCCAAGCTCCGCGCTTTTCACCTGCTTGGCACTGCTGATAAAGTTCAGCGTTCCCGCTTCGATGCCCAGCTTAATGCCGTCTATCGCAGTTTTGGCTTCCAAACTGGTTTTGCGTGCTTCTTCCTTTGCCTTTTTTGCAGCAGTGTAGTTACCCAAGCCCGGCAGAATAGGAAGCGAGGCATTTAGCATAATCTGATTGGATGCAGAAAACTCATAGCGATCTATGCCATTCTCTTTATACTGCCTGCTGCCGGTAAGCATCAAAGTAGGCAAAAACGAGCCTTTAGCTATCTTATATGCACGCTGCGAAAGCTCTACGGTTTTGTCCATTATCTGGTAATTAAGGTTACGGCTTTGCGCCACTTGTAACAGCCGTCTGCTCAGATCAGCACTGCTCTCCAGATTATAGCTGTCCAAAAGCTCTATTACTGTGCTTTCGTTGCTTATGGGCAGTTCGGAAGGCATCACCAGGCTTTCCGAACCGATATAATTCGCCAAGTCTTGCAGGGCTAATTGCAGTGAAGTGGCTGCTTGCAGCGCGCTAACCTCTTTTCCCGCCAAACGGCTTTGGAAGCGAAGATAATCTGCTCGAGATATAATGCCATTGTCCAGCTTTAGCCTGGCTATCTCCAGATTCTCTCTGGCACTGCTTACTTCCTGCTGGCTAAGCTGATACAACACCTTTAGCTGCAATGCGGCAAGGTACTTGCTTTCCACTTCGTTATACAGAATATACTTTTGATTGCTATAGCCCAGCTTCGCCATTTCTTCGTTTGCCACAGCCATCTTATATGCCTGCCAGGCTTTACCACCCAGGTAAAGCGGCTGAGACAGGTTTATGGATATGGTGCGCATATCGTTATTCAAGCTAATCTGCTGAGATCGGAAGAGCGTCGTGTAGGGAATGAGTGTAGATCTCGG
>CALLHY010000011.1 GCA_938009275.1 uncultured bacterium
AATACGCATCCCATCCGTATTTCATGCGTAATTCATTAGTAATTCGTTCAAGGAAGCAGCAGGGAAGATGGAGATATTAGCCCATAATCCCCTGCTGTAAATGCAGCAATATTAGTCTGTTAACAAAGCTCCATTAATATAAATAACCGCTTTTCCCCTTATCAAGATGCGGTTTCCCTCAATGCCAAGCCCAAAGTGTCCGCCCCGCGCAGAGGCTTGATAGCCTTTTAAACTGGTTTTACCGAGTTTGTCTGCCCAATAAGGAGCCAGAAAGGTTTGAGCTGAACCTGTAACCGGGTCTTCATTTATTCCTTCCCATGGCGCGAAATAGCGGCAGATATAGCCCTCATCCGTGGAGGCAGTAACAGCTATCCCAAAGTATTGCTGAGTGGGCAAAGCACTCAAGCTGGCAAAATCAGGCTTTATAGCTGTAACTTCATCTGCTGAGCCCAGCACCACCATCAAATTGCGGGTTGCAGGAGCATAAAGTGTATCAATGGCACGTGAAACGCCCAAAGCCTGCATCACCTGTTCTTCAGGCTGGAAAGTCTCTGGTATGTCGAGCGGAAAATCCAGCTCTATCTCATCGTCCTGCCGCTTGGCGACAAGCTCTCCTGATAAGCTGCTAAATTGGATAAGCTTAGCGGCTTGTTCCATTTCCGAAAAGAGAAAAGCCGCGGATGCCAGAGTGGCATGGCCACAAAGCGATACCTCTACCTCAGGCGTGAACCACCGGATATGGTATTTTGCCACGCCTTCCCTTAGCAGAAAGGCGGTTTCCGAAAAGCCATATAGTTTGGCTATCGCCAGCATCTCTGACCTGTCTGGATAGCTATCCACAATCACTACTGCCGCGGTGTTGCCATCAAACATACCCTTGGCAAAGGCATTCACAAATGCTGTTTTGTAGCTCACTTATACCTCTGAGGGTGTTATTCAGCCCCGATTGCCTTAACCCGATAAAAGCGGTGATGCTCTGCAGGCAGGGGGAAGCTGATAGAAAGCTGACCAGTGGAGGCTCCGGGAACGTTTTGCCAGCTTTCAGCATAGGGATCATCTGCGCTCTGAACGTAGTAAACTCCAGCCCCGGGAACGATGTCCCAGCTAAGGGTAATGGTATCTTGAGCGGCATTTATATGCATCTGCAGGTTTTGTGGTGCAGCAAGCGTAGTAATCTGAGATTCATAACAACCTATGTCGGGAGGATTATCGCGCTGTTGACCCAGAATATCGAGCATAATGGCAGGCAAATATAATCCAGCATTCCGCGCAGGTGAACCCGCGCTTAGCTCGTAGCTGCCGCTAGTTAACAGCGGATTTGCAACGATGCTATACTGGTCTCCGGTGGCAGCATTCCATGCTAAAGAGGTGTTTATAATGGAGCTGCCCAGCTTAATCTTGTTGGCACCGCTGCTATGGTAAAGATTGTGTGTCCACTTACCGCTTTCGAAGTCGGCAAGCTGGTTGAACCATGATGCATAGCCATTGGCAGCCACTGCGATGTTATTCACGAACGCCAAACCAGCGCTGGACGCGGATTGATAGAATGCCGCAGCATTCGCACTGGCAGAGCTATTCACTATTGTGTTGTGATATAGCTTAACGTTGGGGCTGTTTTCTATGTTAATGCTTGTGCTTGCAGATGCACCGGTACTAACAAAGTTGTTTACAAGCTCGTGATTTCCCGTTCCGAGATAGTATAGCGATATGCCGCTTAAACCATTGCCGGATATTTGATTTGCCTGCACGCTCAGGCTAGTGGTTCCCTGTCCGGCATATATACCTAGATAGCGGTAGGCACTAATTGTGTTGCCAATCACTTGAGGTGATTCCACATAGCTTAGTGAGATGGCATTATTGGTGCCAGTGAAAGTATTCTCGCCGAGGTAAAGACCAGAATTGCTAACTCCCTGGCTTTGCGAAGCACTAATGTTTATTCCATAGGGAAGGTTCTGCACTGTGCTATTTTGCATTTTACAGTTCTCCAGCATAGCTCCCGAGGAGTATAGTGCAGCACTGTAGGAGTTTGTTTGGCTGTTGGCAGTAGTGAAGAAGCTGCAATTTTGGATTTCAAGATTATTGATATAGCGTTGCAATTCTATGCCTTTGGAATAAGTTGGGTTGCCAGGATTAAACGCCAGATTGCTCAGCTTGAGATTGCGTGTATTGTACAACTTCAGGATATAGTTATCAGCCTCAGAGGTTGCAGTTTTGCTCAGGATGGGAGCATTTGCCCCTTCACCACCGTTTATGGTAATAGTATATTGCAACGAGTTTGGCACATAGCCCAGAGTGGCAGAGGTATTCATGGGGTTTGGACTAAGCTGAAGTATGGTGTTTCCGCTAATACCACGCTTTTGCAGGTCTTCCCAGGCTGCACTCAGGTTCGGATAAGTTTCGTATGCACCTACATATATGGTGCCGAATAACGGGCTTCCGGCATCGGGTATCACTGATGCGCCAAGGTCTGCCGTTCCATTCCAGAGGTTGTTGTCTATGTCGGCTATATTAGCGCTGGTGGCGGCTTTATCGCGCAGATAAGAGCATTGGCTATAGCCATTGGCATTGGGCAGGGGATTTGCGAAATAGCCATTGGGGTCTATGTCGGCAAGCAGGCTCTGAGCAGTGTATGTAGTTCCATCTTTCATCAGCGCATATTTACCGCTGTTATACCAGGCGTTGTTTTGGAAATAGTAGTCTGTGCAACCGTTAACCGTAGCTGCATAACCGCTGGAAGGAGCAGAGAAGATGTTGTTCCAAAAGCTGGTCAAGCTAACGCCATTTATATTTAGTGCCGCGCCATATTCGTTAAAGGTGCTGTTATCGCTAATTATGGTGTTGTGATTCACATATAGATGGCTGGAATTCCCTATGGCGAGAGCTGTTACCGATTGAGCGCTGCTCTGATCCACCTTAATAATGTTGTTTATAATCCTGAATGCGTTGCCGAAACTGCCATTGCATGAATAAAGGCTAACCAGCGTGCTTGAACTGTAAGAACCCGCGAAACCGGAGCTATTAATCCGGTTGCTGGTAATTTGACTGTCGCCGCTAATGCTGTTCAGGCTAATTGCCTGCAAGGCAGCATCTATCACGTTTGCCACTATACTAAGGTCAACTGCTTTATTAATAGATATTGGGTAGTTTACGTTGCTAAAGGTGTTGCCACTAATATCCACACCTGTATAGCTTAATGTGTCCCAATAATAGCCGGGAATGCTAATGCCTGTGTAGCCATTTATAAAGCTGCAATTTTGCACCAGCAGATTGCTTCCTCGAAAGTCACTGGTACTGATGCCGGTGTTATTGTTGGACAAGGGGTTATACAAGTTGAATGATGCATCTGAGATGCTAAGGTTTTCGCATCTACCATCCAGCACGAAGAAAGTGCTTTGCTTGTTATTGGCTTGCAGTGCCATGTTTATACCGCTGAAATGCAGGTTCCTTACCCCCACTAAGCGGAAGAAGTAGTTTTCATAAGAATAGGTGTTTATGGGCATCATGCTGAAGCTAACCCCGTTTAAAGCATTGAAGTAAACGTGAAGATCGGGGCTTGCCTTGGGGAAATCACGCACTAGATTGTAGCCGGGATAGCTGCCCATGGTGATATTGAAGGTAACGCTGGCACTTATGCCATATAGCTCCAGGTCGGCTATGGCAGACTCCAGGCTGGGATAGTCGCAGGCTACTGCGCCAATGGTATAGGTTCCTGCCAGACGGTTATCAACAATCTCTCCGGTTTGCTGGTCTGCGCCTATATCAAAGTTAAGGCCTCTTGGCTCGCCGTCCATATCGGTGCTAATCTCTGTGCGGAAGCTGCCTGCCTCGCGCAACCAGGAACTTCCAGTGTGCAGGTCGGTAGTAAAATGAGGATTGAGGCTGATGGAATGCTGGTTATATCCGGTAAATGCGTTCTGTAATGCGCTAAGCGAGCTATAATTACTACCCATCTTTACAAAGACATTGCCCTCAGAATAATAGCAGTTGTAGTCTATCACCTTGTTTGAAGCAGGGCTGAAGTAGCCGATATCCAATGCGTGACCAAGATCGCAGCTAAGAGCGTTATTCACTATGTCAACATCTGTGCCCAGTTCGTAGCTATACATGGCTTTGGAGTTCTCTCCCCCAGCCTGAACGGAGTTATTCAGCACGTTTATCTTATTACCTGCAAAGCTTATTCCTACCGCAGTGCTACCTTGCACATCAACAGTGTTATTGGCAATTATGCTTCTCGTATCAGTGCTGCCATAAGTGCTAAGCGATATTGCCGATCTGGTGTCTGTTATGCGGTTTTGCAGAATGCTAACATTTAGAGCAGAGCTGATGTTTATGCCATAGTTGCGTGAATTACTGAAGTTGCTGTTTTCCACCCTGATGCCAGTGATAGACTGTCCGAAAACGCCCTGGGACTGGTTGTCAAAATTGCAGCCATACATGTCCCAATTCTCTCCCCTGCTCTCTATTCCATAACCATTTCCACTAAACACGCCGGAGAAAATATCAATATTCTTTGCCTCTGAGCCATAGCTGGATCCCAAGCTAACTCCTGCTGTATTGGCAGGAGCATTGAACTGCATGTAGTGAAATTGCAGGTTTCTATTAAAGCCGTTTAAGAGCAGCAGGTTGGAATTACTGGTAGCAGTAGAGCTAAAGAATATGTTAGACAGCTTCATATATTGGGTTCTAACCATGCTCATCACATAAGGCTTTGCGGCTGTCTGCCCAGAAAAGCTTATGGTGGAATTTCCCGCAATCACCGAACGAAGCGTAACTGTGGCACCATCTACCGCACCGGGAACAGCGTGTGCAGTTATCTGCTCCTGATACAGAGCATCGGTTAAATAGCCATTTACCGTGGCACTAATACCTCTCAGGCTAAGGGCATCGCAGAAGGCTTGAATACTGGTGTAAGCTTCGCCTGCCCCTATGTAATAGTTCCCGCTCATGGGGCTAAGGGCAGGATCAGACGTGTACTCATGAGCTCCAATGTCGCTATTCACCGGATTGCGAGGGAATCCGTTGTAGTCAGTAACAACAGCCGTTGATGGATACATGTTGTCTAAAGCGGGAGACACTGAGCTTAGCAAGTCGGTGCTGAAGAAAGGATTGATAGACACATTCTGGGTTTGCGAAACGGCTGCGAAGTCACTTAGTTCCCTATAGCTGTCGTTACCTGTCTTAGCTACATACAAGCCATAACTATAGAGGTTGTTATGCTCCACTATGTTTCTTTGTGGATAAAGCGGATCAACCGACGAGGCTGATAGCGCAATTGCGCCGCCTGTAGCAACAAAGTGATTCTTACGGATTTGCATGCTATAACCGCTAAACGAACCCGCAAAAGTGTTATAGGTATTGGCACTGCTATTGTTAATGCTGTTATGCATGATGTTCAAACCTATGCCGTAGATACTCATGCCATAACTGCCAGTTACGCTAACAATGTTGTTATAGATATGCGGGATTGAGGTGTTTACCTCCAGATAGTTGCCATAAATACCATTCTCACATCCGCTTATCATGTTGCCGCTAATCTCCAGGCTGCCGTTGCCACTGGCAAGATTTATGCCGTGGGTAATGCCTTGGATGCTGTTATCCATTATCTTTAGCCCAGTGAAGCGCAAAAGGTTTATGGCGTTGTAACCGCTCTCAAAGTAATTATTTAATATCTGCCAATCTGCAAAGCTGTCGTTGTAACTGCTGCTGTTGCATACTATGTGATAGCCACCATCATAGAAGCTGTTCAGAGCAATGTAGAGGTTATCCGCGTCTCCGCTCCCGGATGCAGTTATATAAATTGCTCCTGAGTTGTTTGAAGTAGCATTGATCTGTCCCTGGAAGCTGCAGGAAGTAATTCCGGTATCATCCGCATTGCCGTTTATCTGAACTGCCACATTATAGTTTCCGGAGCTTGCAAAACCCAGCTTATTCAGCTTCACATTAGGCACATTATCTATCTTAACGATATAGTTATTGGTTCCATCGGCACTGGGGTTATTAAGGATAACCGAGCCTGATGGGGCGGTGCCGGAATGCACAGTAAGATCGTATCCATTGGACTGATGCTGCATCACGAAAGGACCGTTGTAAGTTCCGGGACTTAAGATAAACTCCGTGTTATTCGTTAAGCCCTGCGAATTAAGCGCATTAATGGCATCGGTTAAGGTAGCAAAGTTTGCTCCACTACCGCCAACGGTATAGCTACCTGCAAGTGCTGCAAGTGACGCGCAAACAAAAAGTAAGAGAAGGGTAAACACATGTTTCATACTATTCTATCCTCATATTAGAAATCTGTCTATCATGTATAATTGACAGCAATACCCGCGCATATTATACATCCGCGGAACGCTTATTGACAGCATCACTCCCGTCAAGCATTATTTTTTTGTTAAGTAAATCCCTCTATCTACAGCCTTAGTAGCTTTATTGTTTGCTGTCTCTTAGCGTACTCCATTCTGGCAAAATACAGTCCCGCAGGACAACGCTTTCCAGAGCTGTCATATCCATCCCATCGCATAGTATTATTACCTGCTGCCTGTTTGCCTGTTTGGCAATATACCAACTGCCCCTTAAGGTTATACACCTTCAGGCTAACCTCTGCACTGTGCTTAAGCGAATACTCGATATTAAGCACCTCAGCAAACGGATTGGGATACACAGAGCTTATAAACGGATTGGGACTAAGCTCATCATCTATTGCAGAGGCAGCGGGGACATATATAAGAGCTGGGCCAGTATAATAGACCATCCCACTTATGGTTATAGTTTTTAGCCAGTAGAAGAAGTCTCCACCCGCTTCTGGAAGTTCACTATCTATAAACATATACGTTTGAACACTGGATGTGTTTGATGCTTCTATCAAACCCGATACTATAAGAGCCTCAGAAAGGTCTGCACTTGCTGAACGCATCACACGAAAGCCTGCCAGGTTGGTTTCCCATGCACTTGTCCACCGTATTCTCACATCCCGCTGCCCGCTAATCTCTGTTGTAAACGAGCTCAGCTCATAAGGAAGCTCACCTATATAAACCCGAATAGAATTGGAATAGCGGCTATAACTCTCACCGAAAAAGGCACGGATGCGATAAAACACTTCGCTTACTTCGGGAAACTCAAATGATTGGCTATCCTGAGCAGCACTTACCACATAGTTTTGTACCAGTAGGTCATTAAACTCCTCATCGGTGCTGATGTCTATACTATACTCCTGAGCATTCAGGCAGCGCTCCCAGTTCACTGTTAATTGATTTGCTTCCTCGCTTGTTCCTGCCAATGCCAAAGGCACCCACAGTTTAGACACAAACTCAGGATGGTCGACAAAGGGATTGCGATTGCCCTGACGCTCCTGAATGCGATTGTTGCGTCTACGTTCCCAGTCATCGGGTGGGTCTTGATAGTGCCATTCCAGCAAGGTGGAAAGTTTACCATAGAAAGGGCCACTGGTGGGCGTGCTATCTTGTAGTTCAAGGTTGTAAGCCGTGTCGGTGCCTTCATAACGCACTGCCATATACATCAGCATGCGTGCCACGTCTCCCTTCTCCGCATCTCTTGGTTCCCAGAAATCGGTGCTGGTATTACAGCCGATATCGCCACCATAACCAGGGTAAGGTGAGCTGTCCACATAGGGCGAGCCGCCATCATCAAAGTCTTTGTTGCCCTTTGCCGAATTAACGGTTACATCACAAGGACGTACGTGATGCAGGTCGGTGCCGGCAGGACGGCTGGTGCCAAAGCCACCATGACTGACGCTCCAGGTATGTTCCCGGTTCCATTGGGTGCTGCCTGTGCCATAATAGTTTTTGGGAATAGACCAACCAGTGTAGGTTTGGACAATGTTATTGGTATTCAGGCTGTCTTCGTCGGTATATTGAAGCTGTAACCACAGGGCATCGTAGGTAAACTGGGTGTAATGGCTTTGGCTTAGGATGCTATGCAGATTGCTCTTTAGCGTATAACCATAACCCGTAGCATTATCATAATATCCTTCTATGCTTGCGTTTAGTGTAGTAGTGGATGCGGGATTGCCCAGGGCAAACTGAAGGTTATACATTGCCGTTTCCCCGCTTCCGTTCATCTCGTAAGCGGCAAACCAGTAGTTGGTGTTGCGTTGCAGGCCCGATACTGCAAAAGTATTAATGGGCTCGCCTTCTATTATCTGCGTAGCCCCACAATAAACCACCTGCTCTGAACTGCCGTTATAGACAGAATTCGGGATATATTCCACTCCATCAGAAGGCAGAGCGAAGCTATTAGTCGTATTTATCTTCACCAGCCGCCGGCTGCCATTGCCGGGTGTGAAGCTAACCTGCACCGATGTGCTGCCTGGATAGAAGGTTAAGCCAGAGGTCTGAACTGTGGGATGCCCAATGCCAATGGTGCTGAAGCTGGTTTCTCCACTATAACTAATCCCGCTGCCGTTTATGGCAAAAGCGCGCACATAATAGGTGGTGCTGGGATTTAGATCCGAAATAGTGTAAGCCATCGGACTAATCCCGTTACCAACTAACTGATACACATCGGAAGTATCGGGATTTGCCTGTGTACTCCAGCAAAAGCCACGCTGAGAGATGGCAGAAGAACCCGCAGAAGAGATAACGGAATAAACATCAGCACTGTTGTATGTAAGATTGCTGAACACCGGAGTTTCTATCACAGCCAGGGGATTGGCGTCGTAATCGGTGATAAGCATATCGTGCAGATAGATTGCGTGACTGGGGCTGGAAAGGCGAAGAGTTGTAGAAGAGCCTATTCCCAAGCGGTAATAAAACCTGCTGCCAGTGGATGTGATGTTGCTGAATTGGGTGATATTGCTCCAGGACGATCCCACTAACTGCTGAAGCCATACACTTCGACCACCGGAACCCGCAGAAAATACAAACTCCACATCCCCCACACTGCTTAGCTGAGGGAATTCCAGCTTACCAGTATTAGCCTCAAACTGAACTCTGCCTGCGCTTCCTGCTCCATTTGCAGCAGCTCCGGGAGAAACCAGACACCGGTTTAGTGATATTGTTCCCGCGGGTATCTGTTCAGTGTAGTTCCCATAGGAACTGTGTGCTGTCCAGTTCTGAATATTTTCGTTTACTATCAATGTAGCAAACATACTCGCCCACATGAAGCACATAATAATACTAACAAGTACTATTCTTAATAGGTTAGCTCTACTGGTTTTCATAATTAACCTCGGCTTTTAAGTTGCGGCATGTTACCTGAAAGTTGAGCTATTTGTCAAGGATTATGTCCGGATTTGTCTCATTTCTCGTTGGTTATGGAAAAATAGTTTAGCTATTTTACCTTACGCCCTATACTCCGATTATGTCCCAATTTAGTGCAGCTTCCCTGCTGCTTCCTTGCTGCTATCCTGTATGCGATACAGGATAGCAGCAAGGAAGCAGCAGGGAAGGCCTATGTTTTTATAATAAACTTGAGCTGTGAATCTGTGATAGTTACTTAAGCTAAAAACTCAGTTATAGCCTTATACATAGCCTCGTTATCGTCTTCGCAGCTAAGAGTTGCCCTCAGGCAATTCTTTAAGCGTCGCTGCGCTCCCACATCCCGCAGAGCAATGTCTTTGTCCTTTAGATACTCGAATAGCTCAGGTGTTCGGTTTCCCGCACTAAAGGTTAAGAAATTGGTGTGAGATGGATATACAGTAAGTCCCGGAAGAGCTTTCAAACGATGATACATGCTGTCCCGCAGTTTAATAACGCCTAATACCTGCTCGCAGAACAAGGGCACGTTTTCCAGAATAGTGATGGCAAATGCCTGGTTCAAGATGCTGGTGTGGAATGTGGTTAATACCTTTTTCAGGCTGTAGATGTTTTCTGCAGAAGATATGGCATAACCGAAGCGCAGACCTGCTCCTGAAAAAGCTTTGGAAAATGAACGGGTTAAGATCAGGTTCTTATGCTGCTTCAGTTCACCTGCAAAAGTGCTGTCTGAGAACTCATAATAGGTTTCGTCTATCAATACCAGTTTGTCGGGGAGGCTTTCAACAATATACCGTAGTTGCTCTTTGGGGAAAAGATTACCTGTGGGATTGTTTGGGTTGCACAGTATTGCCAGCTTGCAATCAGGATGCGAGGCAAGCTGTAGATACTTGTCCACACTAAAACTAAAGTCCTCTTCCAGTTCCAGAAATATGATGCCCAGTCCAACTGCCTCGCAAAAGGTTTTGTAATCGAAATACGACGGTGTGAGACTAAGCGCAAAAGATGAGGCATTATCTCGCACACTAAGAAAAATGTGATACAGCATATCATCCGCACCATTGCCCCAAACCACGTTCTCGGGCATTATCCCACAGCCAACATACTCGGCAAGTTTGGCATTAAGCTCTTGGGTCACAGGAGAGATATAGCGGTTCAGGCGGATACTTTCCATGCGGGTAAGGAATTGCTCACGTATTGCCTGATAAGGATCAAGGCAGCTTTCATTAAGGCACATCATCCTTTTACGGATGGGGACATTAACCACAGAAGGTTCTTTATCTGCTAAATCTGTTCTAAACAATTTATTCATGTTGATTCTCCATATTTGATTGTACAGATAAGCTAACCAGAGGCAGGAAGATAGCAAACATGAGCTATAATTATCGCGAGACAAGAACGAGAGTGGAACTGAATATACATGCCAAAGCGGACACCTTTCATTCTTTAGCTCCCTGAGTCCTGGGCATAGCCTGATAAACTATCCTATGATTAAGTATGCCTCAAAGCCCTGTACACGCTACTTGGATGCAAAGGAAACAGCATGGTAGTGATATATTTAACCAGAATTGGTGAAAATCTTGCTTGACAGATATATGGTCTATGGACTATTTGCTTATAAAGGGAATATTATATTCCGAGAGAGCAGTATCTGTACTGATCCGAACAGTGCATAGTGTGATAGAAGTTAGAGTTACGCTGATTCTGGTGTTAGCATCAGTAGCTATTCAGAGCAATCTAAACAAAAATATAGAGTGTAACAAAAATAGCCCTAAAGAGAGTTCATATGTAGTGCATACCTTTTTAGGCTCATTGTCAAAAGTAGTATCAATCTGCTGGTTTAACCCGCCACAGATTAATTATCTAACAGGTAATCAAATAAAAGGAGTTAACATGAAACAATGTTTACTTAAGGTAATGCTTGTCTTAGTCCTCATGACTATAGCAGCATTTGCTTGGGGCCAAAGTATTTTTTGGCAGGACACATTTGACACCAATAACGGTTGGACAGTTCAACCCAACTGGTCAGTAACTGGTGGTCAATTGGTTTTGAGTTGGAGCCCAGGCACAGAAAACTACGACATGTCGGCGACATCGCCCAACATCACCGTTCCCACAGGTGCCGGTGACCTTGTTATTAATCAGTATGTCGATGAGTACGCAGGTCAGGGTGCTGCTCCTGAAACTTATGAAATCTCAATAGTATCAGGTGCTAACTCAACCGTTGTTTGGACTTATAGCACCGATGCTGACTGGGGTGTAGCAGCAGGTACCGACCTCATTCTTCCCCTCGCAGCTTATTCTGGACAGACCATTCAGCTTAAGTTCAGAAGCTTTGGCGAAGATACTTTCAACTTCGACTACTGGCGTGTATTTGGCATTACAGCCTATGCAAGCCTCGATCAAGACATGGCAGCTACAAGCCTTACTGGTTCAACCACTCCTGCCATGGGATCAGCTTCTAACTACAACGTAACCGTTAGAAACGCCAGCACTACAGTTGCCGCATCCTACACAGTTAAGCTGATGAAAGATGCTACCACAGAACTCGGTTCACAAACCGGAACAAACCTTGCCCCCGGCGAAACCGCAGAATTTACTTTTGCATGGACTCCCGCAGCTCAAGGTAATGCTGTATTAACCGGAAAAGTTATCCTTACTGGCGACCAGAATCCCAATAACGACGTAACTGCTCCTCTTACCGTGGAAGTAGTTGGTGCAGGCGCAACAATCATTCAGATTGGCAATGGCACCGCAGTTAATGGTGAAACAGCCGTTCCCACTCCCTATGGTACATACTACAAGAACTTCAGAGAACAGTACCTCGTTACTGCTGCCGAAATGTATGCAGCAGGCGGAGCCCCCGGCTTGATCACTTCTTTAGCATTTAACGTAACCGATCTAAGAACCGTGGTTGCCATGCCCAATTATAGAGTTCGCATGAAAGCAACAGCCCAAACCGCTTTAACCACCACTTTCGAAGTTGGTGAATATACTCAGGTTTGGACCAATGCCTCCTTCATGCCTGTACTTGGCTGGAACACACATACTTTTGATGCTCCTTTCTTCTGGGATGGTGCTTCAAACATACTCGTGGACGTAATGACAGACCTGATTACTGGTGATTATACCCGTAACGCTGCTGTTCCTTATACCACAACCAGCTTCAACTCTTGCTTAAGATATCAGAATGATACCCAACCCGCAAGCGCAGCCACTACCGGTACAGTTTCAACCAACCGTAGTAATATGCGTTTTAACATGGTCATTTCTGACACAGGTTCATTAAGCGGAACCGTTACTACCGGTGGTTCACCCCTTGCTGGTGCTACTGTTGCCGTAGAAGGCACAGTGTTCACCACCACCACCTCTGCCAACGGAACTTACAGCCTTCCCTTCGTGCCGGTTGGAGCCCAACAGGTTACCGCCAGCAAGTTCGGTTTCTATCCTGTAACTCATAATGTTACCATCGTTGAAGACCAAGCTTCAGTTCAGGACTTCGCCCTTCTAACCCTTCCGCAGGTTACCCTTACCGGAAGAATAGTTGGCAGCGATCAGCCTACCGTTGGTCTTCCCGGAACCATCGCCTTAAGCGGATACCAGGCTTATAACGCAACCGCAGATGCCAATGGCAACTTTACCATCAACAACGTATATGCAAACCAGACCTATAACTACGTAGTTGGTGCAACAGGTTATGCCAACACCAGCGGTCAGGTTGTAGTTGGTTCTGTTAATGTGAACCTTGGTGACGTAATTGTGAACGAAATTGCCAATCCCGCCAGTGGCGTTGTGGCAACCGAAGCTCCCGATTTCAGCAACGTTTCCCTGGCATGGAATGCACCCGGAACAGGCCCCACAGGCTTTATGGATGATTTCGAGTCCTACGACAACTTCGCCATCGCTTTCGAGCCCTGGACACTTGTTGACGTTGACCTTAGCGAAACCTATGGCTTTAGCGGAATCACTTTCCCGAATTCCGGTGTTGCCATGGCTTACATCATCTTCAATCCCAGTGCAACCACTCCAGTTCTGGAACAAACCCCGCACAGCGGCGCAAAGTTCGCAGCTTGCTTTGCTTCCACCACTCCTCCCAACAACGACTGGATGATCTCCCCGCAGGTTACAGTACAAGCTGGTGACGAAGTTAATTTCTGGGCACGTTCCTACGTGGCAGATTATGGCTTGGAACGCTTCAAGGTTGGTGTATCTACCACCGGAACCGCCCCTGCCGACTTCACCATCATCAGTGGTGCAACCTACGTTTCCGCTCCTGTGGATTGGACAGAATACAGCTATGATCTCTCTGCTTATGCAGGTCAGCAGGTATATGTTGGTGTTCAGTGCCTTTCCAACGATGCCTTCATCTTCTTCTTGGATGATTTCAGCATTGGAAGCCCAGCAGTCCGCACAGTATATCCTGAAGTTGCTGTTAACCACACTACCGTCGAACGTAGCGTAGTAACCCCCAATCCGGCTCGCATTGCTCTTCCTGAAGCACCCAAGACCAGCGACAACCGCGTAATGGTTGGTTACAAAGTATGGCGTTTGCTTGCTTCCGATCAGGCCAACGAAGCCGCTTGGACAAGCCTTACACCCAGCAATATCACCCCAACCCAATATGTAGATAACACCTGGCAGCCTCTGCCTTCCGGCGTGTACAAATATGCCGTGAAAGCAGCCTACACAAATAACGTGTATTCTACCCCTGCCTTCTCAAATGAAATTCACAAAGGCATGATGGGAACCCTTACCGGAACCGTTACCGAATTTGGTACCGGACTTCCCGTGGAAGGCGCAACCATCGTAGCCGGAACATATTCTGGTATCAGCAACGCCCAGGGCGTCTATACCGTTAGTGCTTATGCCGGTACCTACAACGTATTGGTAACCAAGCCCGGTTATCAGCCCACTTCTCAAGCAGGCGTGGTTGTTACAGGTATGCAAACCACTACCCAGAACTTCGTAATGACCGAGCTTACCCTGCCTCCATCTGGTGTGCAGTCCGTATTAGCCGGAAATAACGTTAACGTTACCTGGTCTGCTCCTGGTTCAGGAACTGTCGGTTTCGAAGATGATTTCGAATCCTACGACAACTTCGCCATCGCTTTCGAGCCCTGGACACTTGTTGACGTTGACCTTAGCGAAACCTATGGCTTTAGCGGAATCACTTTCCCGAATTCCGGTGTTGCCATGGCTTACATCATCTTCAATCCCAGTGCAACCACTCCAGTTCTGGAACAAGAACCCCACAGCGGCGCGAAATTCGCAGCTTGCTTTGCTTCCACCACTCCTCCTAACAACGACTGGATGATCTCCCCGCAGGTTACAGTAATGGCTGGTGATCAAGTTAGCTTCTGGGCACGTTCCTACGTGGCAGATTATGGCTTGGAACGCTTCAAAGTTGGTGTATCCACCACCGGAACCGCCCCTGCCGACTTCACCATCATCAGTGGTGCAAACTACATTTCCGCTCCAGTGGAATGGACAGCATACAACTATGACCTCAGTTCCTATGCAGGTCAGCAGGTTTATGTTGGTATTCAGTGTATCTCCAACGACGCCTTCATCTTCTTCGTAGATGATTTCGCCATTGGTGCAGTACCTGTAGCAGTTGCTTCGGTTAACACCGAAAATGACGCCGCAGACTTAGTGAAAATGAACCTCGAAACCCAGAATATTGGCATGCTGAAAGCTAACGAATTGAAGCAATACAACCCCGCAACCGGCGTTGTGTCAATTCAACCCAGCATCGACCTTAGTTCTGTAGTTACAGTTGACCCCACCCGTGCACTTACCGGTTACAAAGTATGGCGTTTAATCCAAGGTCAGGAAACTAACGAAGCTTCATGGACCAGCCTTACCACTAACCCCGTGTCCGGAACCGCATACCAAGATACCGGTTGGGGTCCTCTGCCTGATGGCACCTACAAATGGGCTGTGAAAGCAGTTTACACTGGTGGTGCATTATCCACTCCCGCATTGTCCAACCCATTAACCAAGCTTACTCAGGTTGGAACAATCGCCGGTATCGTCCGTAACCAACAGAACCAGCCGATTGCCGGCGCAACTGTTGCCAGCGGTACAGTTACTGCCACAACCCTTGCCAATGGCGCATACAGCATGGTCGTTCCTGCCGGAACTCACAGCGTAACCGCAAGCCATGCCAACTATGCTCCATCAACTCAAACCGGAATAGTCGTGTTAGTCGGACAGACCACCACTGCCAACTTCGTTCTTGCTCCTACAGCGAACCTGTTGAATGATGGTTTTGAGACCTATCCTGACTTCACACTTACCTTCGCACCCTGGACATTGGTTGACGTTGACCTCAGCACCACCTACGGATTCAGTGGAATCACCTTCCAGAACTCCGGTTCTGCCATGGCCTATATCGTCTTCAATCCCAGTGCAACCGTTCCTGCCCTTGAAGAAACCCCTCATGGCGGATCAAAGATGGCTGCCAGCTTTGCTGCAACCACTCCTCCTAACAATGACTGGTTAATCACACCGCAGGTTACCGGTGCTGCCCAGCTCAAGTTCTGGGCTCGCACCTACGTTGCAGATTATGGTCTTGAACGCTTCAAAGTTGGTGTTTCCACTACCGGAACCGCCCCTGCGAACTTCACCATCATCAGTGGCGCAAACTATGTATCAGCTCCTGTAGAATGGACTGAATACACTTATGACCTTAGCAGCTATGGTAACACACCTATCCGCGTTGGTATCCAATGCCTGTCCAATGATGCCTTCATCTTCTTCGTAGATGATGTGCTTATCACTGGCAATAGTGGTTCAAGTGAAGATCCAATCGTTCCCGTAATTGCTACAGAGCTTAAGAGCAACTATCCTAACCCCTTCAATCCTGAAACCAACATCGCTTTCAGCATGAAGGAAGCCGGTGCTGTTACTTTGGAAGTTTACAACGTTAAAGGTCAGCTCGTAAGAACCCTGATCAACGACGTGAAAGCTGCCGGTAACCACACTGTGGTTTGGAATGGTAAAGACAACAACGGTCGCAGCGTATCCAGCGGTATCTACTACTACAAGATGAATACCGGCAAATACAGCAGCACCAAGAAAATGATCATGATGAAGTAAGTTAACTTAAAGCAAGTTAACCCACAAAATAAAGCCCCGAACATTAGTTCGGGGCTTTTCTTTATGCTCATGTTTTAGATCTGCTGAAGTTCTATTACTGAGCCTGGAGTCGAGAGCGCTTTGTAGAGTTCTTTCCCTTCACGATTATCTCAGCTCTATGATCTTCAGCGAATATAGCCACTTGCGTTTGAAGTCCATGTGGCTTAGAAAAAAGAGATTTAGCCAGGCTGAGCTATGCCGGATCGACACAGACTAAGTAAGGATAATACAAAGCTTCCCTGCTGCTTCCTTGCTGCTATCCTGTATTCGACACAGGATAGCTTCAAGGAAGCAGCAGGGAAGAAGGGATAAAACAACTGGATTCCAGACACAATCTGGATTGAAGCATACAGCTAAGCATCCAAGCTGGCAAACTCGTAAACAGATTAGAATTGTATAGTATCTAATGCAGAGGAACGTTTACCGGACTACTGCCAAGGATGTTGCCAATGTAATCTGTAGTGTCGGGAGGAACTGATGTTCCCGCAGAAACGGATACACTGGTGGAATTATCTGCTGGAATTGCTTCGCTTAGGGCACGCATTCGGATGCGTAGGGAATCGGGTTTAGATTCTTCCTTCGGCTCAGAATCTACAATTTCTTTGGCAGCTTTTGGCTTTGAACTAAAGAATTCTGGTGCCTTCAGCCAGCCTTGTCTGCCGGAATATACCAGAATTGAGGAAAGAATAGCCACAAATATCAGTATGCCCACCATCCACAGGAAGTTTGTGGAGAGCATAATCTTTTTTTCTTTCACATTGGTACGCGGGTGAAACTTGCCTTTCGTGTTCTCGGGCATCATGATGCGAAATTCTTTCATTACGGCATCCAGATCGGCTTCCAGATAGCGTGCGTAGTTATACACCAAGGCTTTGGCAACTCCGTAGTCACCCAAATCAAAGAAGCGATTTTGCTCCATATAGTGAATCAGTTCTTCGCGAATAAGGATGTCTTTGGCTATTCTACTATAGCTGATTTCACGCTGGATGCGCAAGTCTAAAAGGTATTTGCCTAAGCTTTCCATTGGTATTCCCCACAAAACACCTGCCTTACCTGTCCGCTTAATAGATATGCACCGCTTTCCTCACTAATGTAAACCGAACCACCGGGCATGTTTACCTTTACAGGAGAGCTTAGCATGCCTTTGCTGATGCCACTGAACACTACCGATGCAGCTCCGGTGCCACAGGCGAGAGTTGCCCCGCAAGCGCGCTCCCATATCTTTATGTCTATCTCGCTTGGACTAAGCACTTTGGCAAAATGTGCATTTACAGGACGCGGGAAACCGGCATGATGTTCTAAGGCACTGCCGTGCTGCAAATGAGGATTGCCGCTGAGATCAGACTGCCAGACTACAAAATGCAGATTGCCGATATCCACCAGGTCGCCGCTTAAGCCCTCGGCATTGTAGTTCGATAACATAAGCATCGGCGTGCCCAGATTAACCGTTACATCACCGGATTTGGCGCACACAGACACGGGTTTTAGTCCAGAATCGGTATTTACGATAAATTCGCTTAGCTGCGTTCTTTGGTGGGTTAAAAAGGATACACAACGCAGTGCTGAGCCACACATCTCCGCCAGTGAGCCATCGGAATTATAGATAGTCATCTTTGCCGCGGCATTATCGCATGGGCTTAGCAGCACCAATCCATCGGCACCAATGCCGGTATGGATGCGGCACATCTGCTTTGCCAAAATGGGGAATGGCAGCTCCGGTAATACGGACGCAAAGCCATCCAGGATAACAAAATCATTGCCCTGGGCATGCATCTTTATGAATGGAACTAACATAGTATCTGTGATATCATGTCTGAAAAGCTGTGAAAGCCGGGTTTGTCTTTAACCCAAACGGCTGCCTGTAAAGCACCATAGGCAAAGCCCATGCGTGAGCGGGCACGATGCACCAGTTCCACTGTATCTGCCTCGGAATCGAATGTAATGCTGTGCGTGCCGGGTACACAACCCCCTCGGACACTGGCAAAATGCAACTCATGCGGCTCAATTTTACGCTTGCAGGTATCGTATAGCGCTTCTGTTTTGCTGTTGCTGTTGGCAATTATCTGCTTTGCCAGCTCTATTGCTGTTCCTGATGGGCTATCAGCCTTTTGGTTATGGTGCATCTCCATGCCGAAAACATCGTACATGTTAAAGTAATCAAAGTATTTTACGGCTTCCTGAACAATACGGCTGAACACACTCATACCAATGCTGAAATTCGCGCCGTGGATAAAGCCAATGCCAGATGACTTTACTAATGATTCCAGTTCGGAACGATGCTCTCCCCAACCAGTTGTTCCCACCACCATTGGCTTGCCAATTGCGCAAACGCTGCGGATGTTATTAACAATTGTAGAGGGATGACTAAAGTCTATCACTACCTCTGCCTCGGCAAGGCTATCGGCTGTGATGCTGGAGTGGCATTCTGGACAAGTGGGATCGATGCGGCTAACCACCACGCAATCCCGCTCTGCGGCAAGGGAGTGGATCATTTTGCCCATCTTTCCATAGCCGATTAAGGCAATGCGTGTACTCATGGAAGCTATTCCCCAGAGTATTGGCGAATCATTTCCGCCACAAACAAGGCACCTTTGTGAAGCTGTTCAATATAGATGTCTTCAGCTACGGTATGCACGCGATTCATGCCTGTGCCCACAATAATCATGGGAATACCGGCGGCATTGAAGATATTGGCATCGCTGCCGCCACCACCCTTGCCGGTTGTGAAGGGGATGTCCAGTTGTCTTAGTGCGTTTTGGGCAAGCTTTACCACCGGAGCGTCTTCAGTTATAGCAAAGGCATCATACTCGGTTTCCATTTTAAAGCTGAAATCAGCCTTGCCAATCTCGTTGTCGTACTTTGCTATGGTTCGCTCCACTGCATGCCTGATGTCCTCACAAACCTGTTTTAGCTTGTTTGAGTTGTGGCTGCGCGCTTCACCTTTTAGAATTACTTGATTGGGAACAATATTGGTAGCAGAACCACCGATTATTTTACCCACATTGCAGGTGGTCTCGAAGTCAATTCTGCCCATAGGCATGGCACAAATAGCTTCTGAGGCTATACGGATGGCGTTCAAACCTTTTTCGGGCTCCACACCAGCATGTGCCTCTTTGCCGTAGATAGTGATGATGAATGAGTTTTGTGACGGTGCGCCTACCACCAGTTCGCCAACCTGATGTGCATCGAGGGCATATCCAAAGGCAGACTGCAGTTTTCCTTTGTTAAAGCACTTAGCGCCAATCAGCCCAATTTCTTCGGAGACGGTGAATAGTACTTCAATGGGGGCATGGTCGATGCCGGATTCCACGATGCGTTTTACTGCAATCATGATCTCGGCTATACCAGACTTGTCGTCACCACCCAAAATTGTTGTTCCATCGGTAAAGATGCGCCCGTTTTCCACCTTGGTTTTTATGCCATTACCGGGAGTGACCGTATCCATATGAGCACAGAATAGAATAGGCTTTTTGTCAATCTTACCCGGGATGTAGGCATAAAGATTTCCGGCATTACCATCGCTATGTTTGTGGCAGTTGTCCTCTTCCACAATAGCACCAAGCTCTTCCAAATCCAGTTTTAGCACATCAGCCATAGAGCGTTCGTTTTTAGACTCGCTGTCAATCGCAACCAAGCGAAGAAAATAGCTTACAATGTCGTCTTGCATTCCTTTACCCCTTGTTTATAGCTTTTGCGCAACATCCCACACCTGCTTTATTTTGTCAATTTATTATCATGAATATGCTACACTTCATGCAAAAGCCGTCCAAAATAGCCGTAATCTTAGCTTGGAATGGGACAAACTTATTGACAGGATTATGGCATTTCGATAATTTAACTTAAAGAACATATTGGGAGCTTTAATGACGCAAGAGCTTGGTCGCTTTCACGAATTCATGCCCGATAAGGTGTGGAAATGGAAGATACTGGAAGAAAAGATGGAGCGTATTCTGTCTTTGCACGACTATCAGGAGATTCGCCTGTCGGTATTGCAAGATTACCAGGTGTTACACACCGGAATCACCGCGCTAATGCAAGGAGCTGAGGCAGATCATGCAGTGGAGTCTGTACTTTCCATCACATCTCCCGACAGCAATCTAAGCCTGTTGAGCCTGCGTCCCGAAGGCACCATTAGCGTATTGCACCATACCGCAAGAATCATAAATCCCGGTGAAGTGCACCGTTTTTACTATTCTGGTCCTATGTTTCGCAAGGCAGAGGCCTTGAAACAGATGGAGTTTTACCAGTTAGGCGTGGAGCTATTGGGCAGTGAAAGCATCCTTTCCGAAAATGAGGTGATTGGCCTGGGCATGAAGATATGTCACGAGCTGGGGCTGAGTGATGTGCGACTGGATATGAATTCTTATGGCTGCATGCAGTGCCGTGATGCCTTCTTTGCAGACTTGCGTAAGTTTTTGGAAGACAACAAAGATAAGTTCTGCGGAGAGTGTTACCGCGAACTGTTTTCCAATCCCTTTAGTGAAACCAACTGCAAAGACGAAACATGCCTGCATTCACTGCAGAGCGGCCCTCAGATTGGGTCGTATTTGTGCAGCAAGTGCAAAGAGAACTTTAACCGAGTAAAAAAGATACAGGCAAACCTCGGCAACAAGTACAAAGTTAACCCGCATCTATACAAGAACTTCGCCTATTACAACGAAACTGTTTTCGACTTCGTTGCAAGCCACGAAGGTAAAGACGTAGTTATTGGCGGTGGCGGCCGCTACGATTACCTTTCTGCCCAGATTACTGGCAAGAAGATACCTGCTGTTGGCTTTTACCTTAATCTGGACATAGTATTTGATATCCTGGAAGCAAGAGGAACCTTCCGCAAGACAATGGATAGCTTTAAAGTGTATCTCTGTTCCGAAAGTGATAATCAGGAAATGATGACCCTGCAAATAGCCCAGGAACTTCATGCTCAAGGGATCAAAACTATTCTCTCGCCTGAGATTAGCAACTTGAATACAGAGATTAACAAAGCTACCGCCAAAGGCTGCCCCGTTATGCTCATCCTGCGCGAAGACAATATTCGCGAAGGCAAGGTTCTGCTTCGCAACCTGCAAAAAGAGCATCAGGATTATGTATCACTTAAAGACACTCTTCCGGCTATCCTGCTGGCAAGAAAAGCGTTGAATCAAGAATAGCAACACATAATAAGGAGAAATCATGCAATCTGTAATGACTCATCGTGCCCCCGCTGCAATTGGGCCTTATTCTCAAGCCATTATGAAGAACAACACTCTGTTTATCAGCGGTCAGCTTGGTATCGATCCCAACACATCTACCATGCCAGAAGGTTTTGAAGAACAGGCAAATCTCGTGTTCAGCAATATAAAAGCAATTCTGGACGCAGCCGGCATGGGCATGACACACATCGTTAAGGTAACAGTGTTTTTAAAGGACATGAATCACTTTGCCCAACTGAACGAAATCTATGCGCGCAACTTCAGTGCTCCCTATCCTGCGCGTGAAGCGGTGCAGGTAGCACGATTGCCCAAAGATGGCTTGGTTGAGATTTCCGTGATAGCCATGAGATAGAGATGAGCATCACCACCAAAGGCGGAGACAAAGGCCAAACCTCTCTATATTCCGGAGAACGGGTATGGAAAGACGATTTACGCGTGGATGCCTATGGCACTCTTGATGAACTGGACGCAAACATTGGCGTAAGCAAGCATTATGTAGATAACCCAAAGCTTAAAGAACTGCTGATAGCTGTTCAGAACAAGCTTTATAGGGCAATGGGACAGCTTGCCACCCTGGACGGTTCTTACCCCTATCCCATGTGCGCTAAAGATGTAGATGATATTACCGACACCATTCACCACTATGAGGAAATTGTGCAGATTAGCGGCTTTGTGGTTCCCGGCTCATGCCTGGCATCAGCCAAACTGGATGTATGCCGCACGATTGCCCGCAGAGCAGAGAGGCGAGTGATAGCCCTGTCGCATGTTGCACCGGTTGCTCCCGAGCTTTTGGGCTATGTAAACCGCCTATCCGACTTTTTCTTTATCTTGGCACGCTTCGTGGAACATGAACTCGGCGTGCTAACCTATAAAAGCAAACCTGAAGGAGGTTGCTGAAACGCAACCATATTGGAGAACAGAATGTATAAGATTGTATTGATTCGCCACGGCGAAAGCATTTGGAATAAAGAGAATCTATTTACCGGTTGGACTGATGTAGACTTGTCTGAAAAAGGCTTGCAAGAAGCTCATGCCGCTGGCAAAAGACTAAAAGAAGAAGGCTTTGTATTCGATGAAGCATGGACCTCCGTGCTAAGGCGTGCCATTCGCACACTGTGGATTAGCCTGGATGAAATGGAACTGATGTACACACCGGTGCATCACGACTGGCGGCTAAATGAACGCCACTACGGTGCTTTGCAGGGGCTGAATAAGGCAGAAACGGCTGCCAAGTATGGCGAAGATCAGGTAAAGATATGGCGCCGCAGCTTCGACACCCCGCCTCCCGCACTGGAAACCACAGACCCACGCTACCCCGGCTTTGACCCCCGTTATGCGCATCTGAGTGCCGAGCAACTGCCGCTGTGTGAATCGCTAAAAGACACCTGCGCCAGAACTATGCCCTTTTGGAATGAAGTGATATTGCCGCGACTGGCTGCCGGACGCAGAATGATTGTGTCTGCTCACGGCAATAGCTTGCGTGCCATAGTAAAAAACCTTAATGGCATTAGCGATGAAGACATAGTAAACCTGAACATCCCCACGGGTATTCCTCTCGTGTATGAGTTTAATGCTCAGCTTCAACCCGTCAACAATTTCTACCTTGCCGATGCAGAAGCAGTTGCCGCCGCCCAGGCAGCCGTGGCAAACCAAGCGAAGGCAAAGGCTTAGGCGAAGAATATCATATTTAGCTTGACTAATAGCAAGCAAAAATCAGAATAGCGCAAAACACTAAGGAGACACACCATGGCAGTAAAGATTGATAAAGAAGCCTGCATTGGCTGCGGCGCATGCGTTGATGTATGCCCTGTAAACGCCCTGAGCATGGTTGATGGAAAAGCAGAATGTGATGAAAGCACTTGCATCGATTGCGGTGCATGCATCGCCACATGCCCAGTCCAAGCCATTTCCGAGTAAGCAAAACCCAATACCCAAGTTTATGATGGGAGGGGAGCACTGCGCTTCCGCTTCCATCTTTTTTTTGCCTATTAAACCCACAAGAAAGAGGTGAATCATGAATAAATTATGTTTAGTTTCTATGTTATTACTGGTCCTGGGTGGCTTATCTGCCATACAGGTAAGCGGTAATCAATCTGGCATCTGGGATTCAGCAAACAATCCCTACCAAGTGGTTGGTAATGTAACAGTGCCAGCAGGTGAAGTGCTTACGATTCAAAGTGGTGTTGTAGTAGAAATAATGGGTGCTTACCAGATTACCATCGCCGGCAACATGCATGCCGAAGGCACAGAAAGTGATAGCATTCGCTTTATAAACATGCAGACACCTGTTACAACCCTATGGCCAGGCCTGCGCTTTGAAAACGAAAGCTTCTCCAGCACATTGAACCATGTATATATAGAGTATGCCACTTACGGCATCCGCTGTATGAATTCTCCGTTAACAGTTACCAATTCACGCATAAACCGTTGCCAAAAAGGCATGGAGCTTTATGGCATCGGGGTAAGTAATCCTGCCAGTGTATTGGTGGACAGATGTATAGTAGAGAACTGCATCCAAAATGGAATCCTCATATCTCAAAACAGCAATGCGGTAATCTCTTTTAACGAAATCCGCGGCAATGGCACCGGAACCCAGTTCTATGCCGCCATCCAGCTCAGCAACCAATCCACCAACGGCAGCAACAACCCCCACATTGAGAACAACAACATTCATCATAACCATAAGCAAGGCATCTCAGCTTGGGACTTGGTGGGCGCAAACGCGATAAACCCGCAAATACTGAACAACATGATAAAGTATAACTACACAGGTGTGTATTTCCTAAATGCCTCTGGCTACGTTGCCGACAACGAGATTTGCCACAACTTCATTCCCGGAGATATGAACTCCGGCGCAGGAGTAATGGTATCGGGAGCAACCTCAGAGCCATACTTTGAGCGCAACCTGATCTCTGGCAACTACACAGGCTTTTACATTACCAACAACGCCCGGCCAGTGCTTGGTGATATGAGCATATATCACTCATGGGCACAGGGCGAGAACATAATATCCGGAAACATTGACGCCAATGGCGACCTTCATTCCATTTTCTGCGCCCAATACCCCAATGCTGCCAATATTATAAAAGCAGAAAACAATCTCTGGGGCGTTAATTCTGCCGAAGAAATAGCCTTTGGCATTCAGGACGGTAATGACCTTAGCACGCTGCCAATAGTCGACTTCGACCCCTTTATAGTAAACATAATGCCCACTTCCATTGTAGGTTCTTACCAGGAAATGGTACCCATGAACATTAGCAATGTAAGGCTGGATTTGATTGCCGTTAACGGTGGTCACGTTCTCCAGAGCTTCCCACTGGAAAGCAGCCAAATTGACGTTACTGCACTTGTAGAGGAGCCTTTCTATGTCATGGTGGTAGCCGAGATACAGCCAGGTAATACCATGGTTTACGGTTTAGCGGGTGGCTTTATGACCCCCATAGAGTTTTATCCCAGTAGTTTTACCCCTGTAGATGTAGGAACCATCAGTGTCTCAGACACAGCCCCACCTCGCTATGAGATTGTTGGCCAACCCATCATTGAAGGAGAACTGACACTTCACCCCCTTATGCATGGAATATCTGTGTATGGCTGGAACCACATGGATTTGGTTTATCCCGATGGCGATTTCTTAATCTTAAAAAGGAACATCCGCCGCACATTGTCTGGGGAGATAACAACCGAACTACCTCCCAATACGGTATATAGGAAGTATCTGAATGTAAGCCCCGGAGACACCTGGGAACAGACAGAAGTGCATCCCATAACCGGGCAAATTCTGCCTAGCACCGTAAGAGTTGATAACTGTAAAATAGGCAGCTACATTGAAGAAAGCATTCTGCTAATTACCCGCCATAACCCGGAAGGCAATGTGGTGGATAAACAGATAATAGCAGTTTCCGGTAACTTATTTTTCAGGTACGCCGACCACTACGTGATATCCAAAGAAGTGTTTTCACATATTGGTGCTGCTGACCCTCTTGCTCCTCATTCCGGCACCTCATTCTTATCCGTAGATACCGATCATGTGCCCAGTATATTGCTTTACAATCCCGATTTATACTATAATAATCCTGAGCAGCCCCAAGTTAGGCTATATTGGCAAGCTCCGGGAACATTATTCCCCGCCTGGACAAACTACCGCATCTACCGCAATAATGAACTGATTGCCACAATTCCCTTCTCCCAAAGTGAATATACGGATACTAACTGGGATGGCGCAGATGAAGCACTGTATTGGGTGGTTGCATGGGATGAGTTGCATCAGCTTGAATCGGGACAAACCAATGATGTATTTATAGGTGCTACGGCTAATAATGACGAACTGCTTGCCCCGCTAAGTATTAGTTTATCACCCAATCCGGTGCGTTTCAGCCAGGGACAGCATCTGGAACTGAAGTTTAATAACCTGAACAACCGCTACGCTGAGATTGCCGTCTACAACGTAAAAGGGCAGATGGTGCATACTGCGCAGTTGCATAACAACCCCAGCTTCCGATGGAATGGCAAAGACAAGTCAGGCAATCGCTGCGCTTCCGGTATCTACTTTATGAAGGCAAATGTAAAAGGTGAGAGCCCGATTATTAGGAAGCTGGTAGTGTATTAGACATAGGCTGTTAGCAGTCAGTATTTAACACAAAGCCCACCGTTAGCAGCGGTGGGTTTTGTCTAAGAGTGCTGGGGCGCCGGCGTTACAAAACTTTCGTGGTAAAAGTGTAATTCATGAACAGAAAAAGACCTGTTACCAGCTTTCTTCCCTGCTGCTTCCTTGCTGCTATCCTGTATCGAATACAGGATAGCAGCAAGGAAGCAGCAGGGAAGAGCAAAGAAATTGCTTGCCATATTTTCGCAGGCAAAAAAGAATGAAAGTCAATGGCAAATGGGTGAAGAGCACTTATATGGCTTATTGTCTTATATTGCCATAAACTAATATGGGGAAGTTTAGCGATGAAGATACTGGTGATTAACTGCGGCAGTTCATCTTTGAAATATGAGATATACAAAATGCCAGAACAGCAGAGCCTGGGCAAAGGCTTGATCGAGCGAATCGGCCAGTCCGAAGGCGTGATTTGCCAAACCTATAATGACCGGAGATATGAGAGAAGGCTAGCTATCCCCAATCATCGAATTGCCTTTGAGCAGATGATGCAAGCCCTATTAGACAAAGACAATGGCATATTGAGCGACATAAATGAAATCTACGGCATCGGCCACAGGGTGGTGCACGGTGGCGAGCAATATTCTTCATCTGTGATAATAAGCAATGATGTGAAGCGAGCTATAGAGCTGAACTGTGAATTAGCTCCGCTACACAATCCCGCCAATCTAACTGGTATTGTGGAGGCTGAAGCCATCTTTGGTGATGTTCCTCAGGTAGCAGTTTTTGACACCGCCTTCCATCAAACCCTGCCTCCTTCCGCCTATCTGTATGGAATCCCGCGGGAGTTTTATGAGAAGTATCGCATCCGCCGTTATGGCTTTCATGGCACCAGCCACCGCTATGTGGCAGGGATAGCCATGCAGATGATGAAGCGTAGCCCGGAGAATACGAACATCATCACCTGTCATTTGGGCAATGGAGCATCTATCACCGCCATACAGGCAGGAAGATCGATAGACACCTCCATGGGGTTTACTCCCCTGGAAGGGCTGATGATGGGCACCCGTAGTGGTGATCTTGATCCCTCCATAATCTTCTATCTTGAAGAGCGGGGCTTTGATTTTCATGAATTGCATAACATACTAAACAAAAAAAGTGGACTGCTGGGTCTATCCGGCATCTCCAGTGACCTCCGTGATATCGAAGCCGCTGCCGAAGCGGGAAATCAAGACGCACAAGAAGCTCTGGAGACCTATGCCTACCGCATTCGGCGTTACATTGGAGCCTATGTGGCAAATCTGATAAAAGTGGATATGATTGTGTTTACCGGCGGCATAGGACAATTTGGCGTAAACATGCGTAAGCGTATTTGCGGCCGCCTTGAGAACATTGGTATTCACATAAACCGTGAACTTAACGAGAAGGTGGGAGCAAATCCCGGCATTATCTCGCAGGACTACTCACCTATATCCATTTTGGTAGTACCTACCAACGAAGAATTGCAAATAGCCATAGATGCCTTTGAACTTATATCTGGTGTTGACCTTTGCTCTGGCAATGCAGCTACCGGCTAATAATGCTAAACCATTCTGGTAATAAGGAGTGATTATGAAACGAATGTCACTTGTGCTTTTGTTTACTCTATGTGTTTTGTTTTTAGTAGCTTCCGTGGGCATAACCTCTGTGAACATGGAGGACTATGACGGCACAGTTGTCCGGGTTGTAATAGGATTTACCGCCGAGTCGGATTACCACGTGGATGCAGGATCTGGCACATTAGTATTTACTCTGGAAAACTTTAGCAGCAATAGCAAAGCCAGAATAAACACCAAAGCCAGTACCTTGGTGAGTTCCATCGAGCAAGATGGAGAAAGGCTGTTGATAGCAGTTAACCATCCTTACCGCTATGAAACTACTACCTTCAGTTATCCTCGTCGATTGGCCATAGACATCTTCAAATCTGCCCCTTCCAAGGCAGAACGGCTTGCCATTGCCGAGTTTTATAGCGAAAAAGGCAAGCTGAATAGTGCCGACAGGATGTATAACGCCTTGCATATTGACTACCGTGAGGATACGCAGATACTATATAATTGGGCAGTTCTACTGGCAAAGAGGGGCAGCAGCCGAGCTTCTGAAAAGCTGTCAATGATCCCAGAGAAATCCCCCAATTTTAAGCGTGCCCAATTGCTGATGGCAAAGCTGCATGGCGATGAAGAGCCACTGCCTCCCCCTCCACCTATCGAAGAAGCGGAAGAAGTGGAAGCAGTAGCCGAACCGCTTCCCGTGCCCATGGCCGCAGAATCGGCAATGGTGGAATGCGTGAAGCCTGAGCCAGCCAAGATAAACCCATTTAGCTTCCGCACGCCGGGCTTTGTAAAAATCCTGTTAATCTTAGGTGGATTGCTTTTTATAGCAGTATTGGTTTTCGTATTTGCCATTAAGATGAAGCCACAGCAAAAGCCTGAGCCATTACCCATAGAAGAAGTTTCGGTGCCTCTGGAAAGCAAAACTCTGGCACGCATGGTAAGCAAGCTGCTGGCAGACGGATGGTCGATGCGCGAGATTGCCAAAGAGCTTCGGATTAGCCAGAGAGAAGTGGAAAGCCTTGTGCAGCTATGTCAAAGCGGAGATTATGAGGAATCTGACTAAGATATTGCTGCTAAATCTTTGTTTGTTGCTTGCCCTGCCCTTAACGGCAACAAGACATCTTCCCGGCTCTGCCTTTAATCCCGATTTGCGAGATGAGCAGTTTTACAGCTTACTAAACCATGCAGAAAACCCACGCGAAGTGGATATAGACATCTATGGCGATGGGCTATACCATCCCTTTGCCTCGTTACCGCGCTTTGGCGATGCCTTTTTAGACGCCTTTCGCATGGGCAAAGCCAGACACAGCCTTATTGGCTATCAAAGCCCGGACTCGCTGTTACAAGCCGAATTCAACATTCTGGCAGGTTATGAACATGGCATAGGTGATGGAGATTGGGGCTTTTTGTATAAGGGCTACCGGATTAAAGCCGCTTATGGCAAGCGGATTGAGATGAACACTCATTGGTGGAATGCCATGTTTATGGGCGATAAAGCCGAAGCCTTGCAATCTGAGCTAATTGATGGCTATTACAAAGATAGCGTTGATAAGATAAGGGTGGATAATATAAGTGCCGATATAAGCTACAATGCACCCGGGCTCAGCATTGGCATAGGTAGAGGCAAGTTCCCCATTGGCAATTCGATAAGCGGTAGCATTATCCTGAATAACCGCGTGAATGATTATCCATATTTAATGGCTGAAGGCAGGTGGGGAGATTTTAGTATATCTATGCTACACACATCACTAAAGGCGGATAGCGTGTATGCATACCACTCCAATTCCACAGTTAATGCCAAGAACTATCCCGATAAGTTCCTCGCTTTGCATCAGCTTTCCTATCATGCCGGAGATAAGCTGAAGCTATTTATTGGAGAAACTGTGGTTTACGGCAATCGCGGAATAGACCTTAATTATCTCTTACCCAATGCCTTTTGGCGGGCATCGGAGCATAACCTCTGGGACAGAGACAATGTGCTGATCTTTGGCGGGGCAGATTACCATGTGAATAGTAACCTGCTTCTCTATGCTCAGGCAGCGCTGGATGAATTTAGCTACAATAAAATCTTCAGCAATTGGTGGGGTAATAAATACGCCATTCAAAGCGGACTGGCATATTACCTGCCCTGGCGGTTTACTGAGAGTGCCAAACCGCGCATTGGAATAGAGCTCACGGCTGTTAGGCCATACACTTACTCACATTACATGAATCACACCATGTACTCCCATGATGGCAATGGTTTGGGCTATCCGAAGGGATCGAACTTGATAGATGCCACTTGCTCCATTTCGGTTGCCTGTCGCAATAACCTGCATTGGCGCAGCAAACTAGCTTACGGCAAGCAGGGTAGCAAAGGCAATAGCTGGCAAGAGAATTATAACGATGTGTTCGCCGGTGTAACCCAGACTGCCACTGCAAACTGGTTCGAAGGTGTGGCTCAGAACTATGCCACTATCGAGAATGTGCTGATAATTGACGCTTTTGCCCATCATCGCCTGCTACTCGGCTACAGTGCCAGGCATGTGGATGAATGGGAAAGCAAGCTATATGCCGGCTGGCAGCTTGTGTATTAAAAGGATGGTAAGATATGCCGATAGTAGATAGAATGGAATTCCCACGTAAATATAAGCTGAAAGAAGGCATGGTGGTGATAGTGATTATCGCCGCATTGGCAGGCATTTGGCTGCAACGCCAAAGCATCCGCCAAGCCAGTAGAAAGATAAGCATAAACTCTGTTAGCGTGCTTCGCTCCGGTTCATCATTTATCGAGCTGGAGTATTCCATTACCAATAATGCTGCCAAGCCCCAGGATATCCGTTTGATGGCAAGGGTTTGGGACGACAAGGACATTGAGCTGGCAAGTGCCTTGTTTGAGATAAGCTTGGCCGCCAATAGCACTTCAACCCGGCAGAAGCTGCTGGATAAGCTAAATAGAAGCCTTAATGAAGGTGAGCGGCCTTATCGCTGTGAGATATCGGTGTATGAGCGTAAGGTGCCATAAGTGATGTGTGTAAGAACAGGATAATCATCTAAGGGGATATAATGATAAACTCATCTACGTCAATACTGTCCATCTATGTGAATTGGGTGCATGCCATGCCAATTATCTCGGCAATTGTGCAGTTCGCTATCCTTGGTACCTTTGGAGAGGTTATCTCAAAATGGGTGCTGAACAGGAACTTTAAATACCCTTTCAGTTTTGCTATCACCTTATGGAAGATGATGGTTTGGGCAATACTGGCAATTGGGATAAAGTATGCCTTTAAGGGCTTTGGTGGCTATGTGGATAGCCTTGTGCATTATGGCTTGTTACCCAAACTGGGGCGTTTCGGTAATGCCTTTGCCATCTCAGCATTTATGAATCTGCAATTCGGTGTGCTGCTGGTTTTAGCACATCGGGCTTTGGACAACATACCAGAAACCACCAAGAACTGGGCAAACCTGCACAAAGGGATATTTTCACTTGTTTGGTTCTGGATACCTGCTCACACCATCACCTTTATGTTGCCAGACATCTTTCGCATCGGGCTGGCAGCATTGTGGAGCTTAATATTGGGACTGATACTGGGGTTCTTTAACCGCAAGTAAAACTGCAAGATGGCTACCACAAGGGCAGCTCCCGCACCACTGCTTTTACCGGTATTGGCATGGTCTATCGGTATGGTGCTGCAAAATGCGCTTAAGTTACCAGAACTAATTCTCGCAATAGCCAGCTTCGCATTGCTATTGATAAGCATAATCTTGCCCAAGGCAAGGATTTGGCTTATTATTCTGCTCTTTTTGCCCTTGGGTGCTCTGCGCCTACAAAGCGCAAAACAGGAAGGCTTTTCGGTAAGAGACTTAGTAAAGGATAAACACAGCATCCGCCAGCCAATTAGCTACCTGGTTACATCACGTCTCTCCTCATCAACCAATATCTATGCAATCCGCCTGCAAAGTATGGCAAACCAGCCCATATCGGACAACTTGCTACTTATCCCGGCTCAAACTATGATCCCGGGAGAACGCTATTCCGGCCTTGCAGATATCAGCGAGCTACTGTCTGACCCTATATTGCAAATCTACCCCAATCGCTATTCTGCTACAGCAAAACAGGTAGGTAAGGCTACACGCCTTAGCCCTTCTCCCATGCTTTATGCAATAGCCCGCCTGCGTCAAAACCTGATGCATAATCTGAATGCCAAGCTGGGAGATGATGCGGCATGGGCTCAGGGGCTACTATTTAGCGATACAGAGGCAAAAAAAGCTAACTTGAACGACCTTAGCAGCTCTGGATTAATGCACCTGATTGTGGTTAGCGGACTGCATGTTTGGCTTATCTACCTTGTTTTGGTAAGCCTGCTGCGCATCCTGTTGCCCCGCGGCCTGGCTGAGCTACTCTTCCTGCCTGTTATCCTGCTGTTTGCTGCGCTTAATAACTGGGCTCCCTCCATTACGCGTTCTATAATAATGATTGGCACCCTTATCGTAGCTAGGTGGATGCAACGTCCTCTTTCTGGCGCGCAAAGCATCTCTGTAAGCCTGTTTATAATTTCTCTTGTTAGCCCCATGCAGCTATTCTCAATAGGGCTTCAGATGTCCTACCTATGCATCATTATCATCTTATACAGCATGCCAAATGTAAAGCTATTCCCCGGCAAGGCAATGATGCGGAACAGGTGGCAAAGGGCAGTAGAAAGCCTGTGGGAAGGCATCTTGCTATCTGTGCTAATCAGCATCGCCATTACCCCGCTAACGCTATTCTACTTCGGAAGAGCCACCTTTAATGGCGTTATCACCAATTTGCTGGGCATCTCGTTGATGGCAATCTTGCTGCCTCTGTCCTTCATAATCCTGCTAGTCCCAATGGGCGGGCAGTTAGGCCACCTGTTTATCCTCAGCTACCGCTATCTGACCGAAGCATGGCAAAGCCTGGTGCAGTTTGGAGCCAATCTCCCCTTAAGCTTCACAGGCAAATATATCAGCACTTACCATGCTATAGCTTTGACAGTAGTAATCCTGGTTCTGTTTTTGTTCTTGCGTGCAAATCCCAGGCGAGCAATAATAATGGCTGCTCCCTGCCTGCTGCTTGCTGCGGGATTATACTATATTCCTACTCCATTGTCCCAGCAGCCGGGAGTTCACATATTTGCCTGTGGTGTGGCTGATTGCAGCTTTATAAAGCTTAGTGATGGCAGCACCATAATGATAGACACCGGTGGGGGCAGTGCTTTTACGGCCTCGGACACGAAACTAAGCGAGGATAAGCTGCTAACTGATAGCTGGATGCAGAAGGTGCTATTGCCTTGGTTGGGCAAAAACGAAGTGAATAGCCTCGATTATTTGATAATAACCCACATGCATGCAGATCACTTCGGCGGCTTACTCTCGCTGATAAAGCAAACCAGAGTGAAGCATATCTTCATCTCGAAGGCCACATCCATGCAGCCACAATGGCAGTTCTTTAGTTCCAGAGCTTACTTTCGCCCAGACAATGTGCATATCATTGCCGACACCTGCAGTTTCATGCTGGGCGATAGCCGTATCAAGTTCCTGCATCCCGATGCAGACTTTGTTAGCACCAACGAGAATGAGCTATCGCTGGTATGCCGCATTGACACGCCTGATGGCAAGCTGCTGTTCACAGGCGATATTGGTGCTCAAAGTGAATATTACCTTAGCCGTAAGTATGCCTCTGAACTGGATAGTGACTACCTGAAGATTCCCCATCACGGCAGCAGGGGCTCCAGCACATCACATTTCTTAGAGCTCACTTCACCACAAGAGGCTTGGCTAAGCACATCCAAGATAAACCGCTTCGGCTTCCCCCACACAGAAACTGTTTCACGCTTTTACGATGCCAATATCCCCATTCGCAGCACCGCCCAGGGCAGCATCCAACTTCGCTTTGCACAAAAAGATTGACAGCGCAGCACACTGTATTTACTGTTGCCGAACTGAAGGAATGAATAGATTATGAAGCAAATTCTCGAAAGCCTGAGCATGGACAAGATATACGCCCTTATAGAAAGCACGGGCGAACTGGAGTCGCATGCCAAAAGGCACAAGCTTGCCCGTTCACATGTAAACATAAGCGAGATTAAGGCCGGATATTCACGCATTGAACGGCTTATGCAAGAGCTTGATAAAAACAGAGCCCTAAAAAGCTTCTTAGACGATGTATTCTGCCATACTCCATCTTTGTCGATTAGCCATATCAAACAAACCGAAAGCTTGCAAATGCATGAGCTATTCGAGCTAAAAAGCTTCCTGTGGAACTATGTGCGACTAATGGAAAAGCTAACTGCTGCGGACATGCACATGCTGCACCACATGCCGGATATGAGCAACTTGTTCAAAGCTCTCGATCCCGAAGCTAACAAACTGCCTGTGTTTCGCATCTCACCCCAATATTCTCCCAGGCTGGCTACGTTGCTGGAGCAACGCCAAAGCCTGGGTAATAGACTAAAAGAGACGCGCGCAGCAGACTTACAGTCTGCCAAACAAATGCTAAACATGCCCAGCCTGAAAGATGAATTTGTGATGCCACGCAGCAGGCAGGAAGCCGTTACCCGGCTGCTTAGCTCTAAGCTGTTTGTTGTAAAAAGCGAGAACCTGGCAAACTACACGTTCTGCCTTGCCGATACGAAAGATGCACTGGCGCTAAAGCAAGAGCTAAACAGCTTGCAGCTTGAGATAACGGACGAAGAAACCAAGGTATTACATGAACTTAGCAAGTTTGTTCATGCAAACATGCCCCAATTAGAAACCGCCTGGCACAGCACTGTGGAGCTATGTTGGGACTATATGCTTAGCTGTTTTGCGCTTAAATACGGCTGCTGCATCCCAAAAGTGTTAGATTGGAATGACAACAGCTTCCCTGGCATAAACTTAGTGTCTGCGGTTAATCTGCCCTTAAAGCTGTATCTGGAAGCCAACCATCGCAGCTATCAGGCTCTGGATATCTGCCTTAGTAATGCCGCAAACCTCATCACGGGTCCCAATATGGGCGGGAAAAGCACGGCACTTATCACGCTGGGACAGATATGCCATTTGGCATCCATCGGCATACCGGTTCCTGCCAAACAAGCCGAATTACCCATCTACGACAGCGTTTATTACAATCACGATAAAGGCGAGAATAGCGAAAACCTAAGCTCTTTCGGCAGAGAAGTGATTGCCTTCAATGCCGCATTGCAGCGCAAAGGCCGCTGCCTGATGCTGCTGGATGAATTCGCCAAAGGGACAAACCCCACCGAAGGCGAAGCCATTTGCCTGGCAGTTATCCACTATCTTAGCAGCAGCCGTCACAGCCTATTGGCGGCCACCCATTTCTCGGCTCCTGCAAGGCTACCCGGAATCAGCCACTTCAGCATCAAAGGCATCTCCGAAGCCGATTTCCAAAGGCTGCAAGACACTCCCGACACAGACACCAGGCATAGGCTAAGACTGCTATCCGAAGCTATGGATTATAGCCTTATCGCCTTAAAAGGCAAGGGAAGCCCACCCCAATGTGCGGTGAAAATAGCCGCCATCCTCGGCATGCCGCAGGAAGTATTAAACCACTTGAATAATAAAGGATAGATATGCCCAAAATAAGCATCAAACAAGCAACCGAGCTTGCCTTGGAAGTTGGCAGGATATTGCTGCAAAGCGGCAGTGCCACAAATCGTGTGGAAAAGATGATGCAAAAGGTTTGCGTAGGTTTTGGCTACCCGGAAACCGAGTCTTTTGTTACCCCCACCGGCATTTTTATCAGCG
This sequence comes from uncultured bacterium, assembly GCA_938009275.1. Taxonomy (GTDB): domain Bacteria; phylum Cloacimonadota; class Cloacimonadia; order Cloacimonadales; family Cloacimonadaceae; genus Cloacimonas. The sequence goes on from CALLHY010000011.1 coordinate 35,468, forward strand.
TGAAAGACAAAGACGAAAACATCAGCACCAGCATCCGACGCATCGAATCCAGACGCATCGACCTCGGCAAGATTACCCGCATCAGCCGCTTAGTTAATTGCATCGGCGAAGATAAATGCAGCGAAGCCCACATAGTGAAAGACCTCGATAAGTTCCGCGCTGAGCTGAAGCGCATTGATGCCGAGCAGATTTGGCCAGGATGGATACGAAATCTCTGCGGAGGTGCCACCAGCGGCTTCTTTTGCTTGCTCTTTGGCGGGGCATGGATGGAGTTTATAGTTGCCGTACTTATCGGCATCATCGTTAGCTCTGGCTTAAAGTATCTGGGACGATTGGGCTTTAATAACTTTCTCCTAAATGCCATAGCCGCTGCGCTAATAGTTTTTCTTGCCAAGCTGATGGACTTATATATCCCCTACATTCGCCTCGATAACATCATCATAGGTGGTATCATGCTCTTAGTGCCGGGTCTGTCCATCACCAATGCCATTAGAGACACCATGAGCGGTGACCTTGTTTCCGGCACAGCCCGCGCGGTTGAAGCACTCTTTATAACCGTTGGCATCGTGGCAGGAAGCGGTTCCATGCTAAAGATATGGGCTTTGTGGGGGTATTGATGCGTCCATTTGACATACTAACCCTTATGCAGTTTTGCTGGGCATTTCTGGCAATTCTTGGCTTTTCCATCCGCGTGAACCTAAAAGGGATCAAGATACTCTTTACCGCCATCAGTGGTGGTTTGTGCTGGGCAACTTATCTCATAGTATTGTTTTATAGCAGATCGGTGTTGTTTTCTGTGTTCGTTTCGATTATCTTAGTATGTATCTATTCGGAAGTTGTGGCACCGAAATTAAGAACTCCGGTATCGGTGTTTGTAACCTGCGCCATCATTCCTCTGGTACCCGGGCGTGGATTGTTTCAGTCTATGCAGTTGTACATAGCAGGGGAAAACATATTGGCATCGAAGAGCATCCTGCAAACCCTGATGATAGCCGGAACAATCTCCATAGCAATAGCTTTGGTATCTTCGGTAACCAACCTGATACACAAGATGCTGAATAGATTTTAGGAGATAAAGAATAATGTATAAATCAGTTAAACAACAAAACCTGGAAGCCCGCATCCTGAAGCTGCTCTCTGGAAAGGCACTAAAGACCGCTGAGATGATCTTTGACGATCCCGAGCTACAAGCTGCACAGGAGTATGCCAATATTGTATCCATTAAGCGTTTGGGTTACAATGATCATGGCCCCGTGCACATGCGCACCGCCACGCTGAATACCATAAAGATGTTTAAGCTACTGCACGAAGCAGGCATCCAAATGAATCTGGAAAAAGAAGAAGTGGGAACCGCAGACGACTCCCTTACCGCCGTTATTATGGCATCACTGCTGCACGACCTGGGCATGACCATCACCCGCGACAGCCATGAATTGCTTAGCATTCAGCTTGCAACGCCGTATATTGACCGCATTCTGGATGCCCTGCACGAATCCGGAGAGCTAATGACCAAAACCGCCATAAAGTCCATAGCCATAGAAGCTATCTTTGGGCACATGGCTACTCGTAAAATCCATTCTCTGGAAGCGGGACTGGTGCTAATAGGCGATGGCAGTGACATGGAAAAGGGCAGAGCACGCATCCCCAGCATGCTTAGCATGAAAACCAGAGTTGGCGATATTCACCGCACCTCAGCTTCTTCCATCCAAAAAGTGAAGATAACAAAAGGACAGGAAAAGCCCATCTGCATCACCGTGGAAATGACCGCCTCGGTAGGCTTTTTCCAGATAGAAGAAGTGTTTTTCCCCAAGATAAATAACAGCCCCGTAAAGCCATACATTGAGCTTTATGCCGGAGTTATTGACCGCGAACTGCTACGCTATCTGTAGCACAGCCTTTTTTGTCCGCGAATTACTCGAAACACCACTGCTTGCATTTACGCAAACACACCTCTTTTACGGTGCCCGGAGTCCATATCGCCCTGTAATTCGCAGGTATACGTGAAACTAACAAGGCGACATCGACTCCAGACTCAGCTTCTCCACCACCACCTGCCTTGCAGGAATTTCACTATCATTACGGATGAAATACGCATCTCATCCGTATTTCATCCGTAATTCATTAGTAATTCGTTCAAGGAAGCAGCAGGGAAGACATGAATAGAACGCTAGCTTTAACAAGAATGAGCACCGGTTTTTATGGCTCTAACACCCATTATTGGGATTATAAAATCACTTGCTCACCAGATGAATCAGTGATCTTTTGGGGTTAGCCAAAGCCTTGGTTCAAATTCACAACTTATGCTATAAACAAAAAGCCAATGCGCTTGCAGGCTATCTTTAGCTTTCAGCAGCATTGGCTTAATCTTGCTATTAGCTGGCTTAGTTCATCGCGTTATCCGCTAATTCTCTATTTGTTATCACTTCCTTGGCAGGTTTTTCATTAGTTTGGCATCGGTTTTGCCGTTTTTGGTAACGTTGCCAGGAGAGCTTTCGTTGGTCATTAAGTTCTGAGCCACAATCTGATTGTCATATAGCTCAAACACAGTCCACAGGGTTCCAACGGTGGCGGTAGGAACATAGAAGGTTTGTATTAGCATGCTGCCGAAATACACGCGCACAGTAGCTCCGCTGTTGCTCAAAGCCTGGCTGGTGGTGCTGTTTCGGTTTGAGTAATCATGAACGCTGTAACGGTATAAGCCACCGGTTTGATGCAGAATGGTAACTGTTTCCGGGCCGTAGGAGCTGGTGTCGTCCACATCTAAATTGCAATATACTTCCGAATTGTGGTAGAAGCTGCTGTTGCTATAATAAACGTGGAATCTACCTTCATCGGGATCGGGGCCGGTTATGTGGGAGTCCAGATCGGAAGGTGTAGCTCCCCAAGTGAGAACTATGCGGATTTCATCGCTGCTTAGCTGCGGAGTAATAACCCCATTCTGGCCAGAACTGGTTATCCCACCTACTACTACAACATTGAAATATGTGGAATTGAAATCTGTTTTGGATGCCTGGGCAGTGTAATAACCAGTTACCAAATCACTAAGGCTATAGGCTCCACTGGAATTAGTGATTGCGGATGACAACACTGTTCCGGTTTGAGTATTCCAGCCCTGCCTGAAATGTAGCTCCACACCCTCAACCGGCTGGGAGTTCAGCGCGTTATAGATATATCCGCTAATGGTTCCGGTTCCTACGTATGTTTCATCAATCTGCAGAATAGTTTGGAGGTTCGTATCTTGATTGCCAGGGATGTTCACGTTGTTGTAGGTAACTTCGTGATATCCTGTTTTGCTAAATGTTACGCGGTATTCTGTTCCAGCGTTTACACTGAAGCTATAGCTTCCATCGCTTTCGGTTTGGGAAGAGGCTATTAAATCCCTGGTTATCAGGTCGTTGTATACATTTATGCTAACTCCGGCTATGCCTTGGTTGCTAACGGCATCCCGGACCCTGCCACGTAGGGTTCCCTGTATTGGATTGGTGGCTTTTTGCACCAGAAAACGGGTGTTGAATATCTCCCAGGGATCAGGTGTGTCGATAATATCGGAGAAGATGTCTGCGTTAACTGCCACCTCTCCCATAAAACCTGCCCACAGCGACCACCAGTCCGTAATAGCCGGATCAATAATCACTTCACCATATACGCCAGCCGCCACTGAAACTCCCGCCAAGCCGTAGAACAGGAAGCTTAGCTCAGGATTTAGTGATGCACGATAGCTGATATTATAGGCAAAAGGATCATCATTGTTTGAGCTTGCCTGTTCACTAATGGTGTTCACCGGTTGCCAGGCGTTATCGGCGTATTGAACACCGGCAGTAAGTTCGTTGGTGTAGCTGTAACTAAGTGATACACTGGCAGTGGCGTTGCCCGATAGATTAAGCTTAACTTCCATTACCGGAGTGATAACAACAGGGAATACACCAATACTGAAAACAATGGGTTGAAATGGCTGAGAAAAGATTACAATGTCCTGATCAACATTAAAAAAGCTTACAGTGTTGGACATGGTTACATTCATATCGATGGTCTCTTTGGCTACGAAGCTCATGGTATAAAGCTCTCCATTTTTGATGCGGAGTTCGCCTTCGATGCCAAGGTCTATGCTTGCAGAACCTACCAGCTTTGTTTGGTCATTGGTGGTGCTGGGATCGTTGTCCATGTCCCAAAGTACGCTGTTGATATCAAAATTGAATAGTCCGCTACTATCGCGACGCAGCACAACCCCTTTCATAGTGCTTTTGGTAGATTGCAGGTCTTCGGGACCAAGGTCTCTGTCTATAGACAGCGCTCCAGACTGCAAGGCATCGGTAAGGCTTGCTGGTTCAGTGGTGGCTATCAGATTGTCACCATCGGGTGTAATCTGTGTAACCTTACGCAATAGACCATTGGGGAACTCGGTTGTGGGAGCAGATACAATAATGCGCTCGGGGGCAAGCTGTTGCGTTTCTGCAACATTGGGCATCACAATCATGGTTTCTGAGCCCGGCACAGCAGTAAACTGGTCGGCAACGGCCTGAGACAAAACGCTTGTCTGCGCTTTTAATGCCGGAGCAAATTCATCCACTGGATCGGTGGGTTTCTTTTTACAAGATACGGAAAGCAAGGCTAATAAAGCAACAAGGGCTATAAGCCCAAACTTGGTTTTCATAATGAACTCCTTATCATTTTGTCTTGTATGGCAATGCTGCGAATAATAATGGTGGTGTCAAGTTATTTCTGAACAGATTATTTTATGTGGACAAGCATCAGGTGATACCAAATAAGGTTTGACAAAAAAAACGAGCTTATCAGGTTGGTTAAATATAAAAATATTGCTTTAAGGGGTATACCCCCGGGAGGAAAAAAAATGGATACCAGGAAAGGATTCAGGTCGCTTTTCGCACTGAAGCTAATGCTTTTGATAATTGCCACTGTTGTTCTGGCGGGTTGTGCGCCTCGGTTGGTTCTAAGCCCCGGTTTACCCGATGTGGTGCTATCTGTGCCTTCATCGAGTAGCACTCAAACAATTGCTGCTCCACATGGGAATGCCGACACACATTTTGTGCAGCCAGATGACTACTTTTTTAATGAAGAAAGCCTGGATGACTACGGTTGGGTTTATGTAAAATTAGGAAAGATAGTTACTGCTCCCACACCAGAAACCAAGAATCAGGCACAGTTCATGAATGCCTCCACGGGCAAACAAGAATGGGCAAAATGGTGGGCTAAAACCCGCATCGCCACCAAAGCTGATCTTGCCTTGGGAACCGAGGTAATCTGCTTCGACAGCAACAACAATGGTGAAGTTTATATGCCGCCCGAAAATAACCAAACTGCCAGAACCGATTCCTGGTTCTTAGCTCGCATTACCGATACTTCTGAGCTATTCAAAGGCTATGTAATGGTAACAGACGGCTACAAAGTTCATTTTAGTAATTTGCGAGTAATAGTTAAGTAGAACATTTAGTGGGGCAGGTTACATAATCTGCCCCTTTAGTTTATACATGCAGGTCTTTACATGTGCCGGGGCTATGCGCCGCAAAGCACGATCTATTATAATATAAACGAGGATAACCGATGTTAAGTACCAAAGACGCCATCCAGAAATTGCTGGATAAAGAACGTAAAACCCTGCTAATGGGCGGGGATAAAGCGGTGGAAAAGCAGAAACAAGGCGGGAAATTGACCGCACGTGAACGCTTGGATTTACTTTTTGATGAAGGCACATTCCGCGAGCTGGATATGTTCGTCCAGCATCGTTGTGACAATTTTGGCATGGAAAAGATAGAAATTCCCTCCGATGGCGTTATAACCGGCCATGGGATGGTGAACGGCCGTCCCGTTTTTGCCTTCTCGCAAGACTTCACTGCCCGCGGTGGCAGCTTGGGCGAAATGCACGCGGCCAAGATATGCAAGGTGATGGACATGGCACTAAAGAGCGGAGTGCCAATTGTGGGAATAAACGATTCCGGCGGTGCACGCATCCAGGAAGGTGTTGATGCCCTGCGCGGATATGGAGACATCTTCTTCCGCAATTCCCGTGCCAGCGGTGTTATTCCCCAAATAACCGCTATAATGGGACCCTGTGCCGGTGGTGCTGTTTATTCACCAGCCATGACCGACTTTGTATTCATGGTTAAAAACACCAGTTTTATGTTCATAACCGGCCCGGACGTTATCCGAGCGGTTACCGGCGAAGAGACTACTCAGGAAGACCTTGGCGGAGCCATGTCGCACAACAGCCGCAGTGGCAACGCTCATTTTGCCTGCGAAAACGATGCCGATGCCATTGAGCAGATTAAGGTTCTTCTTTCTTATTTGCCTGCTAATAACATGGAGGATGCACCACGTCCCGAGAATAGTGATGACCCTTGGCGGCTTTGCCCCGAACTGGATACCATTATCCCGGATAGCCCCAAGATGAGCTATGATATGCGCGATGTTATTCACAGCGTTGTGGATGATGGCATATTCTTTGAACCACATTATTACTATGCGCAAAACATCATTGTAGGTTTCGGCAGGCTAAATGGACGCACGGTAGGCATAGTTGCCAACCAACCTAAGGTTTTGGCAGGATGTCTGGACATCGATGCCTCAGACAAGGCCACCCGCTTCATTCGCTTCTGTGATGCCTTCAACATTCCTTTGGTAACCTTTGTGGATGTACCTGGCTACTTGCCGGGAACGCATCAGGAATGGAACGGCATCATTCGCCACGGCGCAAAGCTGCTGTGGTGCTATTCCGAAGCAACTGTGCCGAAACTAACCGTGGTTACGCGTAAGGACTATGGCGGAAGCTACATCGCCATGAGCAGCCGTCACCTTGGAGCAGACATGGTGTTTGCCTGGCCCAGCAGCGAGATTGCCGTAATGGGTGCTCAAGGCGCAGCCAACATTATCTTCCGCAAGGAGATAACCAGTGCTGAAGATCAGAACGCCAAGCGTGCAGAGATGATCCAGATATATGAAGAGCAGTTCAATAACCCCTACGTGGCAGCTTCACGCGGCTATGTGGATGCCGTTATCTTACCTTCTGAGACGCGTAAACGCCTTATCGACGCTCTGGAGATACTATCCACCAAGAGTGAAAGTCTGCCACCCAAAAAACACGGTAATATCCCCGCGTAGGTAAACTATGAATAGTAAACAAGAACTCGCCGCCATAAGTGCCGTGATGGCAATCATTACTGCCGAAAGCTCTGCACCGCAGTATCAAGCTCCCACTTTGGGAAATCCCAGCCACCCTTATGCAGCTTATGGTCGTCAAACAACCATGCAATATAGAGACATCACCCAACGTAGAATAATAAAAAGAAACAGATAGAGGATACTACTATGGATAAACACGGCATCCTGGAAATGACCACCATGCGCTATGAGGCCGACCGCCCCAAAGCCGCAAACCCAATTAAGATACAAGACCTTAGTTTTAGAGATGGTCACCAATCCCTGTTCGCCACCCGAGGAAGAACTGAAGACATGCTACACGTGGCCAAAGACATGGATGAAGTTGGCTTTTACTCTATGGAAGTATGGGGCGGAGCTACCTTCGACACCATGCACCGCTATCTGGGTGAAGACCCATGGGAACGCATCAGAACCCTTAAAGAACACATCAAGAAGACCCCATTCTCCATGCTGCTGCGCGGACAGAACCTGGTTGGCTATCAGAACTATGCAGACGATGTGGTAGAAACCTTCGTGCAGCGTGCCTGCGACAATGGCATAGATATCTTCCGCGTTTTTGACGCCCTGAATGACTTCCGCAACTTTATAACCGCAGTGAAGATAATAAAGAAGAACAACAAACATTTCCAAGGCACTATATGCTACTCGCTAACCGAACAACGTATGGGCGGTGACATATATAACATCGACTACTACGTTAGCAAAGCAAAACAGCTTCAGGAAATGGGCGCGGACACGATATGCATAAAAGACATGGCTGGCCTGGTTGCCCCATACGATGCCTACAACCTCGTGAGAGCCCTTAAAGAGAACGTATCGGTGCCAATCCACCTGCATACTCATTTCACTTCCGGCATGGGCGACCTGTCCCTTTTCAAGGCCATAGAAGCAGGTGTGGATATAATTGATACCTGCATGGCTCCTTATGCCTACAGAACTTCCCATCCCGCAGTGGAGCCATTGGTGAATAGCCTGCTGGGAACTAACCGCGACACCGGCTTCGACATCAAGCTGCTTAACCGCATTGGCAAAGAAATGGAAAAGGACATCCCCAAGTATCTGCACTTTGCCGACAACACCAAATACTCCATTATCGATACAGACGTAATTATCCACCAAACCCCCGGCGGTATGCTGTCTAACCTTGTTAACCAACTTCGCCAGATGGACGAACTTGACAAGCTGGATGATGTGTTCAAAGAAATACCCAAAGTGCGCGAAGAGCTCGGTCAAATCCCCCTGGTTACCCCAACCAGTCAGATTGTTGGCATCCAGGCAGTAAATAATGCCCTCTTCGACACCAAACCCGGCGAGTATGCCCGCATCACCGAGCAAGTGAAAGACCTTTGCTATGGGCTTTATGGCAAAACGACCCTGCCAATTGATCCCGAAGTGCAAAAAAAGGCATTAGTTGGTTATCCCCGCGGTGAAACGCCCATCACCTGCCGTCCCGGCGACGTGATAAATCCCGCCATGGATGATGTACACAAGCAGTGTGAAGGCTTGGCAAAGAACATCGACGACGAGCTGATTGTAGCCTTGTATAACCTCACCGGCAAGAAATTCTTAAAGATCAAATACGGTATGGAACCCATGCCCGAAGATATGAAACCCAAAACCATGGAAGACGTTAAAAAAGAACAAGAGCTTTGTAACAAAGCAAAAGCAGGAAAAATGACAGATAAACCCGAAGCCCCAGCCAAACCTGAAGACATTCGCCAGTTCGACGTTTATGTAGACGGCAATTATTACCTTGTGGAAGTTTCTGAAAAAGGCGGTGCACCCCGCGTGGTTAGCAGCCGTCCTGCTCCCAAGCCCGGAAGCCCCGCTCCAGTACCTCAAGCTGCAACACCAACACCCAAGCCTGTGGCACAGCCTGCACCGGCAGTTCAGGCAGCTCCTCCGGCAGCCGTTGAAGGCGGCACTCCCATCGCCAGCCCCATGCCCGGCATGTTTGTGAAGTATGAAAAACAGATCGGCGATAAAGTGAAGCATGGAGAAAGCCTGCTGGTATTAGAAGCCATGAAGATGTATAACAACATCCCCTCCCCAGTAGACGGCACACTGGTGGCAGCACCTTTTGCATCCGGTGCCAATGTTGCCAAGGGCGATGTATTAGCGGTTGTTAAACCCGATTAATCAACATAAGTTAATGGAGAGTATCATGCAAACAAAAAGCCAGATTATGGACAAGGCACAGATGGAACGCAGCCTCCAAAGAATGGCGCATGAGATTATTGAACAGAACCGCGGCCTGGAGAAGATCAGGCTGGTAGGTATTCGCTCGCGTGGGGTTCCCATTGCTGAAAGGCTTTCGGACTATCTGAAGCTCATCTCCAATCAGGAAATACCCGTTGGGATATTAGATATTACCCTTTACCGAGACGATCTATCCACCATTTCACATCAACCCGTTATAAAGGGTTCATCGCTGAATTTTGATTTAGACGATGCCATTGTAGTGCTGGTGGATGACGTATTATACACGGGAAGAACTGTGCGCGCCGCCATCGATGCACTAATGGATTTCGGCCGTCCCAAGCAGATTCAGCTTGCCGTGCTGATAGACCGCGGGCATCGCGAACTCCCCATTAAAGCTGATTACGTGGGCAAAAACGTTCCCACCTCTAAGGAAGAAATAATCAAGGTATCCTTAGAGGACACCGATGGAGAAGACAGTGTTAAAATCGTTCTGGTCTAGATATCATAACCGATATCAGCAAACAGGCTCACTGCTTTGCGTTGGGCTTGATCCGGAATTTAGCAAACTGCCAGAATGCGTAATGGAAGCCGAAAATCCAATCTGGGAATTCAATAGGCAGATTATTGACGCTACTCAGGAATACGCTTGCACTTACAAGCCCAACCTTGCTTTTTACCTGGCAGACGGCTTACGCGGGCTGGAAGCACTGTGTTTAACCATGGAGCACATACCGGAAGACATCCCTGTTATTCTGGACTGCAAAGTGGGCGATATTGGCAGCACTATGCAGGCTTATGTGGCTGCATTTTTTGACAACCTGGCAGTGGACGCCATAACTGTGAATCCGCTGATGGGCTCAGACGTAATGCAGCCCGTTATGAATACCGATGGTGCCTTTGCCTTTGGGCTTTGCCTTACTTCCAATCCCTCTGCCGCAGACTTTTTGAAACCGGCTATTCCCGGCGACAGAAGAGTGGCATATCCCTCAAGCCTGTCCGCCAAAATTGCTGCATGGATGCAGTCCTACCCATGCGAAAAGCTTGGTGCAGTGGTTGGGGCTACCCAATTGGAAGAGCTGAAGCAGATACGCAACCTGTTAACTGGACGCTTGTTCCTGATTCCAGGAGTAGGTGCCCAGGGCGGAGACTTGGAGGCTGTTCTGAAAGATGCCATAGACAGCCCCGAAACGCCAAACATCCTTATTAACAGTTCCAGAGGCATAATCTTTGCCGATAGCGGGAAGGACTTTGCCAAAGCCGCAGGTATCGAAGCCAATAAGCTATTCAATGCCTGTAAAAACGGCTTGAACTAATTATTATCCGATAGCATAGCCCCAACTTTGCTTGGGGCTTTTATTTTTTTTAATGTCTCCGAATTGAACTCATTATCAGGAAAAGACCATTGTATATTATTGGAACGCGGGTTTAGCACGTTTGAACACCGGTATTATCCTGTTGCGAGGAATAAACATCAGTTATTAGGATGTAATTATCACTTGCTCACCAGATAAATCTGGTAATTCCAGCCGAATCAATTCGGCGTTCCAGAGTAATCAATGATCTTTATCATGTTCTGTCGCCCACAAGGGGCTTAATATGGGATTGACGCGTACCTGAGGCTTACGCCTCAGGCTATTATCTGTCGCTCTTGCAGAGCTTTGATGTATCACCCAGTATCCTTGAACGAATTACTAATGAATTACGCATGAAATACGGATGAGATGCGTATTTCATGGGTAATGATAGCGCAAAACATTCAGGCATGGTTTTTGTTGCACCGGCATTAATACTCCTTTTCAAGTATGTGTTTTAAATAGTGATTACAGACAGAAGGAGATCATTAAGTATTGTTCTGGAAGGCTTCTTGCTTTTTTATTGACATAAACTCCCACTCAAAATGGGATGGATCGAACTATTATCAGCTTCAAGCATCGAGGTGTTATGCGCAAGAAATGGAGAATTATCTTAGGGATTCTGTTGCTACTCATCATCTTAGGAGTGGCCTTAAAGAGCTGCGGAAAGAAGAAGGCAATGCCCGCTATGCCCGATCCCTCATCCGAAACCTATGTGGTAGCAAGGGGAGAAATCAGTTCCAAAACAGATATCAGCGGAGAAGTTCAGCCCCAGACGGTGGTGTCGCTGAAATCCAAGGTTAGCGGTAAAATAGTTAAGTTTTATGCCGATGAAAATGATTATGTGAAGTCTGGGCAGATTATTGCCGATATTGAGCCCGACTATAATCAGGCAAATACTCTTTTTAACACCAAGGCACAGCTCCAGAGAGCGGAGATGCAGCTTAGCAACGCGCAGAAAGACTTGAACGACAAAGCTGTGTTGCTAAAAGATAAATTCATATCCCAAGAAGAATATGACAAGGCAAGCGACGCCCTGAAATCCGCCCAGATAGAATTTGCTCAGGCTTCGCGTCAATACGAGATGATAAGCGACCTGGACGTTCCCGGCAAAGTAACGCATGTGTATGCTACCTCCAGCGGAGTGGTTATAGAGCGAAACATCAATGAAGGCGAGATGGTGCAATCCAGCATCAGCAGCTATGGTGAGGGAACGGTGATTATGAAGATCGCCGATCTGGGTAACATGATTGTGAAAAGCAACATTAACGAAGTGGACATTGCCAAATTTCACACTGGTCAGGAAGCAGATATAACGCTGGATGCCTTGCCATATCAGCAGTTTAAGGGTAAGATAATCAAGATTGCCCCGCAGGCGAGCAGTGTTAATAATGCCAAGGTGTTTCCCGTGGAAATAAGTATAAACGCCGAGGGCAAAACCGCCAAGCCTGGCATGACTGCCAATGTAAGCATTAAAGGTGAATCCCGCAAAGACGTGTTGGTAATCCCCATTCGTGCGGTGTTTAGCAACGACCAGAATCAGGATATAGTATATCTGTTGAAAGACAGCACTGCCACAGCGGTGAACAGCAAGGGCAAGAAAGGCGTTAAAGCTGCTCCCGCAGGCGTAGCAACACCAGTGAAACTTGGTGCCAACAACTTGCAGGAAGTAGAAGTGATAGAAGGGCTTAAAGAGAAAGACAAGATTCTGTTGAACGAGCCGGATGGAAAACCAAACTTCGGCATGATGATGTGATGAGAGGAATATGATAAAGATAGACAAACTAAGCCGCAGCTTCGGTAATCTGAGGGCTGTGGATGAGATAAGCTTCAGCATTCACGATAAAGAGATAGTTGGCTTCCTGGGTCCGAATGGAGCGGGGAAAACCACAACTCTTCGCATGCTGGTTGGCTTCTTGCAGCCAAGTTCCGGCAGTATTGAGCTGGACGGCAAAAATATCTTCGACAATCCTTTGGCTTTCAGCAAGCAGATTGGATATTTACCGGAGCAGAACCCACTTTATGATGACATGACGGTGGAAGAAGCTTTGGCATATTTTGCCGAACTAAGAGCGATGAAGAAAGACCTGTTCAAGCAGCGTCGCGCTTTTGTGGTGCAAAATTGCGGGCTAAGCGAGGTTATCCGCCAGCGCATCGGCACACTTTCCAAAGGATACCGGCAACGAACCGGATTGGCTTTGGCAATTTTGCACGATCCACGCATCCTTATACTGGATGAACCAACCTCGGGGCTAGACCCAAATCAGATAATAGAAATCCGCGAACTTATCCGCACTCTGGGGCGGGAGAAGATGGTTATCCTCTCCAGCCACATTATGCAGGAAGTGCAAGCCCTTTGCGACCGCGTGGTGATAATAAACAAGGGCAAGATAATAGTGGAAGATAGCAAAGACAATCTTGGCAGCTATCTGGATACAGGCAATATGCTGTATGTAGAAGTGGAAGGTGAAAACATAGACTTTAGCGGCTTTAGCAGCGAGTATCCGGCAATTGACCTGAATGTTACAAGCAAAAATAACAAGCACTGCGAGCTGGTGCTAAGCATTCCAGCAAATAGCAGCATCCGCCAGGATCTGGCGCGCTATATAAGTGACAAGGGCTGGCTGATTATCGAAATGCGCACAGAGAAGCAGAGCCTGGAACAGATATTCCACGAGCTTACCGGAGATGGAAAACCAGAAACCATTGCCGCAGAGGCAAATGAAGCTGACACGAGCAAGGAAGAAGCATGAAAGCTATATGGATAATCGCAAAAAAGGAATACCAGCTTGCCATGAGGTCTATCGCCACCTACATTGTGTTAACTCTTTTCTTGGTGATAAGCGGAGTGGTTTTTTCTAATCTGGTGTTCAAAATAGGCCTGGCAGAGCTAAGAACGCTGTTTGAGATAATGCACATAATCTTTTTGTTCTACATACCTGCCATCACCATGGGTAGTATAGCCAAAGAGCGGCAAAGCGGAACTCTGGAGCTGATTTCCACGCTTCCCATTCGTTTATCTTCAATAATTTGGGGAAAGATATTGGCTTGCCTGATGCAACTAAAGACCCTGGTGTCTTTAACCCTGGTTTTTCTTGCCATCATCGCTATATTTGGCGAGGGGATAGACTATGGTGCTATTATCTGTGGATACATGGGGCTCGTATTGGCAGGAACGGCGTATATCTCCATTGGTGTATTTGCCTCCAGCCTGCCGAGTAATCAGATTTTGGCATTCGTGTTGGCTTTGCTGATCTCATCAGCCTTTTATGTGATGAAGTTTATACTGCCTTTGATACCGATTGCGTTGCTGCGTCCCTTCCAGTATCTAAGCTTTAGTTCGCATCTGAACAGCTTTCTAAAAGGGGTTATCGACACGCGTGACATCCTGTTCTTTTTGGCAGTTACGCTAATCTTTGCCTTGCTGGCAGAATTTAACCTGCAATCTCGCAATATGATGCAGGAGCGTTGACCGATGAAGAAAAGACAAGTAAAAACCAGATCAATCCTCGGAACGCTTCTTATCAAGCTCGCCATTATAGCCATGGTGCTTTTGGTGGCATCATATCTGAAGCTGCGCTTAGACTTCTCTGCCAATAAAGCTTATTCCCTAAGCAAAGTAAGCAAACAGGCAGTTCGCGGCCTTGAAGATAACCTGGTAATAAAGGTGTTTGCCAGCGAAGAGCTACCTCCGGAGCTGAGCACTTTGGACAGGTATATGAAAGACTTGCTTGCCGAGTATCAGATAGCCAGCAAAGGCAAGTTTCATTATGAGTTCATTCACGGACTAAGCATGGATGAACTACGCTATCAAGCTCAGGAGAATGGGCTTAGTAGCATGTATTTCAGGATTTATGAGAACGATAAAACCACCAACAAAGAAGTAATATTTGGTCTGGTTTTTGAGTACCAAGGGAAGTTTGACTCCATGAACCTTTTGCCGCAGATGGAAGCCAAACTGGAATATGAACTGACCCAGAAGATTCAAAAGCTGTCGCAGTATGCATTGCCGGAGATTTCTGTATTTCGGGATTCCATGATGGTTCAGATGCCTACAAAAGGCTTTGACGAGGCCCTGGCAAACAACTTCAAGGTGGTGGAGACAGACCTGAAAAGCCCACCCAAGCAGACTCCCGCCATGATCTTTACCGGTGTGATAGGTGATCTTTCCGACCAGCAGCTTTACAACTTAGACCAGTACATTATGAAAGGCGGCAAACCGGTATTCCTGCAAGACAGAGTGAGCACAGATGGAAATAGCCTGTTTATACTGGAATCGAATATCTTTTCATTCCTGGAGCATTTTGGCGTACGCATAGACAAAAACATCGCCATGGACATCTTTTGTGACTTACGTAGCATAGGGGTAGACAATACCTTGCCATTCCCTATATATCCTGTTCTACGAGGCTCACAACACCCCATCACGCGTAATCTGGCAGATATAGTAATGTACATGGCCAATGGTTTAGGTTTCACTAACAAGCCTGGTAAAAGATTTATGAGCATCCTAAATACATCCAGCAGTAGTGCTATGGTGATGGCTCCAGAATATCGGCTTGATCCAGCCTTGTTCGAGAACCCAGATCCTAGCATCTTCAATTTACCACCAATTGTCCTGGGAGCAATAACCGAAGGCGAAGCGGAGAGCTATTTTAATAATAGGCCTGAGCTGCAATCCGCAGATCACAAGAGCAGAACTGATGAATTTAAAATGGTGGTATATGGCGATAGAGATTTGGTAATAGATGCCGACAAGAGCATTTATGCAGATCGTGTTTACATAGTTCTGAATGCGGTTGATTGGCTGCTGGGACGTGAGTCTATGATCTCCATACGTGCCCGTCATTTACAACGCAGCATCCTGGACATAACCTATTACATGCACAAAAACGACATCGTTTGGGGCGACCCTGCTCGCATAGAGAAGCGGATTAAAACAGGAATAAAGCTGGTCAGTACTGTGCTGCCTTCGCTTATACTGCTAATAATTGGTGGGTTCATAGCCCTGCACCGCAAACAATTACAAGGAGTGAACAATGAAGAAGACTAAACTTATCCTATTGGCATTCCTGATAATTCTGTCGGCTATATACTTAGTTTTGCGGATGAAACGCCCTGACGAAAAGCATACCCGAATCTACGATCTCGATTCCCTTGCCATTGTAAACATCGAAATTCGAGAAGGCAACAGCACACTGAAATTCACTAAGATAAAGGACGTGTGGACATTAATGGAGCCTTTTTCTTGGCGCGCAGATGAAGAACGCATGAAGCAGCTATTCAAAAATGTGCTATCTGCAAACTATCCCACAACCACCATGGGCGAAGGTGCAGAAGCGGTTAAGCGGTTCAAACTGCAGGATGAAGAAGCACTGCATATAGTAGTAAGCAACAAAACTGGCACCAAGCGTATCCACACTATGTACAGCAATCTCGGCAATCCATACGATTACTTTCGCTTTAGCAACAGCAATAAGGTGTATCAGATCAAAGCAAAAGTAGCAAATACTTTTAAACCCGATATTGCCAATTGGCGATCTCCCAACGTGGTGAACCACAGCGAAGACGAGCTGCTGAAGATAGACATTACTCACGGCAAGAGAAGCTTTACCTTAACCCGCAATATGTATGATTGGTTTTACAAAGACGCACGTGAAGAATTTCAGATACCGGGTAACAACCGAGGGATAATGAAAGTAGTAAATGCCCTGGCAAACATTGATACATACGTGTTTGTAGATGGTGGTGACAAGAGCTATCTGAATAAGTTCAAAGCTCCCGATTGTGTGGTAACACTGCACCTAAGCAACAACAGCACCCAGGTGTTAAGCTTTGTAAAGAATGATGATGAAAACTATCT
Organism: uncultured bacterium; assembly: GCA_938009275.1. GTDB lineage: Bacteria > Cloacimonadota > Cloacimonadia > Cloacimonadales > Cloacimonadaceae > Cloacimonas. The sequence goes on from CALLHY010000011.1 coordinate 52,058, forward strand.
TATGATGGTGGATAATGATGATTCTGTGCTTTTTTCACTGCCACCTGACACCGTGTTTCGCTTCATGCGGCATGCTGATGTATTCCGCAGCCGGGCCTATTGATTTATGCCACAAATCTTAAGGATACACGATTTAAACCCCCAGCTATATAATGAACTGATAGAGCTTTGGAACCAAACCGGCATCAACAATCCTGCCCGCAGTGACAGCTTTGATGCCATTAGCCACACCCTTCAGCATGGTGGCATCATCCTTTGTTGCCACGAAGATGGCAGGCTTTGCGGCAGTGCATGGCTAACGCATGACTATCGCAGACTTTATATTCACCACATGGCAGTGCTGCCAAGTATGCAAAACACCGGCATCGGCAATCTTTTGCTACAAGAGGCACTTAGCATAGCTAACAGTCTTGGCTATCAGGCAAAGCTGGAAGTTCACGAAGATAATCCCGCAGCCAGGCATTTGTATAAAAAGCATGGCTTTAGGGAATTAAACGGCTATCTTGTTATGATAAACAGAAATAGCGGGCAGAAAGATTAGCTGCCAAAGGAGCAACAAATGAAGAAAAGAGTGCTTGTGGCTACCGGCGGTGGCGATTGCCCGGGACTGAATGCCGTAATAAGAGCAATAGTTAAACGTGCATCATTGGAGCATAACTGGGAGATATTGGGCAGCATTGATGCCTTTGATGGGCTACTACGTGATCCCATGCACATAGTGGAGCTTACTCCCGAAAAGGTTGCCGGAATCCACGTTCAGGGCGGTACCATTATCGGCACTACGAACAAAGGCGGCCCCTTTGCCTGGCCTGTTAAAAACAGCGATGGAAGCTGGGGAGCAGTTGACCGCTCGCAAGACTTTATGGACAGGCTGCGCTATCAGAACATCGATGCCGTAATAAACATTGGCGGAGACGGATCGCAACGCATCTCCCAACAGCTTTTTGAGCTGGGCTGTCCTATTATTGGAGTTCCCAAAACAATAGATAATGACCTCTCTGACACCGACTTCACCTTTGGTTTTCAAACCGCCGTGGATGTAGCAACCGATGCCGTGGATAAGCTGGTTACTACTGCCGCCAGCCATCATCGCATCCTTATTCTGGAAGTGATGGGGCGTTATGCCGGCTGGATTGCCCTGCATGCCTCCATAGCCGGAGGTGCAGAGGTTTGCCTTATCCCCGAAATACCATACGACATCGGCAAGGTTATGCAGGCAATTGAAAAGCGGATCGACAACGGTAAAGGCTTTGCCAACATCGTAATCGCCGAAGGTGCCGTACCCATTGCCGGAGAGATGAGCTATAGCGAAAACGATGAACCCGGCGCAATGAAGATACGCCTGGGTGGCGCGGGACTAAGGCTGTCTCAGGAGCTAAAGGATGCCGGATGTAGCATAGACATCAGGGAAACCATTTTGGGACACTTGCAGCGCGGCGGCAGACCCAATGCCTTCGATCGCATTCTCGCCTCACAATTCGGCGTAAAAGCCTTCGAACTGGTTTTGGAACAGAAGTGGGGACACATGGTTGCCTATCGCCATCCCAACATTGAAGCCGTGCCCATAAAAGACGCAATTAGAGCTTATAACCTCGTGGATACAAATTCCGACCTGATTAAAACCGCCAGAGGCATGGGGATATCACTGGGAGACTAAGGCACAAATTATTGCTGCTGCTTAGGTTTTTACTCACACTTAGCTGGGTGCCCATCTGTTTTGACCCCTAAACGGCACATCGTAAATGCAACTCACTTTCCCTTCAGATGTTTTGACCTCTAAACGACACCGGTGAAATTCAACTATCTATGCAATCAATACTGCTATCTTTACGCAAGCCAGACCACCATGAATATTACTATTGTCGTTTCGGGGTTAAACATAGGGAGCAGGATACACGACGAGGTCTGATTTGATACTTTATTTGGTTTACACACAGGGCAGGCAAGTCTTGCTTATATTTGTCCATGTTTTAACTCACAATTTGCTAAAGGGATAGCGACTGATAGCCCGGTTGCATCACTTGTAAAGCGTGGAAGCTCCAAAGTGCGATGGCTGGGGCAGATTGTAAGTCAATACGTCGCATCGTTTTGACCCCTAAACGACACATCCTAAATGCAACTATCTATGCAATCAATACTGCTATCTTTACGCAAGCTAGACCACTATGAATCTTACTATTGTCGTTTCGGGGTTAAAACGAAGGGAGCAGGATACACGACGAGGTCTGATTTGATACTTTATTTGGTTTACACACAAGGCAGGCAAGTCTTGCTTAAATTCGTCCATGTTTTAACTCTCAATTTGCTAATAAGATACTGGCTTGTAACCCGGTTGCATCACTTGTAATGCGGGTAACTCTGGAGTATATTGGCAGGGGCAAATTGAAAGTCAAAACCCAGAAAGCAACGCCGCAGGAAATGCGCTATCATTGCAGATTTATTACGGATGAAATCTGCAATGAATCCGTAATAATACTGCAATGCGTTCTGGAGTGCTGGGGTCACCAGCGTGGAAAAGAGGAAGGAGGAAGGTTAAGCGTTAGATGTTAAGCGTTCCATTGTCGTTCCCGACTTGATCGGGAATCCAGCCCTTTTATAGTCCACGAATTACACAAACTTACACGAATTTCATTTACTCCAGAACACCAGCACCCTGTCACTTTATCACTTTATCACACTCCAACACACTATGTCCAGCTCGTGTTTCACTTTTACACTCATACACTCTTCCACTTATCCACTTATCCACTTTCCCACATCACTAGCTTCAATCAGAAAGGGAGGTGACATGAACGGGTAAAGAATTGTCTTGACAGCAAAAGACAGCAATCGGGATTATGGCACGGAAAAGTAACAAAATGCTCGTACACCTGCATGTTTAAAGGAGGTATAATTGTTCTATACAGCCCGTGAATGCCCGCTGAACAGGGGATTTGTGCGCACTTTTATCCTTCTGTTAATGCTAATGGGGCTTGCTGGCGCGCAGTTAAATGCCGAGATATTAATCCCGATGGACATCACTCAGACTAATCACCTTAAAGCATACGGCATAGCTTTTTATGGGCTGCAAGAGCAGATGATTGGCAAATGGCTGCTAAACTACCGGGGAGGCAGCTTCCTCTTTCCCGATTCAGACGCTATGGCAGCCTTGTGCAACATCCGTGGAGTACGCTTTGAGAGAATATCCTCGGCTCAGGTGGGGGCTATCCTTAGCGAGATTCAGGAAGCCAACATGGAAAGCGTGACCCTGGAAAAAGAGCCCAAAATAGCCGTTTACATACCCCCTAATACGCTCCCCTGGGATGATGCCGTGTCTCTGGCTTTAGAATATGCAGAGATAGACTATGATCGCCTATGGGACGATGAAGTTTTGGAGGGCAAACTAAACGACTACGATTGGTTGCACCTTCATCATGAGGATTTCACAGGCCAGTATGGCAAGTTTTATGGTTCCTACCGCAATACGAGTTGGTATCAAAACGATATTAAGGTTAATGAGGCCATGGCTGCCAAACATGGATACGCCAAGGTGTGGCAGCTGAAACACGCTGTGGCAGAAAAGATAAGAGACTATGTGTTAAAGGGCGGATTTCTATTCGCCATGTGCGCGGCAACCGATACTTACGACATTGCACTGGCAGCTCATAACATGGATATAGTGGACTCGACCATCGATGGAGATGGGATAGACCCTCAGTATAACAAAAAGCTTGATTTTGGCCGCACCTTTGCCTTCGAGAACTTTAGTGTTCGCCCCAATCCCTTTGAGTATGAATTCTCCGATATAGATGCCAGTGACTATTCACGCTTACGCGGAGCAGAGGCAGATTACTTTCAGCTCTTCGACTTCTCGGCAAAATACGACCCCGTGCCCACGATGCTAACCCAGTGCCACACCAATGTGATAGATGGCTTTCTGGGGCAAACGACCTCTTTTTTTAAGGACAAGGTGAAGAAAAGCGTTATTATATTAGCAGAAGTGCCGGGACAAAATGAAGTTAAATACATACATGGCAACATTGGCAAGGGCACTTTTACCTTTTATGGCGGGCATGATCCCGAAGATTATCAGCACAAGGTTGGCGATCCTGAAACCATCCTTGAGCTATATAAAACATCACCCGGCTATAGGTTGATACTGAATAATGTGCTGTTCCCCGCTGCCGAGAAAAAGCAGCTAAAGACATGAGGTGTAATTGAAAAAGTTCTATCCAGATATTCGTAAAGTGCAGATTAAAACCGGATTGTGGTCAGTGATTATTGCCCTGATCCTGTTGTTTAGCTACTTGTGGCTAACTAACCGCCTGGCGATGAATTCCAGCTATACTTTGTCCATTGGTTTCGAAGATGTGAACGGATTGGAAGTGGGTGATAAAGTGGTGTATAGAGGCATGGAAGTGGGGCGGATAAGGAGCATAAAGGCTAGCGGCGACAGAATAATCGTTAGTGCCGGAATTGGCACTGAAATAAGCCTTAAAGAGGGCAGTAAGTTCATGGTGGCTGATAGCGGGCTAATGGGCGGTAAAACGCTGGTGATAAGCCCCGGAAATGGCACAGCAAAACTGGAAGCCGGAAAGGTGCATGAGGGCAGCACTCCTGATGGCATTATGAACATGATTAGCAAGGCAAGCTCAACACTAAATGAGCTTCAGGAGACGCTGATAGCAGTTAAAGAGCCCGGAGGTGTGTTAGACGGTTCACAGCAACTTCTCAAAACAGCCGATGGCACCCTGAAGAGCACAGAGAAAGCTGTAACAGAGCTGAAGACAGAGCTTAGCGGGGCAGTTTCCCGCGTGGATAGATTAACAGCAGAGATTAATGATGTCTTACAAGAAAACCGGGAACCACTTAAGAATACCATAGCTGATACCCGACCCTTACTGGTGAGAATAAATGGCACTTTAGACAGTTTACAAACCCTGTCTAATAACCTGAATATAGCCGCTAAAACCATGAATAGTGGCGATGGAACGGCTGCCAGGCTTCTGAATGACGACCAGCTTTATCAGAAGTTAAACACCTCAATAGAAAATCTGGATACCTTGATAAAAGACATCAGGGCAAATCCCAAGAAATACGTAAAGTTTAGTTTGTTTTAGGATAAAAATGAAAAAAGCTATAGTTTTGAGCCTGCTATTGGTGATTATTGGATGGGCAAATGCGCTTTCCTTTGGGCAAAATAAGGTAAACGCCGTTCAGCAAGATTGGTCACAGATACAGACAATGCATTTCGACATCTATTTCCCCAAGGGGGAGGATGAATTTGGCAGAGTTGTGTCGCTAATGTCTGAAGATATCTATTACTATATAAAAGAAGAATTTAAGATTCCCATCCATAGCCGCATACCGGTAATCTTTTATGCCACCAAAACGGAGTTTCAGACTACCAATATAATCTATCCCTTACTGTCTGAAGGCGTTGGGGGATTCACCGAGAGCTTGCGCAACAGAGTGGTGGTGCCCTTTGACGGAAGCTATGCCGCTTTGGAGGAATTGCTAGCCCACGAGCTTACACATGCCTACATTAATGCCTTGGACAGCCGCTATGTAAATGCCTTTACAGCCTTGCGCCCCATAGCTTTTCCCTTTTGGTTTTCAGAAGGCTTACCCGAGTATCTGTCTATTGGCGGAGAAGATGACTATAATAACATGTTTCTGATGGACATGGTAATAAACGATAGAATAGGCAAATTGCAGGAGACAGACGGGTATCTGGCATACAGGCTGGGAGAAAGCTTTTTAGCATATATAGCCGATACGTGGGGACGCAGTAAGGTGCCCGAATACTTCTTTGCCCTTAGAAACATGAGCAACGTGGATGAAGCAACCAAGAAAGTTTTCGGCATGGATTTCAAAGACCTGGAATCGCGCTGGAACTATCAGCTAAAGCGCGACTATTTTCCCCGTATCAACAGCCATAACATCCCCATGGAAAGCATGGATCAGCGCACCTTTCACGCGAAAGATGGGTCGTATTTCAATTTCGCTCCGCGTTTCTCGCCCGATGGCAGCCGCTATGTGTATTATTCCAATGCTGGCGCGCGCTATAGCATTTGGATGGCGGGAACTCAGGGTCTGGCAGATAACAAGATGATATTACGGGGAGAAAGCACTGGCAAGCTGGAAGAGTTTTATTACTTCCGTTCCACCTTAAGCTGGTTTCCAGACAATCGCAGGATTGCCTTTGCCGCCAAAACATCGGATGGAGACAGGATTCACATATACGATGTTGATAATACCAGGATTGAATCTACCATTAGTATCCCATCTTTGAGTGCTATCTATGAGGTGGACGTCAGCCCCGATGGCAAGCACCTTGTTATGGCAGCACAAAGCGGAATGCAGGCAGATTTGTATCTATACGACCTGGAAAGCAAGCAGCTTACCCAGCTTACTAATGATGATTACAACGATGCCAATCCGCGGTTTTCACCCGATGGTGGCCGGATAGCATTTTCTTCAGAACGTCGCTACACACCCGGGAAACCACGTTATGGGCTATTTACAGATTTGGTAAGAGACGTGTTCTATATTGAGCTTGCAAGTAAAGGCACAATTCAGGTTACTCGTGATGACTACGATTGCTATGCTCCTGTTTGGGCAGATAACGGGAATAAGCTGGTGTTTATTTCCAACCGCAACAGAATAAGTAACCTGGAGGTTATAGACCTTCAAACAAACTCTCGGGGTGAGCTTGCCAAGACCATGGCAGGAATCTTTGCTGCCGATATTGGCATCAAAGATGGAAATATGCTGGTGGCAAACTACTTTGATGGAGCGTGGGACATATATTACGACGATAATCCCTTCAGCAACATCACCTATGCGGACTACAAAGTACCAGAAAACTTTAAAAGAACTACCCGGCTAATGGACAGCATTGATCTGGATAGGCTAAATATCTTCAACAAACGCACAAAGGCTGAGATCAAGCGAAGCAACCCCGCACGCAAACCAGACCCCAGACGCCCGATTTTTAAGGAGCACGAGTATACTTTCGAAGATTCTTTATACCTTTTTCCAGACTTTAGCTGGGATGACAAACCAGATAGCACCAGAGGAAGCATTGAGATTAAGCCCTACAAATCCAAGTTTGCCTTAGACTACCTGTGGGGTGGCATGGCTTACTCATCATCTATGGGAGCTTTTGGCAATGTTGAGCTGGGATTTAGCGACCTGATGGGCAATCATGGCATTGGGATAAGCCTGGGCATAAGCAGTTCGCTGGAACAAACGAACATGCTTCTGTCTTACATATACTTAAAAAAACGCGCTGACTATGGATTTGGGCTATACAACTTCTACGATGAATATCTGTATAGACGGGTATTACCCGGTCAGGACGAGTATATGCGCTTGCGTAGCAGGGAAACAGGTGTCAATTTGGTGTTTAGATATCCCTTTAGCAGATTTAGTAGATTGGAGCTTGATAATCGCTTTTATCAGGTGGAGCAGTCATGGGACTGGCTGCCACCCGCAAATGTGGCTGACGAGAACTGGATTGAAGATGTAGAGATAAATAAAGACACCGTCTTTGCTCCCGGGCTAAGCTTGGTGTTTGACAATTCACTTTCCGGCTCAACTGGCCCTTTGGTGGGGCTAAGGGCATTGTATCACATTCGTAAAAGCTTTGCTATAGATAATCTGGAATACCTAACCAACTATATTGATGTACGCAGTTACAATTTATTCAGCAAGCGTTATAGCCTTGCTATGCGACTTAATGCAGGCGTCAGCACGGGTAAAAACCCCGATCGATTCAGCTTAGACGGTTACTACGGGGTTCGTGCCCTGGACACCAGCCTGAGTGGGCACAAAAAAGCACTTACCAGTCTTGAACTTCGTTTCCCCTTCCTGGATTATTTCGCCATAGCCTTTCCCATTCCGCTGGTTTTGGGAAACATCCGGGGAAGCATCTTCGCCGATGTTGGTAGTGTTTGGGATGATACAGATAAGTTTCGCGGCATGAACAACGATAAGCTACAAGACATCAAGCTTGGTTATGGCGTTGGCCCCCGCTTGAGCCTCGGTTATTTTGTTCTAAAATTCGATGTAACGTGGCTAACCGATTTATCCGAAATTGGCAAGCCAACATATTACCTTAGTTTGACTGAAGACTTTTAATGACAATGAATATATAAGGAGTGATCATGAAGATTGATGTAATCCGTAAGCTCCCCGAGCATTTGGATACTATTATCCTGATGCAAGAAGAAGGTGGAGCGGTACAGGGCATTGAATACATCCCTGTAGAACTGCTAAACACGATCGAAATGTATTTGAAAAGCGAAGAATATGGCTTCGGCTTTGGCGAACTGAAGAGCTTTAGCCTGGTAATTGCCAAACGCAAGACAAACGTTATTCTCTTGGGTGCCGGCAACAAGGAGCAACTTACAGTTAACAAGCTTAGAAACCTGTTTGCTTCCTCCATCCGTACTGCAAAGAAGATGAATGCACGTCAGATATTCCTATTCCCCGGTTTTGAACTGCCCGTAAATGATGTGGCCTTTGGTCATGTGCTTGCCGAAACTGCATTGCTGGTGTCTTATAAGTTCGACAAATACCTTAATTCGGACAAGAACAAAGACTTGCCAGAATCACTTCATTACGTGTTAAATACCAAAAACACCCGTCACCTGAATCGTGGCATTTTGGAGGGCAGAATCTACGCCGAAACCACCAATTTGGCACGTGAATTGGTTAATGAGCCAGCAAACGTGATGACTCCTGAAGCACTGGCAGAAGCGGCAAAACGGGCAGCCCTCCAATATGGTTTCACCTTAGAGACCCATTCTTATGACAAACTACGCAGAATAAAGATGGATGCCTTCCTGGCTGTAGCAAGAGGCTCGGCTCGTGAACCCAGACTAATTGTAATGCATTACAATGGTAATCCAGATAAGCGGCATGAGTTGATTGCCCTGGTTGGCAAGGGATTAACTTATGACAGTGGCGGCTATTGCATTAAAACGCCTCCCGGCATGGTAAACATGAAGAACGACATGGGCGGTGCAGCCGCCGTTATTGGTGCCATGTGTGCCATATCGGCAATGAAGCTGAAGGTTAATGTGGTAGCAATCATTGCTGCTTGCGAGAACATGATATCCGGCGATGCCTATCGTGCGGGAGATATCATCACCTCCATGGCAGGTAAAACCATCGAAGTAATAAACACCGATGCCGAGGGACGCTTAACCCTTTGTGATGCCATTCATTATGCTATAGAGAAAGAACATGCAGACAAGATACTGGATATAGCTACTTTAACCGGAGCAGCAGTGGCAGCTTTGGGAACACAGTTCTCAGCAGTGGTAACCAACAGTGAGCCCTGGTTTGAGCAACTAAAAAGTGCCGCTGCCTTCACTGGAGAAAATGTGTGGCAAATGCCAAATCATCCAGAATACAAAGAATTAATAAAATCCGAGATAGCCGATCTGAAGAATGTAGGTGGCCCAATGGCAGGTGCCATTACCGCAGGATTATTCCTTCAGGAATTTGTGCAGGAAAAGCCCTGGCTACACATTGATATAGCAGGAACAGCCCTAAAAGACAAAGAAAGTGGAGTTAATCCCTTTGGGGCTACAGGTGTAGGAGTGCGGCTATTAACTTCTCTGATAAGAAACATGGAATAAGTTATACTGGTAGTAAGATGCAACCATTCTTGCTACCTTTGGAGTATCGCCCGGCCATATACTGAGACATGGTTATGGCCGGGTAGATAATGTGTGATGAGGTAGAGTTTGCCGGCAAAAAATGAAATGAGGATATGAACATGAAGTACTTGAATGCAATCGCATTGTTGTTGTTATTGATGTTCGCTGTGTCGTGCCAGCATAGAGGAGAAAGGAAAAAACCGTTGTTAGTGGCCTCCATTCATCCTTATGAACTTATTTTACGGCAATTGGCCGGTAGTGACTTTGATGTGCAAAGCATCATCCCAGCCAGCGCATCACCCCATTCATGGTCGCCCAAACCATCCGACCTGAAAGCCTTGATGGAAGCATCGTTTATTTTGTCTAACGGTATGGGCCTGGAAGAAAGCCTGCAAAAAAGTCTGGCAACCAGGCCAACCGAGCATGTGGAAGTTGCCACGCTACTAAAAGATGTTATCCCCTTAATTGCTACAAGCGATCATCATGATGAGCTGCACGAGCATAAGCACGAAGGTGATGACCCCCATTTATGGACGTCCACTTTCCTGATGAGCCGCTTGATTACGAAACTTGAAAAAGAGCTCAGTAGCCGCTTTCCCAATTCCAGTTTAGTGTTTAAACAGAACGCCGATATTATGCGCGGCGAAATGGATGCCCTGATAGAACAGATAAACGAGGAGCGAAGAGCTTTTTCCGAAACTGGACTGGTTACCTATCACAATAGCTTTCAGTACTTCACCCATGAATTTGACATTGAGTACCTCGGATGGGTGCAGTTTTCCCCTGGCAAAGAGCCAAACCCCAAAGACTTAACAGAACTTGGCAATACCATTAAAGAACATAAAGTGCAGGCAGTTTTCATAGAACCTCAAATGAGTAAAAAGGCCGGAGAGTTGCTTGCCAAAGAATTTGACCTCAAACTACTAACCCTTGATCCCCTGGGTAGTGACAATCGTGTAGCCACTATCGCAGAGCTTTTTATGGATAATTGGAACAGCATGAAGGAGGCTTTTACCCTGAAATGATACAAATAAGTAACCTGCAGTATGGGCTTGGTGGCAAAAGCATACTGGAAAACATAAATCTGGAGATTCCAGATGGCGAATTTGTTGCCATCATTGGGCCAAATGGTGCAGGTAAATCTACACTGATAAAGCTGCTGCTGGGTATCTGGGAAATGCAGCAAGGAAGCATACAAACCGACGGAATTAACCAGCAGGAATGGTTGAAGACCAATATCTTTGGCTATCTTCCCCAGCACGAGGAGTTCGACAGGAGCTTCCCGGCTACTGCTTTGGATATTGCCCTCATGGGTTTAGCAGGCAAACTCCCGCTTGCCACCAGATTTAAACCCCTACATAAGCAAGCCGCATTGACTGCTTTGGAACAAACAGGTGTGGCAGATTTGGCAAAAAGGCTGATTGGCAATCTCTCCGGTGGTGAGTTTCAGCGAGTGTTATTAGCGCGAGCCATTGTTGGCGGAAGTCGCTATATAATTCTGGACGAACCAGAAGCCAGTCTGGACAGGCCGTCTGTAGAGAGCTTCTTTGCCCTGTTAAAAAGCCTTAATGAGGCTGGACATACCATTATAACCATCTCGCACGACTTAAACGTTTTATCCCGCTATTGCAGCTTTCTGGTGTGTTTGAACCGCACTCTTCATTGTCACAACCACACCGAATTGGTTAGTGCTGAGATAATTCACAACACCTTTGGCGACAGTGTGCGCATCATCGAAAAGGACTATTAACACCATGTTTGAATACAGCTTTATGTTAAATGCCCTTTTTGGTGCCTTGTTATCGGGACTAAGCCTGGCAATCTTCGCCCCATACGTAACTCTCCGCCGCATATCTTATATGGGTGAAGCTCTATCTCATATTGCCTTTGCGGGTATTGCTATAGCTATCCTTCTGGGTTTAAATCTCACCTTCACCACCTTGGTGTTTGTTGTACTGATAAGCCTCGTGATAGGTTGGCTTTCCCGCAAACGCAAGCTTCATGAGGCAAACACCATCAGCATATTCCTATCCGTTAGTATGGCTTTGGGCATAATTCTTATCTCAATATCCAAAAACTATAGCTTCGATCTGGCAAGCTACTTGTTTGGCAATGTGCTGCTTATCACTGGAGTGGAGATTCAAAGCCTGTTGATTCTTAATGTCCTGAATCTTGCGTTTGTGCTTGTGTTTTACAAAGAGCTATTTTACCTTACTTACAATGAGGAAATGGCACGCGTATTCCGCATTCGCATTGCCCCGGTCAGCCACCTGTTCCTTGTGCTTTTGGCTGCTAATATCGTAATTAATCTTAAGAGTGCCGGCATCATTCTGGTAACGGCTCAGCTTATCCTTCCGGCTGTTATAGCCTTCAATTTTGTCCATTCACTGCACCGGGCAATTGTAACTTCAGCAATTGTAGCTATCCTCTCGGCAACTATAGGCTTTGCCCTTAGCTACAATCTGAATCTTCCTACCGGTGCAACCATCGTGCTTTTCGAAGCATTAATCTATTTTTTAAGCTTGAATTTCAGAGGGAAACAAAATGCATAGAATGGTATCCTATTGGCTAAGCATCCTGATTGCTTTCATCTTCGTGTCGTTTATATGGCAGCTTGCAGAAACCCATATCGTTACTTTCACCGGTAAGCTAAGCTACAAAGTATTTAAAAAGAGCTTTATTGAGATTAACACCAATGACGCTCAAGGTATTCCAATGCGCTATTATCCTGGTGTCGGGCTGATATATGATCCCGAATACATCGCTCAGGAAGCTAGCAGATTTTACAAAACCCGTGTAGAAAAAGACCGGGAGCAAAGCTTCTTACAGCTAAGCGGTTGGCTGGAACAGCAGCTCGATACCAAGGGACTGCTTCCTGATAACTACAACTTCCCCCCCGCCAATAGAAATGCCCCCTGGTATAGGGCATCAACCCAGGCTGCTACAATGGTTGCCCTGGCACAGAGGGCAGGATTCCTGCGCAACACTGATACATTGCGTAAAGCAGAGAATATCTTTGTGCTCCTGCAACCCGGCAATAGGGACCTGAGCATAGAAAGCCCGGATAGCACGGTTTGGTTCACAGGAAAATCAGAAAAGTCTATATCAGGAATGATAAACACCCTGCTGAAGCTGAATGAATACTATGAACTTATGGGAAATCCCAAGGCAAAAGAGCTGTATGAAGCGGGATTAAAAAGGCTTCAATACTTCTTACCAGAATTAGAGATTGAAGGCTATTTAGACGATCCATCTGTTAGGGTGGGTAGAAGGCTGGAACATCAGCAGTTCACAATGAAGCTTGAAGAAATAAACAAGAAATCACCAAACCCTGTATTGAGTGCTGATATCGATCGCTATAAACGTCTCGACCGCAATCTCACATTATTTCAGATGATAATGCAGGGCGCATGGGCAAGGCTTGCTGGCTTTTTCCTAGCATGTTTTGCGGTGTTTCTAATTGTCTATAAGTTCTTAAGGGTTCCCAGATAAAACTTTACTAAACTACTCGGTTCATAAGAAAGCTTTGCTTGGCGAAGCCCTTCCAGGCCCAGGTCTTGTTCGCGGTTTATATACTTGTAGCGGCCTTGCAGAAAGCGAGCGGTTTCCCAGTTTATTAGCTGAGCAGAGCCTTTCTTGTCCGGATCAAATTTCTCGAAGTGCTCCGAAACCATATTCGCAGTCTGCTGCGAAAAGATAGAGTAAGCGGCAATCCGATTGTGCAGACAGATTATTATGCCCTCTACCGGCAGCGTATCCCACAAAGCCAGAGTATTCTCTATGGCCTTGATTTCTGTCATCAGATAAATCCCTTCTGCGCTACGCTCTCGTCTCCATTTATGGGTAAATTCCAAAAGCACCTTGTGTTTGTCGGCTGTAATGGGCAAAACTTTATAATCAGGATAGCTGCGCACAAATTGAGATACCAGATTCTTCTTTTTTGCCAGTTTTTTGCCGGAAAGATGAACCAGTTTGTCTATGTCGTACACATAATCTGCCCATGACCGGTCTTCACTTAAGCTGAAATAATCTCCCAATGCTGGGTGAGCATTCACATATTCTTCGGGTATCAGTATCAGTTCTGCCTGAGGAAACACCTCGCGGAATTTCATTACCAAATCCGCCAAATCTGCTTCGCTAAAATTATCTCCAATCGGGAAAAGAATATACTGGTATTTGGGATTGTATATTATCAGATTATCCTGCCAGAGCATCAGATGATTTCGATAGATAGAGCCCCAGGAAATAATGTTCGTTACATTATAATCGCAGTTCTCACGCGGGTATCTGGTTAAAAAGTCGCTTATTAACGGGATATGTTCTGTAGTAATCAGTTCCAGAGAATTCAGCAAGTTCTTACTCCTCGCCTAACAAAAAAGGTGTGTAGTTCTGCATTACATTAAAGCCAAGATTCCCATAAAACTTTTCGTAGCCTGGCTCGCTGATCAAGCCAATCCACTGTAGCTTATGCTCTTTCAAAAAGGCTATCAAGGTGCGGATTATGCCCTTTCCGATACCATGTCCCCGCAAATCTTCACGCACAGTTACATCCTGAATGTAGGCATCGCTAGTTCCATCGCTAATAGCACGCCCCATGCCAATAATCTCCTCTCCCTGTTTGGCAATAACGAAGCAAAAAGAATTGCTGATTATCTTGCTTACAGTCTGCAAATACTCCGGATTTTCGTCCATCTGCCACCAGCCTGCCAGTCTATATAAGCGCAGGATTTCTGCAGCATCCGCCTCTTTAACAATGTGATATGTGATGTTAGTCATAATGTATAGTCCCCTTATGTAAATATATAATCATTTTCAGTGCCAATGCAACAGTGCAGGCACTTTCACCTGTTCATGTTGATGCTACATCTCCGCTAAGGACTCCAGCTCTCGCATCACTGAGCGTTGTTTGTTGTGGCTAATACCCAGTTGCTCCAGTTTATGGGCTTGTTGCTGCAACTGAGCACAGGTAACTATGCCATCTGCCATCAGAAGCTGCAAATCTTGTTTACCAAGATGAGTAAGAATAGTAATGGGATACAGCCTTTCCCGCTCGATCAGGTTCTTTAGCGAATTATCCCTGGGGTAATCCCATCCCAAAAGATTTATTCCCTTGCTTACGCTATAGGCTATTGAGTCCCCGGAAAAGCGCGTGTTGGTAACCACCCAGGGAACGAAGGTAATATCATTAAAACTGCTATCCTGCCTGCGTTTTTCTACTATGTCATTAACGCGTGAATACACATACAGGGGAACCTGAATGCTAACGTGATTGCCCTGGTCGTGTGAGTATTTGCATTCCATCAGGTTTTGCACCTTGTCTTTGGTGGCAATCACATCCATTTCGTGAGTAATGGCAGCACCTTGAAGCACTTGAGCTACTTCCACATGGTAATCCTGCCGTCTAAACAGCTCTCCCACAAATTGCTCAAAGGGATGCCCACTCGGTCCCATGCCAAACATTGCCATTTTCAGCTTGTAACGCAAGGCTCCAAAACCGTTTTTTTGTCTGTAGAGCTTATAGGCACGAGTATAGATTTTGCCTGTACTAACCCCGGGATAAACCCATGCCTCGATATCTGCCACTATTCCGGCTATTGTGTCGTCTCGTGCCCCGGCCTTATGTAGCGAGGCTTTAAGCTTATTTACGTCAAATGGCTCCTGTTCACCAGATGCCTTTTGAATCAAGATTGGTTGTCCGGTTGTTGCTAAATCCATCAATATCCTCTTTCATTGTCGTTTTAGCGGCTTCCTTATGCTTATTGAGACCATTGCACTTAAATAGAAAACGGGCTACAGCCAGTTGGAGCAACGGATTTATTCGGTATTAAGGCTAAACAAATGACTTTTTGGGATTACATTATCATCTGCTAACCAGATAAATCTGGTTATCCCAGCCGAATAAATTCGGCGTTCCAGATTATGCAATGATCTCTTATTAATAAGATATTCAATTCTCTTGCATAAACCTGTTTTTTTTGCGCCTTCCCTGCTGCTTCCTTGCTGCTATCCTGTGTCGAATACAGGAAAGGAGCAAGGAAGCAGCAAGGAACATCCCTCAAGATATAGCTAAGAAATGCGGTGGCATATAATTGCCCTGCGGTTTGGAGTGCTTGTATTCCCCGGTCTATATAATTGGATACCATGTCTGGATAATGATAGCCATTTTCACGAGTATAGATTGGGGTTGCGTTTTGAGATTATTAGTGAGGGGGCACAAGCAGTATACAATGAATCACATTCTTGTTGCTAAGGCCTAAGTGAGAATTTGCTTGACAGAAAGCCGCCGCTGTTTATCTTGTAGCTAAGCATCAGCGAGATACATCAATCCCAAACATCAATCCTAATAAGGATTTGTAACATTGACAAATAAACAAAATAACTCATGCCCGCTTGGGCGAAATAAAGCTATCTATTATAGTGATCGTCGTTTACAACGCTATCACGAAGCAGGATGAATGATTAAAGAAATGGGACGTCTGAATATAGACGACTTTAAGTTTCTGGATGCTGCGGTAGAGAAAATCTTCCGCAACGTCGAAAAGGGCAAATCGGCACTGGCAGAAAAACAAATAACAGAACTTGGAAACACGGCTAATTACTTTGTCCGTGAAGAACTGGGCAAACGCCTCGCCCAATACAAGGGTAATGGCGAAATGGATGAGATATGCGGCAATCTGCTGGAGCACTTCATCTATGGAGTTCGCGCCACCGGCTTGTTCTATTTTTATCATAAACACCAGTCCCGTCCCGAAATAATTATTAAAACCATCGAAAAGACGTTTGAGTCTGTGCCTTGGGAATCCGAGACCATCTGTTTTGACATGTGGAAACGCTTTCCGGAAGCAATGAAAAAATACATGCCCGCCTGGGCGGAATCACCAAACGAGAAGAAGCGAGCCATCAGCATGCATGGCATGGAAAACATAGCCGGAAGGCATCCGCAGTATATCTTAACCTTTGTGTCTAACCTCCTGGATGACGAAAGCGAAGAAGTGCAAAAGAAGATTAGCCACGTGCTTACCCAGGTTGGCCGCCAACGCCCACAACAATGCTATAACAATGTCCGCCGCTGGCTGATGGATGCCGATGAAAAACGCATTAGAACCATCTGGCAAACCATGAAAAAGCTCGCTAACATCTTTACCCAAAAGAGTAAACGCGATAAATCTGCCGATTTTATAAATATCACCCAACGCACCGTGCACGATTGGCGTGGAGATTCCAATCCCAACGTTGCCAGCATGGGAGCAAAACTCGCCGGCATTATTAACAGCAAGAAGTAAGAACCAACACCATGCAGGATAAATCTCTGTCCCGCATTGCCATAATACTGGTAGAACCCATATACGGCGGTAACGTTGGAGCTGTTGCCAGAATAATGAACAACTTCTGTGTGTCCGACCTGCGCATCGTTGGTAAAGCACCGGAAAAGAATGACTTTTACCTGGCCATGCATTCGGAACACATCCTCGAAAACGTTCAGACCTTTAGCTCCCTTCAAGAAGCAATAGCCGATCTGGATAGGGTGATAGCCTTTTCCCGACGGGTTGGCAAAACCAAGCCCGTAGATATGCGCCCCAGAGAAATGGCACGCTACGTTCATTCTTTACCCAAACTGTCTGTTGGATTGGTTTTTGGTCGCGAAACATGGGGTTTAACCGATGAAGAGGCAGATTTATGCGCTTTTCGCTGCCACTTTCCCGCCAATCCTGCCTTTCCCTCTATAAATCTTGCCCAAGCCGTAGCTTTGGCTATTTGGGAGGTGTATAACCTGCCTTGGGACGAAAACGTGGCCAAACAAGCCAATACCCATGCTGCCACAGGCAAAGAACTTTCGGCCATTCAAGCTTATATGCTGGATGTGATGCAAGCCACCGGCTTTTTCCGCAGCTACGAGAAAACGAATTGGGAAGTATTCCTGAAAAAGATGATGGCACAGCTTAACCCCAATAAAACTATGCTGTATCGTTTCAGGCAAATGTTTAATCGCTTCCATGTACTGGTTACCGGAAAAGGATTGGGTTATGGCTTGGATCTTGCTGATAATATAGCAGAAAACATAAAAGACGAAAGCTCCTTGCCAGATTAAGATGAGCCATTGTGCCTGGTGGCTTTCGCAAAAGGACAGTGCCATGTGCCAGGAAGCAGAACTTTTTTGCAAGGCCAAAGCCGTAAGGAGCAAGAAATGAAACGCTTACTTATTATATTAGTGCTTGTAATTCCCTTTATACTAATCGCCGGGACGGTCTCAGTAACAGTAAATATCCCTGCTCCCCTGCCGGAACTAAGCCCGGATGCGCTTGCCAGGCTCGGCTATGGAAGCATCAGCACTCCCGGAAGATTGCAGTTGCCAATTATGAATGTGAACGTTCTACTGCCACCCGGCTCTACCATCCTGGGACATAGCCTGATAATGGCTGCTCCCATTATGCTAAAAGGCTCCGCTCCAATTACCAATCCAGCTTTTACAGATGGCAACAAACAGCTAATCTCCCCTGCAAATACATCCGGCAAACCTGGATACAGCTTTCATGGATTACGTAAATGGGGTGATTTGCATTATGCCAGCTTCTCGGTAAACCCTGCATTTTGGGACAATGACCATTGGCAATGGAGCCCTGAATGCCATATAAATGTTGAGGTTAGCACCGTCAAAGCATCTAACATAATCCCTCCAGTATTCGCCAAGCCGCAGTTCTTTGTAAATTCCCCATCCCTAAACACCTGGTATCGCAAGCAGGACACCCGCAACTATGACATTTTGGTTATCGGAACTCCCGCATTGAATAGCGCTATGTCGCCCTGGCTTGGCTTTCGGCAGTCTCAGGGCCTGATAGTTCAATTCGCCGATATCGCCACAGCATTGAACCAGGGAACAGGCAGCACTGATGCTGAAAGATTGCGAAGCTATCTTATTGACCAATACACAAGCAACCAGTTTCGTTACTTACTGCTTTTAGGAGACCACGACACTGTGCCGGTTGCCTACCTGACGCCCGAACCCGATGGCATCGAAACCGTGCCTTCGGACTTCTTTTATGGTGACCTGAGCAGCGATTGGGATACCGATAATGATGGTAGAAAAGGCGAATACTCGATGGGCTTTATGGATCAGGACTATGGAGTGGACTTTAGCCCCGAAGTATTCGTAGGCAGGCTATCGACCAATGACGCAAGCCAAATAGCAGCAATAGCCAACCGCATTGTTGCCTTCGAGCAAAGCAGCAGCCCCGATAAAGATGCCAGTCTGCTTGCCGCCGCCTTCCTGAATTATTCCGGCGAGCCTGAGCCGAACATGCCGCAAACCAATGGTGCTGACTTTATGCATTTCCTGGATTTTTCTGCTCTTTCCGGTAAAGATAACTACCGCCTATACGAGCAGATGGGCGTGATACCAAGCTGGCCTTCAGACTTGCCCATATCATACGAAAACTTCCGTAATGAACTGAACAATATAGGACGAGGCTTTATCAACTGGAGCGCACACGGCTCTGCGGTAACCGCTGCCCGTAAGATTTGGGTAGAGGACTTCAACGAGAATAACTATCCGGATTGGGACGAAGTGAACTGGTTTGGACTGGTGGATAAAAGCTCTTTTGACAACCTTGCCAACAGTGATGGAACCGTAATCTTTTCCGCCTCGTGCAGTAACGGTATGATAGACATCGACGAAGCCAGCCTTGCCGAATATGCCCTGATAAAAAAGGCAGTTGGATTTATTGGCGCAACCCGCACCGGATGGTACAAAGTAGGGTGGAACAATCCTGGATGGGGTGGCTTGTCATCTTATAACTACCACTTTGTGGAAAACTACCGTCAAGCCGGACTGGATCTTGGCACTTCCCATGCCCATGCCAACCTGTTGCATTCGCAGTATTACCTCTTTGGCGATCCGATTGATGCTGGAGGCATAATCTGGCCAGAGCTGCAAAATATATACACCTACATGCTGTTTGGAGACCCGCTTATTGGATATACACCAAACCCCACTCCTCCAGGAGGAGAGCTTTTGGTTTGGGAACCAAATGGCTTTCTAAGCCCACACCTGATAGAAGGACTGCGTGAAGCTACCGGCATGAACGTTATCTACAGCGACAAACTGATAGTGGATTATGACTACATCAACCAGTTTGAAGCTGTGTTCTGCCTCTTAGGATTTAATGACAACACCTACCAATTGAATCCCAATTCCTTCGAATATGACCTCATTACCGGATACATTAACTACGGTGGCAAGCTATACATGGAGCGCAGTGGCTATTGGGACTTTGCCGATGCGGCGTTTATGAACCTCTTTGGTGTGTCTTCCTCCGCGGATGATTGGTATGGACTAAACCAACTAAGCCACCTTCCCAGCGGGCAGACATGGAATCATTCCTTTCCATCAATGCCGTCATACTATCTGCAATTGGCATCTCCTGATACCAGCCCCCTTTTTTACGGACTAAATGAAGCACAGCAGCAATTTTTAGCCGCAGGCCTATATCAAGACCCAAATCATAATTATCGTCGCATAGCGTCCACATTTAGCCTCGAACAAGGCATTTCCATGAATACTGAAACAAACACTCTCTTAAGAACCATTTTGGACAGCCTGGCTGTAGCCACCATTAGCCCAAGCCCTAACGCCGATCCCAACGCCGTGCCGATACCACTGAAAGTAAGCAGCTACCCCAATCCCACTACAAGTGTGGTGAATTTTAGCTTCACGCTGGATAAATCCATGCCTGTAACCCTGGAAATATATAACATAAAAGGGCAAAAAGTGCACAGCACCACGCTAAGCAACACCAAAAGCGGGGACAACCGCATTATTTGGGACAGCAAAGACAGTGGCGGTAAGCATTGTGCCAACGGAGTTTATCTCTATCGCCTGCAAGCAGGGAAGTCGGTGATAAGCGGCAAGCAAATGCTGCTGAAGTAGCTTTAGCATTGCCTGTAACATCATTGCGGCATTACGTGCTACAAAACCTATATGCTTGCTCCTTAAGCGAATTACTAATGCAATACGCATGAAATACGGATGAGATGCGTAATTCATGCGTAATGATACTGTAATTCGCTTAAGGAAGAGCTTGAGCTCTCGAAGTTTCAAAGTGGCAAAATATATGACTGCTTTGGTATCACAATAAAACCACCTGATAGGCAGCAACAAAAACAAGGAGCTGAGTAAACCCAGCTCCTATCTTCGATCTATCAATTCATAAGCTTATTGCTTCATAAAACGAAGCGCGCGTTTTATCTCCGCCCAGGTTTGAGGTTTGGATACTGAGCCACGAGTAGCCATTTCCAATACAGACCTATCAATTCCACTAACTCCAACCACACGGTAGAACATCATATTTCTGAATCTGGCAACGTTGCTATGTACATAGCTGGTATCTGCTGTGCAGCCGTGGAAGTAGTAATCTTCCGCTGGGCTATCCGCCTTTTCGCTATACAGCACCAGATACAATTCGGCATTTTCTAAATATGCTCCATTTTGAATCAGGATTGGTGACCACGTTAATGACGCATCAAATCCGATTACCTGCAGGCTTATGTTCCCTTGTTGGATTATGGGATTCTCGATTACCGAAGCAGAAACCGATATCTGTTTTGTGGGATAGTTTTCTGAGTTGCTGATAATGTATAGGTTAGATTGATGATTTCCCGCGCTTAAGGGAGTGAAAAGCACGGTAAGCGTAACGCTAGTTCCAGGATTAATAGTATAATCCTCTGCATCAAGATTATAGCTAAACATATCGAGGTGCTCATCGAAATATAGCGAAGAGATGCATAACGGCGCGTTTCCTGTGTTACTTAGCTCTATCTGCCGATTCTGAGTAGCGCTATTTATCAGCATCTGATTAAAGATAATTGGCGCATCGGGCTCCACACTTATTAGAGCCTGGGCTGCTATCACCGTAGCAGTTAGATGTACGTCTAAAGTGTCTGAAGTAGCCGAATCGCTGATGATGCGAAGGAAGCTTGAGTATTCGCCCGCTGTAGAGGGATTGAAGAAAACCTGAATACTTAGGGTGCTATCGGGGGCAATTGGCTCGCTAAAGCTGTCGCAGCTAAAACCGAATGGGCTACCAGATTCAATTAAATCTATGCTACTGATGCTAAGCGGTGCCTTTCCTGTGTTTTGGATGATTAATTCCGAACTTAGCTGTTCTTCTCCCGCCACAAACTCTCCAAAATTAATCTCTTGGGGTACTGCAACAATCTGGGGAAGATTTGGAAGAACCGTTGCACTCAAGCTGATTGCCAGCATAGGGTTATTGGTGGAGTTATTGGCTACGAACAGAGTATCTGCAAATGTGCCTACGTTTTCGGTAGAGAAGCTGATGGTGATTTGCAGTGTTCCCTGCGCTGCTATCGGCTCTTCCCATGTGGAGCAGTTCCAGGTGAAGGGGCTGTTTTCTGTAGCTTGAGTGATGGCAGATATCAGTAATGGCGAAGTTCCAGTATTGCTAAGATAAATAATCTGAGATTCGGCGGGCTCACCATGATGCAACTGCCCAAACTCCATAAGCTGATCCGGATTGGAGCTAATAACCGGTACATCAGGGATAACTTCGGTAAGTAAGCTGATCGATAACTGGGGATTATTTACAGAATCATTGTTAATAGTCAGGCTGTTGCTATGAGTCCCTATTTCCGATGGATTGAAGCTAATCTGGATTATCAGGGTGGAATCAGGTTGTAGCTCGCTTCTTGGCTCATCGTAGCTGAAGCTGAATAAGGAAGGCTCTGTTTCCAAAGCGATGGAACTAATACTGAGGGGTGAATTTCCGGTGTTGGTGATAATCAGGTTTTGGGATACTACCTCGGAATTGTGCACCAAGCTTCCGAAATCTACCTCTGTGTCAGGGCTTGCGGAGATAAAAGGAGCTATCACATCGTTTGTTTCAAAGGCTCCAATATCTATTATGTCGCTGATAATTCGGGTGTTTCCAGCCAAGTCGAGAGTCATATCTGCAGTATCGGTATCTGGATTCCCCGCGTTTACACAGGGAGAAGCGGGCAACAAGCCCCAATCTGCCTGTAATGCGTCGTAAGACACTCCATGGCTTGTGGTTGGAGACACAAACAAGGGATCTGAATCAAGGTTATTGGAATAATCTCCGGAATAACTAATGCCGCTGGTTGCTCTGAAGCCAGCACTACCTCCGGCTATATCACAATAGTTGAAGGCAGGAGCTGAATTATCATACAGATACATCTCGTTGCCCAAAGGAGCAGAGTTATTCCACAAGATTGAGTTTTGGTAGCTAGAATTACTGCCTATGGTGTATATTGCCCCACCCTGTGTAAAGGCTCTGTTGTTGGCGATGGTGGTGTTAATCACATCCATGCTGGAATTAGCGTAGATAGCTCCACCTCGTTGACTGGCAGTATTATTTGCCAGAAGGCTGTTCTTTATGCTCCCACCGGTGGTGATATTGTAAACCGCGCCACCCCAGTTTGTTGCCACGTTGTTAGTTATCTTATTGGATAGCAGCTTAACTGAACTGCAGTTTTGCATGCTGATCCCGCCTCCGTTGTATCCCGAATTCGAGCTGATAACGGAGTTGGATATCCTGGGTTGGCTGATAGACACCAGGCTAATGCCACCGCCACGCATCTGGATTCCATTGGCATTGTTGTGCTGGATCATGGAGTTTGTTACTTCAAGCTGACCGTTGTTTTGATACAAGGCACCGCCATGTTTGCCGGCAAAGTTATGAGAAATTGTGCTGTTTGTCACCATCAAGTCTGAATTCTCCACAGCAATGCCACCTCCCGAACCGGTGGCCTGGTTGTACTCAAAGGAAGCATCGTCGATAGCTACATCGGAGTTTACAGCATACAGTCCAGCTCCATCCCCTGCGGAAAAGCTGTTGTTAATAGCAATTCTGTTTATCTCTATTTGTGAGTTGATAATCGCTAAACCACCGCCGTTTACATTCTTGCTGTTAGTTACATAACCGTTCAAAATGGTTAAATCCTCTATTTTAACTCCCTGAGCTTTATCGCAGGTCATGATTCTGGCAGGGAATAATGAACTTGCCCCGGCATCTATAACTGTGTTTTCTTTACCAGCACCCTTTATTGAAACCCAGTCAACCATCTGTAGCGGGAAGCTTTCTCCGGTGAAATCGGCAGAATATAAACCAGCAGCGACGTGAATGGTTACGGGTTGTTCCGCGGTACCATAAGCAAGGCTTAGTGCATAGTCTATTGAACGGAATGGGCTGTCGGCACTAAGTCCAGTATTGCTTTCGTTATTGCCATTTGTGGCTACGTATAAGTCTGCGTGAATTGATTCCCTGTTACCCGTACTACCTTGGTAGCGAACAGGATTTGTGGTGGTTGCCCAGTAATTGGTAAGAGTTGTATCAACTGAGCAAAATACTTCAAACCTACAGTTGTTAATTGGTATTTCGTCACGAGTGTGAGAGGCATTAAAATATATGTCTTTACCCAAATCCGACATATTTCGCATAAATATGTTGCCACCGGGATTGTCAAATCCATTTGGCCCAGTACCTCCAAGATTTGGCATACTCATGAAGGCGTAACTTCCACCACCTTCGTCATCTGCTACGTTATCTACAATCTTATTCGCAGTAAAGATTGGGTTAGATTGTTTTATGTATATCCCACCACCCACTCTTTTTTGCACAATGGTATTACCTACAGTTTCACTTATCAGCCAGCCTCTGCCATTTCTGATGGTTAGGCCTACTATTTGTGGTGACTGATAGGGGTTATCCCCCGGAAGAATAGCAATTACGCTCGCCTGGTCGGGATTTCGTATCTGGCTGCCATCAATGATGGTGTTGCTGATGTGCAAAGTATCGCCATCCACGATATAGTTACTCGCCAGGATTATCTCTTTGCCTACGATCTGGAGATTTTCGTAATATACTCCATCATCCACAACAATACAGTTACCGGGATTCGCAGCGTTAATTGCCGCCTGTATGCTTGCGAACTGCAATGGGACATGATGTGCCAAGCCAAAGCCGATAAGAGGCACTCGAAGTTCAGGATTGTTGCCAGAGCTATTCCAAATTGCCAGCGTATCCTGAATAGTCCCCAGTGCTTTGGGTTTTAGCTTTATTCTTATAGTGTCAATTTGTCCGGGAGCTAATGTATAAGCACGGGAGGTTCGCTCTGCTTCAAATCCGTTTGATCCAATTATTGCATATTGGCTTACTTCCATATCGGTAGAGCCAATGTTTTGATATCTCACTTCATACCAAGGAGTGTACTCACCCATATGAACTGATCCCAGATCAAGCGGAGAAGAACTTAACAAGGCAATAACCGGGATGTTTGATGATGCTGTTATATAGTTCTCTTTAAGCTCTGTGGCAGTAGAGTCGTATGTATTGGTAACCGTTAACGAAACACTGTACACCCCGGCATTTTGGTAAGTGTATAGAGGATGCCTTTCTGTAGAGCTGCCGCCATCTCCAAAGTTCCAGTTCCATTGCGTAATAGAGCCTGAACCGGCAGTAGATAAATCGGTGAACTGAACTGATAGCGGCACTGTACCTTCTGTGATATCCGCAGTAAACTGAGGGGTTGGCGGATAAACTGTTGGCGTTATGGTGAACATGGCATCCGATACATCAAAGGTATTTGCATCTGTAGCCTTCTTTATTCTTATCTTGCAATTACTGGAAGGAGTGTTTGGTACAACCCATGCGTAGGAACCAACTGAAGAAGGATAGGCTTCTGTAATAACAGGCAACCACGTAGAACCATTGTTAATGGTGTAGTCCATCAAGATAAATGGAGTTGTTCCGCTTATCGTCCACGTAACGTCAAATGAGCTACCAACCGTTAAGTTCTCGCCTCCATTGGGGCTCACCACGATAATTGGAGTGCGGATGGTAAAGATCTGGTCACTAACATCTTCATAAGCCGATGAGGAGGCATCGCGAATCCTTATCAAGCATTCATAAGAAACCAAATTGGGAACAGTCCAATTGTATAACAAAGCAGATGCACTGGTGCTGGAGATAATTGTAGCCCAAGAAACACCATTGTTAGTAGAATAGTCCAATCTGATGTTGCTAACGTTTGTGCTAAGCCACCTTATGGTATGTGTAGTTCCCGAGGTTAGAACCTCTCCACCATTGGGAGTAGTAATATTCAGCCTACAGATAGTGAAATCATTATCGCTTGAGTCTGTGGCTATCGGATAATCTGTTATCGAAACTCTAATCTTGCAGGTGGTTGATGGAGTATAAGGCACTAGCCATGGATACGAACCGGTACTTGGATCAACTGCCGAATCTATAGTTGTGAAGTTTGTTCCGTCAGTAGTGTACTCTAGTTTTAGGTTAGATGTAACAAAGCTTTGCGACCAGGTGATGTTGTATGTTTTTCCCGCCTGCAATCTGATACTGGTGGAATTAGGGTAACTAACGTTCAAAGCCATCACGGTCATGGGTGCATCCATTTCGTCGTAAACACTGCTGTCCGCGTATAACAAAAGCTTGAATATGAATTGGTCGGTAGCTACTAAACTCGATGGGATAGTCCACAGATAAGATAGGGCTTGACCAGGAATGGTGCTAACAACAAGACTCCAGCTTGTACCACCGTTTCTACTGTAGAAAATTCTCACGTCTGCGGTAACATTGGTTGACCAGGTTATTTCTACCTGTTCACCCCGGATGTACTTCTGTCCTCCATTGGGACTTAGTATTCTAAGCCGCAATATCTTGAATGAGTTATCATTCCAGTCGTACACATTAGGGTTGGCAGCATCAGAGACTCTGATGTATGTGCCTTGACTTAAGAAATCAGGCACATTCCATGTATATAACCCAGAGGCGGCAGGAAATGAATCAACAATGCTTAGCCAGGTTTGACCATTGTTGTTAGTTAGCTCGATTTTTACATTATCTATTCCTGCACTAACCCAAGTGATGGGAACATTCGTTCCGGCAAGCAGAGTTGATCCTGATGAGTTTTGTGAACTAACCTGGATACTGGTAGCAGTACTGCTAAGTATACTGAAAACACTATCGGAAATATCATATATGGCAGAATTGGTAGATGATTCTACTTTAACTCTGCAAGAATTTGATGCTACAGACGGAATTTGGAAAGAATAAAATCCTGTGCCTGCAGATATTGGTGTTGGGTTTGTTAATACCCAGTTCAGTCCATCGTCTGTAGATAAATAGATGTTTACATTCGCTACATTGGGGTTTCTATCCCAATATACAGTTCTTGCTTCGTTAATCTTCCATGTCTCTCCACCATTGGGTGAAGTAACCTTCAATTTCAGTAGCTCGGCTTCAGTTGAGAAAGCAGAACCCCTCAAGGCACTATCAACAGCCTGTACAGACCAATAATGATCTAAAAGAGGATTAAGTGAGGCATTCTTTATTTTCCACAGGCAAGAACCCTGAGCGTTCCCCATAGCTGCAATTCTTCTTTTGCCATTACTGCCAGCCATAGGTGATAATAAGTTTTGTGCCCCCGGACTGGTTCCAATTCTTATAGCATAACTAATGCTTCTACCATCCTGCATGTCTTCTGCGCTCGGGTCCCATTGAAAAACAGTGTATGATCCGCTAATATATCGTCTTAGATTGCTTGGCGCTGTTGGAGGAGCCAAAACTGCCTGGGTGTCATTCCTATAAATCTTTCCCACAGCATCAGCGGAAACGGATGTTTTTGTACCCGTGAGCAGGATGTCCAGATCGCCATCGTTATCATAATCTCCGTATGCTATAGACGCATACTGAACGTTCTCCAATGCTGCATTTTCTTCGGTGAATAGACCATTGTTGTTCGTATAAAGTTTTGTGGCCATGCCTGAAGTAGAATATCCAGCCAAGGCTATGTCGGAATCACCATCGTTGTCATGGTCACCCACTGCAATATAGCTCTGCGATATGGCAATAAATGATTGGGATGTGTCCTGAAAACTTCCGTTTACATTCTCATATAACTTAGTATTCCTGGTAGTATTAATACCGGAGATAACAAAGTCCAAATCCCCATCATTATCGAAATCAATCCACGCCACTTGCCCATAATATACTCCTGTCACATCGATAGAAGTGTTGGATAATGTACCATTGTCATTTCTGTAGAGCCTCAAGCCCGCCGTATAAGGACTATTAGTGGTACTGCCTGTTTGCAGTAAATCCAGATCTCCATCGGCATCGTAATCTCCCCAACAAAGAGAACCAAAAATAAAGCCAGTTAAGGTATTGCCCACAGAAAAAACACCGTTGGTATTAACATACAACAGGGTGGTCATAGTATATGGTGCTGATGAATTGGTAGCCCCCATTAACGCTATGTCAATATCTCCGTCGTTATCATAGTCTCCCCAGGCAGCTGAAGATATCCATAACCCTGTCAATCCGGCGGCAATATCTGTAAATGTCCCGTTGTCATTTCGGTATACTCTGGATATAATCTCTGACGCGGCAGTTCTACCACTTATAAACAAGTCTAGATCTCCATCGTTGTCATAATCGCCCCAGGCGACTGAAGAATAATATACCCCGGGGATTGTGCTGGCCATGTCTGTTAACAATCCTCCATCATTACGATACAGCTTTGTAGTTTTGTTTCCTGAAGTATCATTGCCAGTCATAATGAGATCGAGGTCACCATCATTATCCCAGTCTCCCCATGCCGAAGCCCCATGAGAGAGATGTACAATGCCTGCTCCGGTGTCTACCAAGTCTAATGCGGCAATTGTACTAAGTGAAAATAGCAACAAACAAATCATTGCCAGTCTGTTCATAAAACCTCCTGCAGATCGCATGATCCACATCTTTTATATTACTTACGTTTATTCATCGTCATTCGGGTCTCTAAGCTAGTTTAGCTTTGGCTTTATCGACAATCTCCTGGTATTTACTAACATCCACAGGATACTTGTGGGCAATACTTATTGCTCTTTGTGCGTAGTCAACAGCTTCACTATATCGGTTTAGCCGATAATTCATGTCGGCTATCACTCCAAGTGTTATCCCAATTTCTTTGGCATTCCCCAAGCTTAGTTTCAGCATTAAAACTTGTTGGTAATACTCCAAAGCTTTATCTGGGGTTCCCTTTTCTCTAAACACGTTACCAATGTTACCAAGCACTTTTATCAGTTCTGCCTTATCATCCATTTTTTCAACTATTATGAGCTTTTGTTGATACAACTCGTAAGCCCTGTCTAACTCTCCTGTTTTATAATACATAAAGCCAAGATTGCCCAGGACTATGGATTTAACCGACATAAATTGGTGCTCATTCACCAATTCGAGACATAAGTTTAGATATCGCCTGGCGTCTTCATAGTTACCACAATTCAAATGAAGCAACCCAATGTTACTTTCTGTCTTTGCCTCTCTCAATGCATCATCTGTTAATTGCGTATAATGTAAGCTCTTTGTGTGGTATTCCAAAGCTTTATCAGTGTCTTTATTATGCTGGAACCAGATTCCCAGATTACTGAAAGCTACAGCTAGTTTGTCGTTATCTGTTTGGGCCAGACTCATGCATTTATCCCAGAAAGTGTATGCCGAATCAAGATCACCCTTTCTGAAAGCCAAAATACCCATCAAGCGATAACAATCAAAAAGATCACTGTTATCCTGCGCGGTTGACCTAACTTCATCCAATGCTTTACCAGATTCATCCCATCTTCCAGTGAGCATCAATATTTCTACAATATTCAGCCTTACCCGAGGAACTCGTATTGACTCACCGCTATCTTCAATGTTCTCGCCATCAAGCAAGCTAAGCACTTTATTCCATAGTTCCAACGCAATATTGTTACTATATAGTTTTTGCGCCATCTCGGCAGCTTGCTTCAAATAGAACAAAGCTTTGTCTTTTATTCCCGCTTTATGATAGTGGTCTGCCAGTGCATACACAAACTCCCTGCTACGCTCAGGATACAAAGTTTCTATTGCTTCTGCGGCAAGTTTGTGAAGTATCATTCTGTTGCCGACCAACAGAGTTTTGTAGGCAACGTCCCGGGTAGTTATATGCTTAAAAAAGTAAGCCGAATAGTCAAAGCCAATTAGCTTAAGGATAAATGCCTGACTCTCTAACTGCTGCAATGTCTCCCTGACATCAATGGGGTTATATAGCTTTTCCTCGATCCAATTCAGGATATCTACAAAAAACTCCTGTCCAATTACCGATGCCTTTTGGAGCAATAGCCTGATGTTCTTATCCAGCAAGTCTAAGCGTGAAAGAATTAAGGCGTTTAAATTTGGAGGCACGGGTATCTCGTCTATACCTGCCTGGGGCATATCCGAGATAAGATTGCACCACTCTTCAAGATAAAATGGATTTCCCAAACTAAGCTCTTTCACTTTCTGCAAGGCTTCTAGAGGCAATTGCTTTCCGCTTATATTGCTCTGAATCAATTTCGTCATTACCTCGCTGGTAAGAGGTTCCAATTCCGTCTCACAAAACTGCGGGAGTCCATTATATCTCCCGAAAGCACTGCAATCATGGCGGTACATCATGATTATCATTAAGCCATGTGGGTAGATGTAACTACTATTGTTCAGCATCCTATTCAGCAGATTCTGCAGAACAACCTCAGATGAGTCGTCCATCCAGTGTAAATCGTCCAGGATAACCATTATTGGCTTATCTTGCCTGGCATGGCTGTCAAGAACCGTTTTAATCAGTAACTGCAGGGCTATCATGATCTGCGGAATCAACTCAGAGGCAGGTAATCGTAATCGAGTATCCTCATAATATATCTCCAGTAATGCTGCAACAAGCGGTATGGCGTCAGTTATCGACTCAGCATCACTTTCTGCCAGGTGGCTTGATAAATGCCTGATACCAGCTTCAAACTTACTTTTCTTCGTTGATGCTGGATCACCGGGGTTGATGTTAAATTCCCTTTCAAGCATATTAGTGAATAAATGAAAAGGTGTGTGGATTACGCCCGAGGCTGCACCAAGAACCAATGACACATCACCTGAATGCAGCTCGCAAAACTCGTTGGCTAACCTCGTTTTCCCCATGCCAGCATCAGCTTTTATGCCCACTATCCGGATTGGTCTGTCATCTTGCTCAACTTCACTGCTATGGCTTAGTACACACTGGTACGCATTCCCCAGTAAATCCAGTTCCTTTTCTCTGCCGGCAAACACCGATTTTCGCAAATACCATCTTTGCTTTTTTTCATACTTATAACCAGAAACCGTGTAGCAGTCAATCTCATTATCGAAGCCCTTGACCCGCAAGCTCCCAAAGTGATCGAAATCGAAAAACCTCTCAACATATTTCATGGTATTGTGAGATAGCATTATTTTGCCAGCGGGAGAATTGCTCTCCATCCTCTGAGCAAGGTTAACTGCCGCTCCCGTAACGGTAAAATCGCCTTCCCGTTCTTCACCAATTTTACCAACCACTACCAGTCCAGTATTAACCCCAATTCGAATCTCAATCTTAGCATCAGGTTCTTCACCTTGAAGCCAGCGATTGTAGTTTTCCAGTTGTTCAATCATCTTTAAGCCTGATAAGATTGCCCGCTCTGTGTCTTGCTCGCTGGCCTGTTTTGCTCCGAATAAGGCCATTATACCATCACCCATGTATTTGTCTACGAAACCACCATAATAGGTAATGCACTTGGTAAACCGCTTCATTAGCTCATCCATGCGAGATTGATAAACTTCCGGATCAAGCTTGCAGCCGAGCACAGTTGAATTCTTGATATCTGCAAAAAGTATGCAAACCTCTCTGCGTTCACCCTCTTTTAACCGCAGTTTTTGCAGCTGTTGCTTATTGTCTTCACCTACACTGAATTCATCAAAAAAGAAAGATAGATCAGGGCTTCGATTCATTGCCACCTCAAACGCATCTGGATAGCCAACATTACTCTAACTCAGATGCTACTTTTGCTTTTGACCATAGAAATATACTGCATATTATGTCAAGCAAAATCATGGCACATTTGTTAGATTTTATTAATGTGCGCCAAAGCAATCGATTAGAGCTTTTGCTGGTAGCCATGTTGCCGATTCTCAAAAACCTCCATCCCTGGCTATCGGGAAGCAGGACAATTCATTGTTAACCGCTTAACAAAGTCTATGCTCATGATAGTTATCTATGCGTCTCCCAAAACTAACGACTCCCCAGCACATAAGAAACCAGAATATCATCTATCATTGTGGTGTCCCCATCACCACAAAGGCCAGATGTTTTATCCAGACAGGCAAAGCTTTGCCTCTGTCGGCCAGGAACTCGACAACCCACTTGGGGTGGGGACGTCACTTCATCACGCACTCCACCTATCGAACCCACACCCCTTCCACCATCCAATCATCAAGTGCTAATAATCAACAAAACTCTCTAATTCATCTCTGGTTCACCGAAAAAACCGCTGGTAACCGCGTAGTGATTCCCGGGTGAATCCCAGGTCCCACCCGGGAATCACGAGGGATTCACGAGGCAATCACCTGCCATTAGTTCTATGATACTCTTAGTTAGGATAGCTGGTATTAAATGATGTTTATTAAATGATCCTGTTAGCTTTCTCGATGCTATCTTGATGAGCAGGAGGGTTTTAAAAAGGCTGGGGCTTCTGTTAGATTTAAGTGAAATGAACCGAAATTAGCTGATGCTTTATTCTCCCTCTAAACCCGCAACAACGATCCATTCAAGTCAGCTTGCGATATCATGTTTAAGATCATTGCATAATCTGGA
Organism: uncultured bacterium; assembly: GCA_938009275.1. Taxonomy (GTDB): domain Bacteria; phylum Cloacimonadota; class Cloacimonadia; order Cloacimonadales; family Cloacimonadaceae; genus Cloacimonas. Next base: position 84,394 of record CALLHY010000011.1, read on the forward strand.
ACGCCGGATTTATTCGGCTGGAATAACCAGATTTATCTGGTTAGCAGATGATAATGTAATCCCCAATAGTCATTAGTTTAGCTTTAATAACGAATAAATCCGTTGTTCCAACTGGCTGTAGCCTGTTTTCTATTTATGTGCAATGGTCTCTGTTTGATACATGGAAGAATGTGAGGGCTGATAATCTGCTTGACAGTTTGCACACTAATGCGAGAAAATGGAACTTATGTTTATGTTAAAGAACATGATGGAGTTAAGATGCCAAATAACTTGCACTTGAAAGTGTTAACAGAGATGCTGAACCTGAATCGCTTGTCCAGAATTAAGAACTTCCGCGCTCATATTCCCATTTGCATCGAAAAGAAGAACTTCATAATAAAAACTGCCGATTCTCCCCATGAACTGCGTCAAGCTCTTATGCTACGACATGACGTTTTTTTAACCGAGTTACTAAAACGGAAAAAACGCTCTGGAATCGATAAAGACAGATTCGACAAGCACTGTGATCACCTCATTATCATAGATAAACGCAGTAATCAGATTATTGGCACCTACCGTCTCCAATCATCTGAGCATACCAAAAAATGGTACACAGCCACAGAGTTTCACATGAGACACATAAAGAAACTACCAGGAACAAAACTTGAACTCGGCCGTGCATGCGTTCATCCCGATCACCGCAATGGAATAACCATTGCCCTGTTATGGGAAGGTATAACCGCTTACATTAACGCCAGTGGCAGCAGCTATCTGTTTGGATGTTCCAGCATAAAAACCATGGACAAAGAAGAGATTCGGCAGATTTACTCATACCTGATGCAAAACGGGCATATCTCTAACGACCATCGGGTTCGCCCAAAAGCTAAGTTCCAGGTTCCAGGCTTCAAAAAATATTCCCGCTTACATCCGCAACACTGGCAAATACCCATAGAGCATCATGTAATGAAAGACAAGATTCCCTCACTTTTAGCCTCTTACCTCAAGGTTGGCGCTAAAGTGTGTGGAACCCCAGCGCTGGATAAGAGCTTTAAGTGTATCGATTTTCTTACTCTTATGAATGTAGACGATCTCAATAAAACCTATCAGCGCAGACACAGTTCGGAGTAAGAGTATTATCTCATGCGGAGATGTAAGTTTTTCTTGTGGCATTTATGGCTGGTATGCGAGTTCTTCATCTACTCGTATTGCATCAAACTGCTCACAAGAGATGAGATTGTTCTGCGCCACAGGTTAGTAAAGAACACTACCCGGATCGCAAAGAGATTCCTATCTGCATTCCAGGTTAAATTAATAGTCAACAATTCCGAACGTTTAGCCCAAATGCATGATACAAATTACCTGGCAATAGCCAATCATGTTTCCTACACCGATATCATCCTGCTATCATCAATAGAAAACTTCGTGTTTATTACTTCTGTAGAAATGAGCCAAAACGTTTTTCTTGGGAGTATAACCAGGTATGGTGGCTGCCTGTTCACCGATCGCAAAAAGTTCGTATCCCTCCCCAAGGAAATCGATAAATTCGCAGATACTATCCGGCAAGGATTCAAGGTAATGCTCTTCCCCGAAGGCACCAGCACCAATGGCGAAACTGTGAAAGACTTCCGTAAGTCACTTTTCCAGGTGGCTGTTTCTGCCAAATGCCCCATCTTGCCTATATGTGTTCACTACAAAAAGATAGATGGAAAGCCAATAGATAGCAGCACCAGAGACCTCATTTGCTGGTATGGAGACATGGATTTTGCCCCTCATTTTATGAAGCTTATCGGGCACACTATTGAAGCCGAAATCCACATTTTAGACCCAATATATGATGTCAGCATGAAAACGCGTCAGGCACTATCAAATGAAGCTTTCACGCAAATTTATGACTGCTATCATAAAGACGATCCTTCAAGTTTCTGTTTGACAGATTAAGCCGACTAATATTTACTGCCATAAATCGTCCTATCCCTTTAGGAGGAATAAATGAAGACCAAAGATAAACTTCATCTTAGTAAAGTAAACTTCCTGCTATTGTTGCTTGCAGCTATCTTGCTGATAGTTGGATATTTCATCATGTCTTTAAACGAGATAGCAGTATCACCGGTTATCCTCTGTGCAGTATATGTTTGTCTTATTCCAATAGCACTTCTCTATCAACCTAAAAAGCGTTAGATGCCCCTGCTCAGTGAAGAAGCCCTTATCCGGCTAAATAGGTTTCAGCTTTCTGCCAAAAGCACTGTTGAAGGCTTTCTGGTAGGATTGCATAAATCTCCCTATCATGGCTTCAGTGCTGAATATTCCGACCATCGCCAATACAATCCCGGAGAGCCGCTAAAAGACCTCGATTGGAAGGTATTGGCAAAAACTGAGCGATACTATGTAAAACGCTATGAAGAAGAGACTAACCTGCGTAGTTACATTCTGTTAGATCACAGCAAATCAATGTTCTTTTCCTCTGGAACAACAAGTAAGATGGACTATGCAAGCCGCTTAGCTGGTGCTTTAGCCTGGCTGATGATATCGCAAAAAGACGCTGCTGGACTTTATACTTTTAACCATAAAATAACCGCAGCTCTCCCTCCAAAAGCAATTCGCAGCTACACGGCAGAGCTCTTTGCCCGCTTGATAGACCTAAGACCAGAGGATAAAACAGATATCTTAAACCCCTTACACCAAATAGCCGAATTAATTCGTAAGCGAAGCTTAGTTATACTGATTAGTGATTTGCTGGATGAACCAGAACGCATTATGGAAGCACTTAAGCACTTTAGGGCAAGACAGCATGAAGTGCTGGTGTTCCATGTTTGTGATCCCCAGGAAGAGCAGTTTTTGTACAAACGTGAAACCGAATTCATAGACAGCGAGACCGGTGAGAAGATTACTGTAACCCCCTGGCAGATACGATATGAGTATCTTACTAACTACAATGCGTTTACTGCATATATGAAGGATGAGTGCTACAGAAACCGCATAGAGTATAACCCCGTTTCTATCGCCACTCCATTAGAGGACCTCTTACTAAAATATCTGGTAAAGAGAAGCAGAGGTTAGTAATGGAGGTTCGATTTATTGACGATCAGCTTATTTATAATACCGTCTATGAAGCTATAAAGTATGTCACTTATCACCCAGACCCTGCCATAACATCTTTACTACAGAAAGCCTTAGCCAATGAGAATGACGAGTTGCGCAAAGACGTTCTTGATAGCCTGATTCAAAATATCGAGCTGTCGCCCCGAGTAACAATCCCCCTCTGCCAGGATACTGGAACTCTAGTAGTATTCGTGGAGCTGGGAAATTGCTGTATAATAAAAGGTAAACCCATAGATTCTATTATAAACGATGCACTAATAAAGGCGAGTGCTGACTTATATCTTAGAGCTTCCATTGTCAATGACCCCCTCTTTAACAGATCAAACATCAATAACAACCACCCAGCGATAGTGCATACCAGAATAGTCGAAGGGGATAAGCTTAAGCTAAAGATCGCTCAAAAAGGTGGAGGTGCAGAGAATATGAGTAGGATAAGAATGATGCTTCCCACCTGCACCGTGCAAGATGTGATTGACTTTGTCGTAGAAACAGTCGCAATAGCCGGAGCAAAAGCCTGCCCACCTCTTATTCTTGGCATAGGCATTGGTGGTAATTTTGAGCAGTGCGCAATGATGGCCAAAGAAGCATTATTGAAGCCCATTGGAACGATTAGTAGTGAAACCAGGTATGCGAAGCTGGAGCACTGCATACTAAGCGCAGTTAACTCCACTGGCATTGGAGCTCAAGGAATGGGAGGAGATTTAACTGCATTATCTGTTCAGATCATGCACGCTCCCTGCCATATCGCCAGCTTACCCGTGGCGGTAAATATCCAGTGCCATGCTCACAGACATATCGAGATCGAGATATAACCGATGACAACCCACATATTATCCCTGCCCATCTGCATTCAAGATATTGAGAAGTTCTCTATAGGCGACAAAGTATTGTTATCTGGAACAATCTATACTGCGAGAGATGCTGCTCACAAGAAACTTGTTGACCTGGTATCCAATGGTAATACCCTACCTTTTAACCTGGCAGACACCGCCATCTTCTATTGTGGACCAAGCCCAACTCCACCCGGTAAGGTTTGCGGTGCAATCGGGCCAACCACTAGTTCAAGAATGGACGTCTATACCATAAACATGATAGAAAGAGGCTTGAGACTTATGATTGGCAAGGGGGAAAGAAGTCCCGAAGTTGTAGAAACAATCAGAGCATATAAAGCTGTATATCTCTCCTGCCTTGGGGGCATATCTGCCCTGTTGTCTCAAAGCATTGTTTCATGTGAAACATTTCTATGGCCAGAACTTGGTGCTGAAGCTGTTTTCAAGCTTGTTGTTAATAACATGCCCGCTTATGTGTCTGTTGTGTAATTGATTACCCATTGCTTTATTCACCCCTGGCTGCCATACTCTTCCCGAATATCCAATGAAGCACGTACTATTATAGCGATTAGCAAGTTATTATCAAAAGCTTGATCTCTCTTGAATCTAATGCGTAATGCGTTCAAGGAAGCAGCAAGGAAGAGGTAGTAAGATGTTATGGATGCGGGAGATCAGGACTTATTCTGCTTAAGCATAAACATTAATTGCTCGGTAGTTCTAAAATGAAGCTTGGCAACTTCACCCAATCTATCTGTTCCATAGCGTTTTATATAATCCATCCCCACTGATTTAACCACAGAGGTGGCACCATTGGGAAAATTGATATTATAAAACCTTCGCATGGAGGCAAATGCCTCTATCAGTTGGTAACGTGCAATAATGGAAGCCGCTGCTACTGCGGGATCTGCTTCGGCACCTGTTCTCTCTATACAGGGAATGGGATACTTTTTTGCTGTCAGCAAACGCATTACTTTCTGGGTTGGGCTAAAACGATCTACCAGGATTCCCTGAGCACCGCTGCTTTTACTGCCAAGTTCCATGATGTTCGTAGCGTGAAGCCAGGCAAGCAGATCATTGAGGTTCTTATTTTGACTTCGAAATGACGTGATTAGCGCATTATATTTACCCGGCTTGAGTGCGATGCAGGAAATGCAATTTGGGTAGCTGCTATATAGCAATTTGGCGGTTTTTGATATTTGGCCGTCTTTTAGCCTCTTGCTGTCGGTAACACCCAGGGTAGTAAAGTGCTTTTCCATGGATTTGTTGTAATGGAAGGCGCAGGTAATAAGTGGACCGAAATAGTCACCTTTGCCAACTTCATCACTTCCGATCCAACTATCCCATTCATGAAAACCGGGATCATATACATGTGGCAGTATGTTTCTGCTTAATAGTGCCTGTAGCAGGTTCTTTAGGGGATTAGCGTCTTTTGCCCCAATTACTGTACTAATACCATTCTTTTGTGAATAATATACATTTAAGGAGGCCGTATCACTTATCTTGTTTAGCTTAAGCTGAACCCCATAGGCTATATCCCGTTGGCTACTACAGCTTATTCCGTTTGCGGATAATAGTGGGTAAAGTTGGGCGAGATAGCTTTCTATTTCTTTATGCATTTGCCTTAAATGCCTGAAGAATCTCTCCAACCGTGTAGAGCGAACCTCCGCCAATAATCACGTCTTCTATTCCGCAATTGGTGAGTGCCATCTTTAGTGCTTCTGCGACTGATGTGGCAGTTTCATACTTCACATTATACTTCGCAACTGCGTTAACCTGGGCATCAACTGAGGCGGCACGTTCAGACTGGTTTTTGGCAATATACACAATTTCTGCCTTGGAGCAGAAGAGATGGATCATTTCACTATAATCCTTATCTGCCAGGATTGAGATGATAAACTTTAGCTTTCTATTCGGGAAAACTTTGTTCAGGGTATTTACTAAGGCTTTAACGCCGTGCACATTATGAGCACCATCGATGATCAGCGTAGGCGATGTGGATAGAACCTGCATTCTACCTTGCCAGTTTATGTTAGCTACAGCATTTCTTATTGCATCTTCCGATGGAACAAAGCCTTTGCTGATAGCGTAGAGCAGGAAAGCAGTAATTGCAGTGCCGATATTCACCGCCTGATGTTCGCCAATCAGGTTTGCCTTTAGGTTTCGATATTCATACTTGCCGAACTTGTAGCTGAAGTTCAATCCGTTGACCTGACAATCGGCAATATCGGTAATCCATTCTCTGCCGTAGCGATACACTGGAGATTTTCTCTCTTTGGCTATGGCTTCGATGATGGCAGCGGGAGATTCTTCTATATCACCCATTACCAGAGGAATCCCGGGTTTAATGATCCCTGCTTTTTCCGCTGCAATAATCTCGAGGGTTCCTCCCAGTGTCTTAATGTGATCCAGACCGATGTTGGTGATTACTGATACATTGGGAGTAAAAAGGTTAGTAGCATCAAGCCTTCCACCCAGACCTACTTCCATTACGGCAGTATGAATTCTTGCCTGGGCAAACAGCGCAAATGCTATGGCAGTAGTTATTTCAAAGAAGGAGGCATCCCACTTTTCAAACAAATCTTCGTGGGCGTTAAAAGCGTCTAATATGGTCTCAAAAGGCAGTTCCTCACCATTTATTCTAAACCGCTCTGTGTAGTTTATCAAATGGGGAGAGGTATTCAGGGCGGTGCTATGATCATGGGCAAGGCTGATAGCTTCCAGGCTTGCACAAACGCTGCCCTTACCATTGGTTCCTGCTACATGGAATCCGCAAAGTTCATCCTGGGGATTGCCAAGGTCTGACATTAAACCAGTCATCCGCGAAAGTTCTAGCTTAACGTTACCGGAGTACTTCTTATAGATATGTTCCAAAAATTCTTTATACTGCATTTCCGCTTCCTATAATGTTAATGTCTATTAATCAGCTTGGGGATACAAAAAAAGTCCAGATAACACCTTGCTCAGCAGATGCTATCTGAACTTAATGTCACAAAGTAAGTTATTAATCTGCCACAGTGGGCTCAGTAAAGCCAAACTTATCTGGAAATAGAATAGCACGCAGGGCAGTGCTGTTTTCTTTGCGCTTCTGGAAGGCGTTTGGATCGGTTTTCCATATTTCAATGTATTTCTTTAGCATTTCATCTTTACGAATGCCATTGGATCCTGTTTCTTTGTCTATGTAGTCCATATCTTCTATCATATAGTTCTGCAGTTGGGTAGGATCCATATTTTCGTAAAATGTTTTGGGTAAGAGATGCTTGTGATACTTGCTAAGATTGGGGCAGAGGATTATCACTCCATAATTATGTTTCACTTCCGTACCAATCTGCTCGGCTACGTATTTGCCAAATACGATGTATTCGCTCTTTTGGCGGGAGGTTTCCGGGCAGTATGTCATGCTCTGCAAATACTTATTTTTGGGGTCTTGAGCTTTTGGTGTTTTGGTAAGCAGGCTAAGATCACCATTAAAATCGGTATTGGTGTCCCTCATATAATCAGTGGTAGCCACCCATATTTGTTTCATGTTGTTTATACAATCTTCCACATTCTTTTCTTTATCGAGATTGTAGAAATTAGGCACTGCCAAGATGAATACCAAGGCAACGAAAAGGATGATACTGAGCACAGTATAAACCGAGATTCCGCTTTGGTTACGCAGCATAAGTTACTCCTGAAAGAAATTCTGCTTTAATGAAATTGGGAGTGGGTTTCCCGTCAAGCCTTATTTTTTGCGGGCAGGATTTTGTTGATATAGTTATAGGTTTCCGGGATGTCGCGAAATCGCTTCCGATAGTCTTTTGAGGGCTCAATATCGGTGCCTGACATCCGGTTTGACACATTTGTCTCGCCCCAGTTGTACGCGGCTAAAACTAAGCTCCAATTGCCATTGTAGCGATTTAGTAAATATTTCAGGTATTTGGCCGACATCTTGAGATTATAGACTGGCACAAACAGCAATCCCCGCTTATGTTCACTGTGGATGTAATAGGCCGTGCTTTCTTTTATCTGACCCAATCCAATAGCTTGCATGGGTGAAATGGCAAAGCTCCGAAACGAGCTTTCGGTTTTAATCAATCGATAAAATACAACTGGGTCTATCCCTTGATAAATGGCTACACCAATGGTCATTACTCTTATCGAAACAGGATTGTAAAGCAAGATAACGCAAATAAGCAACGCCAGAATAATCATGGAGATTACGCCGGCGCTGTTAAGTTTCCTTTTTTTCTTGAATTTCACTGATTATGGCACTAACAGATTAGCCCAACTTTTTCTTAAAGTCGTTTAGCTTAAGAACATGGGATACTTCTTCGTTAATAATCTGTCGCAGCACTTGCTTGGTTTTGGGATTTGTTGCATAGTCTGCAATGGCATGGAAATAGAGGAGAGTATCTTTTTCAAAGGTGATGGCATTATCTACCACGCCATAAATATCTTTTGCATTTGCAGCCAGTTGTATGGCCGAATTTTCGTTGTTAAATATGCGACCGTCAACTATGGTTTTCAGGTATTCGGAAACCAGTTCCCAATCGGTGGATAGCTCTAGAATATCTTTATCCATTTCGTCACGAAGGCCAAGGAAGGTCTTCTCGTGATTCAATTCCTGATCGCGCAAGAATTGAATGAACTGAACAGCATCGGGGCTTAGGTCTTTCCGCTTGGATGCTTCATGATAAAATGCGAAACCATTCTTCTCGATTTGAACTGCCATTTCGATTACTTCATTAACTGAGTAAACTGCCATTTTTCCTCCCGGTTAAGTAATATAGCTTTGATATGCATAATTTATCTGGTATGCTGAATAAGTCAAGCTAAATCCTAAACTACATGCAAATGACCACCCATAGGTGTAACTGATTGATTGACTAAGATACTATTTGCCGATTAATTGCTATTGCTTATAATTTAGTTAAGCCCGCGTTCTGTCCCGGCGATGGGTTGTGAACTGATTGAAATGTGTGTGAGTTATAGTAACACAAACACTAAAAGTCCTTTAACCCTAAGGTGGAGAAAGCGCAATGATATTAGCGGACAATCCCAGCTTGGATGATGCTATTGAGTTGGTTAGCAGCTTCTTTTCATTATCACTGGAAATGCTTTGCATCTCAAGCTTCGATGGAAGGTTCTTGAGGTTAAACGCAGAATGGGAAAAAACTCTTGGCTACTCTCTGAACGAGCTGGAAGGGTGTGAATACATTACTCTGGTTCACCCCGAGGATGTTGAGGGCACTACAAAGGCGTTGCAAGACCTGGAGAAAGGGCAGCCAGTTCTAAACTTCACCAACAGATATCGTTGCAAAGACGGTTCATATAAGCGGATTGAATGGCGTGCCGTAAAAAACGATTCCTATGTATTCTCCGCAGCCCGGGATGTAACAGACAAGATTATCAGAGAACAAGCACTCTGTGAAAGTGAAGCACTTAGCAGAACCAAGCTGAAAGCTCTTTTAGACCCTAATACTGATATGGACAGGCTATCTCTTGCCGAAATGGTGGATGTGGAAGCCCTTACCTCCATTGCCAGAGATTTTTATGCGCTGGTTAAAATCCCTTGCGGTATTCTTGATGTTGAAGGCAATGTAGTGGTTGCAATTGGCTGGCAGGATATCTGCACAAAGTATCACCGACTGCATCCCGATACCTTGAAAAATTGCCTGGAAAGTGATACCATGCTTTCTTCTAACGTAGCCCCAGGCACTTATCGCGCTTATCGTTGTAAAAACAACCTATGGGATTTGGTTACGCCAATCATGGTTGGCGATAAGCATGTGGGCAACATATTCTTAGGTCAGTTTATGTACGATGATGAGGAGCCGGATGATAACTTTTTTAGAATGCAAGCCAGTCAATACGGGTTTAACGAAGAGGAATACTTAAAAGCCCTTCACAGGGTGCCACGTTGCAGCAGAGAAAAAGTGGATGCCGCCATGGCATTCTACGGCAAGCTTGCTGGCTTGCTTTCCAATCTCAGTTTCAGTACCATGAAACTTGCCAAAGCACTTAACGATAAAGAGCAAGCCGACACGAAATACCAAACTCTATTCAATGAAATGCTGGATGGTTTCGCCCTGCATGAGGTGATCTGTAACGACTCTGGAGAGCCGATAGATTACCGCTTTCTGGCCGTTAATCCTGCCTTTGAACGCATTACGGGGCTTAAAAAAAGTGATATAGCTGGTAAAAGGATTCTGGAGGTGTTACCACAAGTAGAACAACATTGGATTAGCACATACGGAAGGGTAGCCATAACCGGTGAACCAGCATACTTCGAGAATTACTCAGTTTCATTGGATAAGTACTTTGAAGTAACTGCCTACCGCCCTGCTCCCAACCAATTTGCCTGTCTATTTGTGGATGTAACCGCCCGAAAGCACGCCGAAGCAGAGCGTGAAAAGCTGCGTGACCAGCTAAGTCAAGCCCAAAAGATTGAATCTGTTGGGCGTCTTGCCGGTGGAGTAGCCCACGATTTTAACAACATGCTGAGCATAATTCTTGGTCACGCACAGTTTATGGAAGATGACATCGACAGGCAAAGCCCCTTATACGAAAGCCTGAACGAGATTATAAAAGCCGGTAAACGCTCTGCGGAGCTAACAAGACAACTGCTTGCCTTTGCACGTAAGCAAACTATATCACCTCAGGTATTAGATTTGAATAGCACAATGCAGAACATGATGAAGATGCTGGACAGGCTTATCGGCGAGGATATTAGCCTAATCTGGCAACCTGGAAGCAATCTGGGTAACATCCTGATCGACCCATCCCAACTTGATCAAATCCTGGCGAACCTATGCATAAACGCCCGTGATGCCATAGGCAATATCGGACAGGTGATAATAGAAACTTCTGAAGCAGTGTTTAGTGAAGACAACTGCCTCGGCAAGGATGACCTTATTCCTGGGGAATACGTTGTCCTATCGGTTAGTGACAACGGTTGTGGAATACCCAAAGAAGTGATGCCAAAGCTGTTCGAACCATTCTTTACTACCAAAGAAACCGGCAAGGGTACTGGCTTGGGTTTAGCAACTGTGCATGGCATTGTTAAGCAGAACAACGGCTGCATAACCGTATATAGCGAACCAGGGGTAGGCAGCACTTTCAAGATATATCTCCCCCGCTATAAAGGTTCTTTAAGCATTTCCCGACCTGATGAGCTGGGCACTTCATTATCGCTTGGCAAGGGCACGATACTGCTGGTAGAGGACGAAGCCGCCATTATCCGCTTGGTGAAACGTATGATGGAAAAGCTAGGATATACAGTGCTGGAAGCCCTCAGCCCCGGGGCAGCAATCCGCATTGCCAAAGAGCATATTGGCACAATTGATCTTGTATTAACCGACGTGATAATGCCAGAGATGAACGGTAAAGAGCTAATCTCCCGTATCCGTGCCATTTACCCAAGCATAAAGGGCTTATATATGTCTGGATATACTTCAAATGTTATTGCGCATCACAACATCTTGGAGGACGACATGCACTTCATCTCCAAACCCTTTACCATCAAAGAGCTTTCGTACAAGATAAGCGATGCCATGAAGGGCTAATAACCATTACTTACCCATTAGTCCTTATACCTTAGCCACTTCATCATTTCGCTGAAGTTAGCCGTTTTACCATACATAAGCATGCCTACGCGGAAAATCTTTGCTGCAATGCGCACGAACACATAGATGCTTGCCAATAGCACCACCGCGCTTAAGCCCACCTCGGTAATCGGGACATTCGAAAATGCGCTTCTGGTTATCATTGCCATTGGGCTGGTTAAGGGAAATATGCAGGCAAACTTCGAGATTGTTCCCTCTGGATTCTTTATGATAGGCGTAATGAATAACAAAGACAGCATGGGAATCATCATTATCATGCTTTGGGTGTTTCCTGCGCTCTGCAGGTCGTCCATAGTAGAGCCAATGCTTACATATATCGTGCTGAATAGCAGATATCCCGCTATGCCGAAGAACAGCATTAAAGGAATATTGGTTTCGGACAAAGCCTGCAATAGCGGAAAGTCTAACAAATACACCACCGCTGGAAGGCTAAGGGCAATCCAAAAGGACATCTGAATAACCCCCAACAGCAAATGCCCCAATATCTTCCCCTGCATCAAATGATGTGGCTTTATGGACGATAATACAATCTCAGCCATCCTATCCCGCCGCTCTTGCAACGCACTCTGCATCAGCATCGAACCACTGGTAAAGATGAGGAAAAACACCAACACCATAAAGGTTATAGACACCGCCATGGCATTATCCTTTGGGGCAGCAGCCTTCTCCATGGCAATCTGATCTATCTGTGCCTCGGCATTCAGAAATGCCAGTTTTGAGGGCTCAATCTGCAAAGAACTCATGCGTTGCAGCTTAAGAATCTGCGTGATGCTTGCTTTAACTGCGCCAAATGCGCTTAAGTTACGTTTATTATAATGATACTCCAGTTTCCCGGTTTCATAGAAATCCGGCATTATTATCATGTAACCGGATGCCTTTTCATTATATACCAGTTCTTCCACTTCCTGTTTGTCTTGCTTAACCTCAAAGATAAATTCATCTTTGGGCAGCATCTGTTGTAGCTGTGGCGCAACTCCCGCACCGTCTATCAAATACAGCTTCATAACGCTCGGTTTATCCAGCTTTTCCAGCAGCCGCGGTAAACCGGCAAACAGCACCATTATCAGCGGAGTGATAAGCAGTGAGATTATGTATTGTTTATTGCGCAGGTTGCGCATCAGTTCCCATCCGGTAATCTTTAGCGTGTCATTTCTCATCTTCCGCTCCCACAGCTATTTTTACAAAAATGTCGTGCAAGGAAGACCGCGAAGCATTTATCTCCTGCACAGCCAAATCTTTGGGCATCGCCGCCAGGAAGCCCGATAAGCCCAATCCATCCTTCAGGCTAAAGCTTGCCTTGTTATGCGAAAGTGCGCAAAAGCTTTCGATGCAATCCAAACTATTTAGCCTCTCCAGCATATCTGGACTTTGCACTTCCAGGCTAATCTTATAACTGCCATACTGTTGTTTAATGTCCACAAGGTTGCCAAAAAACACTTCTTTCCCCTTGTGAATAAGGAATATGCGGTCGCATAGCTCTTCCATAATATTCATCTGATGGCTGGAGAGGATTACGCATGTGCCTTCAGCCGCCATAGTTTTTAGCTCTTGCTTAAACAAATCCTGGCTCACTGGATCCAAACCGGAAAAGGGTTCGTCCAAGATCACTATTTTCGGCTTGTGTAATACAGCACCAATGAATTGCACTTTCTGCGCCATGCCCTTGGAAAGCTCTTCCACTTTGGATTTGGCATAATCCTGCAATCCAAATTTGTTCAGCCACTCCCATGCCCGCTCCTGGGCAATTTGCTTGGGAACATTCTTCAGCCCAGCCAAAAACACCAGGATATTCATCACTCTGGCTTCCTTATACAGCCCCCGCTCTTCAGGCAGGTAGCCAATATGCTGTCTGGGGATGCCATTAGCCTTTGCCCCATCTGCCAGAAATTCTATTCGCCCTTCATCGGGAGCAGTTATACCCATAATCATTCTGATGGTAGTGGTCTTTCCAGCTCCATTGGGACCCAAAAATCCCAGTATCTCTCCCGTATTGGCACTAAAAGAGACATTGTCCACCACTCTCTTCTGGCCATAGCTCTTGCACACCTTGTCCACGCTTAACCCAATCATAAGGTCTCCATGTATATTTAGTTAATATCGTTCCTGAACGAAGGTACATCTCTTGCTCGTAGAGATAGTATCCTGATACAAGATAAGGTTTCCCCATCTTTTTTCCATTTTTTTGAAGCCCAAACAACGCGCAAGTTAATTATTCTTTATTTGAACAAATACATGCGATGGGTGCTCTAGTTTGCAGGCACATGCAATTGGATAAAAACTGGTTTAATAATTGCTTCATTATTCTGCAATTGAATCACTAAACCAAAGGAATTGTATGGCTAATCAGTGGTTTTATCTAAAGCATGGACAGTCCAAAGGCCCGGTAAGCAGCGAGGAGATTGCCGAACTCGTGGTGCAAAGTGACTTGAATAAAGACACCCGCATTCTGGATGCCGAAACGCGTATCTGGACAACCGTTGGCAGTGTTCCAGAGCTAAATCTGCTTGTTCGCAACATCCAAAAAGAATACTATGGCGGAGTTCGGGACAACAAACAGCTTGCCGAATTGCTGTATAATCACGATGATCTGTTTGCCCGCCTGGAGCTGCTAAATCGCCGTCCGCTATTTATGAATGTTCCCTGGCAACACATACCGCTACTAATGCTACTCACAGGCGGATTTTATCAATTTTATTGGATGTATCGTCAATGGTTTCGGGTGGAAATGCTGGATACGAAATCTAAAAGCATGCTGAAGCGCACCAGTTTCATGCTGCTATTCGTGCCAATAATCGTGTTCACAACCGTTGAGGGGCTAAAGGAATTCCGCAAGGTGCTCATTGCCCAGTTCAATCCCTATGCCCTGTCACTAATGTGGTATATCTCTATTGCGCTTACTATTATCAATCCCTTGGGCGGAGATGCTGTAGTATCACTGCTATGCAGACTAGGCTTCAGTCTTAGCGGCATGATTCCTATCATAATGGCTCAGCGCTACATCAACGATTGCAACCGCCTCTTAGGCAGAGACAAGCCCATAACAGAGAAGATAATCTAAGTTATATTCCCATTACCACGCTTCATTATCTTGCTTACTTTTACCCCTGCTTCCCTGCTGCTTCCTTGCTGCTATCCCCTATCCGATACAGGATAGCAGCAAGGAAGCAGCAGGGAAGCTCTGCTTAAGCAGCACAAAAATAAGGAGAATACAGATAGTTAACCCAATTTCAGCTTGACACTTCCGCTTTGCAAGAATAAAGCGAATCACCATGAAAGAAAAAGCACAAATCGTGAATCCATTTTTGTATGTATTGCCAGATTTAATGGAGCTAACGGACTTCCTTAACGGCATAAGAAACCTGTGTTTAGCGGGTTATTCTCCGCTATGCTTTTTTGGCACTGCCCGTCAGGAATTGCTTTGCGGCATGGCTTTGGCAGGCAAAGAACCTATTCTGCTCCGCTGCTTATTTCCGCAGGACATGCAATACCAGTCACTTAGCATGGAGTTTCCCGCCTTTCACTTGTTTGAACGTGAGCTTTGGGAAGAATTTGGCGTCACACCTCTGGGGCATCCCTGGCTAAAGCCGGTACGTTTTCCGATAGGCGGCCAGCAAAGCATGGAGCAATATCCATTTTTTAGCAGTGAATCCTCCGCTTTGCATGAAGTTGGCGTTGGCCCGGTGCATGCAGGAGTTATAGAGCCGGGGCATTTCCGTTTCATCTGTCATGGTGAGCGGATAGAACACCTCGAAATCCAGCTTGGATATCAGCATCGGGGAATTATGAACCTGCTGTCCCAGGGCGATATAAGGCAAAAGATGCCGCTTGCCGAGTGCATAGCCGGAGACACCGCCATAGGACACGGCCTGGCATACTGCTCTGCCATAGAGACTCTCTGCAATGTATCCGTTCCTACTGCCCTGCAAACAGTCCGCCTGATCGCTCTTGAGCTGGAGCGAATAGCCATGCACCTGGCAGACCTCTCGGCTCTGGCAGGCGATATAGCCTATCTATCGGGGCAAAACTTCTTTGCCGCGCTGCGCACCACCATAATCAATTCGTCATTGGCTATATGTGGCAGCCGTTTTGGTAAAAGGTGGCTGAAGCCGGGAGGCATTAATTATGGACTTAGCAAAGAGCAGAACAGCCTCTTGCGCAGCACCCTGGAAGAAGCGGGACGCCAGATTGAACGCTGCACCCGGGCTATGTTTGCCGATGCGGGTGTGCTAAACCGCTTTGACAGCACCGGCAGCGTTAGCAAGAAAGCAGCGTTGGAGCTTAATTTCAGCGGTGTTACTGCCAAAGCATCTGGTTTAGCAATAGATGCCAGATGTGATTTTCCCCTAAGTGCTTATACAGAATTCAGTCCCCTTTGCCTTGATTCCGGTGATGTGTTTGCACGAGCATCGATACGGGCAAAAGAGATAGAGCAGTCGCTAGACATGATTGCCCATATGCTCAGCACCCTGCCCCCCGTTTCTGCTAAAGATAGTGTGTCACTTCCCCCGCCCATGCCGGATAAACTCTGTATCGCCATCACCGAAGGCTGGAGAGGCAGAATTGTGCATGTGGTAAAGACAGATTCAGAGAGCGGCACCGAGTTTTACCGCGTTATCGACCCTTCACTGCACAATTGGTTTGCCCTGGCATTAGCAGTCCGCAACGAAGGCATTTCGGACTTTCCTTTGTGCAACAAGAGCTTCGACCTCTCGTATTGCGGTACGGATTTGTAAGGGAGTAATGAATGTTTAACCTGCTAAAAGCACGCATCCATCACGGTTACCAAGCCATTCATGATCCACTCAATGCCGCCATTCATCCCTCTTTTCCGGGTTTACCCACCATACTAAGGGCTTGCAAGGAAGATTTTTGCGCGGCTGGCAGCTTCTGCCCTACGGGTGCCATTGGCGATAATAGCCTAGACTTGGGCAAATGCGTATTCTGCGGTGAATGCACCCGTCGTTTTCCTGCTACTTTTGCCTTTAATCCCAATTTCCGCATGGCAAGCAGCCGGCGCGAATCCCTGATAATCCGTTGGGACAACCAAAGTAATACCTGCACTGCCCCTGCTGTGGAGGTTAATGCAGCCCTTAAGAAACTATGCATCAGGTCTTTCGCACTAAGGAATGTATCCGCAGGAGGCTGCAACGCATGCGAACTGGAACTGGGTGCCTCATCAAATGTAAACTTCGACATGGGTAGATACGGCATCGAGGTTGTTGCCTCGCCGCGTCACGCAGATGCGCTGATACTCACCGGTCCGGTTTCCAAAAACATGGAACAGGCATTTGTTAAGACCTGGGAAGCCATTCCAGACCCCAAGGTGCTTATCTTGTGCGGTGCCTGCGCCATTAGCGGCGGCAGCTTTGTGAATTCCGATGCCATTAGCAGAGATTGGCTGCAAACCATGCAACCTGCCTTATACATTCCCGGTTGCCCCGCCCATCCCTTAAGCATTATCCATGGACTAATGTCGCTTTTAGGGAGGGTGAAGTGATTAGCTATGCTCTTGCTCTACAGCTTGTTGCCATCTTGATAGTTGCCATAGACCGGTCGCATAAACACTGCGCTTCACTAAGGTTTATGCTGCTGAGTTCAGTTAGTTCAGCTTGCCTGTTGTTTGCCTATGGGAGGCTGTTTTTTGGCGGACAGGCTCAGCATTACGTACTTAGTATTCCCGGTTTGGCTGCTGCCGCGGACATCGTTATAGACCCTTTGGCGGCATTCTTTGGCATGCTCTTTGCCTTTGGCTACCTTGTGGGTATCATCTATGCTCATTTCTATCTAAAAGCCCACTCCGAAGAGGGCAATGCCTCTCACCTGTTCTTTAGCGGGCTAATGATAATCAGCATGCATCTTGTTCTAATGCTTCGTCACAGCCTGCTGTTTATGATAGCCTGGGAACTGATGAGTCTAAGCTCCTTTTTTGCCATTATGCAAGACAGGCAGAATAAAGATAGCATCGCCAATGCGCTATACTATTTCGTTATGATGCACATCGGTGCTGCTGTGTTGCTGCTTGGTTTTGCCTTGCAGTATGCAAGCAGCGGCTCACTAAGCCTGGCGCAACAAACCTATTATCCCGTTGCCAAGTGGCTGTTGCTGGTGGGCTTTGCCTTCAAAGCCGGGTTCTTTCCCTTTTACTCATGGCTGCCAAAAGCGCATCCTGTTGCTCCTGCTCACCTTTCGGGAATGATGTCGGGGCTAATGATTAAAACCGGAATATTTGGCATTGTGCTGGTAATGCTTGGTTCTGCTTGGCAGCCCATAGAAATCTATATCCTATTGGCAATCTCACTGCTAACTGCCTTCAATGGTGTTATTCACGCCATGGCGGAGTCGAACATCAAACGCTCGCTTGCCTATTCTTCCATAGAGAACATCGGCATTATTGGTGTGGGGCTTTCTCTCTGGTTATTAGGTAAATCGCTGGGTAATACAGCCATGTCCGGTTTGGGGCTGATGGGTGCTTCTCTGCACATCATGAACCATTCGCTCTTTAAGCCTTTGCTGTTCTACCTGAGCGGCAACGTGCTGGTTGCCACCCACAGCTTGGAAACCGACAAGCTGGGTGGTTTAATGAAGCGGATGCCCGGCACAGCTCTGTTATTCATGCTGGGAACAGCCTCCATCTCGGCACTGCCCCTTTTCAATGGATTCATCTCCGAACTCGCTATTTTCTTAGGCATTATCAGCGGCTTTCAAAGTAGCAGCCTGGGCGGTACCCTATCCATGATTGCGGCAGGCGGAGCACTGGCTTTTGTAAGCGCATTGGCACTTATCGCCTTTAGCAAGATATTCAGCATCGTGTTCAGTGGCGAACCCCGCTCATCTGCTGCTGCTAACGCCAAGGAACTGCCCTTTGGCATGCTGCTAAGCCCCATACTGCTGGCAGCATTCTGCTTCCTGTTTGGCACCTTAGGTGAGCTTGGCTTGTGGATAATAAAGCCGCTGGCAATTGCCTTGCAGGTAGATGCCGGAGTTTATCTAGGCTTTGCCATGGTTTTACACAGGATAAGCACTGTACTGCTTATGCTCCTGGCTGCCTTTATTGCTCTGTACATCATAAAGTTGCGACTGGTGAAGGTAACAAAATCCATCACCTGGGGCTGCGGCTATCATCAGGGTAGTGCAAAGCAACAATACACCGGAACTGCATATATAAACCCGCTGGCATACTTCCTGAAGCCTTTTATGCAAAAGCGGATAAGCAGGAGCTGTGTAGAAGGCTATTTCCCGCAAAGCATTAGCCACGCGGAAGAGGTGCAAGACTATGTGGATAAGGGTATTATCAGCAAATTGCTTGGCTTGCTAACCCGCTTTTACAGGCTGTTCGATGGCATTCACAATGGTAAAACCAACAGCTACATCAGCTACTTGTTAATTGCTTTACTTTGCCTGTTATTCTGGGTGCTGGGGGTGCAAAAGTGATTATTAACTTCCTGTTTATTCTGCTGTTACCTCTGCTGTTCATCGGTGTGATAAACAAAACCAAAGCCATTTGGGCAGGCAGAAAAGGGGCAAGCATACTACAGCCGCTTTATACCGTTATTAAGCTGATGGGCAAAAGCGAAGTGCACAGCCACAGCAGCAGCCATATATTCTGCTGGGCTCCCAGCTTGTCTCTGGCGGCTACCTTTATCGCTGCATTGTTTATCCCCTTTGGAGCGCAGCACGCAGTTCTTAGCTTTAAGGGTGATTTCTTTTTGTTCATGTCCTTGCTGGCTCTTAGCAAGGCTGTAATTGTTTTAGCGGCGATGGATGTAGGCAGCAGCTTTGAAGGCATGGGTGCTTCTCGAGAGATATCGTTCACTGCTTTTTTGGAGCCTGCATTCCTGCTGATTATTGGCTCTTTAGCTTATGCGGGTGGCTTTGGCACTCTTGGACAGCTCTTTCTGCATCACAGGGTGTATATCTTTAACGAGTGGTCGGTTATCATAGCCGTTCTTACCGCCCTGGCATTATTCATTATGATGCTGGTGGAAGGCGCAAGGGTTCCCTTCGATGATCCCGCCACACATCTGGAACTAACCATGATTCACGAGGTTATGGTGCTGGATACTTCGGGGGTGAATCTTGCTATGGTGCATTATGCTTCTGCGCTAAAGGTTCAAATCTATGCCTCTATGATAAGCTATTTCTTTATTCCCGAAGGCATGCATAGCCTTAGCATTATTGCAGTATATCTGCTTAGCAGCTTCGGTTTGGCAATAAGCGCGGGACTGGTAGAGAGCCTGATGCCTCGCTACCGGATTAGCCGCAATCTGGAGTTGGTTATTATCCCGCTTTCCATCTCTTTGCTGGTATTGGCAGCATTGATTGTTCATAACCTGGGAGGAATATAATGGCAGATATCCTATTGATGCTGTTTGGCCTTAGTTTGCTGTTTGCATCCATCACTAATATGCTTACCAGCATTGTTCGTATTCTGGTAATCCAGGGCATACTGCTATTTGTGCTTACCATACTAAAAACCAACGAAATGAACATGTGGGAGTTTGCCTTCGTTGCTCTGGAAACCATTGTTTTCAAAGCCGTGCTTATCCCGTGGTTCATTGTGGACACCATAAACAAAAACGGTATCAAGCGTGAAGTAGAGCCCTCTGTATCAAACTTCTTCTCCCTTGGTTCCATGACTGCCATCTTTGCCTTTGCCTTTTTTATAGCCCTCTGGAGCGGAAAGAGCAGCCCCAATGTATATCCCCTGCATTTCGGTGTGGCATTTGCGGCAATCCTGAAAGGCTTATTCATTATTATCGCCAACAAAAAGCTTATAACCCACCTTATGGGCTATCTCATAATGGAAAACGGCATCTTTATGCTTTCTCTCGCCATTGGCAGTGAAATGCCGCACATTGTAAGTTTGGGCGTTTCTCTGGACATCTTGCTATCTATCCTGATTGCCGTGCTGTTCATAAACAAGATTAGCAATAGCTTCGAAGACGTGGATAGCGACGAGCTATCTATCCTAAAGGACTAAAGCCATGTTATACCTGTACATCTGGATTATCCCCCTGCTCTTCTCCGCCATCGCCTGGCTAAAGAAAAGCAGCAGATTGAATACCGCCATAATCTTCAGCCACAGCAGCCTCTGCCTTAGTGCCTCAGTTGCCTTGCTTTTACCGGGGATGGGCTTGGCAACCAAGCTGGGAATAGACTCCCTTAGCCTTTGGTTCCTGCTAATCACCAGCATATTATACTTTGCCGTAGGGCTATACAGCCTTCAGCATAAAAGCAACTTAACAGACAGGCAAAGCAGCATCTATGCCATTGCCATGATGGCATTTGTGGCGTCTATGGGTGGAGCCATAGTTAGCAAGGACTTAGGCCTGATCTGGGTGTTTGTAGAAACCACCACTCTCGCCAGTGCCATGCTGATTAGCTTTGAGCATCATAAGCAGTCCCTGGAAGCAGCATGGAAGTATCTCTTTATCTGCTCCATAGGCATTGCTTTGGCGTTTGTAGGTGTGTTGCTGCTTATTATCGCCATGCCCGAAAGCCCCAGCCTGGTTTTCGACAAGATTATGCAGATGAAAGGCAGTATAAATCCTTTTTGGCTAAAGGTTTCTTTTGTGTTCATGCTTATCGGCTTTGGCACCAAGGTTGGGCTTGCTCCGCTACATTTCTGGCTACCTGATGCCCATTCCGAAGCCCCTGCTCCCGTTTCCGCGCTGCTATCCGGTGCGCTGTTGAACACCGCTCTCCTGCCCCTCATCCGCATGCAAGGCATAATGCAGGCAAACAGCATGGGACATCTCGCCAATGAGCTATTTCTCCTCTTCGGATTTGCTTCCATGTTCATAGCTGCTGTATTCATCCAAAAAGTAAAGAACTACAAACGCCTATTGGCATATTCGTCCATAGAGAATATGGGAATAATCTTAATCGCCTTTGGCCTGGGTGAACTGGCAGGCAAAGCAGGCATGATCCACGCCATGGGGCATTCGATGATAAAAGCAGCTTTCTTTCTTACTTCCGGCAGCGTATATAGCATCTTTGGCAAAAAAGACTATAATCTGTGCAGTGGACTTTTAAGCCGATGCCCAATAATCGGCTGGCTGTGGCTAATTGCCTTCATGATGATAGTGGGAATGCCGCCCTCGCCCCTGTTCGTAAGTGAATTTAACATTGTTTTCGCTCTGGTTGGCAGCGGCAACCTTGCCCTGATGATGTTATTTGTTATCCTGCTGGCAAGCATTGCCTACGGACTGGGAAAGGCATCGCTGGCTATAACAATGGGCAAGTCCGATCAAAGATCGAAATTGCCCATTTCTGAATATCTTGCACCGACTATATTGCTACTATCGGCTATGATTTTACCCTGGCTGCTTATTGTTTATCTGAAGTTTTAGAATTCAGTGCCATACTCCGCGTAGAATAACTCGCCGCTATTTGTGGCTCCGGCTTCCACAAACCGGCCATAACCCAATTCCCAAGAGTAATAATCTTCATCACTGTGATAGGTGGCTTTGCCATGCAGTGCTTCAAGTTGTTTAACCACTTCTATTTCAGGCTTGAATTCGTCTGAGGGAATGTAAAATATCGCCCAACCGGTAAGCTCGTCTTCCCCGCCTTCGAAATACAGCACCAATTGATCAACATTATTCAATTCTGGCACGTCTTCAAAGGGATAGTACAGGTCTCCACCATCATCATTGATGGCGATGTAGGAAAACCCGATGTCATAAAGAACGGCATCACAATTGTCCCAGGTGTCACCGTATTCCAGATCAAATAACCCTACCTGGGCACTCAATGAGCAGGTCAGCACGATTAGAGCTAAGAAACAAAGCACTTTTCTCATAACTATACTCCGTATATAAGTAAATTTCAGAGATAAAATAAGGAAACTAATCAAACTGTCAATAGGAATTTGATATCTCACTTCTGGCTTTCCAGTAGTTTATACAAGCTTCCCTGCTTCTTCCTTGCTGCTATCCTGTATGCGATACAGGATAGCAGCAAGGAAGAAGCAGGGAAGCAGGGATTATTTTGCCAAAACTATGTTTGCTATCTTGAAGCTAACTTGCTATAAAACGGCATAGATAAGCAATGCCTCCCGGATAGATATCCAAGAGGCACAGATAAGTAATAGCATATAGCAGATAGAAAGCTTAGTTAGTCAGCTCTATTTCCCGTGTGTTTTCTTCCAGTGCGGAGAATCGCCCCATTGAGTATAGCCAATTTCTTCGCCAATGGCACTAATGCGGCGTTCGAGGCAGCCTCTGCACATTCCCGCGTTTTCGTCCAGACAGGGTTTACCACGGTATAGCTGATAGTTCCCGCGATACTTGGTGTCGGTGATATTGGGCATAATGATGTTGGCACCTGCCAGCAAGCCCAGTTCTCTGCCATCATCTTTCAGGGCTTGCAGAGCTGTGGTGCTGGCGATGTTCACGTCCTGAAGCGTGATCCTGCAAACGGCGATCATCTTGAGGGCAAGATTAAGGTGTTCCTCTTCGTTATAGCCTTCAGTGGCGGCGAACAGGGGGGTGTCCTCGTGAGGAATGTATGGCCCCATGCCCAGCATGTCTATATCCTCTTCCCAGAAGAACATAATGTCGTCGGCAAGATGCTCCAGGTCTTGATATGGCAGCCCGATCATAACCCCCGTGCCGCATTGATAGCCCAGGCGTTTTAGCGTGCGGATACAGCCAACCCGATAGTCCCAATCGTGATCGGCAGGATGAAGCTTCGCATAGAGTTCGCGGTTACTGGTTTCGATGCGCAGCAGGTATCTATGCGCTCCTGCGGCATACCAACGCTTGTAGGTGTCTTCGGTTTGCTCGCCCAAAGACAGGGTGATGCCGAGTTCGTTGTTGCTTTTCTGGCGTATGGTGCGCACGATGTCCTCTATAAAATCTACAAACTGCTCATCATCGCGCTCGCCGGATTGGATAACCACCGAGCCATATTGCTGCTCGTATGCCCACAAGGCAGAGCTAACCGCTTCGTCTTTGCTAAGGCTAAATCTATCCACATTCTGGTTGCCGCTGCGGATGCCGCAGTAATAGCAATTCTTTTTACAGATGTTCGAAAGCTCTACAATGCCACGGAAATATACCTTGTTGCCCACATGCTGCAGCTTGGTAGCATAGGCTTGCTTAAATAGCTTGTCCAGTTCGTCTTTATCCGTTATGGAAAGCAGGCGGATAATCTCTGCTCTATCGGGTTTTGTCATGAGTGATGATTCCTTTTTTGTGCTGATACTAAACAGTATAGCCCAAATGGGGCTATGAGCCAAGCACATCCGCAGCTTTGGAATTGAACATTGTTCATATATCGTTTTTGAGTAGATTATTAATATGCGAATACAGATCAAAGGAGAACAGCAAGATGAAGAAATCAGTAAAAGCTATCCTGGTTGTAGGTGCTTTGGGCATAGTAGCCTCCGGTGCATTTCGGGCAATTCACAAAGCCAGATACTATCGTAACCTGCTTAGTGATGTGGACTTAAAGGATATCCTGCCCAGACTATTCCCCGGAACAGAATGGAAAATAGAATCCAATTGTCATATTTCTACTATGAAGAAAACTCTAAAGTATGAAATCCCATGCGCATCGGACTTCCTGTATTCATTTCCCAATGCTGAGACAGTGCTAAAAGAATACCTTGCCGAAAACCATCCTGGGCTTGGCAAGCTGAAGCTTGTAGTGGAGTTCAATCCATTTCAGGATGAGCTAACTGAGGTAGAAGGTTAATACAGACAATTGTAACCGTAAATACATCCTGAATGCTTGTCACAGGCTAATCCCCGGCTTGTTGACAGCAGATTTGTTTTGTGTTTCATATATCTACAATGCTTATAAGTTAAGCTCTATATATAGAAATGTCTTGACAGCCAACATGCCGCCTTATTCGTTGTACGAGCAGGGATTATGCAGTGTTAATCTCCGTTTTATTACATAGTTTTGAGGTAATATAGTTTGAATATCGCAAGCGAAAAACACAGCAACGGCACCGAAGCCGCAGCCGCCCACGAATGGCAGGTTACTTTTGACAGTATCTCGGACTGCGTGTGGTTGCTGGATAAAGACTTTGTGGTTATCCGAGCCAACAAAGCCGCTGCAAACTTCAATTTTAGCTTATGCGATGTTCTGGGCAGACACTGTTATGAGATAGTTCATGGCACATCAGAACCGATTGGTGATTGCCCCTTTAAAAGCGTAAAAACTACCCGTGTCCGCCAAGAGGTGGAGCTAAAGCATTCTGATAAACTACTACTGATATCCGTAGACCCCATCTTTGATACTGACGGCGAATTAAGCGGAGCAGTGCATATAATCCGCGATATAACCAGGCTGAAACAATCCGAAGCCGAAGTGATGCGCATAAACCGCGTGCTGTCTTTTGTTAGCCAGATAAACCAGATGGTTACCCGCACCCGGGACATTAGCCTGGTGTTTCAGGAAGCTTGCAACATTGCAGTGAATTATGGGCAATATGCCATGGCCTGGATTGGAGCAGTTGATTATCAGCTAAAGAAGGCAGAGCCTATTATTACAGCGGGACATCTGGCAAACTACTTTGCGGATATCCCAGAGATATCCATAGAGGATAATGATAATGGCAGAGGTCCAACCGGCACGGCTGTTCGAAGCGGAAAGGCATATTATTGCAACGATATTGCCACCGACGAACGGATGCTACCCTGGCGGGATCATGCTCTTAAGCGCGGCTACAAGTCATCCGTTACTCTGCCATTATATATAAATGGCAAGATTGAATACATCTTCGGGTTATATGCCGCGGAGAAGGACTTCTTTTCTAAAGACGAGCTTGAACTGCTGAATGAAGTGAGCAATGACATTGCCTATGCCGTGGAAATGTTGGTGTCTGACCTCAAACGCCGCGAGGCCGAACAAAGGATTAGCGATAATGAACACATTATGCGCGATATCATCGACTGTGCACCCTTTGGGGCGCATGTGTTTGAGCTGAGCGACGATGACAAGCTGATATTCTCTGGTTACAACGAATCATCAAACCAGATATTGAACCGCGACCTCAGCAATATGATTGGTAAAGAATTGCTGGAAGTATTCCCCGGCCACGTGAATAGCGGCTTGGGCAGGATTTACCGTGAAGCAGCCTTAGGCAGTCAGGGCTATCAAGCGGATGCGGTTGATTATGAAGATGAATTTGTAAAAGGCATCTTTGAAGTCCGAGTGGTTAACACCGGCAAAAACAAGGTGGTGGTGTTCTTTCGAGATGTAACTGATAAGAAAAGAGCCGAAGAAAATATAAAGAGACTGAACGAAGAGCTGGACAAACTGGTAAAAGAACGCACAGTGTTATTGGAACAAGCCAATAGCGAAATGCAGGCTTTTGCCTATTCGGTTTCTCACGACTTACGTTCTCCCTTGCGGGGAATTGACGGCTGGAGCCAAGCCTTAAGCGAGGATTTCGAAGCAGAACTGGCGGATCAGGCCAAGGTTTATCTCAGCCGCATCAGGCTTGAAGCACAGCGTATGCACGAGCTAATTGATGCACTATTAAAACTTGCCTCTATTAGTAAATGGGGAATAAACATCGAAAATGTGGATCTTAGCAGCATGGCAACATCTATTTTTGATGAATTCCGCAAACAAGATACTAAGCGCAAGATTGTGATAAGCATCCAGCCCGGAGTATATGCACGTGGAGACCGCTTCCTGCTGGGTATTGCATTGGGTAACTTACTGCATAACGCATGGAAGTTCAGCTCCAAAAGAGAACTTGCAGAAATAGAATTTGGCAGTAATATTAGCAATAACGAGCAAGTTTATTTCGTGCGTGATAACGGGGCTGGCTTTAACCAAGAGTATGCAAAAAAGCTCTTCGGCATATTCCAGCGAATGCATAAGCCAAGTGAATTCCCTGGCATTGGCACAGGATTGGCTACTGCAAAACGTATAGTTTTACGACATGGTGGCAGTATCTGGGTGGAAACAGCACCGGATATGGGTGCCACCTTTTATTGGACAATAAGGAGCGAATAGATGATGAATAAGAGAATCCTGCTGGTTGAGGATAATCCCAGCGATATCGAGCTTACTAAAAGAGCATTGGAAAAAAGCAGGTTGGGCAGCCAACTAATAGTGAAAGAAGATGGTGAGGAAGCTTTGAAGTTTCTCTTTGAGGAGTGCGGAAAAGACGGTGCTGACGACTATCCAGCCCTAATCCTTTTAGACCTGAAGCTGCCGGTAGTAGATGGCATGGAGGTGTTGCGGCAAGTGAAGAGTGACGACAGAACCAAGCGTATTCCTATAGTGGTGCTTACCACTTCATCGGAAGAAGATGACATCGACAATAGCTACGATCTGGGTGCCAATGCCTACATCCGCAAGCCTGTGGATAACGACCGCTTTATAGTGGCAATTAACTATCTCGGCTTATTCTGGCTGATGATAAACGAGCCTTCCTACAGGTATTAATACTGCTTTTGCCTTATTAGCCCCACGCTCCTAAGCTTTTCGAGCATAAAAGAAGAGAGTGCAGACAATCCGCACTCTCTTTTTGTATAAGCTATTGTTTTTTCTACTTTTCGAAGATGTTTGCCAGGGTTTTCACGCTGCCCAATAAAGCAGAGGATTCATAAGGGATAACCACTGTTTTATCGCCTTGTTTCACTATGTCTTTAAAGGCTTCCACATACTTCAATGCCACCTGATATTGCGCGGGATCGGTGCCTGTGCCCTTCACCGCTTCGGCTATCAGTTCGATAGACTTGCGCTCGGCATCTGCCACCAGCATCTTGGACTGGGCTTCACCCTCAGCGCGGGCAATACGGGCTTGTTTTTCACCTTCAGCAACGCGGATTTGGTATTCGCGCTCACCGTCTGCCTGCAATATCTTGGCACGTTTATCGCGCTCGGCGCGCATCTCTTTTTCCATTGCAGTGCGGATTTCTTCCGGCGGCTGAATTTCCTGCAATTCCACACGGTTTACCTTAACGCCCCACTTATCGGTGGCATCGTCCAAAATGTCGCGCAGTTTGGCATTTATGGCATCGCGGGAGGTGAAGGTTTTGTCCAGGGTAAGTTCACCAATCACGTTACGCAGCGAAGTTTGGGTAAGCTTCTCTATTGCCTCGGGCAAGTTACCAATTTCGTAAACGGCTTTATAGGGATCGGTAATCTGAAAATACAGCAAGGCATTGATGTTAATAGATACGTTATCGCTGGTTATCACATTCTGGCGCGGGAAGTCATACACGTTTTCACGCATATCTATGCGGTCTTCAACCTTTTGAACCACAACCACATTGCCACGGAAATCAGCTTTGTTATAACGCCAGTGAATATTACGCGTTTTATCGAAAATCGGGATGATGATATGGATGCCCGAGTCCAAAGTCTTATAGTATTTACCAAGACGCTCCACGATCACCACTTGTGCTTGACGGACAACAATTAAACCACGGGAAATGATCGAAATAACGAGTATTGCGAACACTATCACAACATATAAATACGGCATGGTTCCTCCTGACAAACTTTTGGGCATTGTTTTACCATTGTTGTTTCTTGGCAAGAAAAATATATCCAATAGCCCCAGGCGGATTGTGCAAAAATGATACAGGGACTGTATTTGTTGGGCTAAGCTGGTTGTGTTATGCCGTTATTTATCACAGTTAGCGTGTGTAAATGCTATAACTTAGGAAAATGGCTTGACTTATACAGCTTGCCTGAATATTGCTAACCTTAACATAAGAAGCTAGCGAGGCAGATTTGCAGATTAGAAGATATAACAATAAGGCAGATGAAGACAGGCTGATAGCCATGTTACAGGATGAGGGACAGGATTGGTCTTGCTATTGGGCAGAAGCAGCTTGCAACAAATACCGCCAGGCACTTCATCAATCCATCACCTATGTTTGCTATGTGGATGATGTTCTATGCGGTTATTCCCGCTCTTTGGATGATTGCGGATTCTACATTTATGTGTGTGATTTGCTGGTTAGGCCGGCATATAGGGGCAGAAACATTGGTCGAATGCTGATGGAATGCATTGTGCGCGATTATCCGGGGCAAACTGTGTATGTGATGTCGGACGTGGACGAATATTACCGAAAACAAGGTTGCAAGCGTGAGGGATCGGTGTTTGTGGTTATTAGTTCTGAACCATAGCAAGTGGGGAGAACGGATGACCAATAAGGAATTTGATGGATGATGAACAACAGGGGGGGAGAGGGACGTGAAGATTAAGCAATAAATTTCTTGACGTATATTTCAATGCTAAATCCAATGCGAAGTAGGATTAAATGCTTATTTGATTACTGTAGACGTTTATGTGCTGAGCTGAGTGGTGATAGCTTACTCAGCTCAGGATTGTGTTACCAAAACAGATTAGGAGGATTAATCCCATGAAGAGGATTTTGTTAACTTTTGCCATATTGAGTTTCTTACTGTCACTTGGAGGCGTATATTACAAGGTGGGTGACTTTGCTACTTACGGTAGTGTTGTTTCGACAACTGTAGTGGGCACAACTGCCTTTTTGGCATGTGGCTCAGCAGGACTGTGGATCATCGATGTATCCAATCCCCAGAGCCCTATACTACTTGGTACTTATGATACTCCCGGGGCAGTTCTGTCGATAGCTGTTGTAGGCTCAACTGCCTTTTTGGCATGTGGCTCAGCAGGACTGCAGATAATTGATGTATCCAATTCCCAGAACCCTATACTGCTTGGTTCTTATAACACTCCCGGTAATGCTTGCTCAGTCGCCTTATCAGGCACTACTGCTTATGTGGCAGATGGCTTAGAAGGGCTGAAGATTATCGATGTGTCCAATCCCCAGAGCCCTGTATATCTTGGTTCTTGTATCAGTAGTAATAGTAACTTTTATCAGGTAGCAGCAGTAGGAACCACCGCATACGTGGGTTTGGGAAATAGATTACAGATAATCGATTTATCCAATCCGAGCCAACCTGTGTGGCTTGGTAGTTATGCAGCTCCGGGTGAAGCTCGATCGGTTATTCTAGAAGGCAATATAGCCTATGTGGCAGGCGGATCACGTTTAAGTATCATTGATGTATCAAATACCCAGAGCCTGGCACTTCTTGGCTATATCGATTTATTCTATGCTTTCTCGGTAGATGTTGTGGGTACTACTGCCTACGTGGCAGATGGTATAGCAGGGTTGAAGATTATTGATGTAACTAATCTCCAAAACCCGGTGTTGCTTGATTCGTATGATACGATCGGCTGGGCTTCCTCAGTTACCATAATAGGTACTACAGCCTATGTGACTGATAGTAATTCAAAGTTGCAGATCATTGATGTATCCAATCAAATTAACCCAGTACTGCTGAGCTCTTTTGCTACTCCTGGTGGTTCTCCTGGGCAGGCACAATCAGTCACTGTAGTAGGTAGTTATGCCTACTTGGCAGACGGCTCAAAAGGCCTTAGAATAATCGATGTTAGCAACCCACATAATCCGCTGTTGCTAAGCTCATCTAGTACTACCGAAAGTTATAATTATCGATCGGTCGCTTATTCGTACGGTTATGCCATCGTAGTAGACAATGAAGCCGGGCTGCATGCCATCAGTGTATATTCTTCACATCAGCAGTCATTGTTTGGCACTTGTGATACGCCTGGTCAAGCACGATCAGTCACTGTGGCTGGTAGTAACGCTCTTGTTGCTGATGGCTCCGCGGGTTTGCAGATCATCAGTTTAACAACTATTCAGTACCCGACGATTATTGGCTCATATGATACTCTTGGTGAAGCACAGGGGGTTGCCGTGACAGGCACTACTGCCTACGTGGCAGACGGCTCAGCAGGGTTGCAGATCATCGATATATCCAATCCCCAGAGCCCAGTGCTGCTTGGCTCTTATGATACAAACGGTGAAGCACTGTCAGTTATCGTAGCAAGCAGTACTGCTTACGTGGCAGATGGTTCAGCTGGGCTGTTGATATTTGATGTATCCAATCCCCAAAGCCCGACGCTACTTGGCAATATTAAGCCACACTCTACCAGTTGTATAAGTACCAGCACCATTTATGCTAACCAGTTGTATGTCTCTGATATTAACTGGAATGAGATCGGCATCTATGATATCAGTAATCCACATACCCCAGTGTTACTCCGTTCTTATAGATGGAACTTAAGCACATATGGAATGTTCATCAGTGATAATATCATGTATACTGCAAATGGTGACTATGGTTTGAATATCCATAATCTTAACGCAGTAGATAATGCAGACGAAGTAGTGGTAGCTGTTCCCCAGCCTGGATTGGATATATATCCCAATCCCTTCAAATCGGATACCAAGCTGGTTGTTACTTCAGCAAAAGCCGACCCGGTGAGGCTTAGCCTTTACAACATCAAAGGGCAATTGGTGCGGGAATTGTGCAATGAGATCAAAGCTCAGGGTCAGCATAGCTTCAGTTGGAATGGCAAGGATGACAGGGGCAAGGATGTCCCGGTTGGGATATATCTCGTAAAGTATGACAATGGCAAGCAAAAGGTTGTGAAGAAAGTAACCAGGTTCTGAAGAGAATCTACACAAGCTTGTTAATGATCTTATGACTCATCCTTTAGCCATAGCAAGTGAGGGTGTGCCACTGTATCATAGTCCAAAGGTGAATCCAGGCATTCAGCATTTCACATAATGAACTAGCCCTATGAGCCTTCACCAAAGACTAGAGATTGGCTCCACAAGGATAAGTAATGCTAAGGTATTAGCATATGACATGTTTTATGTGTACTAATACTTAAGTGGACATGCTATTTTAAGTATTGGTGATCTTGTTTTTTAGATGTCTGTGAGGCTCATCTTTGTTTAATCTACAATATGGCAAGCCATGTTAGCATGTCCATGAATCGGGAGGATGTGAGCTTGTTTTCCGCTTGAGATATAACAGGTGTTGCCTTCCCCCGTTTTACTTTCTGCTATATGGTTACCGTGATGTGTTCGGCTTCAGGTAGCAAGTTGCTGCCTGGAAGCGCGCTTCGCCCATTGTGACAAACTTTTTTTTCCGACCCAGCACGCCAGTCCTCCATCACACCAGCACACGTTTCTCTCTTATACTGCGGTGGAATATTAAACAAACGGGGATGAGGCGATATGGAACATTGTGCTTGACAAATATCATTACATACGGGGTCTATGCTTAGTTAGAATAAATCTGTGCCAAATTGAGTATAACTAAGGTCTATTGTTTTGTGTACAGATAGTTACGGCTTTAGCTTGCGAGATAGTAATAAATATGAGATATAGAAGGAAGAACTCGAAATGCAAATTACCAAATTAGACCAGATGCTGGAAATCCTTGCCAACCGTCCGCGAAAGAGATTGGTTGCAGCCTGGGCAGTTGATGCTCATACCATCAATGCCGTTCACGAGGCCGTGGAATTGGGAATAATAGAAGCTACTCTTGTGGGCGATGAGGCAATCATCAAAAAGATCTGCCACGAGCATAACCTGGACTGCAGCAAACTAACCATTGTGCATAATACCTCAGACACCGGCTCTGCAGCCATGGCGGTGGACATTATAAACTCAGGCCAGGGCGATTTTTTGATGAAAGGGCTCTTAACCACCGATCGCTATATGCGCGCTATTTTGAACAAAGAAAAGGGGCTGATGAATCCCGGTGCCATTCTCTCTCACATCACTGTGGCGGAGCTTCCTTGTTATCATAAGCTATTAATCTTTGGTGATGTTGCCATTATCCCGCTTCCGGATTTGAACCAGAAGATAGCCATTACCAACTATCTGATAAAAACCGCTCACTTCCTGGGCATCGAAAATCCCAAGGTGGCACTGCTTGCCGCCTCCGAACAGACACTTCCCAAAGTTCCCTCCTGCGCAGATGGCGCACTTATTTCCAAAATGGCACAACGCGGCCAGATAAAGGGCGGAATAATAGAGGGACCTCTGGGTATGGACATGATTGTGGACAAAGAAAGCGCGATTATAAAAGGTATAAACAGCGAAGTATGCGGCGATGCCGATTGCATCCTGTTCCCAAATATTGAGGCCGGAAACACCTTCTACAAATCCAGCGTAAAGCTAATGAAAGGCGAGCTGGGTGCCATTGTAATGGGCGCAAGAGTGCCGTGTGTGCTAACTTCTCGCGGTGACAGCGAACGCAGCAAGCTATATTCCATAGCCCTGGCGGCAATGTTAGCCTAGATATGAAGAAACTAAACGAGATTGTAGAAAAAGTAAAAGCCAGGGCAAGCATCACCCGCATTGCCGTGGCAGTGGCAGAAGATGAGAACACCATTGGAGCCATTATGCGCGCGGCAAATGATGGCTTCATAAATCCGATTCTTATCGGTTCCAAAGAGCGGATAGAGCACCTGATAAGCAGCTATCCGCATAGAGAAATGCGCATCATAGACATCACAGACGAAGAAGCAGCCACCCGTGAAGCGGTTAGAATAGTTCGGGAAGGCGAAGCGGATGTGCTGATGAAAGGGCTGGTGGGCACCGACAAGTTTCTAAAAGCTGTGCTGAATAAAGAAAAGGGGCTAATGCCTCCCAAGGCAACGCTTAGCTATACCTGCGCTTTGGAAATACCCGCCTATCGTAAACTGCTGTTTGTGTCCGACACTGCGGTATTGCCCTATCCCGATCTGGATCAGAAGATTGCCATGGTAAATTACAGCGTAAACATGGCACGTCGTTTAGGCGTTGATAAGCCCAAGGTAGCCCTTGTATCCTCTGTGGAGAAGGTTAACTGCGGCTTACCCAATACGGTGGACTATGCGCTTATTAGCAAGATGGCAGAGCGCGGACAGATAAAGAACTGCATTGTTGACGGGCCGCTGGATGTATTTCTGGCTTGCGATCCCAATAGCCTGGTTGTGAAAGGTGTAGATACCCCCATTGGCGGGGATGCAGACATCCTGATATTTCCCAGTTTGGAAGCGGCAAATAGCTTTTACAAAGGCTTGATGCTGTTCGCCGGAGCTGAGCTGGCAGGAATGCTTCAGGGAACCAGTAAGCCATGCGTGGTGATGAGCCGCGGAGAAAGTGAAGACTCTAAATATTATTGCATAGCCTTAAGCTGTTTAATGGTGGAGGATATATGAAACTGGCAATAGCGTCCGATCATGCCGGATATGCCCTGAAAGAAGCTATCAAGCAGGCATTTATCGAGCATACCTTTGTAGATTTTGGTGCAGGCGGGGAGTATAGCGTAGATTATCCAGATACCGGCTTTCCTGCTGCTCAGGCAGTGGCAGAAGGGCTTTGCGAAATGGGAATACTGATCTGCGGAAGCGGAATTGGCATGAGCATTACAGCCAACAAGGTTCCCGGCATCCGCGCTGCTCTTTGCAACATTAGCGATACAGCCAGACTGTCACGCATGCATAACAATGCCAATGTGCTGGTGCTGGCTGGCAGATTTACCGCTGTGGCATACGCCCTGCAGATAGTAGAGACCTGGCTCGCCACTCCCTTTGAAGGCGGCAGACATCAAACAAGAATAGATAAAATACATCAAGGAGAAAGGTCATGAAACACATTCAAATGTATGACCCCGAATTATACGCAGCCATGACGGCAGAGCTGGTTAGGCAGCGTGAAAATCTGGAACTTATCGCCAGTGAGAACTTCACTTCCATGTCTGTTATGGAAGCTCAGGGCAGCGTGTTAACCAATAAATATGCAGAAGGTTACCCCTATCGCTGGAGCAAGAAAACCGGACAGATTAACTATAAGCTCTATGGTCGTTATTATGGCGGTTGTGAATACATAGACGAAGTGGAAAAGCTTGCCATAGAGCGTGCGAAACAGCTATTTGGTGCCGACCATGCCAACGTTCAGCCCCACAGTGGCTCTCAGGCTAATATGGCTGCCTATTTTGCCCTGGTGAAGCCGGGAGACACAGTTTTATCTTTGGAGCTGTCACACGGTGGTCATCTAACCCATGGGCACCCGCTTTCATTTAGTGGTCAGTTTTACAACATCATACACTATCAAGTAAACAAAGTTAATGAGCAGTTCGATTATGAAGAGATTGAACGCCTTGCCAAAGAGCACAAACCGCAGATGATTCTAACCGGAGCATCAGCCTATCCGCGTAAGATAGATTTTGCCCGTTTCCGTGCCATTGCAGATATGGTTGGGGCAAAGTTCATGGTGGATATGGCGCATATAGCCGGTTTGGTGGCAGCAGGCTTGCACGATAATCCTGTTCCCTATGCCGATGTGGTAACCACTACCACCCACAAGACTCTGCGTGGTCCGCGTGCCGGGCTTATCCTTTGCAAAGATGAATTTGCCAAAGAGATAGATGCCAAGGTGTTCCCCGGTATTCAGGGCGGGCCTTTGATGCACGCCATCGCAGGTAAAGCAGCAGCATTTTATGAAGCCTTGCAACCTGCTTTCAAGGCCTATCAGCAGAATGTGGTAAACAACGCAGCTACGCTGGCAGATGCCTTGATGTCCGAAGGCTTTAAGCTGGTATCCGGTGGAACAGACACACATCTGATGCTGGTAGATCTCGGCCCCGAAGAACAGGGCGGCCCCAGCGGCAAGAAGATGGAAGAAGCTCTGGATTTGGCTGGCATTACCGCCAATAAGAACACAGTTCCCTTCGATACCCGCAGTCCCTTTGTAGCAAGCGGTATCAGACTGGGCACACCCTCAGTAACCACGCGTTTGATGGGCACCGAAGAGATGAAGACCATTGCCAGACTGATTAAGAAAGTGCGTGACAATCACGAAGACGAAACCGCACTTGCCGCAGTAAAAGAAGAGGTGCGCAGCTTAACTGCCAGATTCCCCCTGTATCCCGAAATTATAGTGTAGCTTAGCCACAAAAATAGTTCAGAGGCAGCGATGAAGAAAGACAAAACAAACTCCTTTCGCATCGCTGCCTTTGATTTTGGCAGCAACGCTATGAAATGCCTGATAGCAGAATATACAAGCAAAGTCCTTACCTATCTACAGGAGTATCGCTATCAAAACCGCCTGGGGAGTTCAATTGACACAAAGGGAAGCATTAGCCAGGCGGCAATAGATGATACCATCATGGGGGCAAAAAAACTGCTGCAGAAATGTATTCAGCACCACGTTAATAGATATCTGGCTGTAGGCACAGAAGCACTTAGGAAAGCAGTTAACACAGCAGAGCTTGTGTCTCGATTACACACTGAGACTGGCTTAGACTTGCAGATTATCAGCCCGGATAGGGAAGCTAATCTTGCCTGGCAGGGAGTAATGGGCGGAGTTGAGGCCAAATACAATAGTATCCTTTTGGTAGACAGTGGGGGAGCCAGCACAGAGCTTATCTGCGGAAACACAAATAGAATTGTGGATATATCCAGCGTTCCCTTGGGTGCGGTTAACCTTGCTAAGTCCTGTATAAAGTCCGACCCCATTTCCGTACCAGACTTTAACAGGCTACATGGCTGTATCGCGGAATCCTTCGAAAGCTTATCTCTGATGCCCAATATTGTTATTGGGGTTGGCGGTGGCTTTACAGCCTGCGCCAAGGTGGCAATGGGAAAAGATGACTATCCAGCCTTGATGCAAGAATTGTTTCCCTTAACCAGGGATGAACTGATCAGGCAGGTAAATCTTTTACGCAATACAAACCTGCTCGAACGCAAACAAATACCCGGCATGGAGGCAGAAAGAGCAGATATCCTTATCGTATCGGCATTAATAGCCCTTAGAATCATTGATCTGTGCCAGACCGATAGTATGTATATAAGCGTTCGTGGATTGCGTCACGGACTAATAAACAGCATGCTTCCGGTAATAAGTTGATTGCTTGGAATGTTTTATGCATTAAACTATTTTAGAAGTGAAAGAATAGAACCCTGGAGGTTTATGTCCATGCGTTTACGTACTAAGATGTTAATATTGGCGATACTTGCATTGCTATCGCTAAATATGGTGTATGCTCAATCGGTTAAGTTTAACCTGTCTGCCAATAATCTGAAACCCGGAGAAAGAGGCATGTTGCGGGCTACCCTTATTATTCCTCAGGGACAAAAGCAGTCTTTCGATCCTAATGCCCCAGAGTATTTTTATCTGGAAGCCAGCCACCCGGATATCAGCTTTGGTAAGCTTGTTTACCCCAAGGCTACCAAGGTGGTGTCAGACACTGAATGGCAATACTACCCACAGGTTACCCTTAGTTTGCCCTTCAAGGTTAAAAGCACCGCCAAAGCAGGCGAAAAGCAGATAAAAGCTATTCTGGCTTATAACCTTTGCTTCGACAGCGGGATGTGTAATCCGCCCGAAGAGGAAGAAGGCATTCTAAAACTAAGCGTTGTGTCTTTGGCTCCCGATACTGCGGTTAGCACAGAAAATGTAGTAGCTCAGAATGAAGAAGCAGTGGAGGATACTGCGGAAAGCGTGGTTACCTCTGAGCCAATGGAAGCCGAGCCTCTGGAAGCAGCAAAAGAAGCAGTAGTTTGGCAAGAGATACTGAAGTTTATCCTACTCGCCTTCCTAGGTGGGATAATTCTAAACATCACTCCCTGCGTATTGCCAATCTTACCCATCCGCATTATGAGCATTATGAATCAGGCACAAAAAGACAGAAGTAAGGTTTTGAGGCATACTTTGGTATATACACTTGGCGTACTGATATCATTTGGTGTGATGGGTGGTGTGTTTATCGCTTTGCAACAGGCTGGAGAATCAGCCGGATGGGGCTTGCAAAACCAGAATCCCGGCTTTGTGATAAGCCTTATGGCGATAGTATTTGTTTTTGCCCTATCGTTACTTGGCATCTTTGAAATTCACGCCCCTGGCATGAATGCCGCCACGAAAGCCACAAGTAAGGGTGGTTATAGCGGCTCGTTCTTTGGTGGCATCTTTGCATTCTTGATGGCCATCTCATGCACAGGTCCTTTCTTAGGAGCGGCCTTGCCCTTTGCATTAAAGATGGCACCTCCTTTGATGATGCTGTTTTTCCTTACAATCGGCTTGGGATTTGCCTTCCCCTTTTTGCTAATCGGAATGGTGCCCAAAGCCCTGAAGATAATCCCCAAACCCGGTGATTGGATGGTTCTATTCAAAGAACTGATGGGCTTTGTACTCCTGTATATAGTTTACACCCAGCTAAAAACCCTTATGCTACTTACCGATGCCGACTACTTCCTGAAAGTAATCTGGTTCATGCTCTGTCTCGGCTTTGCGGTTTGGCTATATGGTCGCTTTGTCCGCATGGAAAATAGCAAGGCTACCCAGTGGATTTTTACCTTTGTATCCTTAGCGATTATAATTGCCTCAGCAGTTGTGTATCTGCCCTACAAAGAGAATCATGCTGTTGCCACCGAACAGCTTAGCGGTGATATGCAGCCTGCGCCACACGCACCTGAGGGCTGGTATATATTTAACGAAGCGTTGTTCGATAAGCTGATGGCAGAGGGCAAGCCCGTGTTCCTGGATATCGGGGCAGCCTGGTGTAAAAACTGTACTACTAACGAGAAAACGGTTCTTTTCACCAAAGGCACTATGCAAGAGTTTTCCGACAAAGGTGTAGTATTATTAAGAGGTGATTTTACCAAGCGCGATGAAAACCTGCTGGCGTGGATAAAAAAGCATAACCGCGCCGGAGTGCCATTCAATGCGCTCTACATACCCGGCGAAGAGCCATATCTCTTTGGCGAACTTATCAGCAAGTCCGATGTCAGCAATGCCCTGGCAAGGATCAAGGGAGAATAAATGAGATACATAAGCCTTTTATTGCTGCTTCTTGCACTGCTCAGTTCCTGCGACCGCTATGAGCATAACTACAAGGCTCCGTTGGTTCTGAACTTTGATGAAGCGGTATTTAGCCCTCTTCAAGATGCTTTCAACCAATCCGATGCTACTGATTTGAGCTTGGTTATGGGCTTTTATGCCGATGATTATCTGCATTTTGGAGTAAGTAAATCTGACTGGGAATTGCAGCTTAGAACCATGATCAGTGGCGTCCAGAATCCAGTTTTTGAGGTTAGCTATGGCTCTTCCATGCAGCAAAATGCTACTAATGCTATAGCTAATTGGCAGCTAAAAATAAGCGATCCTGATAGTAAGCGAGTTATTGCCGACAGCACCTTCGTAGGGGAGAGGCTGGTGAAGATAGACGACAAATGGCTGCTAAAGGGCAACCAAATGATCTGCGAACCCCCTGCTGGCAAGCAACTGGTTATAGCTGAATACTTCACATATCGCACCTGCCAAAATTGCCCGCAAGCAGAAGCCAAACTAAAAGAGATGTATCTACAATATCCGGGAAACTTTACCTATCTGGAGCATCACACCAGCGGTGGACTGGAGATTGATGGAGATCAAACGCACAATTACTACTCTGCCCTAACTCCACCGGTATCGGTATTCAACGGCATGGACAAGGTTACCCAAAGCTCTGCTGCTTCACTGGCGCAATACCAGAGCCTGGTGGATAGCTATGTACAAATTGACACACCCATTCGTTACCAGATTCACAGCACCCCCACAGTAAGCGGCAGATACCTGACCGGAGCAGTGAAGCTCACTCCGCTTACCGAACTGGATCAAAGCGAGATGGTGCTGAACTACGTTATATATGAAGAAGAATCGTCCCTGGCCAACATTATGACTCCTAATGTGCCCTTGCGCCATGTAGTGCGCGCCAAAGGCACAATGAGTTTGAACGGAGTAAACCTTAACAATCCCATAGATATAAACCTCACCTCCACCGTTGATCTTCCCGAAGACATTAAACTGGTGGTTTTCGCCCAAAAGAGGCCAGCAACCTTCCAAAACAACGCAACAATCTATGGCGGACTGGAGATTCCCATATTCCGCAAGGGAGAGAAATAAACATGAAAGTGCTACTTATATGCATAAGTCTTATACTCCTTAGTGCCCTGTTATTCGCAGATACCATGCCGGATTTCCGACTTCCAGATGCCACCGGCAAGAACGTTAGCTTAGAGAGTCTTTTAAATAAAGGACCAATTCTGATAGACTTTTGGGCAGATTACTGCAATCCCTGCAAGATCGCTATGCCCTATTTGAACGATTTGGCAAACAAATATGATTCACTTACCGTGGTGCTGATCTCCATCGATTCACCCAAAAACCAGATGAAAGCCAAGAATTACCTTAAAGGTAAGAACTATAAGTTCGTAACCCTCTTTGACAGCGAAAAGACATTGGCAAAGAAACTGAATGTAGTGAACCCACCCCATTCCTTTATTTTGGACAGAAATGGCGAGATAAGTTACACTCACGTAGGTTTTGAGCCGGGAACAGAAGCTACTTACGAACAGCACATCCGCAGCCTTATGGGCTTGGAAACCGAGGCGGAATAGATGAAAATAAAGCTATTTCTATTGCTTATATCCCTTGCGCTGTGCCTCGGATTAAGTGGACAAAATACTCTTTCCATAAATGGGCTAAACGAAGCCCAATTCATCTACCGGACTGCTGAAGACTCACTTAATGCCTATTTCCGCGATAGCTTTGCCTTCAGCCTGGCTTATAGAAACTTCAGCTTTGGCATGAAATACATCGCCGAACTGCCCAAGTATTCAACCCAACAACAGGAACTGATGGACAATCTTGATCCTAACAAACTGCAGCTTGGCTGGCAAGAGCTATATGTATCATACGCCAAAGATGCCTTCAGCATTCACGCCGGCACTACTGAAGAGAGCTTTGGTAACGGGCTCAGCTTTCGCAGTTATCACGATCTGGAATTCGATGAAGATCACCGGATAAACGGCTTCTTATTCAAGTATGATGATAACTTTAAGATAAAAGCTCTGTACGGTGCCATTGAAAGCCCGGACTATGCGTTAAAATATGATTTGGTATACGGAGCTGATTTAATGTCCCCATACGCATACGGTGTGCGTTTGGGTGCCTCTGCGTTAAGTATGCGCAATCTGGGCGCAATGAATAATTACGCTCAAAGGGACGTGTATAGCGGAAGAATGCTGATAACCTGGGATATGCTGGATGCCTATGCCGAATATGCCGGTAGTGAGGCATATAAACAGCCGGGGCTTTCCACCAGTTTTGGAAAAGCAATTTATGCCAATGCCGATTTCAATCTGGGAGTTATCCAGCTTGGAGGTGCATACAAGCTATATGATGACTTCCAATACCGCCTTCATGATCTCGCAATGGCCAACTATCACAATGAAACCCTCTCCGATGCATTGGCCTCGGGAGTGGACGAGGAAGGTTGGCAAATCCGCAGCACCATCACCATTGGCGAAGCCGCAAATCTAAATGTAGACTACGCAGAAGCCTGGGATAGTTCTAAGCTGAAACAGATGAACGATCTTTATACCGCAATGGATTGGATGCTGGGTTCGCTATGGCTGGAAACCGCATACTCCCATGTAGAAAAGGTGGATGATGCTTCATCGTATTGGCAAAAGGAAACCACCCCCGCTCTTAGCCTCGGCTTTCCTGTGATGGGCAAACAAGTGCAGCTAAAAAGCGAGTTTAAGATGGCAGAAAAGCAAAGCTTCGCGGTTGTTGCAGAGCACTATGAACCGAAG
This sequence comes from uncultured bacterium, assembly GCA_938009275.1. Classification (GTDB taxonomy): domain Bacteria; phylum Cloacimonadota; class Cloacimonadia; order Cloacimonadales; family Cloacimonadaceae; genus Cloacimonas. Next base: position 125,361 of record CALLHY010000011.1, read on the forward strand.
CTGCAACTGGATACTGCAATTGGTAAACTATCACTTTCAGCAGCCCTGCAGAGCAATTGGGAAGATTTTGATGCCATTATGGACAGCAGATATTGGCCGGCAGTGGAAGTGAAATACCCTGTCGCCAGCCATAGCGATTTAGTGCTCTTTGCCGGCAAGGAAGCCGGAGGTAAGATTTGCCGCAATGGAGTTTGCCGTTATGTTTCTGCCTTCCAGGGAATCAAAGCCGAACTATCCACCCGTTTTTAAGTATAAATACCATTAGGAGACACACATGAAATACATAGTTTTACTTATAGCCATCCTGAGTTTTTCTCTGCTTAATGCAGAGCTAAGCTACGTTCCCTACACAACCGTGGCAGAGGTATTCGGCTCTACTACCTGTGGCGGATGTGCCATATCATGGACAGGCATGCAGGAAGTTCACACCCAAACTCACCCAGGTGAATTTGTAACCGCCAAGCTATACACCCAAAGCGGAGCATTCAGCACTCAAGAAGTGTTAGACCGTTTTGACTACTACGAAGTTTTTGGCATACCATCGGTTATGTTCAACGGCAAGATTCGTGTGGACGGCAGTGGAGATGGCATTGTGGATGGCAGCCGCTATCTGGAATCGCTGAATCAATTCCGATATAGCTCCAGCCCTTTGAATGTAGAGATTAGTAACTTTACCACCAGCCCTGCCAACTTGAGTGGTAGAATCGTGATGGTATCGCCCACCGCCCAGATAAGCAATGCCAAAGTTGTTTACTACATTTTGGAAGATAACATCACCGACACCCAAACCAATGTAGTTCGTCGCATCATGTACGACGACTTCAATTTAAGTGGTCAGCTAAATTCATTCACCTTTAGCAAGGACTTTGCCATCGATCCATCTTGGAATGTAGCTAATCTTTGGGCAATTGTTAGTGTTCAACTAGACAACAAGACCATCGTGCAGAGCGCTTCAACACTACCTCAGCCCACCTATCAGGTGCGTGGTGCCATGAATTGGAATCCGAACATAGTTGGCCCTGCCAATTCTTTTTATTCCTCACAGCCCTTCTGGATTTTTAACACAGGTACGGCAGACAATTTCACCACAGTTATCGAAGTGGATTCCGCTCCTGATGACTGGTATTTTAACTATTGCGACGAAGCAGGAAACTGCTATGTAGGAGATGTTCAGGTGCCCTTGTATCTCGGTGATGGCGAAGCTGTGCCCTTTCACCACAACATAATCATCGGAAGCCCCGGTGTGGCATATTTCCGCTTTGTGATTTCTTCTCCCAACATCGGTAGCTACAGCATCCCCTTCCGCTACGCTGTGGAAGGAGTGGCAAATGATGATCCCACCATGTCGCCCGGTGCATTGCAGCTTGGTGCAATGTATCCCAATCCTGTTACTGCAAACGCCCGGATAGTGCTAAACAACAGCAAGAACCTCAATGATGCTGCCATAGACGTGTTTAACCTGAAAGGACAGAAAGTGCAAAGCATTATTGCAAAACTCAATCAAGGTGATAACCTTATTGATTTCCAGCCCAATAGTGCTTTGTCCAATGGCATATATTTCTATCGTCTATCTGGCACGAACCATACCCCCAGAAAGTTTATCCTGATGAGATAGTATAACGCCTTAACAGGCGTACCTAAGTGGAAGCTTCATCATGAAACTTCCACTTTTCTCTTTTTGCTTGACTTCAAAGAGCCCGTTCCTGAATTTTGTTTACTATGAGAAATATAAAGATTATTGGCATCGAATACACACTTTGGCTATACATATTTGCATGTATTAGCTGGTTTTGTCTGCGCATTTGGGACATCAGCGTACCAGCCTATTGGGTGCTAGCACTACCATTGCTGTTCGCCGCACTGCTGCTGCGGGTTAAAGGCAATCTCGGCAGACAGATTGTTACTCCCGTTGAAGGCAGAAAGTTTTGGAAGTATGAGCTGGGGCTTGGCATTTTGGTTAGCTTGGTGATGGCATGGGTGATTGTGGAAGTAAAGCCCGTGGCGTTCTTTACCCAGGCGGCAAATACAGGCTCTATCCTTAGCGGTATCTTCAATCCCAATCCCCAGGAACTGGTTCCCATGCTGGCAGCTTTGATGGAAACCATTTATCTGGCATTATTGGCTACCGTGTTTGCCATTCCTTTTGCCTTTGTGCTTTCCTTTTTTGCAGCTAAAAACCTGATGTTTGGCTCTATCTCGGGCAAGGCTGTGTATGTGTTTATCCGCACTATCTCCACCATCTTCCGCAGCATAGAAGCCATTGTGTGGGCTATTATCTTCTGCGTTTGGGTGGGCATTGGCCCCTTTGCGGGGATGCTGGCATTGTGGATTCATTCCATCGCCTCACTAATAAAGCTGTATAGCGAGCAGATAGAAAACATCGATCCCGGCCCTGTGGAAGCTATAAAAGCCACAGGAGCATCCACCCTCCAAGTATGGCGTTATGCAGTAGCACCGCAGATACTTGCGCCCTATCTTGCCTTCACCATCTACCGCTGGGATATAAACGTGCGCATGGCTACCATCGTGGGTTTTGTGGGCGGTGGCGGTATAGGCCTGGCCCTGTATCAGCAGCAACAAATGCTTGCCTGGCGCAATGTGGGGCTTATAATGTGGTTAATAGCCCTGGTGGTGTGGATTATGGATATGTTCAGCGGCTATATCCGCACCAGATTGATAACAAATTAGAGGATGATAATGGCTAACTATAACCCTGTAGAAATACTACTTAAGAAACGGGATGGCATAACGCTGAGCCCGGAAGAAATATCTGCCTTTGTTAATGGCTATCTGAATGGAAGCATTGCCGAATATCAAATGAGCGCACTGCTAATGGCATGCTATTTTCAGGGCCTGGCAAAGGACGAAATTGCCGCGCTAACCAAATGCTACATAGACTCCGGCAAAAGCATTGAGTTCGATGCCAAACTGCCTGTTGCAGACAAGCATTCCACCGGCGGCGTGGGCGACAAGATTAGCCTGATGCTGGCTCCCATTGCCGCAGCCTTGGGGCTGTATGTGCCTATGATCTCGGGCAGAGGCCTTGGCCACACCGGCGGAACCCTGGACAAGCTGGAATCCATTCCCGGCTTCACCACCGGCTATAGCATGGAAAATTTTAAGGCTATGGTGCTAAAGCACGGCTATGCGCTGGTTGGTCAGTCGCAAGAGCTTGTTCCCGCCGATAAGCGCATCTATGCCCTGCGTGACGTTACCGCCACGGTAGAAAGCCCGGGCCTGATAACCGCCAGCATTATGAGCAAAAAGATTGCAGAAGGTGCCAAACATCTGGTAATTGACCTCAAAATTGGCAGCGGTGCCTTTATGCCCAATCTGCGCCGTGCCAAAGAACTGGCAGAGCATCTGATGTTTACCGGCAAAAGCTTTGGCCAAAAGGTCTGCGTAGTGTTTTCGAACATGAATTCACCGCTTGGTAATGCCGTGGGCAACTCTCTGGAAATGATAGAGGCTATTGAATACCTGAAGGGTAATTACCTGCCCGACACCTATGAGCTTACCACCGCTCTAACCGCGCAAATGCTTATCAGCGCAGAGCTTGCTAACGACTTTTATCACGCTAAAACCATGATTGACTCCGTGGTTGCCAGTGGAGAAGCATTGGAGAAGTTCCGCGAGATAATAGCAGTACAGGGTGGTAATCCTAATGTTATAAACGATTATTCACTGTTTGCGCAAGCCGGGGCGAAAGTACCTATTATTGCCGCTTCCGGTGGTTATGTGCATGCCATAGACAGCCGGGCTATCGGCTATGCTCTGGTTCGCATCAAAGCAGGACGCATGAAGGTTTCGGACATTATAGACTACGCTGCCGGAGCGCTGCTATATCACAAGATTGGCGACCAGGTGAACAAAGGCGATAAGATCGGCGAAGTACATGCTGCCACCGCTGTACAGGCAGAGGAAGTAGCAGCCATGATCATGAAAGCTTACAAGATAAACGAAATACCCAAGGCCAGGGAAGATTTGATCTTCGAGATAGCCACCTAACAAGGACTTTACATGGATACAATCAGCGAACACCAACTATTCATATTCCTGATTCAATTTGCGCTGCTGCTTGGTGCTTGCAAGGTTGTGGGCTACTTTCTGGAAAAGATAAAGCAGCCAACCATAACCGGCGATGTGCTGGTGGGTTTGCTGCTTGGTCCTGCCGTCTTTGGACGCTATGCCCCGGAGTGGCAAAGCTTTCTGTTTCCTGCGGACAAAGTGCAATGGGCGATGCTGGGCACAGTGGCGTGGTTTGGCAATTTGTTCCTGCTGATGGAAACCGGACTGGAGATAAACTTCTCTAAGGTATGGAAACAGCGCGGCGAAGCCTTAAAACTCTGTTTTGCGGATTTGATAATCCCCATTGTGCTATGCTTCCTGCCCTTCTATTTGCTGCCCGATTACTACTTGGTAGACCCCTCTCAGAGGTTCCTGTTTGCCCTGTTTATCGCCTCAATAATGACCATTAGTGCCCTGCCGGTTGCCATTCGCGGCTTGCAGGATTTGGGCATCCTGAAAACAGATATGGGCTTTTTGATTGTATCGGCTTTAACCCTAAACGACATTGTAGGCTGGGTGATGTTTACCATCATCCTGGGTGTGTTTGCCCACAGCGGAGTGGAATATGGCTTTATACTAAAGCTTATAGCCCTAACTCTTGCTTTCACGCTATTCAGCCTTACCGTGATGAAAAGATTGGTGGATAAGGCAGTAAGCCTTATTCACACCAAAATCGGCCCCGAAACCGGCTATAAAACAACCTTCATTGTGATATTGGGCATGCTGTTTGGCGCGGTAACCCTGCAAATAGGCATTCATTCGCTGTTTGGATTCTTCATTGCCGGCATCGTGGTGGGTGAAGCCAGGCACATCTCCGAAAAGGACAGGCAAACCATTCACCGCATGGTGTATTCTATCTTTGTGCCCATATTCTTTGCCAAGATCGGCTTACAGATAGATATTCTGGCAAATCTGGATATCTTCCTGGTTAGCCTCATTACCCTGTTAGGAGTAGGTTCGCGATTTTTTGGTGCGTATGTGGGTGCGAAATGGGCGAAGCAAAAGAAGGCAAATCTGGTTAGTATCGCTATTTCCCATACGGCTGGCGGAGAAATGCATATCGTTGTTGCTATGCTGGCCTATTCTGCCAGGCTGATTAACGAAACTGTCTTTGTTAGCGTGGTAGCAGCATCCATCTTTTCCACCATCATCTTCGGCCCCTGGCTGTCTTTCACCCTGCGTAAACTGCGTAAGGATTTGCTGAACTTCCTGTTCGATAAACAAAGCGTTATCTTCGACAACCGCTCCAAAACCAAGGATGAACTGCTAATAAGTCTACTTGCCACTGCTGCCCCGCACATTGGCTTTAAGGAAAGCATATTAAGAACAGAAGTATTTGCCCGCGAAGAACAGATGAGCACCGCCGTGGGACGAGGAGTAGCCTTTCCCCACGCGCATCTGGACGGCCTGGATAACGCCAAACTATTCGTGGTTAAGCCATCCAAAGGCATTGAGTGGGATAGCCCGGATGGAGAAAGCGTGAAATTGGTGTTTTTAATTTTAAGCCCTGCTGAAACTCCCGAGGCTCAATTGAAATTAATGCAAACTCTTTCCGCAACCGTGCGTAATCCTAAACACCTGGAAAAGCTAATACATAGCGATGATGCCAGTAAGATATACAGATTGCTGAAAGCTCAGATTGCCGAGTGTGATAACTGCCTGATTCCCGGTAGTGCATAATTTTCTGATTGACAGTTTTAGCACTATTTAAGACTTTGCTCTCACTAAGTGTTCCGAAATAGCTCAGCGGTAGAGCGGGTGGCTGTTAACCACTAGGTCGGGGGTTCGAATCCCTCTTTCGGAGCCACTTTTTTTTGCCCACAATTTTGTTGCGCTATCCTCACTCCAGCACCCCAGAACGTATTTCCTGCATGCTTGGTTTTGACTTACAATTTGCCCCAGCTCTCGCACTCCAGAGCTTCCACGCATTACAAGACACGCAACGCAGCATCAAAGCCTTATCCCTCTAGCAAATTGTGAGTTAAAACATGAACAAACAAAAGCATGAGTAGCCTGCTCTGTGAGTTAACCAAATGAAGTAGTAATACTGAACTCGTTTTGTATCCCACTTTCGAAGTATACGACATAAAGCACTGAATCAGTACTCGTTGTGCATCCTGGTTTCTTCGTTTTAACCACGAAACGACATTAGTAAGCTTCTTGCTGGTCTGGCTTGCGTAGGAAAAGCAGCATTGATAGCAGAAAAAGTTGCCTTTACACTTTGTCGTTTAGGGGTCAAAATATCTGAAGGGAAAGAGTGTTTCATTTTCTATGTGTCGTTAGGGGTCAAAACAAGAATCTATTTTTACCCTATTGCGGATGAATTTAACACTTTTTTGCTTTACAAGTTTTGAACACCTGATTCTGTGGTTGTGGGAGAAAATTTCATGCTACCAGAACTACGAGAAAGCAAGCTGTATCAGTCGCGAATGTATCGCAATGTGCAGAAGATGGTTACCACGAGTGTTAGCTCGCGGATACCCCACAGCACCCTTGCGAAGGACATAGCCAACAGCGTTCTGCTTAGCTTTATCAAGGAAGATGCGGAAGTGGCAAACTTGCAAACTTGGGTTAGCACCAAGATCGAGCAAGCCACAGAAACGCATATGTCCGATCTGTGGCAATATTGTTTCTCCTATGCGTTGATGCTGCTTAAAAACGAGGATGATGCTCAGGAAATAAGCCAAATGGTGATGATTGCCCTGCTAAAATCCCAACAACCGGTAACCTTCGTTAAAGCCTGGTTAAAATCCGCGGTTAACAAGCAAGCAATGCTTTACTTGAAGCTGAAAAACAGGGATAGTGCACTATGTGCCTCTTTGGTAAACGAGATCAAGACCCAGAGAGAACCTGCCCCCGCCAACGATAAAGAGCTTGATAAACAACTGAACGACATAATGCTACGCAAGCTGCTAAGCAAGGAAGATTACCTAACATACACCGAGATAAAAAACCATAAATCCTTGAAACACTATGCGCAGGCAAACAGCATCAGTTACCCCAAAGCTCGTGAAACAAAGCACCGCATCTACACAAACCTTAGGGCAAGCTACTTAAAAAAACAAGGTTGGGCAGACACACCGGACATTCTGGATTACCGCCAGATGGTGAACATCAAACGCTTTTTGGAAACCTTGCTAACCCATGCCCTATCCGGAGACTTCTCCCGTGTTTTTCACTATGCAGATAAAGCAATGAAGCCAAAATTGGCTCAAAACTTTGGCAGTTTTCAACAAATATCCGATTGGGGTATTCACATGAACTCCAGCGGGAGCTTTGATGTGTATGTAATAGACCTTACGGATGAAGAATACCCCATAACCGTGAACCTGACCATTACTTTGAACAAAGCAAATTACATAAAAATAACAGACTGCAGTAGTATGCAATTAATGGGCATAATTTCTGAAGAATTACTGGGACCCCTACCCCTGGATAAAGGACGTTGCACCCTTAGTTTAGACCAACTCAAGTGCTACTGCTAAAATTTTATCCCCCTATTTAACAGCATTTTACAGAGATTCTGGTTAACACTTTTCCAAAAGCGGAACTAATCTATAAAAAACTGGAGTTCCGAAATGAAAAAGTTACTTATGATATCTCTGCTTCTGCAGATTCTGATTGCCCCCATCGCCATGTATGCCACCACCATCGAATCCATCGATGTTAAAAGCCTCCCAACTTATACAGGCGACCCCAATGATCCCGAAATCACCGTGGTTTACGATGGTACAAACTATATTATCGTCTGCATCAAAGGCAAGTATTACGTAATTAAGAAATAAGTCCGCCAGGACAAGGGGAAAACCATGAGTCAACAACACACCTGCAAATCCCACACCAGCATGTCTGACCTGATGGATGGACAGCTAATCGCCCAGTACATCAATTCCGACATCAACAGCGAGTGCTATGTTCAGGCAAAACAGGAATTAGAAAAACGCCGTTATCGCCTGGAACAGATTATCCTGCAAACGAACAAAAAGGGCAAGAAATAGCGAGGAATATAGGCGGAAGAACATTAAACGTTATGAGTTAAGCGTTAGACGTTAGACGTTTAACTAAGGGGAAACACAAGACATCTAGACCCAGGAAGAGGGCATTCTATTGCCTGGGGCGTAAGCTTCAGGATTAATGGAGGATCGGTATCCCATACCCTAAGGCGCAAGCCTCAGGTATATAAAATCCAAGCCTACCCCTCCGTCATTCCAGATTTGGTCTGGAATCAAGCCCACATTACTTTATCACCAACTGCACCCACAGCACTTACTTAACATACTTACTTAACACTTACTTACAGCACTTACTTAAGACTTACTTAAATTACCTCTTTGTTCTTGCTTGCTCCAAGTCGTTTATCATGTGTTAATCCCCTCTTAATCAAGCGTTAATAGTTAACGCTTGATTAAGGGGGGATAATGGGATAATAGACGCACTTTAGCAAGGAAGAAAATGTGACATAGAAGCCGTGTCGTTATAGTATCATTATAGTATCATTATAGTGTCATTATAGTGTGTTATAGTCGTTATAATGTGGATTCGCGTAAACACTCACGTTCACTATCTTGCTAAGCTGCTAACCCGTTAATCTCTCTTCTCCTCTTTGCTCTTTTACTCTTTGTTAAGTATCTATGTCGTCCCCGAGGGACTCAAAATGGTATTGCATGATACCTGAGGCTCACGCCTCAGGCTAATATATGTCGTTCTTACAGAACTTTAATGCATCACGCATCTACCCATTAACCTGTTAACCTGTTAACCTGATAACCCATTAACCTGTTAACCTGTTAACCTGTTAACCTGATAACCCATTAACCTGATAACCCATTAACCTGTTAACCTGTTAACCTGTTAACC
>CALLHY010000012.1 GCA_938009275.1 uncultured bacterium
GTCAGTTCTTGCCCGGTGTATCAATATGCTATTAACCCCATCTTGTAGCTTTTCTTCTGGTAATTTTGGCTTTTCGCAGGAGTTCCATAAGGAGTTCACGTGGGGGGGGCATATCTCTAGCGCATCTGCAAGCAACACGAGGTTGGTGCGTTGACATATCTATCATTACCACATAGTGCTTAAGAGCACTTAGATACAGAATACCCGACTAACATGCTTCTGCAATTATATCATTTGTGCAAACATTGAACTTGACAGGCTTAAGGTGTATGCGTTTAGTGGAATTAGGGTTCCAAGGAGTGTTTATGATGCATAGTAATTCCCATAGCGTGGCTTGTGCCGTCCAATGGCTTAAGCAGGCCGCTATCAGAACTGATCCCAATGGTGTCGCCATTCCAGGATGCTATTAAAAGTTATGGTTAACCACTATTTGAAGTTGCTCTGCTTAGTTCTACTATTGATAATGGCATGTGATGTATGTGCTACCACCAGAATTGTGGACATCAATGGCAGCGGGCAGTACACAAGCATTCAAACTGCCATAAATGCTTCGAGTCCGGGCGATACGGTCTTAGTATATCCGGGAAGGTATTCTGAGAGAGTATTCATCCAAACTAATGGAATTAGATTGATTAGTTTGGAAGCATTATCCGAAGACTATTCCTATGTTGAATCTACAATCTTGGATGGGCTCGGTATTAATGCAGGAATTTCTGTATTATCTGGAACTACAGATGTTTATATTAGGGGCTTTACCATCACACATATTAAAGGACAGGGCATTGCATTACTTGAGGGGACAGATTCGAGTGTGATTAACTGCAACATTTCGCATAACATTTCTGGTAACGGTGCAGGCATGTACATTGCCGAGGGCACAGCCTATCTCAGCGGTGTAAAGATTTATGACAACTACGCACTCAATCAGGGTGGTGGGATGTATATCTACGGCTATATGGGTACGGTTAATGTGACCTTTGATCCGGTTAACCGCTGTTCAATTTATAACAACCGGGCGGGGGTTGGTCAAGACATTGTTGCCCATTCCATAAATAGCGATCTGAATATTCCCCTGGAGATGTTCACTGTGGCGAATCCCAGCAGTTATTACGCCGCTCCCTTACGCGCATTGGGAAATGAATTCCAGTTGCATATAGATGCCAATACCTCTTTTCATCAGGAGATAAATAGCGACCTGTATGTGTCTCCCGATGGTGATGATGCCAATGATGGGCTTAGCCCCTCCAGCGCACTAAAAACCATTCATACCGCGGTTTACAAGATAGCCTCGGATAGTCTGAATCAGAAAACTGTGCATTTACTACCGGGAACTTACTCCCGCACTGCCAATCAACAGATGTTTCCCATAGCCCTAAAGAGCTGGGTTAAGGTGAAAGGTGCCGGCATAGGGGAAACAATGATTATCGGTGAGCCGGATCCGCTAATTACGAATCAACCTCTAAAGGTATTTGCCAGCTTAGACCAGAGGCATATTGGCATGGA